>NZ_JBGUIH010000058.1:0-8200 GCF_045112895.1 Methanobrevibacter sp. | reverse complement strand
TACCATGTGAGGGAATGCAAATGGATCTACACATTCACCGTTTGCAGGGAAACCGGATTGTGCCCTTACGATACATGCTGGGTCATCCTTACCGACATATTCTCCAGCCATCAGGTTTAATCTTTCAGTACTTACAGCGGCAGCGATTTCGCCATTTTTCTTCCATACTCTTTTGATAACATATCTTCCTGTGGAACCGATTAATGCGAGCAAGTCATACATTTCTTCAGGACAGTTTAAGATAACTTTTTTGTGTTCGATTACATCGAATACTTCAAATTTGAATCCGTCGTGTAAACTTGGGTCAATTACAAGACCTGCAGTGTTGAATGGGTCTGCAAACATCCTAAATACTGGCAAGTTAAATGCACCAGGTTCTGTTTTATCACAGCAGAATACTAAAACAGGATCAGATGGTCTTTCTTCAAATTCCATTTCAGCAACACCCGGACCCATACCTTTGATGTTTCCGGAGAAAGTGTCTGACAACAAGTCTTGACCTGCACCATATAATTTTAATTCACGTGCTCTTTCAGTAGCTTTCATGAATGCATCATATGCAGTTTTGTGGACTTCTTCGTTTTCTTCTCCTTTATCGTGGGTCATGATTAAGTCTATATCGTCTCCACAACGGGAGATATAATAATCTTTTAAGATACCTGTTTCTAAAGCTTCGTTTAAAACTTCATCACAAATATCCATTAATTCTGGGTGTGCGACACAATGCCCAGATACACTTCCGATATCAGCTTTAATTACACTAACAGTAGTTTTCATTTTAATACCTCAATTAGTAAATTAGTTATTTACTAGACATTTATTATTTATGATTTGGATAGTATTTAATCATTATGATATTTAGATTACAATTCATTTATACTTGAAAATACATAACTGTTATCAAAGAATTGGAGATTAATCATGAAACTTATACTCAAGCAGAAAATGTTCTCATGGCTCGATGCCTTTGATGTTTATGGGGAAGATAAAAAAGTCATATACAAAGTCAAAGGGGAGTTGTCATTAGGGCATAAACTGAAAATATTTAACCCTCAAGGGGATGAACTCGGAGAAGTCAACCAAAAGCTCATATCAGTCACCCCAACATTTGAACTGTATGAGAAAGGTAAAAAGATAGGTAGCATTAAAAAGAAGCTATTCAAATTATTCGGTTCAGCCTACAGCATAGAATCATTGGGTTGGACTGCAAATGGAAATTTCACAGAATGGAACTACACCATCAAGGATTCCAATGGAAATCTGGTTGCCAAAATCGGAAAACAGCTATTCAACCTGACAGACACATACGTTTTGGACGTGGCCAATCCGCAGCACGCATTACATGTGTTAATGTTTGTCATTGCAATTGATGCTGAAAAATGCTCAAAAGGCGACAAGTAAGAGACATGGGCCAACTACCAATTAGCCCTCACGAATTTTCTCAAATGCCTTTTGAACTTCCGCATCCTGATTCATTGCTTCACAGGCTTCCTTAACCCTTTTCAAATCGGCGCGTGTTTCAGGATAGCGAGGAACCGCACTGCATCCGCCATCATCAATCTTGGATATCTCAAAAGTTCCGATGTCCTTTGCAATGGCAGTGATCTCTTCCTTATCAAGACCGATTAATGGGGATAATATCGGCATGTCAACTCCATAGCGTGTAGCTAATATGTTGGATAAAGTTTGTGAAGCGACCTGGCCAACGCTGCTTCCATCGACAATAGCATCGGCACCTATCTTATTGGCCAGCTTTTCTGCAATCCTATACATTCCTGATTTGCACAGGACACATGTCATCTTTTCGGGAGCCTTTTCCTTGGCGACTGTAAGGTATTCGCCATAATCGATTATGCGTTTTTTGATTGGAACACCATTAGCATAAATGTTGAGCTGATCAACCAACAGATTGAAGTTTTCAGTAACCTTCGGACCTGAAAACGGATCATTGTTGCAGTGAAGCGCTACGACCTCACATCCTCTCTTCATCATCAGATATGCTGCAACTGGAGAGTCTATGCCGCTTGATAAAAGCACCACAACTTTACCTTGTGTTCCTAAAGGAAGTCCGCCGGGACCTCTGATTTTTTCATGAAAAATATAAGCGTCATCTTCCCTGATTTCAACAAAGATTGTCAAATCAGGATTTGTCAAGTCCACAGGAGCCAGAACAACATTCCTTACTACCCCTCCACAATGGGCAGCCATTTCCTGAGATGTGAATTCATGTGTTCCGACACGTCGGCATTTGATTGCGAATTTCGTATTTTCATCCAGAATGCCTTCAGCCATTAAATCTTTAGTGTATTGGGTTAATGTTTCATCAATTTCACCATAATTGGAATGTGTTGATGTTGCAGGCGAATACGATACTACACCAAAAACCCTGTTCAATTTTTCAATTCCTTCATCGAAATCATTTGGGAAAATGTATATTCTTCCCTGATTTCTTTCAACTTCACAATCAAAAGTAGCCCTAATATTTTTAACTAGCTTTTTTTCAAAACGAGACCTTATCTTTGGGCTTTTTAATCCTATTTCACCGTATCTTGCAATTATCAAATCATGATTCATTTAATCTACCTTTAAAAAAAAATAAGAAAAGGATAATAATTATCCTTTAATTAAGTCAATAGCGGTTTGAATAGCTTCATCCATCTTATCCGCATTTTTACCAGCACCTTGTGCCAAGGTTAAGCGGCCTCCTCCGCCACCGCCTAAAACACCAGCTGCGGTTTTGATAATCTCATTGATTTTGACTCCGCTATCAATTGCATTCTGTGAAGCCGCTCCAACGATTTTACCGTCATTGTTTCCCATAATAACGACATCTGCCTTTCCATTATCGGTAAATTCAGTAGCCATATTTTGAAGTTCCCTGAAGTCTGCTTCGATTAATTGATGGACAACTTTCAGACCATTGATTTCATCAAATTCATCAGCCAATGAATTCATTTTTAATGATGCAATCTCTGATTTCAGACGGTCGATTTCGTTTTTCTGAGCTTTCCATTCGCTGAAGAACCTGTCACATGTTCTTGGCAATTGCTCGTTTTCGACCTTAAATATCGCTGAACTTTCACGCAGTAGTGCATCATCATGCTGCATAGAATCAATAGCTGCAAGCCCTGCTGAAAAGTCAATTCTTTCCACTCCGTCCTGAACCCTTTCGGTCTTGTTGATTTTAATCGGCCCGACAACACCGGTTCTCATGACGTGTGTACCTGCACAGGCCTGAACGTCGATTCCAGGGATTTTGACAACACGAATCATTTTGCCCGGAACAATACCTCCCTGGTAAAGCACAAATCCGTATAACTCCTGCGCTTCATCCCTTGTGTGGAACTGAATGTCCAGGTCAATGTTTTCCATCACATATTCATTGGCCAATTTTTCGATTTCATTCAGCTCTTCCTGTGTGATACGTTTGTAGTGTGACAAGTCAATACGTGCCCTTGTAAGGCCATTTTGGGATCCTGCCTGCCAAATGTGTTTACCTAACACTTTTCTTGCAGCGGCAATAACCAAGTGAGTTCCTGTGTGGTGGCGTGCAAGGGTAATCCTCCTTGTCCAGTCAATTTTGCATATGGCTTTTTCGCCAATCAAGAATTTAGGTACGACTTCAGCTACATGGTGCAATACAACATTGTCGACTTTTTCAGCATAATGTACTTTAAATTCAAACCCTTCAAAGGAACATACACCTATGTCGGAAGGTTGACCTCCTCCTTCAGGGTAAAATGCTGTTTTATCGAAGATCAAACATGTGTCTCCATCTTTTTCGACTATGCCTAAAACTTTCGCTTCAAACTCTTGTTGGTAGAAATCTTTATAGAATAATAATTCAGTTTCAGGGAAATCGACTTTGAAGTCATCTTTCTTATGAGTAGTGTCTTTTTCATGGGCTCCTGCCACTTGGGTAAAGAAGTTGTCCGGAACGTTGACTGTAAAATCATCTCCTGCAAGGTCAACTACGACTTCCGGCGGAATTCCATGAGCATCATACAACTCAATCAACATTTCAAGGGGCACTTCATTTTTGCCCTCCTTCTTAAGCCTTTTGACTAATCTTTTAACAAGGCCGATTCCATTTTTGACTGTTGCAGCAAAACGCTCTTCCTCCAAAGCGATAACCTTCATGATATGCTCTTCTGAACGGCGAATTTCAGGATAGAATTCAGATAGGAAGTCCAATTGGATTGCCATTACATCAGCCAATGACTCTTTCATGTTCAAGTCGTTCATGAACCTTATAGTTCTTCTTAAAACCAGACGTGCTAGGTATCCTTCCTTAACATTTGATGGGATTATGCCGTCTGCCAGCATAAATGCCAAACAGCGGGTATGGTCCGCAATAATGTAGATTGCCTCCATCGGTTCGGCCGCCTTCAAGTAATCCTCCAAAGAAAGGTTCAGGCTTTCGGCCACCTGTTGCCTTAATTCTTTCAAGTCCCCGATGTCCTCGATATCCATCATTCCGGCAATCTGTGCGTTTCTTCCCTGGATATCCTCATTGATTTCAACACCTGTCAATTCTTTTAACTTGTCGACTACCGGTGCGAAACATGCATCATAAGCTGTTGGAGTTCCCTGTGAAATCCAAGCGATACGTTCCAGACCGTAACCGGTATCCACAACCTTGATTGGGATTTCCTTTTTGGATCCGTCTTCCAAGGTTTCATATTGGATGAATACCAAAGTAGCGAGTTCCACACCTCTGCAGCATACTTCATAACAAGGTCCTTCGTTACCTCCGCCGGCCCACCAGGACTTGATGAAGGTGATTTCCTCTGTGTTGATTCCGATTGATTTGAAGAATTCGTGACAGAGTCTGATTGTTTCGTCTTCCCAATAGATGAAATCATCTTCCTTGTTGATTACTGTATGTGTCCCCATAGTAAAGCAGGTCATGTGCCTTCCGGTACGTCCGACATTGTCAACATCGTTGAGCCTGATTGAAGGCTGAGCCATTTCAATAGGATTGGCTGGAGGCTTGACAAGACCTGAAGTAATCCAAGGTTGGAAACAGAAGATGGATGCTCCAACCAAAAATACGTCATCTCTCCATCTTTTAGCCAAAACAGGATATCTGTGGACATGTGTGTGTCCTTCACTTTCTAAAAATTCTCTAAAAACTTGTTGGATTTCATATAAGTTGTATGGCTTATCTGTAGCAGGATTACCAATAAAACCATACTCGTCACATGGAGCGTCCCCACAGGTGTCTCTGTCTACCTGTGAGTAAAACTCTTGCCCGCAAGTTTTACAAGTTTGCTTTTTATAACCAAGTTCATCAAAAATTTCTACCATATAAATCAGTTTAAATTATTTATTAGTATATAATCTGTTTTTAATACAATAAATAACTTTCAAAAAATAGATAGAAAATAGTTAATAATTCATAAAATAATCTTAAAAAAATAGTAGTTCTAAACAAAAAAAGTAAAATAAAAAAAAGAAAGGTGATAGATTTAAAAATCTATCCGAAGAGAGCACCTAATCCAGCTGCTGCTGCTTCTTCAGAAGCTTCTTCTTCCTCTTCTTCCTCTTCTTCTTCCTCTTCTTCAACAGCTTCAGCTGCTACTGGTGCAGCTGCAGGTGCTGCTGCCATAGCAGTGGTTTCCATAGCTTCGTCGATGTCTACATCTTCTAAAGCTGCGATTAAAGCTTTGATTCTAGCATCATCAGCTTCAATTCCTGCTGCTTCAATAATACTTTTAACATTTTCTTCGTTAATCTCTTTTTCTGCACTGTGCAAAATCATTGCCGCATATATGTATTCCATGTTATCACCATTAATTTTTTAAAGTGTTAGTTTTTATAATAATCAAAAAATTTCAATTTTAACCAAACAGAGCTCCTAACCCAGCTGCTGCTGTTTCTTCACTATTTTCTTCTTCTTCCTCTTCTTCCTCTTCTTCTTCAACAACTTCTTCAACTGCTGGAGCTGCTGCTACAGCAACGCTGGAAAGTTTTTGAGCTAATTCGTCATCGATAGCACCAGGTGCATCAGCAACTTCGGATGCTAAAGCTAACATTTTAGCTTGTGCTAAACCGATAATTGGTTCTGAGGTTTCTGAGGTCATGATTGCTCCTTCTACACCGACATTGATTGCTCTGGTGTATGCGAGAGTAATGATTGAGGAAATAGTTTCATCAGTAGGTATAGCTGCATTTAAGGATAAGTTGAATGCATTCTTATATGCATTTTGAATGTCAGCTAGTGTTTGTTCTTCGTCGATTGCAAGTACATCTGAAGTATAAATCGCTTCTTCTTCATATACTGCTTTTAAATCAATTCCTACTTCCATTGGATTAATGTCTAATCTTGATAATGTTGCGGAAACTTGTCTGGAAACCTCTTCACCCGCTTTTACAACGACGGTTTCCTTTTGTACGCAGATTTTACCTTTATCAATTTTAGCAGGAATTCCAACTTGTTGTAATTCACCTAAGAATGGACCTGGTTCAAATCCAGTATCTCCTTCAGGTACAACAATATCTTCAGGTGCAATAGTTCCTGGTTTTGCAGGAGCTTGGGTTTTGCTGTCTTCCAATATTTTGTACAATTTGAAAGGATTCATTTCGGTTGCAATAAGTGCAACTTGACCTTCCATGTGCTCGGATAAATCAACAATGTTGTTTTTATCAGCATTACAATCTTCAAGAGCTAAATTGATAAGATTAATTTTGGACATTCTGATAACAGCTTTGTCTTTGAGAGATTTTCTCATTTCCTGGAGCTGTTTTGCAGGAATGTTCATTAAATCGACAATACCGATTACATCATATTCATCGATAATGCCTTTTAGCTCTTTAACTTCTTCCTTTTTCCATTCAGCAACATGAGCCATTAGATCACCCTCAGTACTGGTCCCATAGTTGTTTTAATAAACATGGACTTGATTTGACTTCTTCCTTTTTCTAAATTGCGGTCTAAGACTGTAAGAACAGTTTCAACATTTTCAGCTATGTCCTCGTCTGACATGTCTTGGCTTCCAACAACAACTTGAATACTTGCTTGTTGTTTTACGCCAACTTTGACAGTGTTTTGTAATCTTTCTAAAAGAGGATCTAATTTGATACTTGCAGGCACTGGTTTTGGCATTTTTCCACGAGGCCCTAAAACTGGACCAAGGAATCTACCAACGAGTGGCATCATATCTGCTTGAGCTATTAAGAAATCAACAGAGTTAGCCATTTTTTTAGCTGCTTTTCTGTCTTTTCCGAACTCTTCTAATCCATCTTTATTGATTACGACGTCAAGACCAGCATCTTTAGCCTGAACAATGAGTTCCCCATCAGCAATGACTCCGATACTAATTTCTTTGCCACGGCCGTTAGGAAGAGTAACTTCCTCATTAAACCTATTTTCTGGCTTTCTGACATCTAAGTCACGGATGTTAATAATTACATCCACAGACTCAGTGAAGTTTCTCGGCTTTGATTGTTCTTTTGCCTCCTTCACCGCGTTTACTACATCTTGTGTCATATTCATCCCCCATGAACATTTTATGCCCATTGGATTTTTTTGGTTTCATGAGTATCGATTACAAGAAAAAAATTCTTAAACGATTGCATGAATTAAAAACAGTATATCAATTATAATTTTTAGTTATAACATCATATACACTGTATTTATTAACTTAATTTTAATTTAACTAATTATCCCTATTCTTCAAAGAGATCATCATATTTTCCAGCATCAATATCTTTTTGTACTTCTCTTGGGTCTTTACCATCAACAGATAATCCCATACTTACACAGGTTCCGATGACTTCTTTGATACCTGCTTTGTAATCATTAGATAATAATGAATCGAATTTCATTCTAGTGATTTTTAAAGCGGTTTCAATAGGCAAGTCATTGATAATGTCTAAACCTGGTTCATGAGAAGCTTTTTCGATGCCTAATTCTTCCATGATAAGTGCAGTTGTTGGCGGAGTACCGATTTCGATTTCAAATTCTTTGGTATCTCTATCGATAGTGACTATAACAGGCACTTTCATTCCTGCAAAGTCTGCGCTTTTTTCATTAATTTCTTCCACAACTTGCATCATGTTAATACCGAAAGGTCCTAAAGCAGGTCCTAATGGTGGCCCAGGAGTTGCAGTTCCACCTTCGATAAGAACTTCGACTGTATCTTTAGCCATCAGTCAGCCTCCTTTTGAATTATTCTAATTTGATCAGCTTTAACAG
>NZ_JBGUIH010000057.1:0-8890 GCF_045112895.1 Methanobrevibacter sp. | reverse complement strand
ATCCGTTTTTAACTTCTTTGAAACTAATTTCTGTATTATTTTGCCCATTTGGGCATATTGGGTAAAGATTATGACTTTTTCATCCATATCCAAAATGTTTTCCAAAATTGTTATTAGCAATTCCATTTTTCCGGATTCTGAAATTTTCGGATTGTCTGAACGCAGATATTGTGCTGGGTGATTGCATGCCTGTTTCAGCCCAGTGATAATGTTTAGGATTATTCCCCTTCTTTCAATGCCGGTTTTTCCTTCCAAATCCTCAAATATGCCAGCCATTATTGCATTATACAATAAAATTTGTTTTTTCGTTAGGCTACAGTAAATATCATTGACAATTTTATCCGGAAGTTCGTCTTTGATGTTGTCGTCAGTCTTCAGACGTCTTAATACAAATGGTTTGGTTATTGTTTTAAATTTTTCTAAAGTTTTTGTTTCTTCAAGTCTTTCAATACGCATGACATAATTTGCTTTAAAGTTATCTAATGTTGATAGGTATCCTTTGTTTACAAAATCAAATATTGACCAGTAATCCGTTAATCTATTTTCTATTGGAGTACCTGTCAACGCAATTTTGGTGGCTGCCGGGACGCTTTTAATCGCTTTTGTCTGTTGGGTGTTCGGATTTTTAATGTTTTGTGCCTCATCAATAACACATATGAACCATTCTCTGTCTAAAAACATATCTAAATCGAGCCTTATAACTCCATAAGAGGTTAATATGATATCATAATCTTCAAAAGGGAATGTCCTGTTGGGGCCATGGTAAATGTAATAAGTTAACTGAGGCGTAAATTTATTTATCTCATTTTCCCAGTTTGAAATCAGCGTAGGGGGAACGATTATTAATGACGGCTCATTATCTAATGGATTCATCTCCTTAAAATGGAGGATGGCTGTTAAAATCTGGATAGTTTTCCCAAGACCCATATCGTCGGCCAATATGCATCCAAAGTTATATTTGATGTTTTGAACCAACCAGGAATATCCTATTTTTTGATATGGCCTTAACTCCCCTGTCAATGACTTTGGGACTTCATAAGCTTTTGTTTCGTTAATCAGCTTTTTGAATTTCTCATAATCCTTTGGATTTCTAAATTGCTTTTTTATTAATTTTTCAGATTCGGAATCCATACTTCTTTCCCGTTAAGTTTGATTTGGTATATTGCTATATTAAATAATATTCAATTTTCTAACATAATTATTTTTATTTTTTAATTATTTTTTTGAAATTCATTCTTAAAATATCCAAAAAACAAAGGTTAATAATATAGTAAAATAATATATATTAAAGATAGAATGTAATTCTATGTATTTATGATGGTGATTTAATGGTGAAAATAGCTAAATTGGCTTTGGAAGATGGTACTGTTTTAAGAGGAGAAGCATTCGGTTATGAAACCACCAAATTGGGAGAACTTGTTTTTTCTACAGGTATGGGTGGCTACACCGAATCTTTAACTGATCCGTCTTTTAAAGGAGAGATTTTGATGTCCACTTACCCATTGGAAGGGAATCATGGCGTAAGTGAAGAGTGGTATCAATCTGATAAGGTTCAGGTTGAAGGTTTTGTTTGTCGTGAGGTCTGCCGTGAACTTTCTAATTTTGGACCTCAAAAGACATTGGACGAATTTTTAAATGAATTTGAAACTCCGGGAATCAGTGGAATCGATACCCGTGATTTGACCCTTAAGATTCGTGAAAGAGGTTCACTTAAAGCAGCAATAACAACTGAAGATATTTCCGATGAGGAATTGCTTGAAATGGCTCGTGCACAGCCAAGCATTGAGGATATAGATGTTGTTCCATTAGTATCCACTAAAGAAATTAAAATATTTAATGAAGACGCAGACAAAAAAGTTGCTTTGATTGACTGTGGTGTTAAAAAGAACATTATCAACTCATTTTTAGAAAGGGATATTGGTGTTATATTATTCCCTTACGATACTGATTATAAAACCGTATTAGATTATTCTCCAAGCGGACTGATGATTACTTCCGGACCTGGAAATCCGGACAGAGTAACTGAAACTATTGAAACAATGAAAAAATTATCAAACAGATTGCCGATTTTCGGCATTTGTATGGGCCAACAATTGATTGCAAAATCTTTTGGAGCAAGATCATATAAGATGAAATTTGGGCACAGGGGTGAAAATCAACCGGTTAAAGATTTGGAAACCGGAAAAGTATTCATCACTTCACAAAACCATGGATTTACCATTGATAAAGAGTCATTAAAAGAAACTGATTTAGTTTTAACCCAAATTAACTTAAACGATGGAACTCCTGAAGGAATTTCACATAAGGAATTGCCTTTACATTGTATACAGTACCACCCTGAAGCGGGTCCTGGTCCAAACGATACAAGAAGTATTTTTGACGAATTCAATCAAATGATGGATGATTATTAAAAAATTTATGGGGATTACATATGCCAGTTGATAAAGATATTAAAAAAGTATTAATTATTGGTTCTGGACCTATTCAAATCGGACAAGCTGCCGAATTCGATTATTCAGGTTCACAAGCATGTAAATCACTAAGAGAGGAAGGTATTGAAACAGTACTCGTTAACAGTAATCCGGCTACTATACAAACTGACCTTGGAATGGCAGATACTGTTTATACCGAACCATTGACTCCGGAAGTTGTTGCAAAAATCATAGAAAAAGAGGATATAGATGCTATTTTACCAACCATGGGTGGACAAACCGGATTAAACATTGCAACAGGTCTTGGAGACTTAGGATTATTGGAAGGAATCAAGGTCATAGGTTCTGATGTTCAGACAATTAAGGATGTGGAGGACCGGGACTTGTTTGCCAATCTTATGGAGGAGATTGGTGAGGAAATTCCAAAATGTCAGGCCGTTGAAAGTGTAGAGGATGCACTCAAGGCTGTTGAAGATATTGGTTATCCAGTTATTGTAAGGCCGGCATTCACATTAGGTGGTACCGGCGGAGGAATAGCACACAATGAAGAGGAATTGATTGAGATTGCAAATCATGGATTGGATATGAGTTTCATTAACCAAGTTCTCATTGATGAATCCGTTCTCGGATGGAAGGAAATAGAATTTGAGGTAATGAGAGACAAGGAAGACACCTGTATCATTGTATGTACCATGGAAAACATTGACCCTATGGGTATTCACACAGGTGACAGTGTTGTAGTTGCTCCTATTCAATGCTTATGCGATGAGACCATCCAAAAGATGAGAGATGCTTCAATCAAGATTATCAGAGCATTAGGTATTCGCGGTGGATGTAATATTCAATTTGCACTCAACCCTGAAACCGACGAATACAAGGTCATTGAAGTAAACCCTCGTGTATCAAGAAGTAGTGCGCTTGCATCAAAAGCGACCGGTTATCCGATTGCTAAAATCTCTTCAAAAGTGGCTTTAGGCTTGACTTTAGATGAAATTAAAAACGACATTACAAAAGAGACTCCAGCTTCATTCGAACCGGCTATCGATTATGTTGTAATTAAAATCCCAAGATGGCCATTTGACAAATTCAAAGGTGTTAGCCGTCAGGTCGGAGTTCAAATGAAAGCAACAGGGGAAGTAATGGCTATTGGAAGGACATTCGAAGAGGCTTTCCAAAAGGCGCTCAGATCACTTGACATGGGATTCGATGGTTTTGAATATGTGGAATGGACCAAAGAAGACTTGGCAAATCCAACCGATATGATTTATTTCCAGATATATTCCGCCATTAAGGATGGTATGGATATTGATGAAATCGGAAAAATCACTAAAATCGATAATTTCTTCTTATACAAAATCAGAAACATCGTCAACTTTGAAAATGATGTGACTGCTGATAAATTAAATGATGAAGTTTATTTAAGAAAAGCGAAACAGTTAGGTTGTTCCAATAAAAGATTGGCTGATTTGTCTGGCCAAACTGAAGAATATATCAGAAACCTGCTTTCAAGATACAACATTAAACAGTCCTATAAGATGGTTGACACTTGTGCTGCCGAGTTTGAAGCAAAGACTCCATATTACTACAGTAGTTATGATGAAGGTAATGAACTCGTCTCAACAACTAGGAAAAAAGTGGTAATTCTCGGTGCGGGACCAATTAGAATCGGTCAAGGTATTGAATTTGATTACTGTTGTGTACACTCTTCTTTAGCTTTAAAAGAAGACGGAATTGAAACAATATTAATCAACAACAACCCGGAAACTGTAAGTACAGACTATGACATTTCAGATAAACTGTTCTTTGAACCGTTAACATTTGAAGATGTAATGGGAGTAATAGAACAAGAAAAGCCGGATGGGGTAATTGTACAGTTTGGAGGTCAAACCTCAATTAACCTTGCAGTACCATTAGCTAATGCAGGTGTTAAGATATGGGGAACTTCATATGACAGTATTGATAGGGTAGAAGATCGTGAATTATTCGCAGAGCTATTGGAAAAACTGCACATTCACCAAGCACCATACGGAACCGCAAATTCATTTGAAGAAGCAAAAGAAATTGCAGAAAGAATCACATTCCCTGTTCTAGTGCGTCCATCATATGTAATTGGTGGAAGAGCAATGGAAATCGTTTATGATATGAATGAACTCGAGGAATATATGGAAGAAGCGGTTAAAGTCTCACCAGACCATCCGATTTTAGTCGATAAGTTCTTAGAAGATGCAATCGAGCTTGATGTGGACCTTTTATGTGACGGTGATGATGTATTTATTGCAGGAATCATGGAACACATTGAAGAAGCAGGTGTTCATTCAGGAGATTCCGCATGCATAATACCCCCTCAAACACTTCCAAAACATATTTTAGATACTGTTCGTGAAAATTCAAGAAAATTAGCTTTGGAATTAGATGTTAAAGGTTTAATGAATATTCAATATGCCGTGAAACTTGATGAAGAAATGGTTTACATCATTGAAGCAAACCCTCGTGCAAGTAGAACAGTTCCTTTTGTAAGTAAAGCTATTGGTGTGCCTATTGCAAAAGTGGCTACTTGGATTATGAATGGGGCAAAATTAAAAGACTTTGGCTTAACCAAAGAGGTTAAAATAGATCATGTTGCTGTAAAAGAATCTGTATTCCCATTCTTGAAACTTCCTGAATCAGATACTGTTTTAGGTCCGGAAATGAAATCAACCGGTGAAAGTATCGGTATTGATGAAAGTTATGGAATGGCATTCTACAAATCACAGCTTTCAGCAGGCATGGAATTGCCTAAAGAGGGTAAAATCTTCATTAGTGTTAAAAAATCAGATAGGAAAAAAATCAGACCTATTGCAGAAAAAGCGGCCAATTTAGGATTTGACATTATAGCAACTGACGGCACTGCAGATGCTACCGGCCTTGATTCAGTCGAAAAGATTTTAAAGGTATCTCAAGGTTCTCCTAACATTAGGGATGCTATCCTAAACAATGAAATTGATTTGATTATTAACACTTCCGAAGGTAAGCAATCCGCAAAAGACGGTTATATCATTAGACGTCTGGCTATTGAACTTGGCATACCTTATGTTACCACATTGGCTGGTGCAAGAGCGGTTTTAAATGCTATTCAAGCTGTTCAAAATAATGAGATCAATGTAAAATCTTTAAATGAATATGTAGATGGAGAATAATCTTTCTCTATCTTTTTTTTAATTTTTATACAGATATTCTTCAATATCAATACCGCAAGAAGGACACTCTTTTTCTCCGATTCTTAACCTGCTTTTACATTTAGGACAGAAGTTTAATTGTACTTTATATGTGACTGTTGGATCAATAACAATATTGACTTCGATTCTTTGACTGATATGGGTTTTTAAGACAGATTTGTCCCAATGATTGTCCATCAATAGCTTTTTGTAGTAGAACGCTTCGGTCATGGTGTCATAATAACCGATAATCTCCTCACCTTTTTGAATATAGAATTTGCGCATCTTATGGTTAAAAAGGATTTCCCCTTCCCTTTCTCCCTTGTTGACTTTGGTTCCTCTGATTCTGCCTTTTGGCCTTTTTTCAGGAAATGGGGGCAATTCCATATTTTCATACTTGTTTTCCAAATCGCATTCAACAAGCAAATCATAATCAAAATTACAAAAAAATAGTGCATCCCTTTCATATAACGCATCAGATAGCTTTCTAAACTCCCCATAATCTTTATTGTTATATTTAACTCTATATACATCACCAGTTTTCACGATGTTCCTGTAGAAGTATCTAATTTCATGAGAGTTAATAGCAATCACCTTGATGGTTTAAAAAGAAATTTTATCAAATTACGATTATAGTTTATTATTAAGTTTTTTTAATTTTTAAATTTTTTTAATGAAAAATTATATTAATAAAAAAAATTAGACTTTCCTTTAATGTTCACTATAGCTAATGGAATCATTTTAAAAGGCGCGAATCTAGTTCCCCATCGGGAAAATATTGTCGTCGATGAGGGAAAAATCATCGAAATCGGCAAAGATTCCCGAGAAGGGAAAATCATTGATGTTGAGGGGGCCGTTGTCTGCCCGTCTTTTATTAATGGCCACATCCATATTGGAGATTCAATAATTAAAGATGAGGGATATTCATTGTCTTTAAGCGAAATGGTCAAACCGCCAAATGGCATTAAGCATGTCGCTTTAGCTAATGCTAGCGATGATGAGTTAATTGAAGCGATGAAGAGTTCAATGTGGGATATGGTGCATAGCGGAACAACCCATTTCATCGATTATCGTGAAGGGGGCATTAAAGGAGTTAAGCTATTGAAAGAAGCCTCCAAAGACGTTCCGATAAAGCCAATAATTTTAGGTCGTGATGATAGTTTTTATGGAGAAGATCCCGACTTGAATAAGGTTAAGATAGCAATTCGCAAAATTCTTAAAATCGCTGACGGCATTGCTCCAAGCGGATTTGGCGAAATTACTATGGATGTTGCTGAAATAATTTCTAGCGAATGTGAAAAAGCAGGTAAAATCTCATCGATTCATGTTGCTGAATCCGAATCCAATCAAATAGAATCCTTAAACGAATATGGGTTAAGTGAAATAGAAAAGGGCGTTAAGACTAACTTTTCCCAATTGGTGCACCTTACCAATCCTAAAAACAATGATTTGAAGATGGTTTGTGAATCTTCTCAAAATGTAGTTGTGTGTCCAAGGGCAAATGCAACCTTGAATGTTGGTGTTGCTCCTTTAAACGATATGCTTAATTTAGGTTTAAAGCCATTGCTTGGAACGGATAATGTAATGCTCAATTCACCCAATATGCTTCGTGAATTGGAATTCAGCTTAAAAATCATGTCAGTCTACCATAATGATTATATTGGTCCGGTTGAACTTTTAAAAATGGCAACAACCAATGTCTGTGGATTTGAGATTAATGATGTAATCCGGAAGTCCATGATAAGGGAAAATGATTTTGCCGAATTCGTTGTTTTTAATTCTTTTTCTAAAAATCCTTATTTAAATATAATAAATAGGGTTGAAACGAAAAATATATTATATACTATTAATAAAAGATTTAATGTATAATATTAAAGTATATATTTTATACATTATGGAAGTTGTTAATGATGTATAGAAAAATATTGGTTCCCACAGACGGCTCTGAATTTGCAAAAAAAGCTCAGGAGCATGCTTTGTTTTTAGCAAAAGTCAGTGGGGCCGAAATTGTTGCTGTGAGCGTCACAGAAAATAATTTTGTTAGCGGACTTCCATTAGATGATGAAGTATATCTATTAAATCAAATTCTAAAAGAACAATCTGAAGAAAATCTTAAAGAATTTGATGAATTAAACGATAATACTGATTTAAAGATTACCCATGTGATTAAAGAAGGATCACCTGCTAAGGCGATTTTAGAGGTGGCAAAAGAAGAAGAAATTGACTTGATAGTAATGGGTAGTTCAGGAAAATCTGGTTTCGATAGATTTATTATGGGTAGTGTAGCGGATAAGGTTGTAAATTCAGCTAAATGCGCGGTGCTCGTAATTCATTAATCTTACCATTTTATTATTGTATTTTGTAAAAAGGTGTTTATATGTTAGTTAAAAGAACAATGTCTAAAAATGTAGTATGTGTTTCCGTTCCTGGAAACAGAGATAAAGTTTTAGACTTAATGAGAAAAGAGAAAAAAGCAGTATTACCAGTTGTTAAAGAAGATACTGACATTTTAGTAGGACTAGTTACTCGTTCTGATTTAATTAATAATCCTGATGAAGAACAAATTGCAATGTTAATGACTAGAGATTTAATCACTGTAAATCCTGGTGATGATGTAGTTGTTGCAGCTCGCAAAATGATTGAAAATGATGTAAGAAGAGTTCCAGTAGTCAATGAAGATGGTGAATTGGTAGGAATTATTACATCTTTTGATTTAGTATCTAAAGCTTTAACTAAAATTGAAGTTAATGATGTAGTTGAAAATTATATGATTACCACTGTTCCAACCACTTGGGAAAACGCTCCATTAAATGTTGCCTTTGAAAGTATGAAACAGTTCGGTTTAAAATCCATCTTGGCATTAGATGACGATGCAAAATTATCCGGTATTTTAACCGAAACAGATTTCATCGCAGAATCCGAAATCATCTCTGAGAGAAGTGAACACAGTTCTACTGTTGGTACTGAAGGAGATAAATGGTCTTGGGACAGCACATCCGTATTATACATTGAGAAAAACCACTTAAAATTCACTGATAAAGTAGTTCGTGACGTTGCAGTTGAAAATGTTGAAGTTGCTAACTCAAAAACCAAAGTTTCAGACTGCGCTAAAAAAATGAAAACCTTAAACATCGAACAAATTCCTGTTATTGGTGTTGAAGGGGATTTAGTTGGTCTTGTAAGAGCTAGTGATTTAATTAAAGCATTGATCACTGAAGAATAGTGGTATGATGGCTGTTAGTCCAGTTTTGGTAATTAGACTAG
>NZ_JBGUIH010000056.1:0-26853 GCF_045112895.1 Methanobrevibacter sp. | reverse complement strand
CCCTGAAACAACACAAGGCAAGATTGCTGTGAAACTTAAAGAAAAAATAGATGCTGGTGAAACTGGCATAAATGCTGGAAAAGGATTTTACGATTATTAAAATCCTTTTTATTCTTTTTTTAAATTTAAATCAATGGATTTTGAAGTCAATTCTTTAAATGTTTCCATGAACTTCGGATTCAAATCATTTAAACCCATTTGAGACTCCCATCCCTGATTAATCTCATTCAAGATTGGAATGAAATTTTCTCCCTTATCCGTTAATTTCAAAACATAATTACGCTTATCCTTAATAGATTTTTCGCGTAAAACCCAACCATCGCTTTCCAACTTTGTGATTGCCTTTGTAATGGCTCCTTTGGTTAAATACAGGCCATCGGATAAATCTTTTTGATTCAATTCATCGCTTTCATAAATCATCAAAATGCACAATGCCTGTATCAGACTCAAACCATATTTTGAAAGCTCATCATTAAGGTACCTTTTGTGATTTTTATGGAAAATAAATAATATATCCCCTAGCCTGTTAGAATCATAAAATCCAATTGTCTTTTCAAATTTCATCAAATTATATTTTATAAAATCAAATATTTAAAAATAATTTACATATTCATCAGAAATTGGGAAAACAGATAAAAACATTTATATAGTATTAAAATATAAGTATTATACGATGTGAATTAAATTTCATGTCTGATAATGAAGACATCAACCATTTTATAATCTCCAAAATGTTAGAATATGTTTCATTAAGGAAGTAGAAAAACACTACTACTTCCACTCCCCCCTTAATTTTTAGAAAAATACTGTTTTTAAATAATAATACTCATTTTAATAAGCGATAATAAAAAGATTTATATACTTTCAGAATATAATTAATAAACGATGTGAATTAAATTACATATCTTAATTGAAACATCAGTCAACCTTTTTTAATCTCTAAAAATTGAAAACAAAAATTCGAAGAAGTAGTACCAACCATACTACTTCACTCTTCCCTTGTTTTTAAAAATCAGACATCATCAAGTATTTTTGGGTCTGCACCGGCAATCTCTACCAAATATTCCGCTTCAACAATGTGAAGCCTTGAAGGAATAACAATACAGTGAAGAGGCCCGCCAAAATCAAAACCAATCAACTCACTGATTTTGCCTGCCTTGACGCAAACATCCTTTGAGCCTACACGGGCAATGCCCATGGCCAAAGTATCAGGTGTTATCAGACCTTCACGGTCCAAATCGTCATGAATGCTCATCAGATATTCCAGACCCCGATTAACAGTCATGTACCTGTCCTTGTGAGCCTGAATGTCAAGCAGAACCAAAGTATGCAGATCCATTTTCAGATTCTCTTCAATGGCCTCATAAGGAGATTTGGGATAGAAATTGTAATCCGGAAACGGTATTGTGGTTACCTTGCCGAACTTGTAGCCCTGAAGACCTGAAATGGCCGGAGCGGAAGACAATATTGATGAGCCATGAATTACCTCATAATCTATTCCCTTCTTGGAACATTGCACCAAAAAGTCACTGTGGGTGGTTGCAATCAAAGGGTCTCCGCCTGTTATTAAGGCAACATCGGAAGTTTTAGCTTCATCAATGAATTTGGATTCCTCTTCAACCTCCCCTCTAACCAATACTTCAATTTCCTGACCAATCAGCTCTTCGATAGCTTCAAAGCTAGAGCCGAACAGCCTTGATGTGAAAAATTCGGCGTAAATCTTATCAACATTTTTCAAGCATTCCAATCCTTTTAAGGATATGTCCTTTTCATCAAATAATCCCAATCCCACTAAATAAAACATAGATATTATATAATATTTCAATCATAATAAACTTTATGAAATGTGTGAAAGTTCCATTAAGACAACTGAATGATGCCCGTATAGAATTAATGGAAAAGGGCCTGATGAATATGGACTATAGGATAAAGGCCGGCGATGAATTCGGATATATTCCCGTTAACGATAATGTCAAGGGCTATGAGATAGTCTGCATGCACTTGGAGGAAATGCCAAAAGTACCCCACAGTTTTTCCGAATTGCTGGAAGGGGAACTGACCGGTGAAGAAATTGAGAACTTGCGCACTTCATTCGACACAATCGGAGATATCGTCATTCTGGAAATTCCTGATGATTTGGTTGACAAAAGGCAGATGATTGGTGATGCTGCACTTAAGTTTACCAAAAGAAAAGCCGTTTACATGAAAAAGAGTGCAATTAAGGGAACAACACGCATACGTGACCTGGAGTTTCTGGCCGGCGAGGACGATTCGGTTACAATCCACAAGGAGCATGGCGCAAGATTGAAGCTTGATGTCCGTGAAGTCTACTTTTCACCAAGGCTTGCAACCGAGAGAAAACGCGTAATGGAAAGTGTGAAAGACGGCGAAAGGATTCTTGACATGTTTTGTGGAATAGGTCCGTTTCCGATTGTCATTGCCCGGAATAGAGATGTTGAAATAACTGCAGTGGACATCAACGAATCCGCAATTGCATATCTGGATGAAAATATCAAGTTAAATAAATTGAAAGGCAATATTGAAAGTTACTGTGGTGACGTAAGGGAAGTCAGCAAATCGTTTAACTTAAAATTTGATAGGATTATTATGAACCTCCCTGGCCTTGCATATACATTCCTTGACGTTGCTTTTGATTTGATTGAAGATGGCGGAACAATCAATTACTATGAGTTTTCAGATTCATATGAACAGGGAATAAAACGTTTGGAAAGTGCTGCTGATGCTGTTGGAAAAAAGGTTGAAATCGTTAACTGCAGAAAAGTCAAATCAACATCCCCTGGAGAATGGCATGTGGCAATTGACGGAAAAGCCTATAATAAGTGAGTAAATCACGATTACAAATTTTTACTACATTGAAGTTTTAAATTACATCTAGGAAATATTCAAAACCAATTTAGGTGATTGAATGTATGAAATTGACGGGATTAATATTTCAGAGATTAACGTGGATCCAGTATGTTTAAACTGCCGACACTGGCAATCTAATGTTCAGCTTTACGGAGCGGCCAAAGGCGTAATTTGCATGTTGATTAAAGAACATACACAACCAACAGACACTTGTAGTCAGTTTTCTCCAAACATGACTGCTGATAGCTTACAAGATCCAAATAAATATCACGAAAAATCCCAAAAATTAACTGTCCATAAAGGATTTAGACTTTAAAAATTTTGTGAAAATTGTTATTTTAAATAATGCCTTATCAAACATTCGTTTTAAAGTTAAATAATAATAAAAAAGAAAAAAGAAAAGATTAAATTATTTATAAACTTTAAAGTACTCTTTTCCTTTTGAGAAGTAAAGATGGTAATTATAAAAGTTCTTTTTTGCTGATTTAGTAATTACAAGTTTTGCATTTGCAGAACCTTTATAATTTTTATTAGTTGGTGTAATTTTGACTTTGTGGGTTCCTACGGAATACTGATTTGTTAAAATACCTGCTATACCATTCTTCTTGTCATCAGAATCATAACCGGTAACTAATTTAACAGTCTTATATTTTTTGCCAGTATAAATTTTTAAAGTTAATTTAACACCATTAAGGCCTTTTTTAGTGGATTTGTCTTTAACTTGTATGGTTATAGCACCACCAGCAATATCACGTGTATTCACTTTAAAACTTTTTGCTTTAATAGTTAAAGATCTTTGTTTAATTACTACTTTTGAATTTTTCTTGGTTGCTTTTGCATTTTTAGCACTGATTATTATCCTATGAGTTCCTTTAGATAATGTGGATGCTTTATATTTAGCAATACCATTCGCATTAGTAGTCACTGTGACTGTATTAGCTTTTTTACCAGTGTATACTTTTAAAGTTAATACAACACCACTAACGGCTCTATTCTTAGAGTCAACAACTTTGACATTAAATGTTTTACCAGAATTATATACTGTAGTTAATTTTGTTGGTTTAATCTTTACGCTTAATTTAGAAACTTTAACATTTTCTAATAGTACTTCTTCAAAGTCTGCATCACCAAATGAACTAAATTCTACATCATAGGTTCCAGCAGGCAGCTGGGTATAATCCCATTTGTAAGTAGCTACTCCTTTTGTGTTGGTTTTTAGTGTACCAATATCCCAATAGTTTCCATTTTTGGATTCAATATGATACCAGAGTTCATTATTTTTCAAAAGATTGCCCTCTAAATCAGTTAAAGTAACTTTGAAAACTTTATCATTAAGATATTTTCCTGATTCTTGCACGGTGATTTGAGAATCGTATGGATATTCTTCATCATCCTCATCTTCGTAATCCTCGTCATCTTCATAGTCATCGAATTCATCATCATAATCGTCAACATAGTCATCATCCGCGATTATGTCATTATCATTGTTTTCAATTGCCATTACATTTGTGTCTTGGTCGATTGCAATTTCATCACTTGTATTATTGTCCATTGCACTAACAGATGAAATTGTTCCAATTGCCACAATCAATAATAGCAAAATTAGAATGTGTTTTTTCTTGAACATATTAAACTCCATAAAATTTTTTAAAAATTCCTCTGTATTTGATATTATGTTTTTTTAACTATTTTAAGTTATTTATTTTTGAATAATGCCCTATCAAACATTCATTTTAAACAGAGTATCTATAATTAAAAAAAAAATAATGGAATTATGTCTAAATCGGATTGATAATTCCCTTTTCAGTGATGATTCCTGTAATCAACTCTTTAGGAGTTATGTCAAAAGCGGGATTTATGACTTCAGTTCCTTCAGGACAGATTCTGGCCCCGCCATAATATCTCACTTCATCACCGTCACGCTCTTCAATGACAGTATCATAGATATTGATTTCATTGTCAAAAGTGGAGTATGGTGCTGCCACATAAAACGGAATGTCATGATGCTTAGCGGCAAGAGCCACCATAAATGAACCAATCTTATTTACAACACCGCCTTTTGCAATCCTGTCCGCACCTATTACAACCTTATCGATTCTGCCTTGTGACATCAAAAATCCTGATGCAACGTCCGGAATCAATTTGACTGGAATGTTTTCCTGCTGCATTTCCCATACGCTCAAGCTTGCTCCCTGTCCGCGAGGACGGGTCTCATCACATATCACATTGATGTTTTTGCCGGCATCCCGTGCAGCCCTAATAACGCCCAATGCAGTTCCATAGTCGACGCATGCAAGGGCTCCCGCATTGCAGTGGGTCAGAATGGTATCTCCATCGTCAATGACTTCTGCGCCGTATTTTCCGATAGCCCTGTTTGTCGCCATATCCTCCTCATACATTTTCAAGGCTTCGCCCAATGCATCGTCGCTTCCTAATACCCTATCGACTGCCCAGAATAGATTGACGGCAGTTGGCCTTGCAGCCTTGATTTCATCTGCAGCCTTATCCAAATCAACACCTTGAATATCAGCCAGAGCCATTCCAAAAGCGGCAGATACACCAATAGCTGGAGCTCCGCGTACAGTCATATTCTTAATTGCAGTTATTACATCCCGATAATTTTCACAATAGACATAGGTCAATTCATCAGGAAGCTTTCTTTGATCAATAAGCTTTAATTTGTTATCTTCCCATTCAAGTGTTTTCATATTAACACCCTATAAAAAAAGTATAAAAATATTGAAAGCATAATTAACGTTAGTTTCTAATTTTTTTTAATGTATAAAAAATACAATTAAAGGTTTTATAATTATGCTTTCCCGTCTAATTTAATATCCAAAATTGGATTGATTAGAGATGTATTTAAAAATACATCTATTATATATTTATAAAATAATCATTTATAAATCTTACTTAAAAATAGTAAGAAAACCTCATTATTCAGTAATACTCCAAATAATTATGCATGTTTTGTCAATATAGGAACCACTTGTTTTTTACGTGAAACAACGTCCACGAGTAAAACAGTGTTATCGTCTAATTCGACACCATATGCCCTTTCAACTAGACCTGACTCTTTTCCAAGTACAATTACCTGAGAATTGCTGTTAACAATATCTGTTATCAGGAGCATGAATAAATCCAAATCCTCATCATCGATTATTTTATTCATTCCCTCTTCAAGGTCATCTTTCATTTCCATAACTTCATCAATATCCACGGTATTGACTTGGTTTACGATTGATTTTACATCCTTAAAGTCAATTTGCTTTGCATCAAGGGATAGGATTTCATCAACTGAACAGTCACTTATGTCAGTTCCGGCCTTGAGCATTTCCATACCATATTCCTCATAGTCGATTTCTGCAATTTTTGCAAGTTTTTCCACTGCGATTTTGTCCTCTTCAGTGGTGGTTGGAGATTTGAGAAGCAAAGTGTCTGATATGATTGCGGACAACATCAATGTTGCAATTTCCTTGGTTATTTCAACACCGTTTTCTTCGTATAATTTGCATAGAATGGTTTCAGTACAACCAACAGGTTCGAACCTTAAGTATAACGGATAGGAAGTTTCCAAAGCAAGCTTGTGGTGATCGACAACTTTCAATATTTTTGCATTTTCCAAGTTGTCTACAGATTCGGCAGGGGAGTTGTGGTCAACCAAAATAACGTTGGCCCTATCTTCAACAGTTTCCAAAAGCACAGGAGCTTCCATATCTAAATAGCTTAAAATGAATTCTGTTTCTTTATTTAGGGCTCCTAATCTGTAAGCTTTAGCATCAACATTTCCTAATTCTCTTTCCAAGTTAGCCATTACCAAACTGGATGTGATTGAATCGCTATCCGGATTTTTATGTCCAAATACATAAGTTTTAACCATATTATCGTTTCCTCAAAATTATTAAATAAATATTATACTAATAGTTTGATTTTCATCTATATTTAATATTGTGTTAATGAATTCAACATGGGAGGCATTTAAAATTCAAAAGTAAAATCGATTCTCTTAAAAGTGTTTGCGCAGTGAAATTATTCGTCATTGTTCTTTTTTATTAGTTCTTCCAATTCATCAAATCTGCTGTTGAAGTGCCTTATTAAGATTGCCGCCGTTAAAGTTGCAGTACCTACGCCTGACAATAGATAACCTCCCCAAACCAGAAATATATTATTTATCTTTCCAACGAGGGTAGAGCCTAAAATCGCATACCCATTACTTGTAAATGCATTTGAAACCATGACAAGCGAATCCAAAGGATTGACATTTTCTGCAACTTGAGTCACCAAAAAACTAACAAAAATCAATGTATATAATAAAATTATAGTTATTCCCAAACCATTTGACTCTGTATATTCCATGAATTTATCATAATATACTTTTATAAAGTAAATGAATACCGGAACATGAATCAAATCCAAGACTCCAACAAGGCTATTGCCGAATAGAATATATGTTAGGGAACCATATGGAATCAATAATAACAGCAGAATCTTATTTTTTAAAGAGCTCTTATCTAATTTGATTGCCAGATATAATGAAAGGGCAATGTCAAAAATTACAAAATAAATTATATCACTTTCAACAATAATAAACACATACAAAATATTTATGAAGAACAATCCCATCATTATCAGGTAAAACACTTGTTTTAACGAATGAATTTCCTCTTCAGGGAAGTATTCCTTAAGGTTCAGTATTTTATGAGGATTATTTTTAATTTTATCGGCTATAAACTTGAAAATAGCCATTAAAACTAAAAAGACAATTATCTCCAAAATAACTTCCAGAATCTTATTATAAATTAATTCCACTTAAACACCTAACATTATCTTTGAAACTACATGCTATTAAAATTTTGTAAAAAATAATCTTAGAGTTTATGATGTTGAAATCTGAAAAAAATTAAAAAAAGGAGCCTGTAATATTTTACAGACCCGAAAAGACTAAAAAATCTAATCTAAATCATCGATATATACAATAGGTTTGATTAAGTCCCTTGGTTTTTCATCCATGAGGATAAATGCATCTTTGATTTTGTCAAATCCATGGAATTCATAGTTGAATGCTTTTCCTGGTTTAATTCTGTCATATTTAATGAGTTTTAATAGTTTTTCAGCTCTTAAAGCTCCTCCAGGACAGAATCCTCCACGGATTGTGACGTCTGCCATACCAAGACCCCATTCGAAAGCAGGTACATGGAATACATCTTCTAAGTCATAGAAGTTGATACTTCCAATGGATCCATTAGGTTTTACTAATTGCAATGCTTCGTTCATAGATGCGCAGTTACCACCAGCGATAATTACACAGTCAACTTTATTTCCGCCTTCTTTTTCAAGGATTTGTTCTACTGTGCTTCCGTCTTTGTAGCTAATGATTTCGGTTGCTCCGAATTCTAATGCTAATTCTGCACAGTTTTGTCTGGTACCGGTTGCGTAGATTTTTCCTGCACCCATGAGTTTAGCACCAGCAACAGCCATTAGACCTACAGGGCCGATACCGAACACTACTACGGTATCACCAAGTTGAACGTTTGCCATCTCTGCTCCGTAGAATCCTGTGGACATCATATCGGTTACCATTAAAGCGTCTGCAATATCCATTCCTTCAGGGAGCATGACTAAGTTAGTGTCAGCATTGTGAACAGCGAAACGTTCTGCAAATACACCATCTTCTTGGATTAAGAATTTAAAACTAGTCATTACATCAAAGTCGTGTGCGTTGTTGGTTCCTTTTTCTTGTAAGTTAGGCATGGTTGCCCAGTCTGGAGTAGTACATGGAACTACTACTTTGTCTCCAGGTTTAAATCTTGTTACTAAGTCTCCAACTTCAACAACTTCTGCAACAGCTTCGTGACCCATAATTCTGTTTATGAGTGGTCCTGCCGGACCCATTCCAGCGTGCATTGCGTGAGTGTCTGAAGAACAAGGTGCAACTGCAATAGGTTTACAGATTGCATCTAAAGGACCTGCAACAGGTTCATCAACATCTATCCATCCGTGTTCACCAGTTTTAATTATAGCATATCCTTTCATGATATCACCAATTAAAATTTTATTAAATAATTTATATAATATTTTCTTTTTTATTGAAAAAAATATTATATTTTTTATAATTTATTAAACATAGTGGTAATAATTTTAATATAAGGTAAAAATTTTAATATCTGTTAAAAATTTTAAATGATGGTAAACATAATGTTAATATTTCATTTAAAAAAATTCGCTTTTGATTCATATTATCAATAATGCAAAGTTTTAATCATATTTTCACCAAATAATGGCTAAAAACAAGAATTATAGAATGATAAAAGATAAAAAAATATTAAAAAAAGAAAAAAAGCTTTAGAGCTTAACAACAATCAGTAATGACTTTGTGGAGTCATTCCCAAATGATGGTCTTCGCTTTTCTTACCAGGTATTCCATAAGCATCTGCCCTGCATTGAGTGCATGCCCTGAATACTGGAATAATCTCTTCAACTTCTTCCCTGACCTTTTCCATCATGGAACAGTCCGGTCTTTCCAAGTCTTTCATTTTTCCTAATGGAATCAAAGGCAAGACATTCATTAAAGCTGCACCGCGTTTTTCGACTTCACGAGCGATTTCAACGATATGTTCATCATTTACTCCCGGAATCAAAACGGAATTGACCTTAACCACCAAACCATTGGCTGCTGCCTTTTCGACACCTTCCAATTGATTTTGGATTAGGATTTCTACAGCTTCACGGCCTTTGTAAACTTTTCCTTCGTATTTAATGAAAGAATAAATGTTTTCGGCAATTGCAGGATCAACCGCATTTATTGTAACAGTAACGGAGTTCACTCCAAGTTCTGCAAGCCTATCTGCATATTTTGGAAGCAAAAGCCCATTTGTACTCATGCACTTAATTAAGTCTGGCTGTTCAACAGCTAACTTTTCAAAGAATTCGAATGTTTCCTCATTAGCCAATGAATCGCCAGGTCCTGCCACTCCTACAACAGCAATTGGACCATCTGCAGTAACATCATTAATGTGAGTAATTGCATCATCAGGTTTCATTATACAGCTTGTTACACCAGGCCTGTTTTCTTCATCGTTAATATCTCTTGTACAGAAGTTGCAAAAGATATTGCATTTTGGTGCAACCGGTACGTGCGCTCTTCCGACTTTATCATGCATTTTTTCATTAAAACATGGATGTGCTCTTGTTATATGTGCAAATCTTGAACCTTTGTGTTCATTCATAATACCACTACTCCCTCTAAATATAACTCCTGTTATTTTGTATTGATACGAACAAATATTTAAACCTTTCTATTTGCCATTGTTCAATTCATCAATATATTCATGAGCTTTTTCAATCCATGCATCTTTAATTAACTCATCAGTAGCTACAACAGTCACAATATCCTCAGTGGATAAATCTTTAATGATTTTAAATCCTTCAGGCAATATTCTAAAGATTGCATCGTAAACACGTCTTTGCAAATTAGAATGAGGGTCATCAACGACTGCAGATTTCAGATTAGTGTAATCCCCTTTAATTTCGAGCTGATACCTATTCGGTTGATAGATTTCATCTCTTGAAAACTGCCTCCACAATAGCTTCAATATATTCGGAAGGTAATTTTCATTATCTATCAATATTGTAGTCACATCATTTGCTTTGCTATAAGTCAGATTAGCCACATCTTCAAACAGAATGGCATTAGAAGTTTTTCTCATTTTAATAGCCAAAACAAATACCGGGTCATCAGGATTAACATAAGCCTTCAAATCATCTACAGAAGATCCCAAAACCAAATCCTGGAAAATCTGCTTAATGATGATTTCATAAACTTCTGCACCTCTCTCATCATAGCATTCAACTAACATCAAATCAACCCTTTAGCATGTTTATTTATTATCATGTCTGTGTCCCATTCCAGATACTAAAAGTGCAGCTCCTACCGCACCGATATGTTGGGAATATTCCGGTACAATAACTTCAATTCCACCTAAAGTCTCACTTACAGCTTCAACAAGGCCGGAAATCAAACTTGTACCGCCCACTTGGATTAAAGGTTCACGAATGTCAATTTCCTGAAGTTGCTGTTCGTAAACTTGTTCGGATACTGAATGACATGCCGCTGCAGCAACATCCGCTTTGGAACCTCCTGCCGCAAGTGTAGTGACAAGGTCCTGAATACCGAATACAATACAGTAAGAGTTCAGCATTGCCTTTCTCCAATCCCCCTGTACTGCAAGAGGACCCAATTCGGTGATGTCTACATCCAACCTGCGGGAAGTCATGTCCAGGAATCTTCCGGATGCACCAGCACAGATACCTCCCATGGTAAAGTTATCTGGAATACCGTTGTTGACAGTGATTACCTTGTTGTCCATACCACCGATATCCAATACTGTGGCTTCTCCTTTCTGACAGTCCGCTAAATATACTGCACCTTTTGCGTTGACGGACAATTCCTCTTGAATGAGTTCGGCTCCGAATTCCTGGCCCATGGTGAATCTACCATAACCTGTAGTTCCGATACCGTCCACATCATCCCAATCATAATCTGTGTTGGAAAACGCTTCGGCAGCGGCTGTTTTTGCAGATTCAATGATGTCCTTAGTGGCAGTCCAACCGGTTCCGATGACCTGGTTGTTTTCCATAAGAACAGCCTTTGTAGTTGTTGAACCTGAGTCTAAACCAAGAGTAAGGCCTTCTTGTTTTTCACGGGCAAGAATGTTTCTACGGGTAACGGTAGTGGCCAATGCTTCCATACGGATGAACAATTCATCAGCTTTTGTCCTTTCGGTGAATGAATAGGTAACTACAGGAATGCGTGTATTATTCTGAATAAACCTTCTCACTTCATTTCTGACCAATGCCGCTTCCGCACATCTGAAACAGGTAGCAATGAATACTGCATCAGGTTTGGATCTGCCTTCGACAATAGCCATGGCTCTTGCAATCATTAACTTTAAGCTTGAACTTTGAGCTGAAAATCCGAATTTCTCATAGGACTCGTCAATGTAGTCCAAATCAATTTCAGGAAGAACAATTTCTGCACCGAACTTGTTTGCCGCTTTTTCAATCTCTTTTTGAATTCCACTATATTCTGTTCCGCATGAAACTAAAGCAATTTTAACCATATTATTCCTCCCCCTCAACAGTTTCTTCAAGTGAATCAACAAATTCGTTAATTTTATTCACCATAACATATGTTTCATCCTGATTAGTCGGATAATCCAGTTCCAAAACCGGAATATCTTTGTTTCTAAGCAAGAAAATTGACAATTCATTGGTTCTTGCACAACCAATACAACCAAAACCATATGGGGCGCCATCTACAACAATTGCCGCTTCCGCTTCATCTATGAGAGGGCCGATAATTGCCATCCTTCCACGAACACCAGAAGGAACCTCAATAGCTGCATATTTAAGTCCTTTAATTGGATCGTCTTCCGTAATATTCATTGGAGGAGAATCAATCTCGGGGTCTTTGATTTTTTGTCTAATTTGTTTTTGTAAAACTAAAGGAGTATGACCTTTCCTTTCAAGTAAATCTGCTAAGATTAATGAATTTGGAGGATAAAGAGCTATTTTAACCATATTTTCACCTATTCCTTATTTTCTAAACATTCATTCATGATTTTTTTAAATTCGTCAACGCTAACTGGTTTTTTCTCTTCAAGTTCAACTTCTTTAGGATTTTCTAAAGCTTCAGAAACAAAACCAAGTATTCTATATTCTTTTTCCATTTGGTGGAAACCTTCTCTTGGACCAAACCTATGACCTCTGCATCTTCTTGGATCGCCCGGAGCAAATCCCCTTTCTTTTGTGAAAATGTGTGTCGGGTCAAGTTTCCTAATTTCCTCAATAGCTTTGTAAACGTCTTCACTTTTACCACTAATCATTGATCCGTAACAAGTGTTCTTAATGGTAAGAGGCAATCCAAGCATGTGAAACTCACTAACTATCTCTTGTTCGCTTACATGAGCTCCCGGTCCAATAAAAATCATACGGGTGATTACATCAGGATCCCAATCTTCTGTACCTAAATCAGGACTCATGGTTAGATTCGGTGACATATACTACAACTCCTTCTTTTAATTTTTCAAGACTCTCATAATCAGAGGTAATATCCCCTATAATATTTGTTGCTTCAAAGTTTTCTGCAGTTGGTCCAAATTCAACATTGTCTTCAAATCTAACACCAATCAAACCAGCACTTTTTGAAGCCATGTTCGTAATTCCAATTTGACCTCTAATAACTTTATCAATAGGGTTATTTTCAGGGACTAAACCTTTAGCTAATTTTTTATCTCCTTCGAAAATAACGATGTGCATTCCAGGAACTGCAAAGTGAACTTTAATTTTACCGACAGGATTTTCTAAAAGGCCTGACAGGAATTTGAAGTATTTAACAGATCTTGGAGCATTTTCTACAAACTTGATAGTACAAATTTCCTCTTTTTTAATAGATTTAGTAATGACATGACCTTCCCTTAGGATATCGATTGTATGTTTAGGCTCTTGTTCAACGATTATCGCATCATCATCAACAAGTCCATCAATAAGGTGTTCGACACCTGCAGCAGTCAATATTTCCGTAGCTTCACTTTGAGTTTTATTTAATAACATTAACCTTTGCTGTTCAGCTTTAACGGTAATAAAATCATTTTCTTTGGCAATATCAATAATTTCCATTCCAGTTACAACATTACCCACAGTAGTATGGTTCGGAGTCAATACCCTATTTTCACGGTAAACATATAGTCTTCCAACACCAACTCCATCATTTCTAACGGTAATGGTTCCTCTTGTCCTTTGAGTAGTGTCCTCTTTAGGTTTATCAATTCCTTCCAGGTCATAAAAACCTATGAATGACTCACTATCAAATGAAACCTTGATTCTACCGTCTTTAATAAGGGAGAACAAGTGTTCTACACAAACTGGAGAGTCCTCATCAATATTGAATGAAATGTAAGTGTACAGTTCATTGCCTTCCTCTAAAACAGTGCTTAAATCAGACACGGAAGCGGTATCGGTAGTTGTGCTTCTTTCAATGATTGGCTCAATTCCGATTACCTTATCATCATCGGTAAGCTTCTCTAATGTTTTCCTACCTCCAATAACACGAGCAAATATGCCCTTATTGTATGGAGGTACGCTGTAGACATTAGTAGTGTTGGCCTTAAGCATTATCAAATGAGTTGACTCGTTACTAAAACTAGACAAACTTAAAACAACATCGCCTTCATAATACTTGAATTCATCAGAAGTCGGTTCCAAATCAGTTACAATCGGGCCGATAGCCACTTCTGTTGGAGTAGACCAGCGGATATCCAAATCAACAAACTCCTCATATTGTTTTTTCCAAACATCCACAAGAGGTTTTGCTTCTTCAGATTCGTCTAATTGAATGATAATAGAACCCTGGTTTGTTTTAATTTTATATTTGTTAATATTTTTTTCCAGTTCCTTTTTACCTTTAATTAAACAAACAATACTACCAGGAGTATAGGGAGCATTTGTTTCATCAATCACATCCTGAATTGTTGAAGCATCTGCAACATCTATTTCTTCTCCATTAATTTTAATTAACATACAATCTCCTAAAAGAATTTTTAATATTATATATTTATGAATTCACTATATATTAAAATTATTTATTTGATTTTCAAAAGGTATATTAACACAAAATAATAACATTAATATTGGAGAAGAAAAATGACTATCACTAAAAAACATATCATTGCTTTATTGATAATATTGATAATAGGAATTGGAGTCATTTCAGTGGCCAGCGCCTATTCCGGGACCGGCTTTACCCATGACATTCCATTTTCCAAATACCGCGATGTTCCCAATTCAAAGATTTTGAACAAATTTAATGATACTGGTTGCCACGTTGAAAAGACTGGAGTTTGCGTGGAGGTCGTTGACGGCGATACGATCTATCTGAAAAGCGGCGAAAAAGTACGTTTTGTCGGAGTGAATACGCCTGAAAGAGGTGTTGAAGGATATATCGCCTCCAAAAACTTTGTTCAAAAGTTCTGTCTAAACAAGAAAATCGGGCTTGATGTCGATGATGCAAAACACCAAGACAGATACGGGCGCACATTGGCTGTCGTTATCGTTGATGGAAAGAATTTGAATGAGATGCTATTGAAAGAAGGCCTTGCAGAAATAATGTACATGCCTCCAAGCGAATTTTATCCATACAATTGGGCTGGAGATTCAACCCCAACTCCAACTTCACAAAACACATATGTAAATACCCATACTGATAAGAGCTCAAGCTCCAGCGATTCCGGAAGCTATATCGGAAACTCAAATTCAGGAAAATTCCATGAATCCACTTGCAAATGGGGTCAGAAAACCGCAGAACACAACAGAGTATACTTCAAAAGCAGAGACCTGGCAATAAGTCAGGGATACCAGCCTTGTAAGGTCTGCAACCCTTAACTTTTTTTTAAATAGCAACTATCTAAAAACAAATACGGGATTTTTCTCCTGATTAAACACTTCTGCCTTTTCATCACCATAATTCAAGTAAAGTGAATTGGAATCGGTTACTTCACCGACTACTTCCGCAGCAATCGAATATTCGGCCAGATATTCCTTAATGTATTCACATTTGTCTTCAGTTGCAGTAAAGACAAACCCGGAACCCGGATAAGACCTGAGCCAGTCAACCCATTCAACGCTTTCATTTCTAGGAATATCCTCTAAATTAACAATTGCCCCTTTACCGGAAGTTTCCAAAAGCATTTCTAAAGTCCCTAAAATTCCAGGATTTGAAATGTCCTTTCCTGATTTAATATAATCATGCTCTGCCAAGTACTGAACTGCCGTAATCTGATCTTGAACCAGTTGCGCATCCTTGTCATAAGTTGTATCCCAATTCAGGCTGAACATTTCGTGAGGTTTGCCATCAAGGTCAATTGCCACGATTACTTTATCTCCGACTTCTGCTCCAAAACTAGTTATGATCTTATCTTTTTGGGCAATTCCAACAATGGCCACACCTAATGAATCAACTTCACCATCAGGGTGCAGGTGTCCTCCAACCATCGGAACGCCGAATTTCAAACAACCATCCTTGATTCCGTTTAGCAGATCTTCGTAAATACCATCATTGCTTATTGACATTATATTGACCATAGCCAATGGTTTTCCACCCATTGCTGCAATATCATTTACATTTACAAGGACTGAACAGTATCCTGCCCAATAAGGGTTGACATTCATGATATCGCCCCAAATTCCATCGGCCGCAAGCAGCAATACCTGATTATTTCCAATGTCAATAGCTGAAGCATCATCGCCAATATCAATTACAACATTTCCAGAAACGTTATATGATTCTTTCAAAAGGGAAATGACATTATCGATAGAGCTTTTACGTGACACTCCCTTAAATTCCTGAATTTCTTTTACGAGATTTGCAAAATCCAAAGTTACACTTCCTAGTTCAATTAATAAGATTAATTTTGTATTTACAATTTATATTTTTTATTATTTCCTCAATTTTGTCCTTAACTTCATCGATATTCTGATAAGCATAGGACTCCCGTTTGCCGTCAAAGATTATCCTCTTGATATCTTGACCGACGACATCATCAAAACCGCTTTCAACTTCAAAGATGACAGAATCCTTAACCTTGAATCCGTCCTCCACGACCTTATCCAAATCGCCGTCGGTTATTCCGATTATAGGTATATCAAAACGATAAAGAATGTCGGAAGATATCAATGTGGTGTCATCACCCACAGTAATGACAACACTGGAATCTCTAAATCTATAAACATCCTCACCGGCATGGTCTAAAAATGTAATCTTAAAGTCATTCGGCTTATCTGTTGAGATGACCCTCGGCGTGACCTTTGCCTTACGCAAAAGTCCGGTCTTTATAATTACCGAGTCCAAATCAACTTCACCCAACTTTTCAAGACCGTGGGCCTTCAGCTCCCCGCCAATAATGTCGACGATATGATTGTCCTTGGCTATTAGTGTGAGTTTATCAGAATCGGTTTTTCCAATGACAACACCATTTACCATGATATTCTCATCCGGACTTACCCCATGAACAATTCTTTGATTAAGGCCAGGATTGTCCTGCCTAATATGATTATCATAAACCTCCCGAGGAGTTACAATATCCAGGTTCAACTTTTGAGACAGTTCTTTGACAATGGCGAGGTCATTATTCCAAGGAATTATGCTTCCATCATCTTCACCGGGCCTTTCGATTTGAATAACCGGAATGCTGTTGTCATCGACTTTATCGGCATAATGATTATAGACCTTATATCCAAACACTTGGCCTGTAACATTGGACTTTCCGTAGTTGAGCAAAAATATCAAATCAACATCATCGTCATGGAATATCTTTAGGGAATCGCTTGGAACCAGTTTCTTACTTATATCGATTACATCTTCCAAACTGGCATCGATAACGGCAGTTCTGCCCATAGTTCCACCAAGCCTTGCTTTGACTTCACCATAATCCTTAAGCAAATCTATTAGCTTTAAAGCATAACCCGAATCAATAATATTGGGACCATGAACTACAATACCAATTCTCATTTATTCACCTTAATTCTTTTTTTAAAAATCTTGGACCCACAAATCTCGCAGTCATCAAAAGGATAATTCTCCGCATATTCCCTTTTGCAGCCTTCACAAACCTTTTTCCAATTGTAGATTCCTTTAATTCCATCGGTAATGATGCCAGAATAAGGGATTTTCATGATTTTTAAAGTATTCTGGATGGTATAATCATCAGTGATTACCTTAACGTTCTTGCCCTCTTCAGACAACATGTATGCAAGTGAAATCAATTTTTTATCGGGCAGGGATAACCTTAAAATATCACCGGATTCAGATATTATATCATTAACACAACTTACATACTCCGATGATACATCTTGTATAACCAGCAAACCCTCATCAATCGCCATGTCAAACATCAGCCTTGATTCAAAATCCTTAATTTCCTCAGTGATTTCCGGAACAGTATAATTGTTATTGGAATTAATTTTGAATCCATTGATAAAGGCAGATGCATCTAAAACATAACAGATTTCCATATTGTTATATTGATTTTTATAAATTAATAAGTTTTAGTAATTTTAAAATAATCTGGAAAAAGCATGGGATATCTATGGGAAAAGATTGGGAAAAGTATGGAAAAACCTTGGGATAACCATTGAAGAGATTAGGAAGAGATTTGGAAAAATCTATTTAAATCTAGATGAAAAAATTTGATATTATAAAAAATTGGAGGAAAATGAAAATGAATATTCACAATGAAATAAATGAGGATATCAAATTTCTTGCAAAATCTGAAATTCGATTAAAAATTCTAAGTGAACTGCAAAACCGCCCTAATAATGTGCATGGGCTTGTCAAGGATACAAAGATTACATACAGTTCCATATCAAGCAACATCTCAAAATTAGAGCAGAACAACCATATCAAAAAAATAAACAATGACTACCACATAACCCCCATGACTGAAATCTATTTCAAAACCATGATGGATTTTAAAAACAGCCTTGACTTGATAAGGGAATATGACGGTTTTTGGAACAGGCACGACTTAAACCAACTAAGTATTGATTGTTTGAAAAACATTACCGATTTGAAAGACTCCAAATTAATTGAAACAACCCCCATTGACATTTATAAAACCCACAATACCGTCAAAGGCCAACTAATGAAATCAAAATCATTGAAAGCCATTTTCCCGTATCTCCATCCGGAATACCCCCAACTGATTGAAAATATCTTAAAAAATAATGGGCATGTCGAAATAATTATTCCTAAAAGCATTTTCCAAGCCATTACATCAAAAATTGATGTTAAACTAATGAAAAAAGCTAAAAGAACAAGAAGATTGAAGATTTATCCTGTCAATGATGATTTAAAACTATACTTGACAATTTGTGATAAAAGCATGAGTTTAGGATTATTCAAAAACGATGGAAGTTTTGATCAGAACAGAATTCTAATTTCAGAAAGTGAAGAATCACAAAATTGGGCTAGAAATCTCTTTGAAACAATTAAATGTGATGTGATTAAATGACTACAATCCAAACCAAAAAAGAACTAAATGAAGAATTTAAAAACGTCAAATATATTTTAACTTCAAGCATGAGAATCAAACTACTTCTAGCAGTCTATGAAAATTCCAAAAATCTAGAAGAACTACGGAAAGAATTAAAAAAACCTTCAGCCACAATATTGCACGGCCTTAAAGAATTAGAAAACATCAATCTCATTAAAAAATCTCAGAAATATTATGAACTAACATCAAACGGATATCTATTAACAACAAATATGATAAAGTTAATAGAAAACTGGTATTCCATAAACAGAAACAAAACATTTTGGAATAATCATGATTTAACTGACATCCCGGAAGAAATGTTGAAGAATATTTATCTGTTGAAAGATGTGGAATATGAAAACTCAACAACAAGTGATTTGTCAAACGCGTTCACAAAATACATAAAATTAATTTCAAAATCAACAGAACTGCAGATAATACTACCAATTTACTCAGAAAACCATTTCAAACATATGATTAGACTTTTAAATGAAGAGAAGTTTAAAAAAATAGAGTTGATTGTAAGCAAAAGAATCTTAAAATCAATTAAACAAAACACCGATTTAAACAATGCATTGCTCAAAAACAAGAAAGTGAAAATAAATTGTATTGAGCAGGATTTAAAAGTATTTTTAACACGTTCTAACAATTTTATGTCATTAAGCTTATTTTTCAAAGATGGGCTTTATGATGATTCACAAATTTTGATCGGCAAAGATGAAAATGCTATGAAGTGGGCGTTGAATCTTTTTAGATTTTTTTCTGATTGATTTTGTGTGAGTGATTTAATTGACAAATGAAGCTCTGATACTTACTAAGAAAATTTATGCGTTAGATAATAGAGAACTTTCAAATTTATTAATTGGAAGAAAAGGTGGAAGAACAACTATAATGATAATAGACAAACTATTATTAAAACCTTATAATGTTAATGAACTATCAAGACAACTGAATTTGGATTATAAGACCATACTTCACCATATAAACATTATTCATGACCATAAATATGTCGAAAGAGAAGAGCTTGAAAATTGTATTCTCTATTATCCAAGCAATAAATTATTTAATTGCTTAGATGAATATAATCTAATTAAGAAGTTTCTCGGAATCGAATAAGAAAGGTGGAAAAATGAAAAGTGAAACAGCTAGTGAACATCAAAAGCAATCATCAAAAGATATTTCATGTGGAGTAATCACTTTAAGTGATAGTAGAAAATCAAAAAAAGCTGATTTGTCCGGCCAGTATATGGCAGAAGAAATCGAAGCAAGATACACTTTGAAATCAAGAAGCTTAATTCCTGATGAAAAAGAGGACTTGATAAATGCTATTGAAAATATGATATCTGAAGATATTGATGTTATTTTAACCACTGGCGGTACAGGACTTGACCCTCGAGATATCACCGTTGAGACTGTTGAATCACTTTTCGAAAAAAAGCTTGATGGATTTGGTGAAATGTTTAGAGCAAAATCATATGAAGAGATTGGTGCAGCAGCACTGCTTTCTAGAGCTACCGCTGGAATATATAAAAAAACAGTTATATTTTCTATGCCAGGTTCACCAAATGCTGTTAAAACTGCATTTAGCATTATAATTGATGAACTTCCTCATTTTGTCCATCATGTAAAAAAATGATGAAATGAATCTTCATCATTATTTTTTCTTTTTTTAATCAAAGAATTCGTCTACACTAATTAAGGGCTCAAGCACAATACCTTCTTTTTTAAACTCATCAATTGCTCCCTCTTGCCTATCGACAACAACAAAAGCTCTTTTTACATTGCCCCCGTTGTCCTGAATAGCTTTGATTGCTTTTAAAAGAGATCCACCTGTTGTTGAGACATCTTCAACGACAATTACATTATCTCCTTCGTTTAGTTCGCCTTCAATGAGTTTGGAAGTGCCGTAACCTTTCTTTTCTTTGCGAATCATCAATAATGGAAGTTTAGATTCTAAAGAAACTGCTGTAGCTATTGGAACTGCACCTAAAGCAGGGCCTGCAACTTTATCAATCTCATCCGTATTAATTTTTTCAGTGATTAATTTGGATATTGTAGATAAAATTTCAGGTTCGGTAATAGCTTTTTTCATGTTAATGTAATAGTTGCTTTTCTTTCCGGAAGATAGTGTGAAATCCCCTTCAAGAAACACTTCATTTTCTTTTAACAAATCAATTAAATATTCTTTAGAAACCATATAAATCAATTAGATATCCTCTTCGCCTTTAAGTAAAATCTTATCCCCAATCGCTTTTACAAGCTCCATAGGTACAATATTTTCGCTAGCTTTAATCTGTTCTGAAAATCCGGTTTTCTTAATTACCAAGTCTGTTACTTCAAAGGAATCCTTATCAAAAATAACATCGGTAACTCTACCTACAATCTGGATTTCAGCATCAAGAACTTCTTTGCCAAATAATTCATCTTTAATTCTCATGAAAAAACACCTAATGATATATTGTATTTTCAGTTTAAAATACATTTAGATTCATCTTTTCTCATGTCATGATAAAATTCAAGATTTTTATCATCAAAGTTAACAACATGAATCATTTCATACAACTCTTCATCTAACTCTGAATTAATATCCTTTAGTTTGTTCGGCAAATCTTTGATTAAATCTTTATTGAATGCTAAACGTTTATCATTTTCAAAAATGGCCCCATAATAGATATCCGCTTCAACCAAATCCTGGAACATGTGGCTTCCGAAAGACAGTTCCGGAACATAACCCACTTTGCTGTAGGACTCTTCCAAAATAGCCCTGAATTGACTAATTTCTGCAAACACAACAGGAATTCCAAGTTCTGGAGAGGAAGTTCCGATTCTTCCCGGAACAATCAGCATTGATGTTTTGTCATTTTCTTTGCAATAGGTATTTATTTCACCGATGATTCTTGCAATCAGGCTTTTTTTAGCATAAGGATATTCATAATACTTGTGGGAATCGACATAAACCAATGTTTCAATGTTTTCTTTTCTTGATCTTCCCATGGATGCATTTCTGATATGGAAATAAGTTTCGCCCACATCTTCAGGAATCTCAATTTCCTCTTTTGTTGTTGAAATCTGAAGAGGCCTGCACTGCAGCAAGTTAACGACAAAGGAATTATCGGCACCTATGTTTACAGTGTATTCAACATCGACAGGATAGTCATAAGCGGTTTCAAGAGTCTTAAGCAACTCTTTCATCATGAATATGAACTTGTCATTGTTTACGATACCGTTACAGTTTACAAAGACTATTTCTCTTCTTTTTCCTCTTTCCCTAAATCTTCTCTCGGCTTCGGTATCATGTTCAATTACAGGCCGTTTAGCATATCTTGGAAGCACTTCCAAACCTTCCTCAACCGGAATTTCATGAAGGGCTATTTCCTTTAAGTCCAAGACATCAAGAGAATGCTGCGAGTACTTATGGCGCTCTGCAACATCAGGATGGTCTATTGCATGAGGCCTATCCAGGTTTATGATTCTTGGATAATCGTTTTGAGTCCTGTCCACCGCTTTTGTACCAAGACCCATTACAAGCCTGAGCATTCCACCGTTATGCCCCATATCCGGCTGCGGAGAGTATGGGCTGTATGAAAAACCAACGCCCGCTATGGTCGGGAAGAAATAGTCGTCATAATAGGAACCTGAAACCCTTTGAACCAAAAGCCCCATCTGTTCATCGCAGTCATCCAAATCATTTAATGAACGATATTCCAAAGCGGAAATATTCATTGTACTTGCATAGACGGTCTTGACAGCCTCTTCAAACGCTTCTAACCGTTCATCGAGTGAACCTTGATTCACACAAAATACAGACTCATATTTTCCAGCAAATGCATTTCCGAATCCATCCTCCAAAAGACTACTTGAACGAACGATGATTGGACTTTGGCCAAAGTAATCCAAAACCCTTCTGAATTCATTTTTAATGTCTTCCGGAAATACTCCATTTCTCAACCCTTCTTCCAATTCACTGCCCGCTTCATAGTATCCTTCTTTGGTTCTTTGCCTTACACGAATATTCCATAAGTCATTGAATACTATATATGTGTAAAACAGATCGGAACCTATGTAGAATGAATCATCCGGCTCAAAATTAGCATATAAATCCGGACGATCTTTTTCAATGATTTTACGGGCCAAAAGCATACCACAAGCTTTTCCTCCAATCATTCCGCTTCCAACCAAACGGTTGTAAACGTTGATGTAGTCTTCATAGTCAAAGTATTGCTTGATTTTTTCGATTACCTGATCATCTTTGGCCATCATCATAGAGCACATCAAATCGCATCTATCAGACACATCCACGCCATTCTGGCGCAAAAGCTCGGTAGCCGTGAAAAATCTCTCCCAGCTGTCAGTGCTTTGCTCGTTATTGTAAGCAGATGCAGAATTGATTACCTGATAAAACTTAGAAACTTCCAAACCGTCAGTCAAAGTTGTTACGCTGCCGGTTTCAGGATTATATTTATGGCCTAAAAACATTGTTTGAGAATACCTATTCCATACCTTTAATGGATGGACATAAACATCGTTATTATTAGAATATACATCTAAAAAGAGTTGTGTTGTTTCCCTGATTTTTGCAATGGATTCAAATGAGTGTTTTCCACGAATGACAGGGAAGAATGCTACAGTATCAAGAATAAACAAATATGGGCAGGTAACTCTGAAAAAGTTTCCCATCATCAAATCGGTTGCCCATGCAGCCTGCAAGTCAGAAAGACAGTCAAATACATAAAATGCATCGAATCCTTCTTTTGTAATAATATTGTGAACTTCTAAAGTGAATGACTCAAACTGTTCCATAGGGTCCACTTTATAAATCTTAACACCATTGCGCTCAATCATGGCAAATTCCGTATTGGGATTGTTTCGCTCAGCTTCCAATTCCTCAAAATCATCATCGGTCATTGGAATTAATGGTTCGTGCTGACCGAAATTAATATAGATTAGGTTTCTTTCATCTTCAAGTGCCTGTTTTACATAAGGATTAACAAAATAAGAGAATTCCTTTAAGTTTGAAACTTGCCATACTACATTATCACCTAGACGGATATTGTCCAAGGTTTCATCCAACTCGTCAATTCCTGATTTTACTCTTTCAAAAGCAGCCATAATAAAAACTCCATAAATGTTCAGTTTTTAGTTTAAATTTATTCTTATTTTGAAGTATATTTAATTTAATATATAAAAATATTGAATATTTTTTAATTCGCCGGCAAAATGACTTCCGAATGACAAAAAGAGCAAGAATTACATCAAAATGAAAAATTGTATTTAGTATAAACAACATAATAACAACATTGCTTTGAAGGTGAATACATGGACGATGAATACCTAACCGTATCTCAAGTAAATGCCTACATCAACAAAATGCTAAAATCAGATGTTAATTTGCGAAACATATACATTCGGGGCGAGATATCCAATTATAAAACTTACCCTAGCGGACATAGTTATTTTACCCTAAAAGATGAAAAATCACAAATCCCTGCAGTAATGTTCAAAGGTAGAAAGCATGGCCTAAAATTCAAGCCTGAAAATGGTATGAAAGTAATCATAAAAGGTAAAATCGAAGTTTACGAAAGGGACGGCAAATATCAGTTATATGCCAATAGCATGACTGAAGACGGAATTGGAGACCTGCATATTGCATTTGAACAACTGAAGAAAAAGCTTGCTGGTGAAGGCTTATTCGACAGCGCGCACAAAAAAGAAATTCCTAAATATCCTCAAAAGATTGGGGTTGTAACGGCACGAACAGGCGCAGCTATACGAGACATTATCACAACAATTAAAAGAAGATACCCTTACTGTGAGGTTTTGGTATTTTCAACGCTCGTTCAGGGAGACATGGCAGCCCCTCAAATTGTGCGCCAAATCAGGCATGCACAACAATATGACATCGATACGTTGATTGTTGGAAGAGGAGGAGGAAGCATTGAGGATTTATGGCCATTCAATGAAGAAATTGTTGCACGCGAAATCTATGCCTGCGAAATACCTGTCATCAGTGCAGTAGGCCATGAGATTGATTACACAATATCTGATTTCGTGGCGGATAAAAGAGCACCTACACCAACGGGCGCTGCAGTAATTGCCGTACCCGACATAAATGAAGTCAAATATAAGGTTAGTCAATTAAATCAGAGAATCAATAAGAGCATTAATGACAGATTAATTCAGAATAAAGAAAAGATTGATAATATTTCTCAAAAGCAGATATTCAAAAATCCCGAATCAATTTATGAAATCAAGGAAATGCATTTAGACAATCTGATAGGAAAATTGAATGTTACCTCTAAAAACATCATTTCCGAAAATAGGAATAAACTAATTAAAATTGAGTCAAGATCTGTTTTGAGAAATCCTGAAGAGGTAACCAAAGCTAAACGAGAACAGTTTTTAAGAAACGTTGACAAATTAAAAATTTTAGATCCACTTTTAACATTGAAAAGAGGTTATTCAATAGTTAAAATTGATGATAAAGTAATATCAAGTGCAAAAGATGTTAAGAGTGGAGATGAACTGAATATTGAATTTGATGATGGAACAATAAATACAAAGGTGATATGATGCAAGATTTGAGCTTTGAAGAAAGTCTGGAACAATTAGAAGCGATTGTGAACAAATTAGAAACTGGCGATGTACCCTTAGATGATGCTATTGATGAATTTACAAAAGCAATGCAATTGGTTAAAGTATGCAATGCCAAATTAAATAATGCTGAAGAAGCCATTGCCAAAATTGTTCAGGACAATGATGAAATAGAAGATTTTAACCCTATTGAATAGTTAATCCATAGGTTCTCTTAAAAAAAATCAAGTGGTTCAAATAAACAGTAATTCAAAAAAAGAAAAAGGGAACATAAAAGATTGAATATGCTTATGAAAAAATCTTAAGTTAAATATTAGAAAATTATGAATAAATAGTTCATAATTTCCTTAATATTTAACCACAGTTGAAATTAAATATTTTAACCATATCTATATTTTAAGACAACGATTTTTTAATTAGAGTAGTATAAAGATATATATTAATTTCAACATTATTTTTCAAATTGTGGAATTCCGGTAATTCTAAGTCCACCATAATGGGATTTATATTTAATGTTTAATCCGATTAATAATGGAGTAATTTTTTCGATAATTCTTGATTTTTCTAATATTCCGCAATCAATCGCTTGAATACCTGGAAGTTTATTAATGAGTTCAATCGCAATTTCTTTTGCTTCTTTGTCATCCCCTGCAATTAAGCAGTCACAATCAATTTCATTAGGAATATTGGATAAATGGGAATTACTAATATTACAGAATGCACAAATTACTTTTGCACCGGTTCCATCAAGGATTTTAGCAGTTCTTTCAGCAGCAGAACCTTCCATCAAGTCAATGAAACGGAAAGGTTTTCCACCAATTGCTGTTTCCAATGGAACAGTTGCGTCAAGAACAATTTTATCATTACAGAATTCTTTGATTCCTTCAAGAGTAGGTTTTTGAGCTGCAAGAGGTACGGTTAAAATTAGAACGTCTCCTGCTTTTGCAGCGTCTTCATTAGCCATTCCTACAATATTTAAATCATAATCTTTGAGTTCTTCAATTGTTTCTTCCACAATACTTAAAGCTTTTTCTTCTTTACGGGATCCTACAATTACTTCAACACCTTCAATTGCAAATCTTTTTGCAATTCCAAGACCTTGTGGTCCAGTTCCTCCAATAACTGCAACTTTCATGTTATCACCTTTACGAATTATAGATTAAAATCTTTAAAAAAAAGTAATGGAAACTAATCCATTACTTAACTATATTTCAGAAATCTTAAAGAACTTAGTCGAGATCTAACATTACTACAGGTTTGATTAAGTCTTTTGGTTTGTCTTTCATCAAGAGTAATGCGTCTTCGA
>NZ_JBGUIH010000055.1:0-74031 GCF_045112895.1 Methanobrevibacter sp. | reverse complement strand
GTAGAGCGTTCGGCTGTTAACCGATTGGTCACAGGTTCGAGCCCTGTCGACGGCGCTTTTGGGCCCATAGCTTAGCCAGGTAGAGCGTCCGGCTCATAACCGGAAGGCCATGGGTTCGAACCCCATTGGGCCCATGTTAACTAAAAATGTATTGAATGTATGTGCTCCGGTGGTGTAGTCCGGCCAATCATTTCGGCCTTTCGAGCCGAAGACTCGGGTTCGAATCCCGGCCGGAGCATTCTAAAAAATTTTGTTAAGATTTTTAATGGTTTCTATGTATCCTTTGTTTTATATAAGCGGGGGTGCCCGAGAGGCCAAAGGGGACAGGCTTAGGACCTGTTGACGCAGGTCTACCAGGGTTCGAATCCCTGCTCCCGCACTTTAACAATGTTTTTTATCAAAATTTATAACTTGCCGGGGTAGGGTAGGTGGTCATCCTCCGGGACTGTGGATCCCGGGACTCGGGTTCGAATCTCGGCCCCGGCCCCATTTATAAAACTTTTTTTCTATTATTACTTTTCAATTGCTCTCTCATTCTTTTTATATACTAGTTAATTTAATATTAGTTATTATAAGAAATAATTTATTTAGAGTGTTACTATGGCTAAAAAAGGGTCTGCAGAAGAAAGGGATTTGGTGCATAAGCTTTGGGAAAGGAATTTTGCAGCAATGAGGGCTCCGGCATCTGGAGGCGCAACTAAAAATCCATTACCTGATGTTGTGGCTGGAAATGGTAAAATATATTTGGCTATTGAAGTGAAGACTACCACTAAAGATAAAATATATATTGAGGCACCTCAAATCGAGGCGCTTTGCGAATTTTCAAAAATATTCGGTGCTAGGCCTTATATTGGAGTCAGATTTAAATATACTAAATGGTTATTTTTGGAACCTGAAAATACTCCACGTACTAGAAACGGCAATTTTAAAGTTGAAAAGGATTATGCATTGGAAAAAGGCCTAGAAATCGATGAAATAGCTGGAATTGATAAACAAATGAAATTTTAGTAAATGGTAATCTTTATATATCATTAAAATATAATCTAATGTTGTATGTTACATATGGGGTTATGGTGTAACCTGGCATCATCTGGGACTCCAGTTGTCTTTGAAGAAATATACGCGTAACTGAGCAGTACCTGTTGTGATGAACAATTGGAGTACTGAGGCAAGAGAAATCCCAGGATCGGGGTTCAAATCCCTGTGACCCCATTTTTATACAAATCTTTTTTTCAAAAATTTTAATTACCTTTGCAACAATATTATCTTTTATGTCAGAGATTATTTTTATCATGGGGTATAATTACGATTCAAATTGTTATCTAATCAATGGAAATACTTTAGTTGACACCGGAGCTGGTCAAAATAAGGAATATTTATTTTCAAAACTCAAAGAAAACGGTGTCGAACCTGAAGATATTGAACTGGTTGTCAATACTCATTGTCATTTTGACCATATTGGGGGCAATCATTTTTTCCCAAATGCAAAAATTGCTGTTCATAAATTAGATGCAATTCCTATCAGAAATGAAGATACTTTAGGTACTGCAGGGTCAGCTTTCGGATTTGAGGGCATTAACAACTCAAGAGTCGATATTGAACTTGAAGAAGGAGATAAAATTGGGGATTTTGAAGTTATACACACTCCAGGACACACAAGCGGAGGAATCTGTTTATGGGATGGTGAAAATTTAATTTGTGGCGATACTGTCTTTGCCGGCGGTGGAGTCGGCAGAATGGATATCGGTGGAAATTATGATGATATGAAAAGCAGTGTTAAAAAGTTAACTGAATTGGATGTAAAAAACATATATCCTGGTCATGGTCCAATAGTAGAAAAAAATGGAAAGGACCATATTAAATTGTCTTATTCCTTTTTATAATACTATTTTTCTAATTTTTTGGATACTTTTTTGAAGTTTCCTCTTTTTACAAGGACAGTGACTTTTTCTCCTCTTGTAATTGTTTTATCCGGTTGAGGAATTTCAAGTTTTCCATTTTCATAAGTTGAGATAATAATGTATTCTTTGGTTGGTGAAATGTCTTTAAAACGTTTTCCAACGATTCTATCGTTAGTTATAGTCATTTCTAAAATTTCTGCATCACCTTGACCGATTGTTGTCAACTCTGCAACGTTTGGTCTTGTAACTAACCTTTGTAGATGTGCGGCGGCAGCTCTTTCAGGGCTGATAACCTTTTCAATACCGATTTCCTTAAAAGCTTCCTCGTGATCGGGATTACTTACACGAGCGATAATGTGCGGAACATCAAATTTCCTTACTAGAATACATGAAAGCAAGTTTGCTTCATCATTACCTGTTGTAGCAATGAAATAGTCGGCATCTTCCGCATTGACTTCTTCAAGCACTTTTGAATTTGTTCCATTTCCACAAATAACAAGCGCATCAAGTTCTCCTGCAACTTCTGAGCATAATGATTCATCACTTTCAATTAAGGTAATGTCATAACCTTCATCAATCAATAAATTTGCAAGGGCAAGTCCTACACGACCTCCACCCATAATAATTACATACATCAAATCACCACACAAATAATGAATAATCAATATTGATTTTTTAAGTTAATAAATTTATCTTTTAAAGATTTCGAAAAATGCTCTTAATGTAATCAATACAGGATATATTTCTATCCTTCCAGTCCACATATCAAACATACTTACTATTTTCAATATGGGATTCAAGGTGTGATTTACAATTCCCAGTTCCAATCCGTTATTGCCTTGAAGAGACATGGCTGCAAACAGGCTTCTAAATGGGTCATAACCAAACAAGCAGAATAGTGCCCATGTAAACATGATAAACATCATATATAATGTAATGAAATTTCCTGCCTGTGAAATTGATTTTTCAGGTATTTTGTGGCCGTGCAATTTCACAGCAACGACTCTGCCTTCAGGAGATAAGATTTCCCTGATGTGCCTGTATATTCCTTTAAAGAATGTAATCATTCTTACAAGTTTGATTGCACCTACTGTTGATCCGTTTGATCCTCCGGTTAACATCAAACACATCAAACAGATTATTACAAAAGAAGGCCATCCTGCCATTGTCAGAGGCGGGGCAACAGTCGCACCGGTTGTTGTTATTGCAGACACAATGGTAAACAGCAGTTCCATTGGAACTATGTCTGATATGAAGTAGAGCATCAATGTCACTAATGCAATTACAGTAATTATAATTTTGAATTGCAAATCCTGGATTAAAGATTTTCCTTTTGTTTTGATAACTTTGTAATGGACTAAAAAGCTTGTTGCACCTAAAATCATTAAAACAATTGAAATAAAATAGATCACGTCATTTTGGTAGTAGCCCATATTTGCATTTTTAATGCTCATTCCTCCAGTCGAAATTATATGTAATGTGCTACAGATTGAATCAAAAACGGGCATTCCGGCAAGGATGTATAGAACAATGCCTGCTATGGTATAAATCAAATATATTTCGAATGTTTTTTCAAGGGTTGTTTTAACACTAGGTTTGATACGTTCATCACGAGCTTCAGATTGATAAAGCTTGGAAGATACGGAACCTGGCTTTGTCAAAACGGTAATTACCATAACAACAACTCCCAATCCTCCAACCCATTGTTCAAAAGCTCTAAAAAATAGTATGCTGTGAGGCAATATTTCAACGTTTTCAAACATGGTCATTCCAGTGCCTGTTAGAGCAGTCATACTTTCAAAAACAGCATCGATAAATGGCATATTTGTAGCAAGCGTAAAAACAAGCCCTCCGATAATGCTTGCCCATAACCATCCGAATGAGGAAATCATCATCCCATGTTTAAGCCGCATTTTTTTGTCAGTTTCAAAATATCTCATGCATCCATATCCCAAACCTATTGAGATTGCGGCGGGAACAACAAAACTTATGATGTCGAACTCAAAATAGATTAAATCGAAGATTAATGGGATTAAGCACATTAGTCCAATTCCTATCATCAACATTCCGGAATTGTTTGCAACAACCAACAAATCGCTTTTAGTTATATACCTCATTATTGTAATAATTTGAATAAATATCTATATAAATTTATAAGTATGGAAAATAAAACTTATTATGACTATGGATAAAAAAACAATACTCCTCTTAGTTATAAGTGTTCTTATTCTCTTGGGAATGCTATACTTTGTAGGAATCGACCAAGTTATTGCAGCTTTGAAAATGGCTAATTTGTATTTGATAGCTTTAGCTATTGGTGTTCAAGTCTGCACTTATTTTTTATACACTTTTCGTTGGAAAATCCTCAATAAAATTGCAGGAATGGATGTAAGCTTTAAAAAATTGTTCCCGATGCTTTTGGTGGGGCTTGCTGTCAATAATATCACTCCTTCCGGACGTGGCGGTGGAGAGCCTGTAAGGGCATATCTTCTCTATAGGGATAAGGAGGAATATACATTCGATGAAACATTCGCTGCAGTCGTTGCGGATAGGGCGTTGGATACATTTCCATTTGTGATATTGGCCGCAATCACAATATCTTCAATGGCACTGTTTTTCGATTTTGAGTTATGGTTGCTGGCCGTAATGGTTCTTTCAGTAGTAGTCATTCTAGCAATATTGTTTGCTATTATCTACATGTGCATCAATCCAAGCTTTGGAAATAGGGTTGAAGGTTGGATTCTTGCTATTGTGAGAAAATTTTATAAGAAAAACTCAGAGTCTGTAGAAAACTCAATTCATGATGCAATTGTGGGCTTTCAGCATACCATGATAGTATTGATGTCAAATAAGAAGGGTTTGGCTTATACGCTCACAATATCATTTGTAATATGGGCTTTTGAAATTTTAAGAGTTTATTTGGTGTTTTCAGCATTTGGTGCCAATGTCAATTTAATAGTTATTGGTGAAGTATTTATTGTATCTTGTCTGGTGGGAATGATTCCTCTTCTTCCCGGAGGTTTGGGAACAGTTGACGGATTGATGATTCTTCTTTACTCAGCAGCAGGAATTCCAGCATCAGTAAGTGCGGCTGCAACTGTCATTGAAAGGTTGATTTCATTTTGGATGGCTACAATGTTAGGTATGGCCGTTTTGCCGTATTACGGATCCTCTGTTCTAAATCAAATTTCATTTACGGATTCACCTGAAGAAATTGAAGAAATTGTTGAAAGCCAATCAAATGAATAAATAGAAAACTTTATTTTAATTCATAATCATAAATTTTATTATCACAAAAGATATTTTTTTGAAAAAATTTTTGGTGAAATCATGGAAATTAATGGCGTAGAAATTAAAGATACTTATGCAGAAGGTTTCGGAATTAAAGTAACTAGAATCTTAGTAACTGCAGCAACTGCAAAATTAGCAAAAATTGCAGCTACTGAAGCAACAGGTTACGGAACTTCTGTTATCGGATGTCCTGCAGAAGCAGGTATTGACTGTTTTGTACCAGCTGAATGCACTCCTGACGGAAGACCAGGTTATGCAATTATGATTTGTCAAGGCAGTAAAAAGGCACTTGACCATGAATTAATGGAAAGAATCGGTATGTGTGTTTTAACCGCTCCTACCGCAGCAGCATTTAACTTGCTTGATGCAGAAGAAACCTTAAAAACAGGTAACAAATTAAAATTCTTCGGTGACGGATTTGAAAAAGAATGCTGCATTGATGGAAGAAAAGTTCACTCCATCCCAATCATGTCCGGTGACTTCCTTGTAGAATCTGAATTCGGATTTGCAGATGGTGTAGCTGGAGGAAACTTCTTCATTTTAGCAAAAGACCAAATCACTGGTGTTAAAGCTGCCGAATTAGCAGTTGCAGCTATCAGAAATGTTAAAGGTGTAATTACTCCATTCCCTGGTGGTATGGTTGCATCCGGTTCTAAAGTAGGATCCAACAAATACTCCAAATTCTTAAACGCATCCACTAACGAAAAAATGTGTGTAACCTTAAAAGGTGAAGTAGACTCTGATATCAGAGATGATGCTGACGGTGTATTTGAAATTGTTATTGATGGTATAGATGAAGAATCCGTAAAAGCAGCTATGAAAGCTGGTATTGTAGCAGCTTGTTCAGTCGATGGAGTACTTGAAATTTCAGCAGGTAACTTCGACGGCAAATTAGGTGCTTACATCATTAACTTACAAGAATTATTCTAGAGAGTTTAACTCTCTTCTTTTTTTACTTTTTTTACATATCACATATTTTATACTAATTTTAATAATATTGCTTTAAATATCAATTGTTATTATACTTTAATTGTAATTCAATTTCAATTGAATATTATTTTTTTTAAAAACATTGGGAAAGCATATTATGTCTGATGAAAATTTCAAGGCCGACATTCAAAAAAACTATTCGGAGGTTATAAGCAATAACCCGGTAATCAAATATTATGTTAAGGGAATGTCACGCTTTTTAATATTATGGATTATTAAATACAATAGGATCATTCATGGATATGGAATATTAAAGGAATTGGACAAGTTTTTTGAAATATTTATAGATGAAATGGCATTGAAAAAATCGAATCCCAGCAATATTTATCCAATTTTAAATAAAATGGAAGAATCAGGCATTATTGCAAGTGAAATCAAAATTAAAAATAATAAAAAATTAAAATATTTTAAAATAACTGATGATGGGGAATATGTTTTAAATTATATCTATTCAAGGTTTGATATAATTCACGCTTCGCCTCAATGGAAATTGTTATTTGATGATATGGATTAATTCCGTCTTTCCTATTCCTGTATTATAGTTTTGATAATATCAGTTTATATCTTTTCTATAAATGATATTATAATGTTGTAGGGTTAATGTAAGGATTTAATTTCTTATTTCTTCCCGAATGGTTGAAAATGAGTGGGAGTTTAAAATAGCTTTTTACTATTAATGACTGTTATTCTTTGCATTTTTTCTCTTGCTTGTTTTTATTAGTTTACGATGTGGTTAATATGAAGTTTAATTTAAACAATACTATGAAAATGCTGTCTGTATTTTTTGTTCTTTTTTTATGTATTGGAATGGTCAGTGCAGAAGATAATCAGACAGATGTATCTGATGTTGTTGTCACAGGCAGTGATTTTGACGATATTCAAGATGCTGTCGATGTTGTTGAAGAAAGTGGTACGGTCAATCTAAAATCCAAAACATATTCTCCAACCGCTAAGGAAATTGATGATTATTTGGATATTAAAATTAATAAATCAGTAAATATAGTTGGTGTTTATAATAAAACAACCATTAATGCAAAAAATTCCATGACAGTATTCGAAATCGAAGATGCTTCGGATGTCCAAATTGAAAATATCATATTCACTAAAGCTTCCCCTGCGGTCAGTATCATAAATTCCAATGTTACTTTTAAAAACTGCCAATTTAAATCCAATAAGTTTTCAGTAGGGGGAGCCATTTCTATAAATGGTGGGAATACCAATATCATTAACTGCATATTTAATGATAATGTTGCAGAAGGCAGAGAGGCATCTGTCGGTGGTGCAATTGCAATAATGGAGGCTAATGGATATACTACTAACGTTATCAATTCACAATTCATCAATAATGCCGCTGCGCGTGGTGGAGCAATATATGTTGTTGGGGATAATTCAAAAGAGGGTTATATAAATATTAACAATTCTTGCTTTAACTTAAATAAAGTTATTTATGATATTGAAGAGGAATTTGCTGCGGGAGATATTGCATTCTATAAGCAAGGCGCTAAGCAGATAAATGTTAAACTTTCAATTGACAATTCTTCATTCATTTCAGTAGATAATCCCAAACTTGTTGACTCAATGCATCCCTCATTATACTTAGAAAATAACATGAACATTATAAGAAATTCAAATTTCACAAATTATGTTATGGTATTGTGGAATGCCGTTAAAATGGAATTGGATAACTGTAATATTGAAAACTTAGAAATGTATTGTTATAATAAGAATTATGCATTAATATCTGGTTCAAATCAGTTAACAGTCAATAATTCCAATCTTAAGAATGCTCATTTGGATTCAGGTTCGGGATTGATACAAAATACTAATTTTGATTCAAATTCCGGTATTGATGTTTTTGCGAATACCTTCGATATAGTCAACTCCAGTTTTACTAAAAATTCATATGTATCATTGAGCAAAGGCAATCTGTCAATTGCGAAATCCAGATTTGCTGATTCAACAATTGAAATGAATGCCATGTCTGATGATATTAAGAAAGCCTATTTAAATTTTGTTGATGCTGAATTTAAAAATAAGGTAAAACTTGATGCAGCGTCCAGCAGAACTGCCTTTAATAATTGTATAGGTTTAAAGAATATAATTTCTCCGGTAATCGTTAGTTATACAGCCTTGACAACTTATTATAACTCAGGCAAATCTTTTACATTAAAGGTCATCAATTCCAATACAAATAAGGTCTTAAAGAATTTTAAGGTTACTTTAAAGGTTTATAAAGGATCAAAACTTGTTAAGACCTATAAGTTAACAACAAATAATAATGGAAAGGCTAGTTTTAAAGCTTCCAGCCTAGCTCCTGGAAGTTATATTGTCAAAACTACGTTACCAAACAAGTCTTATTATTTCAATGCCCATTCGTCTGTTATAAAAATTACAAAAATCAAAACTACCGTAAAAGCTCCTAAAGTAACTGCAAAGTACAAAAAGTCAAAATACTTCAAGGTAACAGTAAAACATAAGAATACTAAAAAACTAGTTAAAAATGTTAAAGTAAAAATTAAAGTTTTTACCGGTAAAAAATATAAGATATTTAATGCAAAAACTAATAAAAAAGGTATAGCGAAAATTAATACTAAAAAATTGAAAAAGGGAAGTCATAAAGTTGTTATAACTTCAGGAAATTCACATTATGTGATTTCTGCAAAAAGTACAATTAAAATTAAATAATTGTACTTAATTTTATTTTTTGGAGAAGGAAAACATGTTTAAACGAATTTTAATTATTTCAATGTTTTTTCTTTTAACAATGGGTATGGTTTCAGCGGCAGACAATGATACTGTTGAGGCTACTTTGGACGATGCAGTACTCAGTCAGGATATCGATGAAATTCCCATAACCGAAAACATTGATAATGTCATAGATGAAATCCAATCAGCTGATGATTGCCAAAGCCAAGTCGATACTAAGATAGAAACCAATGATGTTACAACATATTACAAAGAGAATGCTCAGCTTGTCAGTTACTTGAAAGGCTCTGATAATCAACCGGTTTTGAACAAATCTGTTTCTGTTTCTATCAATGGTAAGGTTTATAATAAAACAACTGATGCGGACGGTAAATTTGTTTTAGATTTAAATTTAAAGCCTAAAACTTATGTAGCAACAATCAATTTTGCAGGTGATGATGATTACGCTTCAAGCATTGCAACTTCAGTTGTTAAAGTAAATAAGGCATCGTTGCTGGTTGAAACCAAGGATTACAAGACCTATTGGGAATCCGATTTATTTTTCAAAGCAAAGGTCATTAACAAAATCACTAAAAATCCTGTCAAGGGGATAAAAGTGGCTTTTAAGGTTTATACAAACAATAAATACAAAATTTATTATGCAACTACCGATGCTAATGGCGTAGCTTATTTGAAAAAGAACTTTAAGGTAGGTTCCTATAAGGTTGTAACTTATATCAAGAAGGATAAGAATTTGAAATCCAAATCCAGCAAAGCTACTTTGACCATTAAGCCAACGGCTGAAACGGGTTGCTCTTCATTATATGTCCAGGTAAGCAATACTGAAGCTGTTGCGGGTTTTAGAAGAGATGCTACAAATGCTAAAACTTTGCACATTGTAAAATACACATTATCCGGAAAATCTGCTATAAAGCAATATAAAAAGAACAGCTATTTCTTTCATTTGGTGACTACTGCTGATGGATGGATGTTCGCAACCGGCGGACGGGACAATGCCCAAATCAATCATGCTATTGAAAAGCTTGCCGGAAAAATGGCAAAATCCGGCAAAATTGTGAAGTCCTATTTGAAAAAGATTCAAAAATACGAAAAGACATTGGGCATAGGTCATTTTTCAATAAAAGCTCCAAATGGGAAATATGCCATTGTCTGGGCAAGTGGAATTAAGACTGGAAAATTAAAGCCTGGGGAATACATTTGTGTTCCTAATGGAAAATCATGTTTTAGACACGGTACTTGGGCGAAATTCAGCAAGGATCCTGCCAAGGCGGCAATAAAAATTGCAGCTACCGATAGTTTTGGTGTCAATAGAAGGGATGCTACAGCCTTCCATTGGAAAGCTACAACCACCGAAGGCAAGACAACATCAACACTAAAAGTCTATGCCGCGAATGATAATGGCCGGTTGATGGGAAGAAGCACCGCACATTTAAAGGATGATATTTACTTCAAGGGTAAATTTTTCTCTAAAAATAAGTTGCCGAAGACACCTTCCATGATGTTGTTGGGAGTTCATAAGTTCGGAAGTATTGATAAGCTAATCAAAACGCAAACTACTGTAAAGGCACCTAAATTGACTAAAACTGTAAATCAAGCTAAAACTTTCGACATAACCGTAAAGAACAAAAAAACAAAAAAACCAATTAAAAACCTCTCACTTAAAATAAAGATAGGCAAAAAGGTTTATACAGTTAAAACAAATTCGAAGGGTGTTGCCAAGTTCAATACTAAATCCCTGAAGGCAGGTACTTATAGTGTAGCCATATATTCTGGCAATATAAAATATTTCGTTTCAGCTAAAAGTACAATTAAAATAAAGTCTGCTCCAACCCCTGCCAAAACCAATAATACTAAAACCAATACTACTGAAGTCAATACCACAGTAAATAATACTGTTGAGACGAACGTTACTGAAACCAATGCTGATGAGGTCAATATCACTGTGAATAATACTGCTGAAACTAATAGTTCAGCGGAAAATAATGTTTCTGTTAATGGTTCAGATTATAATGATGTTCTAGCTATTGGCATGAACGATAATGCTGCTTTAATTAAGTGTTTGGACCAAATTAATATGTTGGCAAGTACAAAAAGTTAATTTTATTTTTTGTACTTATTTTATTTTTTTCTAGTTATTTCAGCTATTTCCTTATCAGTTAAATTTTTACCAATAATCTCTTCCTGTTTTTCTAAATCTTGCATTAATCTATCAAAAGTAGGTTTGTCAGGACCGGAAATTGTATGAGAATGGATGTTATTAACACTTTTGTATAGATTTTCCAGTGCTGTTTTTGCTTTGGGATGTTCTTTTAAATAATTTACATATTTTTTACCTTCTTCCAAATCTTTAGTTTTAATTTCACGGCTTAAAGGTGTTTCAATCCCAGGGATATGATAATCGATTGATTCTAATGTACATCCATGTTTAGTTATTATTTCAAATTCGTCTAAAAGTTCATCAGGACCATGGTTCACGGTTAATCTTAATACATGAGGGCGTGTTGATTCATAATATAAGTCTTTTCCACCAATTACTTCAGGTGAAACAATTTTATCAGCGCCCGCTTTTTTAAGTCTAGAGATATTTTCTAATTTACTTGCTCTTGTAACAATCCATGCATCAGGATTGGTTTCACGTATTGTTAAAACGATGAACAGGTTGCTTACGTCATCTCCAGTACTTATTATCACGCTGTTGCATTTATCACCCGCTAATTTTGTAATCAAATCATCTTCAGTTGCGTCTTTGTGTATTGTCACGACGGAATCATTTTCTTTAATATTTTCACAGATTTCTTTATTTTTCTCAATCACAATCACATTTTGATCTCTTTGAATTAATTCCTCAAATACGACGCTTCCAACTCTTCCACATCCACAAAGAATGTAATAATCATCCATATCGTTAATTGTTTTCATTGTTCTAGCACCTTTTGAATATCTGCTCATTCTCTCTTGAAAAGCAGTAAGTAATATATTAAATACATAAGCAAGCAATGCAACTCCTGCAAGGGCCAAAGTAGTTGCAAATATCTTTTGAATTCCTGTATGAGGGGTATAGTCTCCATAACCTACTGTAGTCATTGTGATTACAGCATAATAAATGGAATCAATAATATTTAAGCCCATTATGAAATGAGAACCCAGCACACCATATATGAACAGTATTATGATTAATATTAATCCGCTGGTCACATATTTTGTAGGCAATTTTGTTAAAATTTTTAATGTTAGTTGTCTCATGAAATTTTCCCTTAAATTAAGATAATTATATTTATATTAGATACTTATATTTTAATTTAAGGTGATAATTTGGATCCTATTGATATGATGGTTACAGACCATAATTGCGAATATTTAGGTTTATCAAGACTATGCTTAATGGAATCCGCTGGAAAGTCTCTAGCTGAAGAAGTAGGTAAAATTGCAGTTTATACATTTTCTAAACCAGTAAAGGTAGTTATCTTCACTGGTTCGGGGGGAAATGGTGGTGATGGATTTGTTGCAGCACGTTACCTGTTAAATAGGGGGTATGATGTTGACATTTACATGTTAAAGGACAATATCCACTCCCGTGATGCTAAAACCAATCTTGAAATACTGTTAAATATGAAGCCACGCTTGTCAAGGTTGAACATTTTTAATCTAAAGACATTGGAAGACATTAACAGCTGCGAAGTTGCAAAAAGCAATGAGTCAGAATTCATCATTGTTGATGGACTTTTGGGAACTGGAATTAAAGGAAACCTACAGACTAACATTAGAAGAGCTATTGAAATCATAAATGAATCAAAGGGAATAAAAATCAGTGTCGATGTCCCATCAGGAATGGATCCTTTAACTGGTGATGTCGATGATTTGGCAGTAATTCCCGATTATACAATAAGTTTCCACAAAATAAAGACTGGTGTTAGGGATGCCGATGAAGAGGATGTCGGCGGTCTTGTAACAGCAGACATAGGCATTCCTCTTGAAGCGGAATACTTTGTAAATTTCGGCGATTTTTTAAGGCTTAAAAATAGAAGTCCAAAATCACACAAGGGAAACAACGGCAAGGTATTGGTTGTTGGCGGAAATAAGGATTATGCAGGAGCTCCGGCCATTGCAGGAATGGCAGCAATTGGTGCTGGTGCAGATTTGGTTTATGTAATTGCACCTGAAAAGGCAGCCGAGGCCATCAAATCAACTTCTCCGGATTTGATTGTCAAATCTCTTGAGGGAGATAAATTATCACTTAGTCATGTCGATGACATTTTAAAGGCCGCTCAGGATATGGATGCAGTTTTAATAGGTCCTGGTGCCGGAATTGATGACGATACCTCTAAATTATTCAATGTATTGGTTTCAAAAATCAAAAAACCTATCGTTTTAGATGCCGATGCCTTAAAACAGGTTGAAATTTCATTGATTAAGAATCGTGAGGATGTCATATTAACACCACACATCTCTGAGTTCAAATCAATCTTTAAAGTAGATAAGGATTTAAGATTGGATATTGATTCTTATGATTTTTCAAAAGTCGATGAGAATATTGCAGAATTCCAAGAAATCACTCGCCAAATTAACGGTTCTGTAGTTGTCAAAGGGCAATATGACTTGATTTTATCAAAAACCAAATTCAAAATAAATAGAAGCGGAAATGCCGGAATGACTGTTGGCGGAACAGGTGATGCACTAGCGGGAATCGCTACAAGTTTGCTTTCACAAGGCCTAAACGCTTTTGATTCAGCCAGTTTGGGAGTCTTTATCAACGGCCTTGCAGGTGATGAGGCGTTTAAGGATAAAGGAAACGGATTTTCAGCAACTGATTTGGTATCCTATATTGGAAATGTGATTAAAAATGGATTATGTTAAGGGAATCTTTAAAAATCGACCGAACAGATTCATAGCAGAAGTGGAAGTCGATGGGAAATTGGAATTGGCTCATGTTCCGAATACCGGCAGGTGCAAGGAACTTCTTGTTGAAGATGCAGTTGTTTGGCTGGAACCGTCCAACAATCCAAATAGAAAAACCAAATATTCACTTCACTTTGTTGAGAATAAAAACGTCTTGGTGTCTCTTTACTCACAGCAAGCTAATACTATCGTTTATGATGCTATAGTTGATGGTAAAATTAAGGAGCTTTATGGTTATTCTTATCATCAAAGGGAAAAAACGGTCGGCAACTCCAGAATTGACATATACCTGGCAAATGAAGAGGATGATTGCTGTGGAATGAGCTTTTTAACTGAACCCTGTTTTGTTGAAGTCAAGGGTGTAACATTGATTGTTGATGGTGAAGCAAGATTTCCGGATGCGCCAACAGAACGTGGATCAAAACACTTGAAAGAATTGATAGAACTTAAAAAGAAAGGCAATCGTTGTGTAGTATTTTTCCTGATACAACATCCAGTCGGCAAGTCCTTCAGACCGAACTGGGAAAACGATCCTGCATTTAGCCAAACTCTAAATGAAGCTTATGATGAGGGTGTTGAAATATTGGTTTACAGATGCGATAATCAGTTGGAGGGCATTGAATTAATTCCTGAATCACTCGACTTTGATTTGGCTCAAAGTCTCTCCGATGGCATCGTTGATGACTAGTGTTGCAAGATTATCATAAGGAGTTTCGCTTTTGTTAATCAAAACAAGATTTTTTCCTCTGAAATAGTTTATAAGTCCTGCTGCTGGATAAACGACAAGGGAAGTTCCTCCAATAATCAATGTTTCTGCATTTTGGATATAATCTATAGAAAAACTTAAAATTGCATTATTCAACGGCTCTTCATATAATACAACATCGGGTTTTACAACACCGCCACATTCACATCTTGGAATGCCGTCACTTTCCAAAATGTAATCCAGGCCATATTCCTTATTGCAGATTTGGCAATAGTTTCTGTGGATGCTTCCATGAAGTTCCAATACCTCTTTGCTTCCTGCTTTTTGATGCAATCCGTCAATGTTTTGTGTGATAACTGCCTTTAGTTTTCCTGCCTTTTCAAGTTCAGCAAGTTTTAAATGAGCAGGATTGGGCTCGGCATCTTTAAAAACAAGATTATCCTTATAATAATTGAAAAATTCCTCTGTATGGTCTAGGTAATAGCTGTGTGAAACTAGGTTCTCTGGCGTGTCTCCATATTTTTCTAGACTTTTAAAAATTCCGCTTTCGGATCTGAAATCTGGAATTCCGCTTTCTGTCGATACTCCAGCTCCACCAAAAAACACGATATTGTCTGAGGAGTCAATAATTTCTTGCAGTTGGTTAATTTTTGACATAAAAATAAGTAAAGGTGATAGCTTGAAAGCTATCTGTTTAATTTTTGGAAATTTCTAGCTTGAAGGCCATGGTATTTAATCATACCTTCAACTTCGCTTTGCTCGGTTTCTTTGTCTTCAAAGGTAATCTGTTCAATGCTGTGTAAGCTGAATGGAGATTTTCTTACGATTGGTTGGATGGAACCTTTGAACAGTTTCATCACGACTTCTCCGCTTACTCTTTCCTGCATCTTGTCAATTGCCTGGTCGATGTCTTCTCTTAATGGCTCTTGCCAGAGTGCGCTGTATACTAAATCAGCATAAAGTGTTGACATGTATTCGGCAAATCTTAACTCAGCAGTGGTTAAAACCAGTTCTTCTAAAGCTTGGTGAGCCGCAATTAACAATTTTGCACCAGGGGTTTCATATATTTCCCTACTTTTAAGGCCAATCATTCTGTTTTCAATGGTATCCACTCTACCGATAGCATTGTTTCCTGCAATTTCATTCGCTTTTTTAATTAATTCAACCAATGGCATCATTTCGCCGTTTATTGCTACTGGAACTCCTTCTTCGAATTCAATGGATACTTTTTCTGGTTCGTCGTTTGCATCTTGCCATGATTTGGTCCATTCATAAATGTCTTCAGGAGGTTCGTTTGCAGGGTCTTCCAGAACATCTCCTTCAATTGCTCTTCCCCAAAGGTTTTCGTCAATACTGTAGATTTTATCATAACTTAATTCGATACCTTTTGATTCGGCATATGCCTTTTCTTCAGTTCTTGTCAAGTTCATTTCTCTGATTGGTGCGATGATGTCCAAATCAGACATTGCAAGGATAACCGCTTCAAATCTGAATTGGTCATTTCCTTTTCCGGTACAGCCGTGTGCAATTGCTGTTGCTCCTTCTTTTTCAGCCACTTCAATGATTTTTTGTGCAATTAATGGTCTTGCAAGCGCGGTACTTAATGGATATCCTTCATATTCAGCATTTGCTTTGATTCCACGTGAGATGTATTCGTTTGCAAATTCTTCTTTGGCATCAATGTTGTAGTGTTTTAATCCACCGATTTTGGATGCCATGGTTTTTGCTTTTTCCATTTCTTCTTCGCCTTGTCCAACATCTACACATGCAGTAATTACTTCCACGTCGTATTTTTCTTCTAATAATTTAACACAGACAGAGGTATCTAACCCTCCGCTGAATGCTAAAACTACTTTGTCAGTCATAATTAATCACCGTTAAATAATTTTAAATAAGAATAAGTATTCAATAATAGTTTTATATTTTTAATACTATTTATAATTTTAAAAATAGTTGGCAGAAGAAGAACTCTTAATTGAGGGGTTAATTGAGGTTGAAAGTTATATGGAGTTTAGAAAAATTCACCTCAATTAAGAGTTATGGACTAAGTATATTTCATACTTATTTAATAGTTGGTCTTCATAGTATATAAAAGTTTAGGTATACCTAAATTTTAATCAATAAGTTCTCATTTTCAACAAATTCGATAAGTCTGGCATAGGTGGGGTTTGTTCTTAAAGTGTTTTTATTGCCGATTATTATCAATTTCCTCTTCGCTCGTGTTATTGCAACATTCAATCTTCTCAAGTCTTTCAAAAATCCTATATTTCCATTGTCATTGCTTCTTACGGTTGAGATTATAATTATTTCTTTTTCCCTTCCCTGAAATCCGTCTACCGTTTTAACTTCGACAGGTGTTCTTTCCTGAATCAGTTTGACCTGGTCGGCATATGGGCTTATTATTCCGATATCTTCTGCATCAATTCCGGCTTGCAGGTAATCATTAGCAACACTGACGGAGATATTAGCTTCTAGTTTATTTATAATTGATTTGGAATCTTTCAAATGATTTTCCTTATTGTCGTCAACATCGGACGTATCAATGAAGAGCAATGCTTTTTCATCATAGTCGCAGCCAAGAATATCGTTAATTGTTATATCATCAACGCTGGAATCACTTTTCAAACCGTTATTGTAGAATTCCTTGTTTGGAAACTTCATAAGCAAGCTGTTCATTCTATACTGGATGTTCAATAATTGGGATTTAAACGGATACCTTTTAATTAGTTCTTCGAATAACGTTTTTTCCAAATCTCCCGCTTTTTCACTAATGATTGTTGGAGGAAGTTGCTTGTGGTCTCCCGCAAGTATAAACCTACGCGCTTTAGCAATTGGAATTAAAATACTTGGAATTGTAGCTTGTGAAGCTTCATCAATGATTACAACATCAAAATTTACTCTGGCAATTGATTCTAAGGCTGAAGAGGAGTTTGTTGCAAGAATAACATCACTGTTATTTACAATATCTTTTATCATCCTATTTTCAATTCTCTTAATTTCATCGTGCGCCTCATCAATTTCCTGATTAATTTGAATCCACATGGCCATGGATTTCATTTTATCAGGACTTATTCCTCGCCCGCCTTTTCCTTTAGAAGCATTATACAGGATATCATAGTCTTTCAGACCTCTTCTGAATTGGGGAGTTGGTTTTGTATGGACACTTCTTTTTTCTATCAACTTGTCAATTTTTTTATGAAGCTTCTTGATTTTTTCATTCAGGTCATGATTTTCAACCTTATAAGCTAGAGTCTGTGTGATATTGTGTTTTGAAACTCTTTGGGGATGTCCAAGTCTTGTCAAGTTTAACTTTTTATTTTCCATTAATCTTTCCAGAATATTGTCCACGGCGGCATTGCTTTCGGCTGTTGCAAGCACTTTATGATTCTGTCTTGTTTCCTGTGATATCAACTCAACCAATGTTCTTGTCTTGCCGGTACCGAATGGGCCGTGAATCAAAAAGAAGTTTTCGCATGAAAGCGCATTTTCAACAGCTGATTTTTGTGATTTGTTTAAGGATTGATCAATGTAAGAAATGTAGGGGGTGGACCTGTTTTTCTTTGGATTCCTATCACTTAACATGTATTCAAGAGCATTTTTTCCCTGTAGGCTTAAATGATTTAAATTATCCTCCATCCTTCTAAATGTGATGTCATTTGCATATAAATCGAGTCGAACTTTCTTTTTCAAAGCCCACTTTGGAACTTTCTTGTCAAAAGCCACTTTTATGAATCGGGCTCCTTTTTCGGTAACAGTTCCAGTCAAATCACTTCTTAAAGGATTGTCTGTGCTTACTAAAATCATGTCTCCGACTGAAATTTCAGTATCGATTGTTTCTGACCTTCCGAATTGAACAATCTGCAGACCCAATTCCTTACCGACGTATTTCCCTTTGACCTTATTGATGGCTCTTCCAAGCTCTTCCCTTTTTTGACCTGACATTGTGCTTATTTCATGGGTCATTAGGTCAATCTCGGCATCCCTTTCATAATTAACAAGCCTGATTAAATTTTTAATATATTTTTTCATTTTCATACTTATTTTTAAATAAGAGTTTTAATGTATAATTAATTATGGTTTTTAAAAAAATTGAGGGGTTTGACAATTTAGAATTTGATTATATCTCTAATTTTTCTGGAGGATATATTTCCAGAAATGCCAATCTCCTTGAACAATTGGAGTTGAATGGTCTCACTCAATTAATCTTAGAAAAATCTGTTTTTGGAACACCAATCTTCAAATTGGGAACTGGTGGCAATAAAATCTTGATTTTATCGGGCATTCATGGAAATGAGTTGCCTCCTCAAATTGCAAATGTGAAATTATTGAATAATCTAATCAATGCATATTTGTTTAATACAATATATTTTATACCTTTTGCAGCTCCAAAATCTACAATGATGAATGAAAGGACTTTCAATTCAATGGATTTGAACAGGTCAGCTCATATTAAAAATTCATTAAGCAACTTGATAATTCAAAAAATCGAAGAGCTAGACATTAATTTCGTCGGTGATTTTCATTCGACCGCTCGCAACAGCACTCCCGGATTCGAATCTATTTTTTCATCTAAATCTCCAAGCCCTGAAAGTTTTTTAATGGCCAATTATGTATCTAGGGATGTTGGTTCCAAATTAATCCCATTTGATTATGCGGGTTCCTCTTATAAAGGGGCCATTGAGGATGTTTGTAATCTGAAAGGCATTCCATCAATTACCGCTGAAGTTTTATGTCCTTTTGCTAGTGTTGGTAAAGGCACTGTTGAGAAATCGTATCTGCAGATGGAAAGTTTCTTGTCTTATTTTGGAATTTGATTACTTTTCAAATGCTCTCGGATTAGCTATTTTTATTAATTAATGTTAATACTTTAAATAAGGTGATTTAAGTGTCGTCTTACAAGGGACATTCGATATTTGCATTCATACTCGCGTGCATGTTTTTTCAAAATCCTCTGTTGATTGCTTTAACCTTAATTGGTGCAAATATTCCCGATTTTGATCATGAATTCAAAACGGAAAATGTCTATAAGATGATTATCTTGGGGTTATTATTGTTCATTTCGCTTTATATACTTAAATTGCCTTATTACGTAGGGTTGATTATTGTATTTCTAGGTGTCACGTTCTATTTTTCGGAACATCGTAGTTTTACACATTCGCTTTTTGGGGTTTTAACACTAACTTCGGCAGTTAGCCTAGTATTAATCTGGGCTCTGGAGTTAATTCTTGGCGTGACGCCTCTCAATAATCAATATTTGTTAATGGCGATACTAATCGCACTTATAAGCTTTTTGTTTTTAAATAGGAAACTTTTAATGATTTTTCTCCCAATATTCTTCATAAGCTTATTTATAATTCCAAATGCTGATTTTTCATATATTGAAATTGTTTTAGGATTATTGTTAGGGGTATTTTCACATATTGTTCTTGATTCATTTACGCCAGCTGGAATTAAGATATTTGCCCCAATTTCTTCAAAAAAGGTCTATAAAAACTTTGGATTAACCATAACATTTGTATTAATTGTTTTGGCTATAATAATCCATACGCCAGTTCTTTTTAATCTATTTGAAAAGTATGTGTATGTCACTTTAAGTAGTATTGTTTAGGTTATTTTTTTATTTATCAACATTTTTATCTAATTTTAATTTAAAGTTTAAATTTTTCTTTATTTTCATTATTTCGATACAGGACTGTTCATTTAATTTTTTTGGAAATTTTTTTAATAAAAATTTGCTAATTAATCATATTTTTTAAAAAAATGCATACATTTATAATAAATAATCATGATAAATAATAATATTATTATATAGTCAATTTTTTGACTGTTATTAAAATAATGAAATGGAGCTTGTTTAATGTTTTTGACTAGAATTGGTTATGGAATTATTTATTTCTTAGACCTTATTTATGAAATCATTAAATCAACAATAGATGTTGCATTTAATGGGATTATGGGGAGAAATATTGATCCTATAGTTGTTGACATTGAAACCGTTTTAGAGAGACCGGTTTCACAGACAATTTTAGCAAATAGTATTTCTTTAACTCCTGGTACTTTGTCTGTTGATTTGGACAGTGAAAATAACATTATCAAAGTAGCTGCTATTTCTCCAAGAAGTAAAGAGGATATCATTCCTTTTGAAAAGTATATAAAGAAAATGTTGGAATAGAGAGACTCCACATTTTCTCAAGTAAAAAAATTCGAGTGAGATAGTATGGATATATTGATTATTTCAGAATATATTGTGGTTTTTGCATTAATGATAATGATGCTGGCTGCTTTAAGGGCAAGTGCATATAAATCCACATCAATGGGGCTTTTGGGAAGCTCTGTTGTAGTCAACGCTTTTGCTGTAGCATTGCTGCTTGTCGGTGATTTGTATAATCTTGAATTCTTTAGAGATATATCATTAGCTTTAATATTCTTTGGTTTTGTAGGTACAATTGCTTTCGCTGTTGTTTTGGGAGGTGATGATGAATGATAGAATATATTCAATCAGCCCTTCTTATTATAGCGGCTATTTTAACCATAATTTCTGCAATTGGTTTCCTTAGTTTGGGAAAAGACACAAAGAATGTTGTTTATGCAAGAATCCACATTGTAGGTATTTTTGATGTTGCATGCATTATTGCAATGATTGCAATAGGACAATATTTGCTTGCCGGAATTTATTTCGTTCTAGCGCCATTTATAGCACATGCAATAGCTAATGCTTATTGGAAAAAAGAAGATAGGGAAAATAATTTAGATTTACAGAATGTTGAAGTAGAAGTAGATGAAAATCATCCGTTTTTCCATCCGAAAGAGAAAATGCAAGCTTTAGAGAGCGAAAATTCAGAGAAACTTAAAGCGGATGAAAGATTTTCAGTTACTACATTAGAGATTGACGAGGATGAGTAAGATGTTAGAGTTTGTATTATGTTTGATTATAGTTTTAAGTGCAATTCTTGCTCTTATTCAGAAAGATTTACTAAAGACAGCAATCTTGACAGGATTTTCAGGCGGAGCTCTTGCAGTTCTCTTCCAGATATTGCTGGCGCCGGATGTGGCTCTAACTCAGGCAATTGTGGGTGCGGCAATCATTCCTGTATTTATTGCTTTGGCTGTACAGAAAACTCAGAGGGAGGATAGCTAATGGCACAAACACAACTTGCGATATTGTTAACTTCAGCTGCTTTAGTCGTTATTGGGCTTTACTCAGCAATTTTCGTTGATAATATCATAAAAAAGATAATTGGTATTAGTTTTATTGAAGAAGGTGCTAATCTGTTCATTGTTGCCATTGGTTACAAACCTGGAGGTGTTGTACCTATTATAATGCCTGGAATGGACACATCATGGTTTGCCGCAAATGCCGCTTACCCATTGCCTTTCGGATTAGTACTTACCAGTATTGTAATCGGTGCAAGTACTTTGGCCGTTATGCTTGCTTTAGTAATGGTTCTTTATAGAAGATATGGTACTTTAAGCACAAAAGTAATGTTGGCAGATACATCAAAACAGGAGGAATACAATGAATGAATTAATTCCGCTTATGGTTATTGTTCCTTTGATGGCTGCATTAATAATTAGTGCATTTTCAAAGTTCAATAAGGCAACAAAGATTTTTGCATTTGTTGTAGCAATTTGTCTTCCGTTGATTCCGTTGTTATCTAATTATGGATTGCATTACTTTGGCGGATATGAGCCTATTTTGGATAATGTGACAAGTTTCGTATATCATCCTGCAATTACATATTCATTTACTTTCCTACAACAGATATTCATAGCAATGGTGGGTCTTTTAACATTTTTAGTTATATTCATTTATTTAACTAAATATAAGGAAGTTTCAGGACCATATTTATTCTTATTGTTCTTAGGTACGGCTGCAGTTACTGCAATGCTATTGACTGATGATATATTCCACATGTTTGTATTTTTCGAGATATTAGCACTTGCGCAGGTAGGTATTGTTGCAGCTTCTTCAATTGATTACAGTTATGAAATGGCTTTAAAATATATGATTTTAGGGTCAATCGGTTCTCCAATAATGCTTTTAGGAATCGGATTCCTATTGGCTTTGACTGGTAGTGTAAACGTTACTGATATTGCCGCTGCGGTTCATAGGGGTTTTGTTGATGCTACCTCTCCAGTATTTTTAACTTCACTCGGATTAATATTCTTTGGTTGGTTATATGCCTCCGGGCTACCTCCTTTCCATACTATAAAATCTGGAATCTATTCAAAGGCAGAACCTCATGGAGCAGCATTGCTTCAATCATTTACAGTCATATCCATGATTTCAATCGTATTGATTATGCATAGAATCTATTCTGCATTGCCAATATTTGAAGTTCTCATAGTATTCTTCTCTATCTTGGCTATGATATTGGGCGTCTCTCTTGCACTTACCCAAACAGACTTCAGAAGAATGATTGGATTTTTAGCTGTTGGTGAACTTGGTTTCATCGGTTTAGGTATAGGTCTTGGAACTAACTATGCAATAACCGCAGGTCTGTTCCAAGCGTTAAACGAAATAATTATCACTGCATTGTTATTCATCGGTTTTGGTGCAATAGTTAATGCGACAAATGAAGTGGATACACGCAAGCTCGGAGGGCTTTTAGCATATCATCCAAAAGTAAGCATTATGCTTTTGATTGCTGGTCTGGCGATGGCAGGAGTGCCTCCATTAAGCGGATTCCAATCTAAATTAATGCTTGTTCAAGCATCTTTAAGCTGCGGATTCCCTGAAATATCTATTTTGGCCATTATGGTAAGTATTGCTACATTTGTAGTATTTGTAAAAACATTCTATGTGATGTTTTTAAGACCAAAACCAAAAGAATTGGAAGTGGAAGGTAAAGAAGTTCCTCGTGCAATGATTTTTGCAATGGGAATATTGCTGATTCTTGTCATAGGTTTAGGTTTATTCCCAGATGTGGTCGTAAATGGAATTTCTAACTTTGTAGGAGGGATATTATGAAGCTATATGATCAGATATTTGATGTTGTAAAGCAATTCAAAAAATTGTTTTCACCAGGTCCTGTAACCAATGCGGATGTTTCTGGCAGTATTACAGCTGAAATATTCCTGATTGTGTCATTAGTTCTATCAGCAATATTGCTAAGGCACGTTAATGTTTTGCTTGCAGGTTTGGTGACATTCATATTGGCAATTGTTCTGATTTCTAATATTCCACTTATTCCTAAATTTAAAATCGAACAGGAAGATTCATTGGAAAAGATGATATTTTATGCAGTTATAACACTTTCAATTATTGTTGTATTCATGTACTGGGGTGGTAATCTTGTCTGATAAAGCAACAATTCGCAGTTTAATTGCAGCAGTGCTCGCAGCAATATTTTCTGTTACTTTGTTTGATGCAGTATTTCATTTAAGTAACATGATTAACCCTGGTGTAAGTAATATTTATAATGCTTTGGGAACTCAGATAGCTCCAAACCTTGTAACTGTGGTTATTTTTGATTTCAGAGCATATGATACATTAGGTGAGTCAATTATATTGCTAACTGCTGGTTTAGTGGTTTTACTTATATTTGGTAGAGGATTATTGGGGGATAAACAATGAGTCAGGGAAGTGTAATTTTAAAATTGATATCTTTACCAATTTCAATCCTTTTAATTTGTTTAGGTATAATGACTATCCTTGGAGGACACATCACTCCTGGTGGAGGCTTCCAAGGAGGGGCAATGATAGCCAGTGGAATCATATTGTCCGTTATTGTTTATGGATTAGGCAACTCTCCATTGGAATTGTCCCATTTGTATATTGAAGTCTTTGAATCTATAGGTGCGTTAGGATTCGTAATCTTTGGATTGATTGGTTTGTTTGTTGGTGGATTTTACTTATACAATTTCGGAACAGACTTGTTGAATGTGGTTCCGGCAGCAATTCAAACTGTTTTCCACTATCCTGATGTAACAAATGCAGGTATTATTCCATACCTCAATATATTTGTAGGTTTAAAGGTATTTGCAGGTTTATCCTCAATTGTTATTGCATTTGCAGGATTTAAGAAACTAGTCGAGGAGGGTGAATGATGATAAGTTTAGGACCAATAATATTCGGATTGATATTAGGTTTAATTATTGGATCTCAGATTAGACTTAATGTTAGTGATGCAAAATTCACTACTGCGTCATTTGCCGTGATATTTATTGCAGTAATTCTCGTAGCATGGCAATCTGGCAATTTTCCATTTTACACAGATGTGCCAATTTCTACAGCATTTTTATCTGCAGCAATAGGAATTTTTGTAGGTCAACTACTATTTGCAAGGAGTAAATAAGGAGTTTTTATAATGTTTTTAACAACTAATACATGTGAAGGAAAAAGAGATTGTATAAAACAATGTCCTACAAAAGCTATTAAATTCATCAATGGTAGAGCTTTCAGCTGTCTTACTTGTGGAATATGTTATAAAAACTGTCCTAATGGAGCAATATTCCAAAACAGCTATGGAGGATATGTTGTAGACAGAGCCAAATGTAATGGCTGTGGAATGTGTATGTACAATTGTCCTACAAACAACATTACAATTGAAGATGGAATTGTTTATGGTATCTGTTCCCGCTGTGGCGTATGTGCTGAAACCTGTCCGAATCGTGTTGATGGATATGAAATGGAAAAGGATAAACAACTTAATTTGATTGAGTCCTTGAAAATATTATATCCTCCTTTAGATGATGTTCCGCACAAAACTGAAAGCAAAGTCAAAGAGGTTACAAGAAGTTACTTCGGAACTGACATAGAGAAATGTATTTTCTGTGGAAGATGCCAGGAATATTGTCCAACAGGCGCCATTCATGTTAAAATTGATAGAGATGAAGGAATTTGTAGGGAATGTAGGATTTGTAGCGATGTTTGTCCAAATGAGTCAATGAACAAATATCAAATCGTAAATAAGACCTCATGTACACTTTGTCTTAATTGTATGAAGGCATGTCCTAACAATGCAATTTCTGTCGAGGACTTTGAGATTATTATCAATAAATTAAATCAGAAACCTAACGGTTCAATCGTTTCATGTCTAAATTGCGGATTATGTGCAGATTTATGTGAAAATGATTCACATAAAAACGTCGATGGTAAATTAAGATATGACCCTTCATGCGATACTGAAAATACAACTCACGAAATTGCAGTCAGCTCATGTCCAGTTCACACATTACGCGAAGACGATGAGATGTTTATCTATGACGAGTTTAATGATGAGGAATTGCCTACATTGGCAGGATTCTGCGTATCCTGCGGTAAGTGTGCGCAAGTTTGTGATGAAGTTGGTGCACGCCAATACATGACACGCACATGGGATGGAAAAGTCACTGATGATTGCATAAGCTGTGGAATTTGTGTTGAAGTCTGTCAGGAAGAGGCAATTACATTGCATAGGGGAACAATATCCGTTGATTTGGATAAATGTATCTTATGTGAAAATTGCGCAGTACACTGTCCAGTTGATGCTATTCCAAAATCAACAATGTATAAGAATGAGATTAAAGATGGATTTAATTTCATTGAGCAGCAATTGTGTATGCACTGCGGATTGTGTCACAAGACCTGTTCATATGATGCAATCGATGAAGTTGATGGTCAATTCATAGTTAATGAAGAAAAATGTACCTACTGCGGAGCATGTAAAAACGCATGTCCTGCAAGAGCATTTTTATTCGAGAGAAATTTTAAAGATTCAATAGAGGGTATTTAAATGAGAAATTTAATTAGAATAGCTTTGGAAGGAGCTTTCACCAACTTTAAAAGAATCTTTTTTGCAGCTGATAGGGTTACGGATATGGAACTTAGAAGACAGATATCCACACTTTCAGTTGAGGTAGATGATAGAGTTGATGAAAAAGCTTGCATTGGGTGTTCTGGTTGCGCTAATGTTTGTCCGACAGGGGCAATTGAGATGAAACCATTAGCAAATCCTGTTAAATTAACAGATAATTGGACTAAAGATAAAGTACCCGAAATTAATCTTGAAAAATGCGTGGTATGTTATTATTGTCATGATTTCTGCCCAATATTTTCATTGTATGGGCAAAAAGGAACTGTACACCCAAGCTGTGTTGGCGATCAGGAAGTTGAAATTTCCGAATTCCTTGATCAACCATTTAAGATATCTGATGATAAACTTAAGATTATTGCACAGTATTTGTCAGACAATACTGTATTAAAAAATAGAGAGGAAGGTGATTAGATGGGAATTAAGTCATTTTCAAGAGCAAGAGCAATACATGTCATGCTGGTTTATACCGGTGGGTGCAATGGATGCGACATTGAAATTGTAAACTCCATATTATCACCTAGATTTGATGCTGAGCAATATAATGTGTTCTTAACTTGGAATCCTCGTGAAGCCGATGTTTTGGTTGTAACAGGGCCAGTTACACATTTGAACAGGAAACCATTAGAGAAAATTTATGAAGCTATACCTAATCCGAAATTGGTTGTAGCTGCAGGAAGTTGTGCTTTAATGGGTGGTGTTTATAAGAATTGTTATGGTGACATTCCTTCCGAAGAGATTGAAGGACCAGTTGAAAATATTATACCGGTTGCCGCAAAGGTTCCTGGTTGTGCCGTAAGGCCTCAAGATGTTTTGGCTGGAGTTGTATCACTTTTACCTACATTATTAGATGCGGACTGAGAGGGGATTAAATGGATAAGAAAGTACCAAGAAGCGATATTATTGAAACTGAAATTCCAATGGGTACAGTTCACCCCGCTGCATTGGAGCCATATAGGGTAAGGTTTTTTGTAGAAGATGAGATAGTTCAAGAAGCTGAAATAACTATTGGTGTTAATCATAGGGGTATTGAAAGGATCATGGAAGGACTTCCAGTTCAAAAGGCTAATTCACTTACAGAAAAAATATGCGGAATCTGTTCTAATGCACATATATGGAATTCATGCAGAACTGCCGAAATGGGTTTAGGCATTGAAATTCCAGAAAGGGCTATGTATATTCGTGTAATCATGAGTGAACTTGAACGTTTGCATTCACATTTCTTGTATTTGGCTCACGGCTGTGAAGTGTTGTCTCATGAAACCTTTTCAATGAGAATGTTCTACTTAAGAGAGATAGTGATGGAACTGCTTGCAATGATTGGGGGAAACAGAGTACAATATGGCTGTTCAGTCTTGGGAGGAGTAAGGCCAAGATGTGAATTGGATGAAGCAAAAATATTAAGGCTTAAAGAGGATATGGATAAAATAGAAGAAGGCCTTACAGATTTTGCCAACAGATTTACAGCAGACCCAATCGTAATGTCAAGGATTGCCGGAATTGGTGTATTGCCACAAAAGCAAGCTATCGAATTGGCAGTTACCGGACCAACCTTGAGGGCTACCGGTGTTGCAAGAGATTTAAGAACAACCATGTTTGAATATGATAATTTTGATTTTAATGTAGTCACCCAACCTGATGGCGATGTAAAATCTAATTTATTGATGAGAGCATTAGAGTCTTTTGAATCAATAAAACTCATTAGACAAGCTATTGCGAATATTCCGGAAGGTAAACTGGTCAATCATGACTGGGAAATGGTTGATACAGATATAACTGAAAGTTACATTGAAGTTCCAAGAGGAACTTTGTATCATTCCTATGCGCTTGAAAGCGGAAGAGTAAGGCACTGTGTAATAAGAACTCCATCAATGGCAAATATTGGTGCAATGCAATATGCATGTATTGGAGATCAAATCACAGATGCCCAATTATGTATTGTACAATGTGACCCTTGTTTTACTTGTACAGACAGAGCAATTGAAATAATCAGGAGGTAAATCATGTTTGAAAGTACAGCAATAAATTCAGTTCTTGCAGTAATTCTTACAGTGATAGTCTGTTTTGTAATTTCAACATTGCTTCCAGGAATTGAGAGAAAATATATTCATGCTAGAATTCAGCAAAGAATCGGACCGCTTGTAATTTCTCCAGGAATTATGGCTCCATTGAAATTCATGTTTAAGGAAAATGTAGAGATTTCATCTCCTGTTCCTAAATTATACAAAGCATTGCCAATCATCTGTTTTATTGTGGTTTTATGTGTTTTTGTTACATTAACTCCGCAAGCTTATCAAATTCCGGCACTTGCAAGTTTAGTGGCTATTGTTGGATTCTTGAAAGTGGAAGAAATCTGTTATGTGTTAATGGGTTCATTGTCCAAGTCCGTAATGTCTTTAAGAATGCCGTTCCCGGACCTTGTAAAAGGTGGAGCGCATTTGAATGTTCAAAGGTCATTTGTTGAAGATATAAGTGCAAAAAGATCTCTTAGAATGATTACATACGGTTCTTTCCCATTGTATCTGGCATTATTTGCTCCGGTAACTGCGGCTAGAAGCATTTACTTAAAAGATATTGTTGCATATCAACAATTGCATGGACCATTCTTGTTTACCGTAGCCGGTGGAATCGCAGCTATTGTATTCTTCATCGGATATATGATTATACTGAATGAATATCCATTTTCAATAATCAAAGCAAAGTCCGATGTGATTGAAGGACCGTATATGGAATATGCTGCAAAATACAGATCAATTGTCTATCTTACAAGAGGATTTTTCATGTTCGTACTTGGATGTGTCTTTTCAGTATTGTTCATTGGAATTCCACCAAACATATTCTCAGTGGGAATTTTAGTAAATATTGCCGTTGCATTGATATTCGTATTCCTGATGGGAATCTTATCAGCATTCAGCCCGGTATTTACAAATAGACAGTTGTTGCCTACAATATTAGGCGCTACATTACTTGGAGTATTAGCAATCGTACTTGGATTATTATAGGAGGAATTATTTATGAAATTTGTTATGAGACCGTATCACATGGTGAGTCTTGGAGGATACATTGTTGAGTGGGATTTTCCTTACAGAAATTTAATAGTTGTAAATAAAACCTCCGAACCAATAAAAATTGAAATACCTGTATTTCATGAAGAGTGGATTCAAGAACATAGGGAATTAGGTCTTGAAGTAATCCCTGTTACTAAAGAGGATAATTATTTGAGCATGTGGAAAAGGGCACATGCAGAATTAGATAAAGTAAGGCCATAAAATGAGTGATTATACATTAACTATTAAAGCTGATGAGAAAAAAGGCGTATTGGATGATATTACTGATGTTATCACCAATCATGGTGCCAACATTAGTTATGTTCATCTTTTCGTTGAAAAGAATAATGTCGGCTCCATTAATCTGGAACTTGAACATGTTGAAGACATCGATGAATTGGTTTCAGATTTGAAGGGAATTCCTGAAATAAAATCGGTTGAACTACATGGTTCACAGCTTGACATTTATGGAAAACGTATTATCATCATTGGTGGCGGAGCGCAGGTGTCTCAGGTGGCGATGGGTGCAATTACCGAAGCAGATAGGCATAATATACGTGGTGAGCGTATTAGTATAGACACAATTCCATTGGTCGGCGAAAAGAATTTAGCCGAGGCAATTGAAGCCATTTCAAGATTGCCTCGTGTAAGCGCTTTGGTTTTGGCAGGTTCGCTCATGGGCGGAGAGATTACCGAAGCCGTCAAAAAAGTTAAAAATGAAAGCAATTTGATTGTGATTTCCCTTAATATGCCTGGAAGTGTAACCAAATATGCTGATTTGATTATCACTGATCCAACTCAAGCAGGTGTTCTGGCAGTAATGGCAATCGCGGATACCGCTGTTTTTGACATCGAAAGATTAGGCGATAATATTAAATTTTAAATAATGTTTATGGACATATAGGGGAGTTATTTTAATAACTCCCTTCTATTTTTATTAATTTTTTATACAAATATCTTTGTATTCACATTTTCCACATTTTTTCTCATTCATTTTAACATTAGGAAGTCTCTTATTGTCAGTTATTTCTTTGACTTCACGAATCACATCAAACAATGCTTTTCTGAGATTGACATCCATCACAACAGGTCTTCTGTCGCCTATTTTTTCATAATCAACAAATCCAACAAAGACTTCTGTGTCAAACTCCTCTTCAAGAAGTATTGCATATGCCACTAACTCAACTGCATCTTGATCCCAAACTCCTTTAATTGGAGGATTTGAACTTTTAATGGCTACAGGATAGTATTTGCCGTCAATAATCTCAATCTTATCGCACATTCCAATCAATTCAAGCCCTGAATCTTTTAACAGGTAGGAATACATGCAGTTTGGAAAGAACATGTCAATTATCTCGAAAGCATTCTTATCCAATATTGCCATTGCCCGTTTTACTTTAGCTGCTCTGATTTTGATGTTGAAATAGGTGTCATCAATTATCTCATTAATCTTGTCATCTCCAATCATCAATCTCATTGATTTGATTGCATCTGTTGTACTTTCAATATATGAGTCGATGTTCTCTGATAGGATATTTTCAATTTCAGTCAAACTCATTTCCTTTTTGATTTTACGCATGTTTTTCTGAATCAAATCCTGAATGTCTATTTTTAACTTTTTAATCTCAATTGAAAGCTGATAATCTTTGTTTTCTTCTACATCAATATGATTTTGGATGTAGAGTTTCATCGGACAGTACATATGTGTTTTTATTGAAGATATAGTCATCATGTAATAACCTCTAAAATTAACTAATATTACTTTAAAATTAATGATATAAATATTTAGAAGTTATAAAAGGCGTAAATTCTTTTAAATAAAATAAAAAAAGTAAATAGCTAGTAATTTAGCTATTTAAAGTAAATTTTAAGCATCGTAGTAATGTTCATTTATTGCAGGCAATTTTGCAAAGATAATAGGAACCACTATCAACACGACTGTCAATATCAACATGATTGTAGCACTTAAGCTATCTACAGTTGAAATTGTGGATAACACTCCCTGAATCCAAAGGCCAGCGATACAGATAGGTAAAATGTATTTGATGACTGTTTTCCAGGTTTTGCCGACTTTTATTGTCGAATTGTTGTTCAATGTTTCAATCAAGTCATCAAATTTGTAAATCCAACCAAAGATTATACATTCAAGAAGTATTGCGAACAGCAATGCGAAATTGTTTAAGTAGGCATCGAACACTCCTAGGATTGTACTTCCAGCACTTGTGGTAAATAGGATTGAAATTAAAAATCCAACAATACAAACTGCTGTAGCGGTCTTTTTACGTTCAATGAGGAATTTTTCAGAAATTGAATAACAAACTCCTTCAAGAAGTGCAATTAGTGATGTAATTCCAGCAAATAGTATGCATATGAAGAATAATGGTCCAATAATGTATGCAACATCTCCCATTATATTAAATACTTGTGGGAAAACAACAAATGCAAGTCCTGTTCCTTCAGTTACAAGGTCGTTAAATGGAATTCCTGTAGTCAGTGCCATAAATCCTAAAATAGAGAATGTTCCAATTGAATTGAATACTTCAAATCCGGAATTTGAAAATGCTACGATTATTGCATTGTCAACCAATTTAGAGCCTTCCGGCAAATAGCTGGCATAGGTCATAGCAATAGCCATACCTAAGCTTAAGGAGAATATGATTTGCCCAAATGCCGCCAGCCACACATCCAAATTGGTTAATGCTGACCAATCTGGAGTGAATATTTGTGTATATCCAGTTGATGCGCCAGGCAATGTCAAGGAAAATGCAACAATACCAACAACAATTAAACAGAGCACAGGTAATAAAACTTTACTTACATTACCAATACCGTCATTCAAATCTCTTTTAATAATAAACCAAGCCATAAACCAAATTGCAAAAACGGATACAAATACCATCGGAACTATTGTAAATATTCCGGATATTGAATCTGTTGCTTGCAGGACATTATTTGCAAAGAATAAATCTGGATTTGATCCCCAAGCTTTTGTCAAGCTCAAGAATATGTAAATCAAGTCCCATCCAACAACACAAACGTAATATGTCGCAATCAGGAATACAATCAATAGAATGAACCATGCTACGGGCTCCAGCTTTTTGTTTACTGCAAACAATATTCTTGCAAGTGACCTTTTGAATTTGAATCCGACAGCATATTCCACCAAAACAAATGAAATTCCTAAAAGGAATAATGAAACGATATAAGGAATCATGAATGATCCTCCTCCGTTAGAGTATAGGACATTCGGGAAACGCCAAATGTTTCCAAGACCCACAGCGGAACCAATCATCGCCATCATAAATGCAAAATTACTATTCCATTCTGATTTTTTAGTCTCTGTCATTTTATCACATTATTTAATATTACTATATTTGTGTTTAAGGTTTAAATAATATTACTTTATATGCCATTAATTTAAGAGTATATTTGATGTTATTGAATGAAAAAATGGAAATCATCGAATTGAGGGATGAAGATATATTCTTGTTTAAAGAATATCTGCAGGAGGCCTTTCAGCAGGGATATGAGTCAGTGTACGGCAAATGTGAAGAATTGGTTTTACCTGAAAATGACATTGATGAATGTTTGGAAAGAGAGGATAGTCATGCTTTCGAACTCATTAATCAAAACAATGAAATTCTCGGTGGGGCTGTTGTCACAATTAATGAAAAAACAAATCATAATCATTTAGATTTCTTATTTGTAAAAGCAGGTATTCAAAATCAAGGATTAGGACAGTTAATTTGGGATGAATTAGAAAAAATATATCCTAACACTGAAATATGGGAAACTTGCACTCCCTATTTTGATAAAAGGAATATTCATTTCTATTTAAATAAATTAGGATTTCATATTATAGAGTTTTTCAATGATAAACATCAAGATTTAGAAAATCCAATAGATAATTTCTCACTAGAAGAAGGAATGTTCAGATTTGAAAAAATAATAAAAAAAGGAAATTAATCCTTTATTCAAAAATATTAAGCAGGGCTTTCCTTAAGTTTCAAATACTCGTCAATAGCTTCACGGGTAGTTCCAACCACCAATCTATAATGATCATCTTTACCATTGATAATGACTTTTTCCACTTTTCCCTTAGCTATTACATGTTCGCCGTCAATAACTTCGCCGGCATAAGTGTGTGTGAATGAAACTACTTCAGTCAAAGGAAATTCAACACCGTCTAGGACTTTTACATTCTCAATTGTATAAAGTGAAGGATTGTCAAATGCTCCAAGTGCACTTACAATGTCACATTCGATTTGGGCGATTCCTTGAGGTTCGTATACGGTATCTCCCCAGGTTCCTTCAATCTCATTGTAGTCCTTAGTGGCCAGAATATCAAAGAGGGTGCCGTTGATTGTTCCTCTGTTCGCTTTCCTGTTTTCATACCATCTGAATTCCTCTTTGGTAAGGCTTTCATCAAACATCCTTTTGTCGTATACGAAATCCCAGTAGTCGTTGGTGATTCCTTCAACGGTAATGTGTTTGTCAACTTCTTTGATATAAACCTCTTTTCCTCTGTGTTCCTTAAATGCAGCTATTGCCCTTCTGTGGTTGTCAAGACCATATACGACAAAGTCAAGGTCGGATACATCACTTTTTTGAAGGCCCGGCAGGATGGATCCTGAAATTCCAAGATGGTCATATGGAATGTCTGCCATGAAATGGAAAAAGTCAGCAACATCCATCAGTTTTGCAATCAGTTCTGGGTTTTTGACTTCTCCTCCGCTTTCAAAGGTCTCCTTAAGGCCTAAAAGTCTCATTTCAGGTTTGATTATTCTTACGACCTTATCCAATGGAACGCCCATCATTTCAACGTTAGTCACATCGCTGAAGTATAAGTAATCAGGGTGGTTTTCCCTCAGATATGAATAAGCTTCTTCAGAGCCCACTTTCCTGTATCTTTTACCGTCCTTTTCACGGTCTCCATTAGGGTCGGGCACATATCTTAAAAATGAAATCACTCGGTTTTCTGGGTGAATGTAATTTGTTGATGCGAAGTATAAATCATCGCTTGTGTAAATAAAGTCTCTTGTTCTTACTTGTTCCATGGTATTGTCTCCTTGAATAGTATTTTAATTTACATCTTAAATTAATTTTTGATTTTAAATTAATTATTTATATTAAGTAGTATCTAATAATAACTTATGACTATAACTCATAAGCATGTTGATGAAATATTTGAATATGATGGAAGTCAAATCAATCCGTCATGGGCTTTCCAGGAGTTTGGAATTTACGGTTCTTCAATCATTACTTGGATTGGTCCGGTTAACATTACTCCAGATAACTTAAAAGATTTTGCAGATGTGGGTTTAGAAATCAAATCCAATTATATGGTCAATTTCATTTGCGAATTCTTTGACCAGCAGCCTCCGAATATGAGGATTGCCTATTTAAGACAAAGGCTTCTCGTAATGATTTTTAGAGAAATCTTAACTGAATATGGAATTCAGACTAAAAGGGAAGGTGATGATATCTTTGTTGAAGATAGAAAGTTATCCATTTCAATAGCCAGTGTTTCATTAAGCTCTGCAAAAATCCATTTTGCGCTTAACATAGAGGATAAGGGCACTCCTGATGATGTGGATACAATAGGATTATTTGATATTAAAGCAAATGATAGGCAAATATTCAACAAGGATAATTTGCTGGATTTAATCAACGAAACTGTAACTATATTTATCGATGAATTGGAAACAATTGAAAATGATATAAGTAAAACCAAGGTGTTATAATGAAAATATTAATTAACGGTATTCAATCTAATTTAAGGTTCTCCTCAGCTCACATTATCCCGGGCCATGAGTCTTGCGGATATATTCACGGTCATTCTTATTTTGTCGATGTTGAAATTGAAGGTGAGCGAGCCGGAGATTTTGATTTTGTAGTCGATTTCAAAGATGTTAAAAAATACACTAAAGCGATGTGCGACGAATTGGACCACAGAATGCTGATTCCTGTCTACAATGAACTGATTGACATTAAAAACTTTGATAAGAGTAAAGATTCGATTTTTGATTTGAAAAAGGAATTGACAGTATATTTGAAGATTGACGGTAAGGGATATTCCCTGCCTTCAGTAGATTGTGTATTTTTGCCTCTTCCCTATACTTCAGCAGAAGAGTTATCCAAATTCTTTGCTGAATCATTAGCCAGGAAGCTATCAGAAGATTATGACAATCTTGAATATGTTTCCATTTGCGTTAATGAGGGAATTGGTCAAGGAGCGATGTACAGGGCAGATATAAAATGAAAGCTCCAGTCATTGAAATCTTTTCATCTTTTCAAGGTGAAGGATTATTAGTCGGCGAAAGACAGATTTTTGTACGTTTTGCAGGATGTAACTTAAACTGCAATTATTGCGACACCAATGATAGTAAATCCGAAAGATCAGGAAAGTTAATGACCCCCGAAAAAGTTTCAGAAGAAATTAACAGAATTTTAACTCCTGATTGCAAGACCATTTCATTTACTGGAGGTGAACCGAGTTTATATCCTGACTTCATTAATGAAGTCAGCAAAAACTTTAATTTGAATATCATGCTTGAAACCAATGGGACTTTACCGGACAATATTGATTTGATTGATAAATTAGACATTGTTTCTTTAGATATTAAGTTGCCAGAGCATTTTGATGGCGATTTTAATCAAGAAATTTTTTTAAATGAGATTAAATCACTAAATTTATTAATGGCGAAGTCCATAAATGTATATTGTAAAGTAGTTATATTGCCATCAACAAAAATAAAGTCATTTAAAGGGGTAGTTGAAAAATTATCAGAGAATATTTCAAGCAAAAGCAACCTTAAAATAATTATCCAACCTTCTAGTCCGTTAGGAGAATGGAAAAACATTAATTATAAATTATTCGAGTTTTCCGAAGTTGTTGGGCAATATTTTGAAGTTTCCACCATTCCTCAAATCCATAAAATTTTGGATATTGAGTAATTTTGTTTTTAATATTTTTGATTTTATTTTTTTGATAGCGATTGTAAATTAGAGGTGTGAAAATGAAAGATAAAACATCCATTAATAGAAAATCAAATACAGGTGCAGTTGAACACGAAACAAAAGTTCACGATAGAGAAGGGGACATAATGGCTATCGCAACCAAAGATGTTGTGTCAATCCCTCCAACCAAATCTATCAAGGATACTGCAAAAGTAATGATGGAACATGAATTCAGAAGATTACCAATCACAGATCCTGGTTCTGGTAAATTGTTGGGTATTGTAACAGTAATGGATATATTAGATTTCTTTGGTGGAGGAAAAAAATTCAACATTATTGAGAAAAAATATGAAGATAATTTCCTAGCAGCTATTAATGAACCAGTTAAAGAGATTATGACCCGTGATTTAATCACTCTATCTACTAAAGCTTCTATTGGTGAAACTATTGAATGTATGTTAGACCACCAATTAGGTGCTATACCTCTTATTGATGCTGATGATAAACTCGCAGGTATTGTAACTGAAAGAGATATTGCTTTATCCTTAGCGGGTATGGCTGGTAAAGAAACTGTACAAGATTACATGAGTGCTAAAGTATTCACTACCACACCAGGAACTCCTCTTGAAGGTGCATGCAAAATCATGGTAAGAAACGGTTTAAGAAGAATTCCAATTGTCGGTGGTGAAGCAGACATTTCTAAAGCAGCTAAAAAATTATTAGGTATCTTAACCTCTACTGATGTTATCAGATTCTTAAATGCAAAAGAACTATTCGATCATTTAAATTCAAATTTAGCAACCGACGTGTTAAAAACAACAATTTCTGAAATCATGGTCAAAGACCCAATAACCGTTGAACCGAATATGGTCATTGGTGACTTGTGCGAATTGTTCGCAGAAAAAAATATTGGTGGAGTGCCTGTTGTTAAAAACGATGCTGTTGTTGGAATTATAACTGAAAGAGATATTTTAAGAGCAGTTAAAAGAATCTAAACACATAATAAGGAGATGATAATATGCAAATTAAGAATTTGATGTCTGAAGATTTAATTACTGTAGACAAAGATCAAAATCTTTCTGATGCATTGAAGTTGTTTCGTAAACACAATGTTTCTCGTTTACCTGTAACTAATCATAAAGAATTGGTTGGCATTATTTCTGAAAGGGACATAGCAAACAAGCTAGGGTCTTCAAAAGCCGAAAATATGCCTGCATCAAGATTCCATATTTCATCTGTAATGGTTAAAGATGTAATTACAGTACCTGAAACAATGCAATTGGCAGAGGTAGCAAAAATAATGCTGGAAAAAGGAATAGGTTCTGTTCCAGTCATGAGGGATGATGAAATGGTTGGAATTGTTTCAAAAGCCGATTTCGTTACTCTAGCTGTTGGAATTGCATTTGATAAGATTGCTGTAAAAGAAATAATGTCAAAAGAGGTAATTGAAGCTTATCCAACTGATAGGCTTGTTCATGCAAGAAGAAAAATGTTGGATAATAATGTTGGAAGATTGCCTGTTGTCGATGACGACAAGCTTGTAGGAATGATTACTTCAAAAGATTTGATGAGAGCATTCATTGACTTTAGAAAAAATGTTCCTGAAAAATATCAAAAATCTCAAATCAAAGAGGTTTTAGTTGAAGACATCATGTCTTCCAATCCGTGTTATGTTTCAAAAGAAATGTCAATATCTGAGGTTTCTAAAATAATGATGGAAACCGGATTCAATGGACTGCCAGTTCTTGAAGATGGCAAACTTGTTGGAATCATAACACAAACTGATATATTAAGACTAATTGAAAAATTAGAATCTTAATTATCTTTTTTTTATTTTTTTGAAGGTATTACCATGCCATTAATCTCATTTTTAGGACCAAAGGGAACTTTCACCCATGAAGCTGCCAATATCATGGGGGATAATCTAATTTCCTACTGTACAATTCCAGCAGTTATGGAAAGTGTTGTAAATGGAAAATCTTCATATGGTGTTGTTCCAATTGAAAACTCAATCGAAGGGCCTGTTGGAATTACATTGGATTCTTTAGCCCATAAATTTGATTTAAAGATTTTTAAAGAAATCATTATTCCAATTAATCAAAATTTAATTGTAAATCCCGGTACTGAAATGGAAGATATCGAAGATGTTTACTCTCACTCACAGGCTATAGCTCAATGTCAGGAGTTCATTAGCCATAATAAAATTCAGCCGCATTATGCCATCAGTACTGCAAATGCCGCCAAAAGCATTATTGGAGATAAGACCAAAGCAGCCATTGGTAACTCAAAAGCAGCGGAAATATATGATTTGGAAATTCTCAAGCATAATATCCAAGATACTGATAATAATGAAACAAGGTTTGTCGTGGTTTCAAAAGAAGACCACGAGCCAACAGGTGCTGATAAGACTTCCATTATCTTTTCCATATATGAGGATAAGCCTGGAGCGTTATATGATGTTTTGGGAATTTTTCAAAAGAATGGGATTAACTTAACAAAAATTGAATCCCGGCCTTCTAAGAAGGGTTTGGGGAAATACTTATTTTTCATTGATTATATTGGCCATAGAAAGGATGCTATTTTTGAAGATATTATAAATGAAATCGATGAAAAAACTTATTTTTTAAAAGTTTTAGGTTCTTACCCACAACTTTAAGTAAACTTTAAATTAATGTTATAGTATAAATTATATTATAATAATTCAGGGAGGGCAGGCATGCCAAATGATAGAGACAAACTTCTACAAATTATGGATAGTTTAGAATCTGATTATGAGAATGGTAAAATTTCTCCAGAAAAATATAGTTATTTTAGATCTAAATATGAAGATAAACTTAATTCTATCGATGCAAATGAAGCGACTAGAAGAATAAGGTCTATGCAAGGAAAATCCCCTTCTAGTGAATCTAAAAAGAAAAAAACAAAAAAACCTATCAGAAATAAAAAAAATAAAGAACAGGATTTGGTTCAGAAATATATTATTAATCCCAAAAAATCTGATGCCAAATACAACAAGAAGAAGAAATCCATGGATAGCAGCACTTTTAAGCTATTGTTATTGTTGGTATTGGTTTTAGGTTTCACTGTGGGCGTAGGTTATGGTGTTTTTAATTTAGATTTTGATAATATATCAGAAACAAAAACTGTTGCTATTGTTACAGATACTGCATTCCCTGATATTACTGAGGATGTTGTCGTAGATACAACTAAAACTAATTCCTATGACTACTCCTATTATGATGATTCTGATAATGATGTTGAAACTACACAGGATTCGTCATATAGTTCGGATTACTCGTCAAGTAGTTCTTCAAGTAGCTATGAAAGCGATTATGGTTCCTATGATAGCAGTTCATCAAGTAGTTCCTCAAGCAGTGATTATGAATCAAGTGACTCCGGAGGCAGTGAAGAATAGTTTAACTATTCGTTAATGAAGGTGATTTTATGAAAAGTAATTTGAAAAAGTTTATTTTAATACTTTCACTCATAATTGTCATTATTGGTGTTGTTTCATGCGTCAATGCTGCAGATAGCACAGATTCCTCAGAAGTTACCATGTTGACTTTATCAAAAGGAGGTTTACTTATTCATTACCCTTCCAACTGGGGATATTCAGAGTCAACTTCTAATTATTCCATCATGGCGATATCTAAACTGGATTCAATAGATTCATCTGATGTGGGTCAAGTCAATATCAACTTTGAGAAAAAGCCTATTGAAGGGGAATTTTATACTTATGTAAATGATACCTACAAATCAATGCAAAAGGATTCTTCTTTTGAGTTGATATCATCAGGTGGGGTCATGGTTGGAAATATTAATGCGGTTGAATATATCTACTCTTCCAACCAAGACGGTGTTGAAAAGGAACATAAGGCGGTTTGGTTTGAAAAAGGTGGACAGGCATATGTTCTATTATACAGTGCGCCGCCTAAAGATTTTGAAGATAGTTTGTATATCTTTGATTATATCTTATCAGATATTCAAGTTACATAATCTTTTTTAATAATAGGGGTTTTATCATGATTATATTATGTGTGACAGGCAGTATTGCAGCTACTGAATCTATTAAATTGGCCCGTGAGCTTAGACGTAATGATGTTGAAGTGAAATGCTTCATGAGTGATGCGGCATGTGAAATTATACATCCTAATGCTATGGAGTTTGCAACAGGAAACGAAGTTGTAACCAAACTGACAGGCAAAATTGAACATGTTAAATATTCGCAGGAGGACCTGATATTGGTTGCTCCCGCTACTGCTAATATAATCTCTAAGTTTGCACATAAAATAGCTGACGATCCAATATCCACATTATTAATTACAGCTTATGGTCATGATACGCCAATTTTATTCGTGCCATCAATGCATGATTCAATGTATAAAGCAATTAGGGAGAATATTGATAAGATCAAGAATGAAAACTCAGCTAATTTTATCAAACCAAGAATGGATGAAGGAAAAGCAAAATTCCCGTCTAAGGAAGACATAGTCCTTGAATCGTTAAGAACAATTAATTTAAATAAGAAGGATTGATTATATTAAAGGAAAAAAAGTTTTAATTAGTCTCGGTGGGACATATGAGCCTATCGATTCAGTTAGGGGAATTACCAATAAATCTTCTGGAAAAATGGGTTTGGCACTTGCAAAAGAGGCGTATATTAGAGGTGCTGATTTAACTTTGGTGGTCGCAAATGTTAGTGTTGAAATCCCTTCGGTTTTTGATGTCATTCATGTTGAAACCAGCAGTGAAATGAATGAGGTTATTCTAGGTTTGGTTCCTGATTTTGATATTTTTATAGCTACTGCAGCGGTTTCCGATTTTGAATTTAAGGATAAATATGATAAAAAAATAGATTCTGAGAGTTCTTTATTTTTAAATTTAAAACCAACTACCAAAATTATTCGCCAGGTTAAAAAAATCAATCCCGATATATTTTTAGTGGGCTTTAAAGCTGAATTCAATATCTCAAAAGAGGATATAATTTGCTGTGCTAGAAAACAAATTGAACAGGCGGGTACGGATTTGGTCATTGCTAATGATATATCTAAGAGTGATTGTCATTTTGGATCTGACAGCAATGAAGTTCTAATAGTTGATGATGAGGTCCTTTCAGTTCCTTTGGCATCAAAAAGGGAGATTGCAAAAATAATTTTTGACGTAATTTCCAAAAAGATATAAGTTCATGTATACTGGCAGATTATTTAGATGTTTTCCATACGCATAGTTGCACCATCTTTATTTTTTGATACATAATTTTTAGGGATGTCCTGTTAATCTTATTTTTAATTTGTTACAAAATCAAAATTTATGGTAGTGTTTGTTTTTTGTATTGTCATTCATCTTCAAAAAATTGAGGTTTGACAAAAGTCTTTTCTATGGGGTTAATTTTATCAGAACTTTTTGGCATTAATTTTATTTTGAAGTTGTAATATTGTATTCGGTTGAAAATTAATTTCATTGTTCCACTTCAAATGATTTAAAATTTTGATTTTATATCTAATTCTATATTGAAATATAAGCTCATTTGAGTAATACTTTTTAGAATAAAATAAGCAAAATCGTCTAAAAAAATAAATCTTCTAAAAAACAGTATTTTAATAAAATAAGTTCATGCCTTTAGGCTTTAGTTAAATGGAGTGATTAATAGAGTGAATCAACCTAAAGGACGCTTAAATGAACTTTTATTTTATTTGCATTAGCATATGTAATATTTAATTTTCTAGTATAAAAAGGTATCTAAGTATTACTTTTTTGGTGTTTCAGTAGTAATTTTTTAATTTTCTTAGAGCTATTTTTTTGCCCGTTATCTAGTGAAAATTTGTTATTTTTTTTTAAAAATTTTTTTCTACTAATAATGCAATATGGTCTTTCTCGTATGGTTCCAGTTTTACTTTTTCAATAATCTTAAAACCTTTTTCTTTCAATTTCTTTTCTTGTTCCTTGAAAATCTTTTTAGGTTTTTGTACTACATCGATACTTCTAGCTTTAATCATTAAAAGTCCAACACCATCATCCTTTGAAAATATGTTCATATTTCTCATAAACAATTCACTTTGTGTTGGTTGGGCCACATCACAGTACACTAAGTCGACCTTTTCGACTATGTTGAGATATCCTTTGGGTTTGGTTGCATCACCTAAAATCGGAGCAATATTAAGCCTTTGTCTTGAAAGCTGAACTAGTTTTTTTGCTGTTGTTGGTGAAAATTCAACGGCATATATTCTCCCATCAATCACAATATCAGAAATATGTGAAACTGTTGTTCCAGTTGATGCACCAAGATATAATACTTTTGAAGTCTTCTCGAGCTCTAAATTTTTTAACCCGTTTAAAAGAGCTGCAGATAATTTTGAACGTCTAGGATTCCAGATTCTATATTCAACATCTTCTTTAATTAATTCTTCACCATAAACTGATACTCCAGGATTTAAATTTTTAGTAGTGATGTTTCCATCCTTAAAATAAACATTCATGCCTTATCTCCTCTTTTTATTTTTCTTGCCTTTTTTCCTACTTTTTTTGGATTTGGACTTTTCTTCTTTCCTTTTTTTAGCTGTTTTTGTTGGAAATGGATTATTTTTTTCTATTTCTTCTACTCTTAATTTAAATTCCTCAGCAATATTCTCATCAAAAGTTTTAGTGAACACGTCTCTTCTAACGGCTAGGGATATCATTCCTGCAAGCATTCTTGCAATTTTTCCACGATTCCACCATTTAGCGCCCCTTACTTGGGGGTGTTGATAGATCAATCCATATTTAGGGGGTCTGTCTCCACTTTTTAAATGTCTGAACAATGCCTTTTCAGCGCCCATTATCTGAACGGTGCTTGAAGGGTACATTGCAAGTCTTTTGAGCCCTCCTGCATGGGAAATTAATTTAGCTCCTAGTGAAGAACCAACCAATAGTCTTAAGTTTGGAGCAATTGATTCCATTTTCAAATCAACATATTCTTCAAGGTTTTTCCTAGATTTTTGAAGTTCATAAATTGCATTTGCGTAATTGTTCATTATTTCCAGGTCATTTGGATCAATGTCTTCATCTATGTCAATTATTTCACTTGGGAATGCGTCTGGCTTTGATTCGATAATCTTGTCTTTTGTTTTATTTTGTGAAATCAATTTGATGTAGGTTTCATTGTTCTTGATTGTGTCCATTTCAGGGAAATATAATGCATACCACTCTCTGATTCTTTCAATTAGTTTGGAAATGCTCTCATCAATCTCATCAATCGAATTAATGGCTTGGATTAAATGTTTGTCTTCTGAAGCGGATGCTTTTTTAATATTGTATATTGCCAGATTCCTATAAATTTCAGTAATCTCTTCAGGATTTAATCCGAATTCATCATAGTTTTCTCGTAAATAGTCTCCGCCCTGATTTGGTGTTTTGATGATGATCTTTTCATTATCATAATCGGATAATCTTTTGTTTGACTCAATAAAGATTTCATCGTAATCTGATGATAACTCTTTAATTATTTCCAATTCTTCTTCAACAATTTTTTTATCATTAATTTCAGCTAATTTTCGGATAATTTCATTACTTGGAAATAATTTCTCACAAATTAATTCATTTTCATTATTAAAGGCATAAAATCCTTTAACACTGTAAGTAATATAGCATTCCATAGAATTAAATATTTTTTTCATTTCTAATAAGTATTGCCATGATGAAAAGATTTAATTTATTTAAAAATTAAATTAAATTCATTGAATTATTTCTATTTTTGGATTTGTAATCATGTCAGAACAAAGCTTTAAGGATTTAGAATATGAATTGGAATTAAAGAATGCTGAAATCGATGAGCTCAATATGGAACTTCAGGATAAAATTGAGCAAATCAATAAGCTAAAATTATATTCCACCAAATTAAAATATGCAAATAAGAATTTAGAGGATAAACTAGATACCAAAATAGATTACGATAAGGCCAGAGTTAAAGAACTCGATGATTTATCAGAAAAGATTAAAGAGAAGGAGGAAATCATTGAGGATAAACAGGACCAAGTCAGATATTTGAGGTCTTTGATTGATGATTATAAGTCTCAGTTGAATTCCAACACTGAAAATTTAGACTCTCAGCTTAAAAGAATCGCAAAAACTTATGAAGATTTATTGAAGCAAAAAGATGCAATAATTGAAAAACAGGATGAAGAGATTGCAAATTTAATCAAATCCAAAGAAGAAATAATTAAATCTAATAAAACTAATGTAATAAGTTTAAAATTACAAAACGAAAAATATCAGGAAATCATTGAAAAATTAACAAAAACTAATTAAATAATTAATTACAAAGTTGATATTATGTTGAAAACAAATGTTTGTGGAGTGGAATTTAGAAATCCTTTGATGTTGGCTGCAGGAATTATGGGGAGCAATGCTTCATCAATGAACTGGATTTTAAAATCAGGTGCTGGTGGTGTTGTTTCAAAATCATTTTCCTTAAATCCTCATCCGGGATATCCAAATCCAACAACAGTTGCAGTTGAAGGAGGCATTTTGAATGCAATTGGACTTTCTAATCCTGGTGTAGAGAACTTTAAAGAAGAATTAAAAAGGATTGAAAGGCAAAACAATGTAGTTATAGCTTCAATTTATGGGGCAAATCCCGATGAATTTTCCACATTGGTTAATGAAGTTCAAGATCATGTTGATATGATCGAGTTGAATATTTCATGCCCTCATGCAATGGAAGGCTACGGAGCATCAATAGGTCAGGATTGTAATTTAAGCCATACTATTGTTTCAGCTGCAAAGGATGCTGCTAATGTTCCGATCATCGCTAAATTAACACCTAATGTAACTGACATTACTGAAATTGCGAAAACCTGTGAGGATGCAGGTGCTGACTGCATATCATTAATCAACACATTGGGTCCTGGAATGAAAATCAATATTGACGTGGCCCGTCCGGTTTTATTCCATAAGTCTGGGGGAATGAGTGGTCGTGCAATCAAGCCAATTGCAATCAGTAATGTTTATTCAGTTTATGAAGCTGTAGATATCCCATTAATTGGTGTTGGTGGAATCTACACTTGGGAGGATGTTGTCGAATTCATTTTTGCCGGCGCAAGAGCAGTTCAAATAGGAACAGCCATTATGGATGAAGGAGTAGAAGTATTTAGCCGTATTAATGAAGGATTAGAAAAGTTCATGGCCGAAAAGGGTTATTCTTCTATCGATGAGATGGTTGGACTTGCACATAGGGAGTTGTAATTATGATTAACGAACCAAAAATTGTTGAAATAAAAGAGATTATTGATGAAACTCCTACAATTAAAACTTTTAAATTTGATTGGGATATGGATGCATTGGGAAGGTCAAATCCTGGCGAATTTGTAATGGTTTGGAATTTTAAAAATGAAAAGCCCATGTCAATTGCACAAATCAACGATAATGAATTAGCTATCACCGTTAAAAATATCGGTGAATTTACATCACAATTGCATGATTTAAAAATTGGCGACCAGATAGGCATTAGAGGCAGCTATGGCAATGGCTTTAATAATTCTTTTGAAGGAAAAAACATTTTGGCAATTGGTGGCGGTGTTGGAATGGCACCGGTCAATGCTATTGCTTCTGATTTGCTTAAAAAAGGAAATAATGTTGATGTTGTCTCAGCAGCCGTTACTAAAGACGAATTGCTTTATGGTGATGCACTTGAAGAGTTAGGTGCAAATGTACATTATTGCACTGATGACGGAAGTTTTGGCTTTAAAGGATTTGCAACCGACTGCACTATCGAATTGCTTAAGGGTTCCGATTATGATTATGCATTTGTCTGTGGTCCTGAAATAATGATGAAGGGAATATTTGATATTCTCGAAGCATCATCCATACCTGCGCAGTATTCTCTTGAAAGATATATGAAATGTGCTCTTGGAGTATGCGGCCAGTGCTGTGTTGATGGTGAAGGCTGGAGAATATGCGTTGAAGGACCGGTTTTTGAAAATGATAAAATAAACCAAATCACTGAATTTGGAAAATATAGAAGAGACGCTTCCGGCGTGAAATACTAAATAAGGTTGATAATATGGCATTGGACATTAAACAATATTTCACTCCACCTGTTTTGTTAATTATCCTACTGTTAGTTATTTCATTAATGTTTATTTTTCCTGTTTTAAACATGGTTCTATTAGGCGCTGTTTTAGCTTACATAGTAAAGCCCATTTCCTGTAAAATCCAATCAAAGTTAAATTATTCATCCATTTCTATTATAATCGGAATGATTATTGTTCTAATTCCATTAATTTTGTTATTTGGATATATTACTTATGAAATTTCATCAGTTATTACTTCAATTCTTGCAGATAGTTCTTATAGTGGTGTAAATTCATCAATTTCTCATTTATTATCTTATTTGCCACTAAATATTGATCCAGATTCTCTTACTTCATCACTTGATTCATCTTTCAAGGATATTGCAACATTTATCTTAAATTATCTTGTCAGTTTTCTCGGTAAATTTGCAAATATCATTTTGGACTTATTTATTCTTGTCTGTTCAGTATTCTATTTCGTTCGTGATGGAGATAAATGCTTAAGCTTTATTAAGGACTTTGTGCCTGATGATTCCAAGGGATTTTTTGATGATACTGTAGAATCCGTTAAGGACGTATTGAAAAGCATATTTTTTGGTCACTTTTTAACTTCAATAATAATAGGCATATTCGGATGCATTGGATATACAATTTTGGGATATCCTTATGGAATATTCCTAGGGGTCATAACAGGTATTTTGCAATTGATTCCGGTTTTCGGGCCATGGCCAATTTATTGGGGATTATTCTTTATAGACATCGCTTCCGGAAACTATCCGAGAGCTGTTATTGTATTGATTTTTGGATTCTTCCTCAGTACTGTGGATATGTATATCAGGCCCGCTCTTTCAAGCCACTATGCCGATATCCATCCGTTAATCTTATTAATTGGATTCTTATCCGGTCCTTTGGTTTATGGAGTTGTTGGATTTATCATTGGTCCATTGATTCTGGGAATAACCTATGCAGTATTGGATAGCTTTAGAAAAGAATATCTTCTTGGGGATGGCTGAATGCAGAGAAACGTTGTTATTTTGGACATCGATTATGTTACTAAGGATGAAAAACCAGTGATTAGGCTGTTTTCAAAAGATAGGGATAAAAACGTAGTTTTGATAGATGACACCTTTGAACCATACTTGTATGTCTTATCTGATGATTTGGATGATTGCATAAAAGAAATTCAGGATAATATAGAGGATGTTCTCATTGAGAAAGTCCTTAAAAAGGATTTTCAAATTGAAACAGAATTTTTGAAAGTCACATTTAAACATCCGCAGGAACTTGCAAAAAAGAGAGACAGTCTGAGGGATCTTGAAAGCGTTATCCAAATCAGGGAGTTCGACATTCCATTTTATAGAAGGTATTTGATGGATAGGGATGTCATCCCAATGACTGAAGTAACGGCTATTGGAGAAGAATTAGATTCATTTTTAGATTTGGATTCATCAAAGCATGATGTTGAAATAATAAAACTAACAGAAAGCTTAAAACGGACAGAAAATTATCCTCAAAATTTCCGTATTTTGAGTTTTGATTTGGAAGTCAGAAACCCTCATGGGATGCCTGATTCCGAAGAGGATGAAATTATCATGATTGGTGTGGCAAGCAATTTTGGCATTAATCAGGTCATTTCAACCAAAACAAACTCTCCTGATAGAAAAGACTTTGTAAAGCAAGTTGCATCCGAAAAGGAAATGATTGAAGAGTTTGTAAATATTATTAAGGATAATAATGTCGATATTATTGTCGGATATAACTCAGACAATTTTGATTTCCCGTATCTTAAAGACAGGGCCAAAATATTCGGAATCGATTTGGATATCGGGATGGACGAATCGGATGTCAGATTTATAAGAAGGGGCTATGCGAATGCCGCTTCCTTTAAAGGGCTGATTCATGTTGACTTATATCTTGTCATGAGAAGATACATGACTCTTGAGAGATACACTTTAGAAAGGGTATACTATGAGCTGTTTGGTGAAGAAAAGATTGATGTTCCCGGCGATAGAATTTGGGAATTTTGGGACAATGAGGGAGAAGAATTGGACAATCTGTTTGATTATTCTCTTGACGATGTTGTTTCCACTTTAAAAATAGCCGAACAAACCTTACCTCTTAATTTGGAACTCACTCGTATTATCGGCCAGCCATTATTTGATGTTTCCCGTATGGCAACAGGTCAGCAGGCGGAATGGTTTTTGGTAAAGCAAGCATATTTCGATGAGGAGATTGTTCCAAACAAGCAGGGATCCAACTTTGCCGACAGGGCATCAGCAGAGGATAATGAAGGAGGATATGTAAGGGAGCCTGAAAAGGGATTGCATGAAAATCTCGTCCAATTCGACTTCAGAAGCCTGTACCCTAGCATCATCATCTCAAAAAACATATCTCCCGATGTAATGTTTTTGGGAGATGTGGAAAATGAAGAGGAGTACAATATCGCTCCTGAACATGGCATTAAATTTAAAAAGGAACCTCAAGGATTTATCCCGTCCGTCATAGATAAGATTTTGCAGGAACGTTTCAGAATCAAACGTGAGATGAAGGCCTGTGATGATGAAACAGAAAGAAAAGCTTTGGATGTACAGCAGCAGGCCATTAAAAGATTGGCAAATACAATGTATGGTATCTATGGATTTCCTCGCTTCAGATGGTACTCATTTGAATGCGCAAAGGCGATTACTTCTTGGGGAAGACAATATATTAAATCATCAATCAAAAAAGCGGAAAAATTCGGTTTCTATACAATATATGCTGATACAGATGGCTTTTATGCGAAATATGTAAAAGAAAAAAAGTAAGAGAAAATTAATTCTCTTTAAATTTATTTTTTGGTTATTTTTATAGTTGATTTAGCAGCTTTTGCTGTAACGTATTTGTTTCCAGAGCTGACTACTACCTTATGGGTTCCAACTTTCAAGGATTTGACATTAAGATTTGCAATTCCTTTTGCGTTAGTTTTTACAGTGTAAGTTTTGTATTTTTTGCCTGTGTAAACTTTAATTTTTACTTTAACCCCTTTGATTACCTTTTTGGTTTTTGTGTTTTTCACGGTAACCTTAAAGTATTTTTTTGCTCCTTTTTTGGTAGTTAACTTTTTAGGAGTTAATTTAGCCGGTGCCTTTTTAATAACAATTTTTGTTGTAACTTTTTTGAGTGCAAAGTTTTTAGTGTCTCCGCTTGTGATTACAACTTTGTATGTTCCAGGGTTTAAGCTTTCTAGTGATAATCTGATTTGACCGTCTACACCAGTCGCTCCTTTGTATGGGTAATATTTGTTAGAAGTTGTGAATAACTTAATGTCAAGTTTCGCATCATATATTGGGTCTTTTTTACTGTTGGTTAATTTCACAGTAAAGACTTTATCCCCTTTGTAATAGGTAATTACTTTAGGAGCACTACATTTTGCAGTTATTTTGTTATTTGTAATGGTTTTAGTAACATCTGCACCATAATAACGGAGATCGTTATTGCTTACAGTAATTTTATGTTTTCCAACAGTTTTTATTTTTATAGTTCCATCATTATCTGCTTGACCATAAAATGATTTATTTTTATTTTTATCATATTTAATTATGACATAAGCTCCAGCTACTTTTTTACCAGTTAATTTATTTTTCACTGTAATAATTCCAGTTTTACTAATTGTGTATTTTACAGGAGTTCCTATTGTTACAGTTACTTTAGTATTATTTTTATAATTATTTGAGCTAGCATTTACTAAAGCATAAACAGAATATTTTCCACTTCTTAAACCGCTCATTGGAAGTTCAACAGTACCTTTGTCATTTGTGGTTAATGTATTGACTTTTACTGTAGTATTGTTGCTGCCGGTTGTTGTGAAAACAACTTCCTTTTTGTTGGAATCGGTCATGTTAAAGAACACGGTAGCTCCACTTATAGGTTTTCCAGTTTTCTCATTTACAACAGTGATTGTAAGCTTTTTGGTAGTCCCATAATTCTCATTAAATGGATTGACTGTAATCTTTGAGTTAATTTTTTTGATTTTAATATTTGTTTTATATGCACCTTTAAGGTCATCCATTCCTGAGAAAGTTAATTCATAAGTTCCTACTGGAGAATAAATGGTGTTTGATGTGAATATCACATTAGGGTTAAAATTGACGTTTGGGATTCTTATAACTCCATTTGAATCAGTAGTGAGTTTTTTACTGGTACTTAAACTAATTTTGCCGCCAGATTGTTGTATGTCCCAATAAATGCTTGAGTTACCATATTTTCCGCTGACACTAATATTTTTATTTGCAAGTATTTCATTTGTCTTATTGTCCACGATTACAAATGAAAAATTACCGTCCTGATAATCAGCTTCAGTAACTAATGGAATAAGTTTAATTGCTGTTAATCTGATTAATTTACTGGATGAGGATACTTTAGTTTCATTATCCTTGTAAGTAATTTTCATGTTGTAATTTTTTACATTATCAACTAGTTGCGCATTGAATATTAATTTTTCAGTTTTATAATCAAATTCTGAGATATTAATATACTTGGTTTTTCCATCAGTGTCTTTGTAGCTTATTGTAACATTAAAGTTATCTTTGCTTGGTTTTTTAGTATCCACTCCATTTGTAACTTTAATAGGAAGTTCAACTTTGGTAGTATCTGGGTTTACATAAGTTGGAGATTTTAAATCAAAGTTGTAATCCCCAAATACGGATAAAACTATTTTTTTTGTTGAATTTTTATAAACATCATTTCCTAAATAATTGATATTTAAAGTATGTTTTCCTTTCGCTAATGGATTAGAAAGGGTTATTGCAGAATTTTTATAAGTGAAATTAAGTTTTGTTGTTCCTTCAGTAACTGTTAGATTTTTATTAGTTATTTTAATGGCTTTTGATTCGTTATCTTTTACAGTTACGTCAATCTTCTGTGTTGCATTCTCTTTAATTTTAACATCTTGAGAAACGATTTCTGTTGTGATCTTTTCTTTTTCAGTAAATGTAGTTGCATCTTCATCAGCTAAAACTACATCGGATCCATCGTCTGCTAACTTCATATCGGCATCGGTTGCATTTTCGCTAGCGCAAACAGACCCTATGCTTACTAATAGGAATAGTGTCATTACTATTAATAAGATGTGAGAGTTCTTAAGTTTCATAGCTTATTTTCCTCCTTTAAAATAAAATCATATAGTATCAAAATAATAATTTCTAATAATAAAATATGTATTTTTAACATTTATATTTTAGTGATATACATATATAATCATTTTTATTTTAAAAATTTTCAATGTAAATTTTAATAAAATAAATAAAAAAAGAATTGAAGAATAAGATTTATTCTTCCAAGTAGGAATCCAAATCAACGTCAAGTTCATCGCAGATTCCTTTTAATTGCTCATATAATTTTTCATCAATGCTTATGCCGTTAGCTTCAGCTTCAGCAATTCTTTTAACTTCTAAATCCCCAGGGATTGCTACATTTTCACCTGTGGCCCTGACTTGTGAAATGAAGTTTTCAGTATTGCTTACGAATTCTCCAAAGTCGACAAATTTAGTTGGGTCGATTACAACATATAAGTCTCCTTTGGTACAGTCCTTATCAGGTGAAGCGGTACCGGTTACTCCATGGCCATATCCTGCCTGCACTAACGGTCCGGTTAAAATTTCAATTAACAATGATAATGCATATCCTTTAAATCCTCCAAACGGCAAGATTGATCCTTCAAGCGCCGCATCAGGGTCATTTGTTGGGTTTCCATCTTTATCCAATGCCCATCCATCAGGCAAATCCAATCCTTTTCTTTTGGATTCAATGATTTTTCCACGTGCGGTAATGGAAGTTGCCATATCTACAGTAATGTAGGATTCAGATGGAATGCCTAATGCAAGAGGATTGGTTCCAATCAAAGGCTCTTTACCACCTAAAGGTGCAATAGCAGGGTCAGTATTTGCAAGTACCAAGCCAATGCAATTTTCTCTTAATGCCAAATCAGAATAAAATCCAGTAACTCCAAAGTGATTGGTATTGTGAACGCCAACACATGCAATACCCACATCTTTTGCTTTTTTAATTGCAATTTGCATAGCTTTATAGGATACCGCTTGTCCAAATCCGCTGTTACCGTTGATTAATGCAATTGCAGGAGTTTCTTTTTCAATGGTAATATTGTCTTTTAAGTTGATTGTTCCTGATTTAATACTAATGAGGTATTGTGGGAATCTGCCGAGTCCATGTGATGTAAATCCTTTCAAATCTGCGTCAATAGTAGCTTCCGCCACTAATTCTTGATCTTCTTCACTAGCTCCTAATTTCTTTAAAATTTCTTTAACAAGAGCTATTTCATTATCTTTCATTATCTTCATTCTATCACTCCTTATTAGTTAATTAAATCAGTATTCAATTTCAGATCCTTCAAATGCTTTGACTGTGATTTTTTCATCATCAGTTACGGTACCGATGATTTGACAGCTGCAATATTCATTTAAAGTTTCCATTATTTTATCTGCTTCACTTTCATCACAGATAACAACAAAGCCAACACCCATATTGAAAACTCTGTACATTTCTTTGATGTCAACATTTTGTTCGTAAATAAGTTTGAATATTTCCGGAACTTCCGGAAGGTCAGTAATGTTATAACCAATGCCTTTTTTCAAACGTCTAAGGTTGGTGAAACCCCCTCCGGTAATATGTGCAAGACCATTAATATTATATTCTTTTTCAAATAGTGCAACAATAGGTTTAACGTAAAGTTCAGTTGGTCTAATTAACTCTTCTCCAATTGTGGTTTCGCCGTTAGGCATTTTATCATTCACAGTATAACCTGCATCATCAAACAATGCTTTTCTAGCTAAACTGTATCCGTTGGAATGAATTCCATTACTTTCGATACCGATTAAAACATTTCCAGGCTGAATATTTTCACCTGTAATGATTTTATCAATATCAACAAATCCAATACCTGTTCCCGCAAGGTCAAAATCTTTGATGATTCCTGGAAGTGATGCGGTTTCTCCTCCAATAATTGCAATTCTTGATTCATTAGCTCCTTTAACAAGACCTTCAGCAATTTCAGCAGCTCTCTCAGGGTCAGGTTTTTCAACGGCAAGATAATCAACTAAAGCTATTGGTTCGGCTCCGACACACAGAATGTCATTAACTACCATAGCAATGCAATCAATACCTACAGTATCGTATTTGTTCATCATTTCAGCAATTAAAATTTTACTTCCTACACCATCAGTACTCATTGCAATAGCTTTATCACCTAATTTTACTAAAGCAGCATAATGACCACTGTCAGTAATAATATCTCTACATTCTAATGTTGATTTAAGTTTATCTGCTAATTTTGAAACAGTAACAGCTTCTAAATCAATATCCACACCGGATTCTGAATAAGTAACCATTTTTACACCCATTGTTTTAAAAATAATATAATATTGTGATATTTACAACATTTTTCTAGTATTACTTTGTTTTAATTAGTATTTAATTATTAATGTATCCTCACGCAATCTAAATTAATTGGAGTTTTAGTCTCAATTTTATAACTTCTATGAATTGAAGATGCAAGGTCTACGGTCTTATAAGGATCTCCGTGACATGTAATGACTTTTTCAGGTCTTGGATTAAGTCTTTTCACGTATTCCATTAATTGTCTTCTGTTTGAATGTCCACTGAAACCATTAATGGTTTTAACGTCCATTTTTACATTGAATACCCTTGTTCTTCCGTCGTCATCTTCAAGAGGAATTTCCTTCCAACCTTTTTGCACTCTTCTTCCCATGGAACCTTCAGATTGATATCCTACAAAGATTAATGTATTTCTTTCATCTTCACATAGCCATTTGAAGTATTCAACAGAGTTTCCACCGGTCAACATACCAGAAGTTGATAAGATGATTGCTGGTTGTCTGCTTTCAACAATTTCTTTTCTTTGATCGTAATTTTGAACTTTTTCAAACATTTCTGAGACGAATGGGTTTCTGCCCATGTGGAATATTTGGTCTCTTAAATCCTTACTCAAGTATTCTGGCCTTGCAGTATGGATTGCAGTTGCTTCCCAAATCATTCCGTCGATGAATATTGGCACTTCTTCAATTAATCCATGTCTCATATATTCTTCTAAAACGACCATGAGTTCTTGCGCTCTTCCTACGGCAAATACCGGAACCAACACTTTTCCTCCACGTTTAAGTGTTCTATAGATGGTTTTCATCATTTCTTTTTCAGCATTGTTTCTTGAAGGTTGAACATCTTCCTTTCCACCATAAGTACTTTCCATAATCACTGTCTCGGCACGTGGGAAACGAATGGTTGCAGGTTCCAATAATCTGGAAGGTTCATATTTGAAATCTCCGGTATATACCAGGTTGTGAGCTCCGTCTCCAATGTGCATATGGGAGATTGCTGAACCGAGGATATGTCCTGCATTATGCAAAGTCAATCTTATATCCGGGGAAATGTCAGTTACTTCACCATAATCTAATGTTATGGTATGTTTAATGGCTTCTTTAACATGTTTTGAAGTAAATGGGAGAGGATTCCCTTCTCTGTGAGCAATATCTAAGTGATCAAATTGTAAAAGAGTTGTCAAATCTCTAGTTGGAGTTGTACAATAAATAGGACCGTCGTATCCGTAATGGTAGAGGTATGGTACAAATCCGCAATGATCTAAATGAGCGTGAGAAATAATGACTGCATCCAATTCTTCAATTGAAAATTCAGGTGCATTCAAATAAGGGAATGCAGTTTTATTATCTGATGCAGCGACATTAACACCACAATCTAATAATACGCGACTGTTAGGTGTTTGTAAAAGCATGGATGAACGTCCAACTTCCTTAAATCCGCCCATTGAGGTAACTCTTGCCCAGTCATTTGGGTATTTGCTTCCCTGGTGGATTTGTTTTCCAAGACGTTGCAACATTTTTTTTCTGTCTTTACTGTTATTTTTTTGGATTGTTCTAATTTTTCCAATAATGTCGGAACTTATTGGTGGGGTTCTTAGGATTTTAGGTGCCCATCCAGTATTTTTAACTATATTTCTTGAGGTAACACCATATTTTCCAATAACAAGTCCTGGTTTTTTAGCTGTAATAACCACTTCACAGGTAACTGTATCAAAATAAATGTCTGTAATTTCAGCACCTTCCGGAACGATTTCATGAATCTTGTTTATTGTTTCTTCCGGTTCGAGTAAAGCGCTTTTGTCAGATCTAATGATTATCCTCTTTCTTAAATCTTTTGCAAGTGATCTTATTAAATCACCGTTTTCTGTTATAATTTCCGGATTTTTGGTATAAACTACTACTTCAGGCCCTTCAAATTCAACTTTCGAAACCTGAATTTCATTAGGTAGTTTTTGCAAAATCTCTTTTTTAATTCCATCTAAAATATCTGAAGTCATATAATCCCTTCAAAAAAAGTTTGTGTAATTATAATAGTTTATGAAAAGCTTTTAGCTATAATTAGTAAAATTTCATAAACTATCTACACATTTTATATAAAAAATAGTTAGTTATGAAAAATTAGTTTTGCTTATAATTTATCCAAAATCTCTTTTACTTTTTCATTATCTAACATTTCAAAGCCGTCTTTGTCCACTTTAGCAACCAAATATCCATTGCCGGAATATGTGTCACGTTCAGCAGCAGCTCTGATAGCTCTTATAGCTATTTCAATTCCTTCGTCAGTTGTCAAATCATCTCTGAATCTGTCTTCAAGAACTCCGTAAGCTACGATAGAACCTGATCCAGTTGAGATGTAAGTGTCTTCAATCATACCACCTGCTGCGTCTAATGAGTAAAGAGATGGTTTGTCTCCGTCCATTCCGCCAAGCAATGTTTGAACATACATTGGTCCGGAACGTAGGATGTTTGCAGTTAATGATGCTGCAGCTTTGACACTGATTGAATCATTGTTTCTCATTTGATATAATGACACTTCAGCTTCAATAACTTTCATTAAACTTTGTGCATCTCCAACAGAACCAGCAATGGTTGTTACGATGTGATCGTCAATTTTAAATATTTTTTCTGCAACTTTATGAGCTACAAGGTTTCCCATACTAGCTCTTCTTTCGCTTGCAAATACAACTCCGTCTTTACAAGTGATTCCAACGGTGGTTGTACCTTCTAGTATTTTTTCATCCATTTAAATACACCTCATATAAGTATTTAAAATATCTAATTTCAACTACTCATAGGTTAATATAACAAAATATAAACTAATTTAGTTAATTAATTTTATTTAAAATCAGAATCAATAATTAGTATAAACTAACAATATTAATATTAGCTATTTGCATATATAAAGTTTTCTTTTGATGGTGAACAAATGAAATATAAAAAAATTGGCGACATTCTTATTTTGGATAAAGATGACTCATACGATGATTTTGAGGATTTGTCTAAAAGACATAATGTAAAGACCATAATGAAAATAGACCACATCCAAGGGACCAAAAGGGAGCCCGTTTACAAGATTCTTTATGGCAGTGAAACTGAAACTATTCATAAAGAAAACGGATGTCTGTTTAAATTAGACCTGGCAAAAGTAATGTGGTCAAAAGGAAATAATAATGAGAGATTAAGGATTGCAAAGCTAGTTAATGATGATGAAACTGTCATTGACATGTTTGCTGGCATCGGTTATTTTTCCATTCCTATCGGTGTCCACTCAAATGCGAAAGAAGTAGTTTCCATTGAAATAAATCCTAATTCCTATAATTTTTTATGTGATAATGTCAAGTTGAACAAATTAAATAATGTAACTCCAATTTTAGGGGATTGCATGGTTGAAACCCCTAACTTTAAAGCGGATCGCATTGTTATGGGTTATGTCAAGACAACTCATCATTACCTGAAAGTGGCAATCGACAGTCTAAACGAAGGGGGAATTCTGCATTATCATGAAACGGTGCCCGAAAAGCTAATTGACACACGACCAATTGAGAGGATTATTTCACAAGCTGGCGGGCGAGATGTGGAGTTGCTTAAAATAAATAAAATAAAGAAATATGCTCCAGGTGTAGAGCATGTCGTCATTGATGCTCGGATAAATTAGCTATTTTTTCCAGAAGGGTGTCATTCAACCATTCATCGTTAATGTACTTTTCATACACGCATAGCCTTTCAATCAATTCAAATCCTGCATCAATTGTCAATTTCTCAAGTTCATCAATGCCCGGCCAAGGGGATGTTATGTTCACGTAATCAGGACTTACTGGTGAAACTCCGCCCCAGTCATCTGCACCACACAATAAAAATATCTGGGCAGTATCATTGTTTAGGTTAGGCGGGACTTGGATACTAACATCGGTATCTCCAAATAGCAATGTTCCGGCTATAACTGTCCTAACCATGTCTAAAAAAGTGGGTTCGGGCCAATTTTCCATTTCAATTCCAGGTATTGGTGTGAAATTTTGAATGATTACCTCTTGAATATGACCATAATTATCATAAAGTTCTCTAATGGCTAATAATGATTCAGCCACTTCCTCTTTTGTTTCGCCGATACCAATTAGAATGCCTGTAGTATATGGAATTTTAAGTTTACCCGCATTTGAAATGGTTTCCAATCTCAACTTGGGATTTTTACCCGGACTTTTTTTATGTGCAGGCAATTCCATTAGTCTATGGGATGAATTTTCAAGCATAAGTCCCAATGATGCATTGACTTCTTTTAGCCTTTTTAAATCATCAAAGCTAAAGTTTCCGCCATTGGTGTGGGGCAGCAATGTTGTTTCATCTAGTGTCATCTGACAGATGTCAACAATGTAATCAATCATCGAATCGTAGCCATATTCGGCCAATTTCAAACGAACGATTTCTTCCTCATCAGCATCCTCGCCAAAAGTAAAAAGCGCTTCTTTGCAGCCATATTGTTCCGCTTCCTTTAGGCTTTCCAATATTTCCTCTTTGGTCTTGAGAATAATTGCTTCGGGATCATCGGGATTCTTTTTAAAATTACAGTATCCACAATCATTCCTGCAAATCTCAGTCAACGGTATGAATACGTTTTTAGAATAAGTAATAAGATTATTCTCCCTATATTGCACAGTTTGTGACATATAATTTATTATTTCACTATCCGTAGCATTTAATATGTGGAGAATATCTTCTTTTGTTAAATTTGACGGCATTTTTAACCTTCACGTTCAGAAACAGTAACTTCCACATAAAGTGGAGGAATCTCATTTTTGTCTTCCCATATGGCGATAACAACATCAAAACTTGGAAGTTCGAATATTTTATATCCGACAACAAGCCCCATTGATTCAAGTTCCTCTTTCATTCTGATGAAACCATGTTCGTCAACGGATCCGGTTGTTCTTTCACTTTCTTTGATATGTTTATCTCCAGATTTTAGGATTTTAGCTACTTTTTCTGAAGTTGCTTCTAGCTCAGTTCCACCAAGAATCTCTCCGATTTCACTAAGTTTAGATTCAAACTCATTAAGTGGAATAACAGTTCTTGATCTTCCTCTTACAATTAAGATTTTTTCATTATCGATTGCAGGCCTGGATCCTTTGAATGAATCAAAAAATCCCATTACTTGTCCCGCTATTTCATAGGTTTTTCTCATTAAATCAAATCCTATTCAATATTTAATTCTTCTTTAAGTTCGCCTAAGGTAGTTACCTTTTCAGCAAATGCATTGTGCCTGTGAATACTTTCCTGATTTTCTTGACGTGCTGTAATTAGGACGTCATCAGGCAAATCAGAATATTTGTTTGCAATTTTCTCCATCATGTTTCTAACACAATCTTCAACAAAAACTGGTTTTCTGTGCGCATTCATAACGGTTGCATTTTCATCAGGCCTTTTAAGTAACTCACAAACTGGTGAGCTCATGGAACTTTCGATAATGTCAATCAAATCTTCAGCTTTGATAATGCTATGTTCAGGAACTTCAATCAATAATGTTCCAACTCCCCTTTGGTTATGGGATGCAAAAGTAACAGTATCTAAAACTTTTTGTGTAGTCTCTTCATCTAAAAATTCTAATAATTTGTTTTTATCAGATTCTTTAACAGACTCCTGTGCACAAGGACAAACAGTCATACCAATAACTTCGGCGCCAATGCTTTTTCTAATATCAATAGTGCCATCATCATCTCTTACTCCAATGGCTTTAGCTATTAGCTTAGCCATTTCTTGAGTCTTGTTTTTAGTTACTGGTGACTCTTTCATGAACATGAAGTCGGTTGTCATTGATATTTCAACGCGTTTTGCATATTCATGTTTGGTCATCATTTTTTCAACAATTTTTGCACATAATGATTCGATGTCTACTGTAGAATCTTTAGCAACAGTTTCGAGAACTTCACTAATTGCTTCCGGGTTCCTAGACATGTGTACCCCTTTTTGATCATTTGGCAAGTCTACAAATGCATCAAATGTAGGTAACAATATTATTGGTCTTTTATTTGTTCTTTCTAGTTGTAATAACTTCTTAACTCCAGTCACGCCCACTCTTGTTAATTTTATAGGTATGCTTGGAGCATCGTCTTGAGTATCGGGTAAGCAAACTGCCAATTTCATAACCTCTATTTAATTAAATATTATTATTTTTTGTTTCTTTTTATTTATATATTTAAATGTAAATTTATTTCATTTCGTAAGAAAATTATTACTTGGAAAATCATTTTTCATATATAAAATTAAAAAAAGTTGTTTAAAATTTAGAAAAATGTTAGTTAAAAAGTAAAAGGATAAGTAGTTTGTATAAAACTACTTTTAGAATTATAAGATGTTTGAAGAGCCCATATCTTCTTTAATCACGTCTAAGACTGTTTGGGTGTAAGTTCTTTCTATGATTGGATCTTTTAATAGTTCTTTAATAAATGCATTTAATTCATTTGTGTTTCTGAATTTTGCAATTAAAAATGCATCGTATTCGCCGGTAACGTCGTAGATACCAACTACATTTTTATTAAAGAATGTTTTTTCTTCCCAATTTTTGAGTTTTCCACCTTTAACTCTTACACCGATGATTGTAGTTAAAACAAATCCTAATTTTTCATGGTCTATAATTGGTGAGAACTTTTTGATAACCCCAGATTTGACCATTTTATCGATACGATTATGAACAGTACCTACAGATACGTCTAAACTGCGAGATATTTGCCTATAAGAGGTTCTTACATCTTCATTGATTATCTTAAGAATGTTTATATCAGTATCGTCTAACTTTATAACATTGTCTTTTGTTTTTACCATATTCGTCTCCTCTCATTAATTGGGTTAATGGATTAACCTTTATATCATATAGTAACTTTTTCATAATATTTAAAAGTTTTTGTATTTTATTTATTTTTTTTTATTTTTTTTTAGAAAATTAACAATAGAACTCATTTTTTCATAAATCTTTTTAATAAATTTCCCCAACATATGTGAAAAATCTTTTTATTTGCGTATGGTTTTAACATTTTATTAAATTATTTGAATTGTTTTAAAAAAATTAGAATTATTCTGTTAATCCTACAATAATTTTTTGAATATCCTTAATATTTGCATTAGTTTTAATCCCTAAAGGGTTATAATGTGTTTTTATTGCGATAAATCCTTCTTTTTTCATTTGATTTATAATCAAATCAAATTTAGGCGCACTAATCTTTAAAGATTTGCATATTGCGTGGATGTCGAAGAATGTTGCAGGGGCATCAGATTCGTCCAGACATTTGTTCAATAACTTTAAGGCTTCTTTTTCACTGTTAATCTTTTTATTTGATGATTCATCAATCATTTTTTGGATGAATTCTTTATTCTGGATATCTCCTAACCATAATGGTCCGGCGTGGATTAGCTTTTCGCCACAAACGGGACATACATCTTCAATTGGGCTTGCTAGACCTTCGGCTGTTTGTCTATGCAAACAATTTTTACAATGGCTGATATAACCGATATTGTTTAAAGATTTGTCTGTTTTTTGTGAGCCTTTTTTAATTTCCAGGTATAATCTCATATAATGTTCAGTGCTGTGGGATAATTTTACTTCAATGCATTTTGCATATTTTGCAAGGGTGAGTGCAACAAAACCGGCTAAGATTCTAATGCCTGTTTCATGACAATATTCGCTTTTATAGGGTTTTGCATTATATTTGCGAATGCATGGCTCTTTATAGGTTCCGCATAATGCGGAAGTGTCAGTTGCAGTAACGCATAACAGGGAATTTCTGCGAGCGCAATATCCTGCCGAATCTAGGAATGGTGAAGGTGTTCCAAACGGATCGATGTCGATTACATCAAATTCTCCACGCTTCATCCTTAAAAACATGCTTGCATCATGCTGGTAAACTTCAATATCTTCTAAATTGTTCAGTTCAATGTTATGCTTTTCATATTGGTTGGCCAATTCGCTTATGTCATTAATGGAGACTTCTCCAACGCCATCTATTTCATTTTTATAACGAATTCCACGAATTCCGCTGCCGCCAAACAAGTCGCATATATCAATTTCTCTATCTTGTTCTTTTTGGAATACCTGGATTGCAAGTATTGATAAATCTCTATTTAATTCCATGTGAGGGTTATAAAATACGGGTGCATCAGATGAAATTTTATCAAATTCCGGAAATTCTATTTTTGTCAGTCCTTCTTCAATACTTTTAATTTTATATTCATCCATTAATTCTCACTCTTAATTCTTTTTATTTTGTTAAGTAATGTTTTAAATATTATTAGATTTAAATATTAGTATAAGAAATTTAATTAATTTTATAAATTGGTGATGAATATGTCAAATATTAAAGTCCCTATTGCAAAACCAATAATCGGAGAAGAAGAAATTGAAAATGTAGTTGAGGTTCTAAAATCAGGAATGATTGCTCAAGGGCCAAAAGTAGCAGAATTTGAAGAAAAATATGCTGAATGGATTGGGGCAGATTATGCCATTGCTGTAAATTCAGGAACAGCTGCATTACATGTCGCATTGCTCTCCTGCGGTATTGGCGAAGGTGATGAAGTCATTACAACTCCATTTACTTTTATTGCAAGCGGAAATTCAATCTTATATACTGGCGCTAAACCAGTCTTTGCCGATATTAACCTAGATACTTATACAATGGATCCAAATTCAATTGAAGCATTGATTACTGAAAATACCAAAGCTATTTTGCCAGTTCAGTTATATGGTCAATCAGCAGATATGGAAAAAATCAATGAAATTGCCGAAAGGCATGGTTTGATTGTCATTGAAGATGCGGCACAGGCTCATGGTGCTGAATTTGATGGTGAAAATGTCGGTACCTTAGGTGACATGTCCTGTTTCAGTTTTTATCCAACAAAAAACATGACAACTTCTGAAGGAGGAATAATCACAACTAATGATGAGGATTTGGCCGATAATGCAAAGATGTTTAGAGCTCATGGTGCTAGTGTAAGATATCATCACGATGAAATTGGTTATAATTTTAGGATGACAGATATTTCAGCTGCAATCGGTCTTGCCCAATTAGATAAAATTGATGAATTTAACAATAAAAGAATTAGAAATGCAGCTTATTTAAATGATGGCTTAAAGGATGTTGACGGTGTAGTTACTCCTCATTGTGCTGATAAGGCAAAACATGTATATCACCAATACACAATTAGAGTTGAAAAAGGCAATAGGGATGATTGGGTAGATATTATTAATGATTGTGGTGTAGGAACTGGTATTCATTATCCAATTCCATTATACAATCAGCCAATTTATAAAGCGTTAGGAATTGATGGGGGTTGTCCAAATGCAGAACTTGCAGCGGACAATGTTATTTCTCTTCCAGTGCATCCTTCACTTACAAAAGAAGATTTAGATAGAGTGATTTGTGCTGTAAAGACAGCATCCAACAAGTTAGATTAAATTCTAACTTTCTTTTTTTATTTTAACATTTTTTCTACTGTATCAACTTTAGCGTTTAAAGTCCTGTTTTCCAAATCTCTTCTGTCATCTATTTTTATTACAGTATAAACTCTGCCGATTCCAAGTTCAAAAATGGATTCTTGGGCGGCAGCTATTGCAGAATAAAGTTCTTCCAGATTATCTGCCTCAATTTGAGTTCCCATTCCAGTCAATTGATAGTTCAAACCTGAATCTTTTATTGATTGGACAGCAGCAGTTACGTAATCTTTACATTCAGTGGTTTCAGTTCCGACAGGCAATATTGCAAAATCACATGTTATCATTTTTTCACCTGGTAAAATTATTTATTTAACTTTCTATAAATCAATTTGTAATGGTAAAATTAAACAAAGATGAATTTAATGAGCATATTTTTGCAAGAATCAATAATTTAATTCACGATTATGAACTAATCAAGGAAGGGGAATTGATAGCGGTTGCACTATCCGGCGGCAAGGATAGCGTTTTGACATTGCACGCACTGAAGAATTATCAAAATTTTCTGGATTTTGATTTGGTTGCCATCAGCGTTGATGAAGGCATTGAAGGCTACAGGCAACATGGCATTGACTCTGCCATCAAAAATGCCAATGATTTAAATGTAGAACTTGTCCAGAAATCCTTTAAAGATGAGGAAGGTTTCGCCTTAGATGACATTTATCAGGATTTTAAAAGTGCCTGCATTCCATGTGGTGTTTTCAGAAGGAATATTTTAAATAAAACCGCTTATGAGTTAGGGGCTAAAAAAATAGCTACTGGCCACAACTTAGACGATGAAATCCAATCATTCTTGATGAGTTTTGCAAGGGGAGATACCATTAAATTCTCAAAATTCGGCCCGGAACTTGATGTTATCCATCCAAAATTGGTTCCAAGGATTAAACCGTTATGGAACACTCCTGAAAAGGAGGTGGGAATGTGGGCTGTGTTAAATGGTATTGATATTCATTTGGATGAGTGTCCTTATTCTCATCTATCCTTAAGAGCTAAAATTAAAGAATTTTTAAATGTCAGTGAAGATCAATATCCTGGTGTAAAGAATAACGTGATGGAATCATTTAAAAAGATATTGACATTTGAAAATGACATATCCACAAGCCTTAATGAATGTGAAGTCTGCGGCGAACCAACTTCATCAAACGTTTGCAAGGCCTGTGAACTAAAGGAATTAATTAATTCCAATGAGTGATGGAATTTAAGGGGATATCAAATTGGATATTATAAATAAATGGACGGAATCCAGCTTTATTCTTAAGATTTTAATAGGAGTGATCATTGGTGCGATTTTAGGGATTATTGTTCATGAATGGTCCATTATTGGATTTCCAGGAGAAATATTTGTAGAAGCTCTTAAAGCTATTGCCCCGATTTTAGTTTTTATTTTAGTGGCTTCAGCTATTTCTAAAGCAAAATCAGGGATTGGCTCTAAATATGGAATGATTATTATAATATTCTTAGCAACGAATTTTATTGCGGCAATGGTGGCTGTAATTGCTTGTTATTTTTATCCGATAAACATTCACTTCTCCTCTGTTAGCAATGCCGCCGCTCCAGGAGGGCTTGGAGAGATATTATATGATATGGTTTTGAGTATTTTTTCAAATCCAATAAAATCTCTATCTGAAGGAGAATATCTTAGCATTTTATTTTGGTCTGTCATCATCGGATTTGCTTTGAGAATGGTTGCAAACGATACAACAAAAGACGTTATAGAAGATATCTCTGATGCTTTAACAAAAGTTGTTGGCATTATTATTCAGTTTGCACCAATAGGTGTTTTGGGTTTGGTTTTCACAGCCGTTTCTGAAAATGGCCTAAGCATCTTCTCACAATATGGCCAATTAATATTTTTGATTGTTATTTGTATGGCAGTTGTTGGGTTTATTGTCAATCCATTTATATCATTCTTGTTTTTAAGGCGCAATCCTTATCCATTGGTATTGACATGTTTTAGAGAAAGTGGAGTCACCGCATTTTTTTCAAGAAGTTCTGCAGCGAATATTCCAATTAATATGCATCTATGCGAGAGACTTGGTCTTGAAAAGGATTTCTTTTCCGTTAGCATACCATTAGGTTCTACAATCAACACAAATGGTGCCGCTATCACCATTACAGTCATGACTCTTGTAACCTGCCACACTCTTGGAATATCCGTTTCACTGCCGATTGCTATTGTTTTATGTTTTATTTCTACATTGGCTGCATGTGGTGCTTCAGGTGTTGTTGGAGGATCTTTATTGCTCATACCTATGGCCTGTTCAATATTTGGAATTAGTCCTGATGTGTCTATGCAGGCTGTTGCTGTTGGATTTGTAATAAGCATTATTCAGGATTCCTGTGAAACCGCACTTAATTCCGCATGCGACGTTCTGTTTACTTCAACTGTAGAATATTATAATAGGGCAAAAAATGGTGAACCTGTAAATTATATGGGTGAATTCGCTAAAAAATAATAATTGGGTATTATTAAAAAAATTAAGGTAAGATGATGGTTTCGTTAAAAAAATTAATTTCTCAAAATTGCGAAGACCATATATGCAATAAATAATGCAACTAAAATGGCTCCTTCCCTTTTATCATATTTTTCTTGTGTTTTACCGAATATGAAACATAGTATTGTAACGCCTAGCATAAAGAGAACGTCTATCAATAAACTTGAGTCGAGAGGTATTGCACTTATGGCACTGCTCGCACCAAGCACGAATAGAATGTTGAAGATGTTTGATCCGATAACATTTCCTATGACCAGCTGATTTTCCCCTTTCTTTAAAGCGGTGATTGATGTCACAAGTTCAGGTAAAGATGTGCCGATCGCCACAATGGTCAAACCTACTAATGTTTCACTCATTCCAAGGGCTATTGCTATAGCTGAAGCACTGTCAACAACTAAATCTCCACCGATTATAATTCCTGCAAGACCTACAAGTATGAAAATTATACTTTTTGGCAGTGTAAATTTCGGTTCTTCAACTTCTGCCGCTTCACTTGATTTTCTAGCATCGCGAACTAAATAGAAAATGTAAGCTATTAGAATTATGAGTAATATTATCCCTTCAATGTTTGTTATGTCCCATCCGATTATTATGAAAACCGCCCATAATACGGTAATTCCAACAAGGAATGGCAAATCCTTTTCCAAAACACTTTTTTCCATCAATAAGTTACTTAATAATGCCGCTATACCAATTACCATTAACATGTTAAAGAGATTACTACCTATAACATTACTGACAGCCAATGCATTGCTGCCAGTCAAGGATGAAGTAATAGATACGGCCGCTTCAGGAGCACTGGTTCCAAGTGCAACGATTGTCAAACCAACAATGATTGTTGGAATTTTCAATAGAGATGCAATACTGCTGGCCCCATCAACAAAAAAGTCAGATCCTTTAATCAAGAATACAAATCCAACAAGCAATAAAACAACTTGAATAATTATTCCAGCATCCATATTATTCCTCTTTAATTTCTTCTTGAGGTCCTAAATCAGTAACAAGGACTTTATCAATTTGGTGACCATCAATATCAATAATCTCAAAGATAAATCTACCACATTCATATTTATCTTCCTCATCTGGAATAGTTCCACTTATACTGAGAATAAATCCGGCTAATGTGGTATAGTTATCTTCCTCTTCATCAGGCAAGGAATCTTTAAAGTCAAACAATTTTTTGAATTTATCAATAGGGTATCTTCCATCAATTAACCAGGTGCCGTCTTCCCTTTGGACAGCTTCTGGCTCATCCTCTTCATCAATTCCTGGAATATCTCCCACAATACCTTCAAGCAAATCGTTTAATGTGATTAAACCTTCAACACTTCCAAATTCATCAACAACAAGAGACATGTGAACATATTCTTGGTTTTCTTTGAATTCTTTCAATAATTCTAATGTTTCTAAGTGCTCTGATACCACTAAAGGTTCTTTCACGATTTTATAAACATCAAACTCTTCATCAGTAAACATTACAGAAAGAATGTCCTTTGCTTGAACTACTCCAATGAAGTCATCTAATTCTCCTTTTGCTATTGGGAAAATTGACCTTTTACTTTCAATAATCTTAACCTTATTTATGTCCCTATCGTCTTCAAGGTCAATCCAAATGATTTCATTACGAGGGGTCATAATACTTTCAACTTTTTGGTCGTCAAGTTTGAAAACCCTTTTAATAATGTCTTCCTCTTCTTTTTCTATAGTTCCGTCCTCTCTTCCTTCTTTAATCATTAATGTAATTTCCTCTTCGGTAACAACATCATCGCTTTTATCTTCGATTCTGAGCAACCATAGAAGGAATCTGCTTGATTTTGCAAGTATGAAACTAACAGGTTTTGAAACTCTTTCAAGGACTACCATGCTTTTAGCAACTTTAAGGGCGATTCTCTCAGGGTCGTTTAAAGCAATTACCTTAGGCACGATTTCTCCGATAACCAAAGTCAGATAAGTAGTGACAATAACAACTATAGCTACGCTAATTGGTTCACTGTATGGGATAAATGAGATTAAGTTAGAAAGCGGTTTTGCTAATGTTACTCCACCGAAGGCCCCAGTTAAGACACCAATAAGTGAAATTCCAATTTGCACAGTAGATAAAAATTCATTTGGGTCTTCTAACAAATCAAAAACAATTTGCGCATTCTTATTCCCGTCTTCTAAGTATTTTTGCATTTTTGCTTTTCTTATAGATACAACGGCAAGTTCTGCCATTGACAAATATCCTGTAAGGATAATTAAAATTAATATTATGATTATTTCAAGTGTCGTTCCAATCATTTCTAACAAACCATTAAAAATATTATAAATCACTGGCCTGTATAAAGTCAGTGTTTCCATATATCTTATTTTGCATCTCTTGGACAGCTAAAGATGCTTCTTCCCTTGTAGCCACTTTTTGAAAGATTCTTCTTGATTTAACTTTCAGTGTTTTTCCACACACACATTTGCGTGTAGCCACTCCTTCTTTTGCATATAATGCACGTCCACAGTCGCAACGAAATATAAGATACATGATTATTTTTCCATTTAGAATTAATAGTAATTATAATATTATCAATATATTATTTATAATTAATTGCTATTCAACCAAAAATTTGCATAAATAAAGGTATGAAAACTTGGGAAGGCAATATCACCAAAGTCGCAATGCTGACTCCCAAATTTGTTCCAATCACCACTAATAATATCCTAAATATATTATTTTCCCATAAGTCCCTTAGACTTTCAATTTTGGTTAAGTTCTTGATGTCACTTTGCCTTACTTTTCTGTATTTAGCTTCAGTTAGTCCTGAAAACCATCCGGCGGCAAGCAATGGATGAATTATTGTTAATGGAGCAACCAATCCTCCAACTATTGCGGATTGAATTTTTGAACCGGAAAGAATGGATCCGATAAAACCCATTACCATACTAATCACGATGAATTCATAGATGTTTCCTGTTATGTTTATCCCATTAAAATAAGCCAGAAAAAATATCACCACAAATAATATTGGAATCATTGCTAAAATTATTTTCGCCCATGGAATTCCATTTTTTTCATCAATCTTTTCCAATTCCCTTAGATTAGGCAATGATTCGGGATTGTCCAAGTATCTCTCAATTCCAGGCTTGTGCCCTGCGCCCACAACTGCAACTACTTTGTCATATGGAAGTTGCATCAATCTACCTGCAAGATATGCATCCCTTTCATGTACAAGGACTTCATAAACGCTTGGAGCTTCATCTTTAAACATTTCCATTAAATCATCCAGGTTTTCCGGATTTTTCAGCTCCTCAATATCGATGTCTTCCTCCTCATCATCAAATCCAAAAATTGAAAGAAGCAGTCCATATGCAAATTTGGCCTTTTCCATGAAGCCCATTTTATTTAAAGCTCTTTGCAATGTGGTATTTATGTCTCTATCGATAAGCGCAATCGGAATTTGCAAATCTTCGCTAGCTTCAATAGCGCCAATCATCTCAGAACCGGGTGCAACATCCACATCAGCTCCAATTTTGGATTGGAAGTATCCGAGAAGGGTGCTTGTAAAGAACAATCCTACCTTATTTTCCTTAATTATTCGAGTAACGGATATGGGTTCGTCATCTTCAATGCCCATCATTTGCTTTTTTATCTTTGTGTATCTGCCTCTATCAAGTTCAATAGCCACTACGTCAGGGTGCTGTTCATAAATAGCATCTTTGACTTCATTAACGCTTTCTTCAGATACATGAGCCGTACCGATTATTGTTAAACATTCTCTTCTCATTAAAAAAACACTTCTTTGTAAATTATGTTATCTAATATTATTATTAAATGAAAATATATAAACTTAATCTTTTATAAGTCTCAATTGATGGTTTTCATAAATCGCAACATTTTCTGTGATGTTTTTCAGGCAGCATAGTTCAACGTCACTGCCGTAACCCAGCTCGGTCAATCTCTTTGCAGTTCTTGAGTTCAAAAATGATTCTTTTAAGGATTCATAGTCTCTTGTTGCCAAAATTGCTGTTTGAGCATATTCGCTTATCTCACAATCATTTGATTTGCTTTTTATCCAGTATAGAATCTCACCGGCGGCCAGATAATCCTCTATTGCAAATTGGCCTTTGACTCCGGCCATCACGACATCAATGTGATTTTGTGCCAGTTCAACACTTTTAGACGCTACGCTTTTTGCATTTACCATTGATCCTACAAGAACCGTCGATTGCATATTCTCCAAAATTCTGGTGCCGTTGGTTGTGGTTAAAATAAGGATTTCTTCTGCAGTTTCATAATCTTTAAGTGCTGATGGAGAATTGCCTAAATCACATCCTTCGATTTTTTTTCCATTCCTTTCGCCGGCAATTACTCCCCCAAACGCATCTTTTAATTTAAATGCTTCTTCAGGAGTAAAGCATGGAATTATTTTTTCAAAATTGTTTAATGCAAGCGTGATTGTAGTGCTGGCTCTAAGCGCATCAACCATTATGGAAACATCCGAACTTTCACTTTCCTCAAAACTCAATGTCATTTTCATGAATTAATTTATATTCAATGTTAATATATAATTTATATCATGAAGATTATCACAACGCCGATGTGTGAAGAAATTGTAAGATTGGCAGGAGTTTCCGATTATATTGTAAATAAGAATCCTGATGAGGAAGAGGGCGATTTGGCCATTCTGTTATCTGAAAGCAAAGTCAAGATGAACAGCTTGCCCATTAAGATAAATACTCCATCCCAAGTCTTTGAAAGCATAAAAAAAGTAGCCGAAATAGTCGAAAATGACCTGTTTGATGAGGATGTAACCGCATTTTTCGATGATTTTGAAATGTGCAAGAAGTACTTGAATTCAGATTTCAAAAGGGATATCGATGTCAAAGTATACTCCAATTTCCTAAAGGATATCGTTTTGGATATGGGTTTCAATATAGTCGGTGAAAACTTTGATTATGTGATTTTCCCCGATTATTTGAAAGATAAAGTAATTGAAACAGATAATTTGGTTGAAATACCTTCACACAACAGCATTTCAAAAAACCCATTCGAAAAAATTGAGATGCGATATTCGCTTTTAGAAAATTTAATATAATTAAATATTGAAAACTAATATCATATAATTGCATTTTTAAAAGAGTTGTTAATATGTATGAAACATTAACATTTACTGGTGGAGTTCACAAAAGTGAAGAAATTAGAGAACTAATTGAGGATTTAGGAGGATTCATTCTTCAAGACAGCATTCAACAAATGGAACTGGTTTTGAATATCGCGGTTCCTTTGGAGGATGTTGACAAAATTGAAAAGAAAGCTGAAGAACTTTTGGGAAAAATATCCATTGCACCTATGGCAGGTTCAGAAATAGCTATTGTCTCACCAACACTTGCAAGACACCATTTGCCTCATGCTGCATGTGACATTTCAGAATATTTGCGTGAATATGGTGCAAAGGACAACATGATTGGTCTTGCCCGTGGTGACGGTAAAGGCACTTCTGGAATTACCGAAGAAGAAAAAAGCCTAATTGAAGAGCATGACATTGCTATTTTTGCATTAGGCAGTTTTGAAAATTGTATTAAGGAAAAAGCTTTCTTATATGATGATATTGATATTCCAGTTATCGTAACTGGTGCTCCAGAAATTCCTATTGAAGAGCTTCCGGGTGCAGATGCATATGTGGGAGACCTCGGCAGAATCCCAAGAAGATTGAGAAGAGGTCCTGATGTACGTGCACTTGACAGATTGGTTGAAACCACTGAAAGGATTTTGAACGAGAAAAAACGTGAGATGGCTCTTGATGCACCATTAGTTCCGTCCATTGTTGTAAAAAATGCAATTGAAAACCAAGTCAGAGAAATTAAGGATGTTATTTCTCCAGCACCAGTAACCTCTCAATTGGATGGAGTGCGCGTAAAATTAAATTATGATGATTATGCGGATGTCATAGCCAATGTGGTTATTGACGGCAAAAAATTATCCGAGCTTGCTGAGATAAAAAAATCATTCATGTATGATTATATCCTGGTAAAAATTAATAGTGAGAGTTCTCTTGTTGAGGATTCTGACTAATCTTCTTTTTTTTTTAAAGCAATCTCATTCCGAAGAAATTGATGGCATCCACTAAATCGTTAAATTGCTCCAGCTCTCTTTCTATAACGTTTTCATCGGTCATGTCTATGCTCAGTTCCCCGTCTACACTTAATGTGTCAGGTCCTCTGCCGACGATTCTTTCAAGCCCGTCAGCACTTAAGATTCTCTCGGCATCAAGCTGATGCACAAATGCCCTTCCGGGGATGATTACCGCTTGCTTTATTTCGCTCAAATCAAGCTTTTCCAAATCTTCCTTTGTAATCAAGCAGGCTATTTCCTTTTCAACTGCAACGACATTAACGCTGTTGGCTTCTAATTTGTTGAATATTTTAGAAATGAACGGTTCAGCAATTTTGGACGTGATTAGTGTTGCTTCACCTGTTATAGGTTTAATGAATTGCAAAAATATTTCGTTTTCATCTTTCGCTATTGCAAAAGGACCGCCAGTTTCAGGATCGCACAATGGTGTTCCGCTGACTCTGAATTTGTATTCTGAATTGATTTGGCGAACGAGCTCTGCAAATTCTTCGACAGGTTGGGATTCAATGCCTTTAAGTATTGGTTCATTGCCTAAAATGAGTCCTTCATTAAATGTATTTCCAAATCTCATTAAAAGCATCCCTTTTGCACCCCACTCTTCTAGGGTATTGCAGGTTTCACGCAAAACATCACCATCATTCACCCCTGGAATGATTACTGCAGCTCCAGTTAATTTAATGTTTTCACAAAATATTTTGCAGGCTTCCAGAGCTTCTTCCGGATGTTTGTCTTTTACCCATTCTCTTCTAAGTTTGGGATCAGATGAAAAAACAGTAAATGAAACTTCGTTAACGCCATTATTTATTAATCTCGTAGCCATGTCGCTGTCTGAAATGCCCTTTCCGCATGTGTACCCTAATATTGAAGGTATTGAAAATTGATTTAAATTGGCCGTTAATGTTTCAAGATAAGGATAGCAGCTTATATCTCCTCCACCACTTATATATGCGCTTATATCTCCTCTGCGCATATTCATCATCAGTGCAGTCTGAACTTCGTTCATTACTTCAAAAGGTGATTTAAATGCACCTTGAGTTTCGCTTATCCCTTTACTGCATCTTTCACAGCCTATTTTGTTGGGAAGACAATGTGCACAGCCAAAACTTTTAATTTCCTTTACCTTTCTGAAGTAACAGTATTTGCAAAAACCGTTACAATCTTTTCCAGGTATTCCTCCAACATCAGCTACAAGTTGCATAACATTAATTATTTTTTATTTCATTTTATTTATAAATTGAGCATTATTTTTTTTCTAAATCTTTGTATTACTTTTAGTATTATTTATTACTATAAAGGTTAAAAGTAATAATTTTTTATTTTCGCTTAAATTTTGTTTTAACTGGTGTTTTTTCGTTAATTTATTTAATAAATTTTTTAAATAAAATATTTTTAATTTTATTTATCAATAAATGAGTTTAATTAAAAAAAGTGTATTTTAAAAAGAGATAAAAAGTAATACTTTTTACTTTCTTTTTCTTAAATAAAAAATGTTTTATTATACTTTATAAAGTTTTCTAAAATATCTCATAGGTAATCTTTATATTATATCTTTTATAAAATAAAATTTGTATACCATATGGCTGGCTATTGCAAAGACTTGCTTTGTAGCTATATGCTCGATTTGGTAAAATTACCATTGAGAGCGGTATATTAGTTAAACTCTATTTATTTAGGAGGGAAAAAATGGCAAAGTTTGATGATAAAATCGATTTATTCGATGATAGAGGCAACGAAATTGCATCTGACGTACCAATCGAAGCTATCAGTCCACTTAGGAACCCTGCAATCCAAAAAATTGTTAAAGGTGTTAAAAGAACCGTTGCAGTAAACTTAGAAGGACTCGAAAAATCCGTTAAAACAGCATCTGTTGGTGGAGACAAATCTAGAATTTTAGGAAGAGAATTAGATCTCGCTATTGTTGACAACGCAGAAGCAATCGCAGACAAAATGAAAGGTATTATCCAAGTATCTGAAGGCGACGATACTGTTGTAACACCTATTTCCGGAGGAAAAAGGTTATTAGTACAAGTACCAACCAGAAGAATCGATGTTGGTGCTGAATACTCCGCAGCTCCATTATCAACCGCTTCAGCTTTAGTACAATCTGTTATTGACATTTGTGACGTTGACATTTACGATGCAAACTTCGTAAAAGCTGCAGTATTAGGTAGATACCCACAATCTGTAGACTACAAAGGATCTAACATTGCAACCATGTTAGACATTCCACAAAAA
>NZ_JBGUIH010000054.1:0-41038 GCF_045112895.1 Methanobrevibacter sp. | reverse complement strand
CCTCGAAGGAACCGGTGCAAAAGTAATCTGCGCATTCTGTAACATCTCAAACTCACACCTCTCAAACATCCCAGAAGAAATCGACTGCGACTGTTTGATTGCAGGTGACGACAAAGAAGCAAAAGAAACCGCAGCAGAAATAATCGACAAAATACCAGGAATCAAAACAATCGACACAGGTATCCTAGAAAAAGCAAGAATCATCGAAAAAATCACTCCACTATTAATCGGATTGAACATCAAATACAAATCCCATTACGGCGGTTTAAGAATTACAGGAATTCCTGCACTCGACAAAGACTAATTTGATTAATATGGATTCATTTGAGGCTTTAATAGGAAGAAACATTAATGATGTCGCCTTAAATGAATCTGAAAACTTTTTTTTAGCTCCTTTGGAGTATTCTTATAAGAATTGCGGCAGGCGCTATCCCGCAACCAAATTCAAACTTGCTGATTTGGATTACTTTAACATGATTTCTTTCAGTGATCTGTTCAAATACGAATCGATTTTGATAATCTGGTATGATGAAGACGGCTTAATCACTGATTTGGAGCTTTATTACCTGAGCAACGATTTTGATGTGCTGTTTGAAGATTACTATTACATTAAAAAGGCCATTGATGATGGGGAAGCCCACAAATTACGCGAAGGAGATACGAAATTTCTTGGAGCTTCACTTTTGGCTGAAAAGGTAACTCAACCTAATAGTGATAAACTGGCAAATAAGCGGGAACTTGTTTTAAAAAAGAGATATCTGCAAAAAATGATTAATGAAATGGGTTTAAAATGCCATTTCTAAAATTTGTCAAATTCTTTTTGAGCGTTTTGATAGAAATATCCTAATTCCCGACCATTGACAAAGATATGGCTGATGGTAATCGCAACACTCATTTCATATTTTTCATTGACTTTTCCCCAGGTTATTAACGGTTGTATTGCCGCACCATCAACAACGCAGTTTGTAAGTGTGTCAAAGTCAACCCATGGAATACATGAAAAGTTTGCTATATTTGTAAAATCTCTTTTTTCCATTTCAAGAATAAACCCTTCATGTTCACCATTTAAAATACCTGCTGAAAGATTTTTAACATAATCATGCCATTCATTAATGTCGCTAAATTCCTCAGGGACCTTTACTCTCATTTCCTTATAAATGTCATTGTCACTGCCCATAATTGGTGAAACACCCTCAAGATAATCATATTCAATTACTTTTCCATCAATTATCCTTCTTTTAAGCTCAGGCACAGAATTTACGGCATTCATTAAACATCCCAGACTCATTATGAAAAATGATTTGTCGTTTTCATGACACCAGTTCCATAAACTCTCAACATTTACTCTTGCACTTATGGCATATCTTGCTGATAGGAAATCATTAAAAGGATTTTCATTTAGACTAAATTCAATTTCTTTCATCATAAAACCTTAATCTTTTTATAGTATTTTTTATTATATATTCTATTGTATAAATTATAAACGGTTTTGTTATAATGAAAGTAGTTATTGTAGGCGGAGGAGCTGGAGGAATTTCCACAGCTTCAAATATTCGTAAACTTGATAAAGATATAGAAATTACAGTTCTCACAAGAGACAAAAAAGTTGCATACTCTCCATGCGCTATCCCTTATGTATTGGCTGGTGTAATCGAAACTTTTGATGATATTGTAATGAGAACTCCTGAGGATTATAAGGATAAAGACATTGAAGTTATCACTGAAGTAGAAGTGACTGCAGTTGATTCAGATAAAAAAACTGTTACTTACGAAAAAGGAGGTAATGAAACTGTCTTGGATTATGATAAGTTGGTTCTTGCTACTGGAGGCAATCCATTTGTACCTCCAATGCAGGGCGTGGAGTTAGATGGTGTTTTCAAAATAAGGAATATTGATGATGGTGTTAAAGTTCAACAAGCTATGAAAGATGCAAAAAGCGCTATTGTAACTGGTGCAGGTTTAATTGGTATTGAAATAGCTTTTGCACTTAAAAATCAAGGATTGGATGTTATTCTAAGTGAAATGATGCCTCAAATAGTTCCAAGATCAATCGATAAGGACATGTCAGATATTTTGGTTAAATACCTTGAAATGGAAGGCATCAAAGTTGTTTTGGGAAAACCAATTACAAAACTAATCGGTGAGGGCAAAGTGGAGAAAGCATGTTTCGGTGATGAAGAGGTTTATGATGCTGATATGGTTATTATGGCTACAGGCGTAAGGCCTGAACTTCAATTGGCCGAAATGGCAGGATGTAATACCGGAAGATGGGCCATTATTGTCAATGATAGAATGGAAACATCAGTAGAGGATGTTTATGCAGTTGGAGATTGTGTTGAATCAAGAGATTTGATTTTAGGTTCAAATACCATTTCTCACTTAGGAACTACTGCTGTAAGGCAATCCAAAACATTGGCTCGTACAATATGTGGCAAAAAATCCAAATTCAACCCGGTCTTAAATTCCATGGTGTCAAAAGTCGGCAAATTGGAGTTTGGTGCCGTTGGATATACTACAAGTTTTGCAATGCAAAACCAAATCAGGCCTGTTGTACAAAAAGTGCAGGCACTTACAAGGGCCAGATATTATCCTAATGCAAAACCAATGGATATCAAAGTTATCTGTGATGGAAACGGAACCATTATTGGCTGTCAAATCATAGCAGAAGAGAGGGTAGCTGAAAGAATAGATACAATGACATTGGCCATTACCGAAGGATTGACATGCTTTGATTTAAGCAACATGGAATTTGCTTATGCGCCTCCGGTATCAATGGTAACAGATCCGTTAATTCTTGCCGTTGAAGAGGTAAGCAAAAAATTTAATTAAATAATTGAGGGGAGATGAATAAATGGCACAACATGGACACGGTCATCACGGTCATGGGGGTCAAATGACTCCTGAACAACAAAGGCAGATGATTGAACAGGAATTAAGATTAGCAAAGAATTTAGGTCAAATCAAGCATAAGATAATTGTTATGAGCGGAAAAGGTGGAGTTGGAAAATCTACCGTAGCGGCCAATATTGCCGAAACATTACAGAAGCTAGGATATAAAACAGGTATCTTGGATGCGGACATTCATGGCCCTAACATTCCAAAAATGTTGGGAGTGGAAATGCTTGAGGAACAATTCAACCAATACCAGTTCGAAACCTTTAAGGAACTCACTGAAGGCGCAATGGCCAACGAAACATTCAACAGTCAGGAAGAAGAGGCGGAATTCATCAAAGCAAAGCAGGAAGAATACAGACACTCAATGTTTCCTGTAGTCTTGCCAAGCGGCTTAAAAGTAATGTCAATGGCATTTTTGATTGACAGCATCGACAGGCCTATAATCTGGAGAGGGCCTCAAAAGACAGGAGCTATCAAACAGTTAATCTCTGATGCTCATTGGGGAAGTCTTGATTATTTAATCATCGATAATCCTCCGGGAACCGGAGATGAACCGTTGACAGTCTTGCAGACCATTCCTGATGCGGATGCAGTCATTATGGTTACTACACCTAATGTCGTTTCTCAAGAGGATGTTTTAAAGTGTGTTAAGATGGTTGAATTGATGAATATTCATAATATTGGTCTTATTGAAAACATGGCATACTACATTTGTCCTCATTGCGATGAAAAACTCCACATTTTCGGTAAAGGCAATGGTGAGCTGTTTGCTGAAGAAATGGAAATCGAATATTTGGGCGATTTGCCTATTGAAGAAAAGGTCTCTGATGCACCAAATCAGGATGCGGTTATTTCCACACTTGATCCTGATGATGCGGTTTCAAAAAGGTTTGTTGAAATCGTAAGGGATATTCAGGACAAATTCATAAAAGACTGATATTGATTATATAGCTCACGCGAGCAATATTTACGATGTATCCTAAGAAATTAGGATCTTCTTTTAATTTTTTAAAGTTATCCAATTTTTCAATTACATACTCTTTATTTTCATCCATCACATTCAGTGAAAAGTATTGCATTCCGTTAATGTATTCGGCTTCGTCTGTAAAGATTGGAACCAAATATTCTCCATCATTTGCATATGGAATCTTTACGGGTTTTGAATCCTCAACAGATATTATGAATTCCTTATCTTTGATATACTCTCTGATTTCATTTTCGGTTTTATCGATTGCATCTTGGTTTTGGTTTTCACTGTGCATATAAATCATATTGATATGATTCTTTAATTCAGGATGTTTAATCTCTTCAATCTTCATCGTATCTACTTTTGTTTTTCATTGTTATTTAATTTTTTCAGATAGTCATCAACTTCATCTTTTGGAATGAATTTCAAGGCTGCCGAGTTGATGCAGTATCTTTTAGATTCTCCAGGACCGTCATGAAATAGATGGCCTAAATGAGAATTGGCTTTGGCACTTCTGACCTCAATTCTAGTTGTTCCGTGTGAAAAATCCCTGTTGTGAGTTATCGCATCATCGCTTATTGCCTTTGAAAATGCCGGCCAGCCGCACCCGGAGTCAAACTTGTCCTGCGAAGAGAATAGAATTTCACCATCTACAACATCTACATACACACCATCTTCATAAAAGTCATCATATTTGCCGCTATATGGTGCTTCTGTCATAGCAAGCTGTGTTATTTCGAACTCTTCCTTTGTCAAGTGGTCGAATTCTTCATCGTTTATTAAATCTAAATCAACATGACAATATCCTTGCGGATTTCTTTCAAGGTACTTTTGATGATGTACCTCAGCAGTATAGAATGAACTTATCGAATAGGCTTCAACGACTATCCTTTCGGCTGATTCCTTCTGCCTTTCCTTTATAAAATTCAGTACAATCTCCTTTTGAGATTCTTCCTGCCAGTAGATGCCTGTCCTGTATTGTGTTCCAATATCTGCACCCTGACGGTTTTTGGCATAAGGGTCAATTATTCTAAAGAAATTTTCCAGTATTTCTTCTAGTGTGATGATTTTAGGGTTATATGTAACTTTGACAGTTTCCGCATGCCCTGTCTTTCCGCTGCATACCTTTTCATAGGTAGGGGCCAAATCCCGTCCGTTAGCATATCCCACTTCAGTTTGGTTCACTCCCTTAAGTCTTGAGATGAATGCTTCAACACCCCAAAAGCACCCTCCCGCCAAATATATTACTTTTTGACTTGTAAACATAATATTTAATATCATTTTAAACTATTTAAATTAAATCGGCAATTATTTTTCCTACAAAAAATATTTTTATTAGGTAAATTATACCTTATACTATATACGGAGGAAATCTCATGTTTTACAGTACAATAATGAAAATTGATTCAATTGACAGATTAAGAGATATTAGGGACGCATTGCTTGTAGAACAAGGTATCAACCCTACTCGTCAAGGTGAACAAGCCATTAAAGTTGTAGTTGAAAGAATTGATGAAATTCAAGCTACATTGGATAAATCTGCTACAAAAAATAAAAACAGAAGATAAGTGATTTTTGTGATAAGACGCGTAACAAGCAGTAGACGTTTGCTTAGAAAGAGAATGTATAAAGCGCCTCATAATCGTCATAGGAATTCTACATACTATCGTGAAAATAAAAACTTGATAAAAGCCCACCAGGATCAGTTCAAAGACATGAATGGGCCAAATATAAGGCGTAAAAGAAGACCTAAACGTGAAGCTATAACCGGTTTTAAAATGTCTTATAGATATAAATATTATCAGAATGATATTGTAGAAGAAGACGAAACAGAAGAAGAATTAGATGAATAATTCTTCTTGTAACTCTTTTTTTGATATGACCTTATTTTTGGAATGGATATCTAAAACAATGCCTGAAAATTCATCATCATTTTTTGCAAGTTCTTTGAATAAGTCGATAGAAACTTCACAGGGCTCATAATCCCTTAATTTTAAATATTCAAAGCCTTTCTCATATTCTTCAAGGCTGGAAAAGACAATTATCCTAAAGTCTTCAGGGCTTCCTGTAACAAGAAAGTCCTTTTCATGGCCTTCACCGATTGCAGGACAAATGAACTTCATCTAAAAGCTCCCGTTTCTGTCCATATTGAAGTTCTGTGAGTGAGGATTAATCACAAAACCCTGGAAATATTCATCCTCATCGGCCATTTTTGCAATGTCTTCAGGTGTGACTACCTTCATTTCAAGCTTATCCAAAAACAGTTTTGAGATTTTAGCGCTCCCAACTGCATATTCCCTGATGTCTGTAAAAATGGGGATGATATACTCTTTGCTTGACTCGGTCAGGGTTAATTTGACAGGCCTTTCCAGCTCATCGACTAATGTAAAGTATATCTCATGGGGATATGTTTTTTTGATATTGACTTTTACGGCTTCAAGCTCAACTGCGCTTTCGCTTTTGAGTTTTTTAGCCATATCAGCATATATCTGAATATATTCCTTAAGCAGGCTTTTTGAAGCTTTGACATTATTTTTTTGATAATCTTCGTAGTCTTTAGGATCCATATCTATTCACTGCAGTCGTGCACATCTTCGCTGGCGATTACAAAGTCCCATTGAGGTGCGTTAATTGCAAGACCGATGAAATCTTCGTCTTCAGAGTGGTCAGCAATAATTTCTTCACCGGTTTTTTTGTCTAAAACGAATTCGTTATCTTCGAACTGCTCTTTGAACTCTTCGATGGCTATTTCTGCTTCTTCTTCATCAGTGAAAACAGGAATGACAAATTCTTCAACATCATCTTCTTCATCGCTGATGATTAATGCAACAACCTCTTTTTCTTCGCTGTTTGCATTGGATACAATAATCAGTTCTTCGTTGAATATCGCATGTTCGATTTCATGATAAATTTCATTCATCTCATTGATCTGCTCTTCGTTTTCCTTGTCGAATTCCTCATCAATGTCGTCTTTGGTTTCAAGGTATTTCTCGATTTTTTTGTCTAAGTCATCATCGAGTTCAATGAATCTTTCAATTAATTCTTTAAGTTCGCTCATAATATCACCATAATAATCATAAAAAAAGTTTTTAAAAACAAATGAACATTCTCTTCCTAAACACCACTAAAGGAATACAAACGAATGCTCATTTCAACCATCACCATTGTTCATATTATAAAAAAATAGTATATAACAATATGAACAATACTATTTATGACTTTTACATATATAAATGTTAAGGTTTTAATCAAATTCACTTTCAATAGCTTTTATCAAGTTGTAGATTATCTTATTAGTACTTACATCAATATTGTTTTTCTCACCTAGGTCAATAACTTTGCCGGTTAATGAATCGATTTCCGTTTTTATTTTTCTTTGTATATCCTGATGTGTTGAGGAATAATGGTTATAGGTATCAGGAACAAGCTTGGAGTAGAAAATTTTCCTGTATTCGTCCGGATTGTCCCATAGGGTTGAATATCCTGATGCATTTATGACGTTGAATATCTCGTCGATGATTCTGTTCATAAGCTCTATGGTATATTCATTTTCGGTGAGCTTTCCGTAGTTGACGTCCAATATTGCACCTAGAGGATTTAATGAGCAGTTGTATAGCATCTTTGCCCATAGGTACTTGTCGACTTCATCGGTCAGCTCACATTTTATTCCTGATGATGTTATGATGTCTGCAATTTCCTGCAGGTCTTTTGGATCTTCTCCCTGAAGAGACCCAAGCAAAATAGGTTCCGTATAGACTGTAACTTCACTGACATGCCTCTCGGGGCGTGTAAATCCGGTAATGACACGTGCAGAGAAGACTTCTTTTTTTGTAAAGTATCTTAGGTAGTAATCATCATTTCCAAATCCGTTCTGGAAGATTATTATTTTGGCATTTTCCTTTAGGATTCGTCTGTTTTCATTAAGCCTTTTGGATATGTCCTCGTTTGCAGTTGTCTTTGAGGCAATGAAAACATAATCGTATGTTTTCGAAGGTAGTTTTTCATATTCGTCATATACATCGAATTCATCAGGCGAAAATGAGTAATGTGTGAATAATCCTGTTCTTTTAATCCCGTTTTCGCGAATTGCCTTTGCAGTCTCTCCCCTTGCATAAATGCTGAGATTTGCATTCTGTGATAATGCTGATGCTGCAAGTCCGATTCCAACTGATCCGGCTCCGATAACTAAAATGTTCATACTATTAGATATATGTTCTTTCTTATAAATTTTTTTAGGTATTTCAAAAAAATGATTTGTAATTGCTTTTTTTAGGCAATACAAAAAGTATTACTCTTAGTTTTTCCTAAAAACCATTTAATTTAAATATAAGTTTAGCTTAATATTTACTTAATTGCATTTGGTGAATTAAATGAATGAAATCAATTTTGTAGTGCGTGATGATAACACCCAGAAGGTATATCTTAGTGAAGAGAACTTCGATGTCGTCGATGTCCTAAATGAGGATTATCCATATATCTGCGAATCGATTCAAAATGAGGGGTTTATTTTAAAGTATAGGCAATGCAACCTGTTTAAGGAATTGGTATGCGACAGGAAGGTCGTCGGCTTCTGCTCATATGACTTCTCAAGGGATTTTCTGACGGTCGCATTGAACAACATATATATCCTTCCTCAGTTCAGGGGAAACCGCATTTTTCTAAAGGAACTTGAAAATACGATGAGGGAGCACAATAAGCCGAGCATAATGGAGCCAACCCGTTTTGTCGTTGAATTATTGGTCAAGTATGGATTTGCCTGCAAAGTCAGCGAAAATATTGTTGCAAGCGCAATTGAGTTTGTTGTACCGGGCTATCATGTCCTGTCTAATGGGGACTATGAAAATGATGAATTGTCAACCCATTTTTATGATTTGGAAAAGTGCAGCTGCATCCACATCCTCAACATTGACGATGCCCATGTCGCCTATAGCGCTCCATTGAACTATGACATTATTCACTATGACTGCATTGAGAATCGCGAGAATATGAATGAGGACTATTTCATTGAAATTACAGCTTTATTTAAGGAAAGTGATGAAGATTTCATGGAGATATTGTCAGAACTTGAAAAAGAGCTTCCGGTTAAGAACTACACTCTTGAAGAGGTCATCGGTGATGAGGATACCTTTTCATCATATATCGAATCCTTAATTGATGATGCCCATATAACATATCAAAAGGCATTGGAAATCAAGCAGCAGATAAGGGATGAATATGAATCAGGCATGATTTTGAATGAATCTCTGCTGATCAGGCTGGCCTATCTGTTCGAAGACAATGGTGACGCCAAAATCAAGTCCCATGATGAGACATGTCCTGATTGCGGTATGCCGATTGACAGTCATGATAGGTTCTGCCATTTTTGCGGTATAAACTTAATTTATCTTAAAGAGTAATACTTTTTTTAAAATTGTAATTTATTTTTTACAAAATCTTCTGTTTTTGTTAAAATTCTTATTTTTCAATTATAACCTTTTTATATTAGTAAAAACAAAATATAATTATACATAATAAGTTAATCTTATCTATTTAGAATATCTTATTAGTATAGATTAATTAAATCAATTAATTTTAATAAATGTAAGGAAAATGGTGTGATAATAAATGGAAAGAAATATGAAAATAGGAGTAATTGCTGCTGTTTCAATTATAGCCCTTTTTGTCTTATCCCTATTGATTACTTCATCACCAGCCGATGCGGATAATTCCATCAGATTCGGAATATTAACATTATTACCGCCTCTTGTTGCTATTGCTTTGGCATTCATTACAAAAGAGACAGTATTATCATTGTTCATCGGTGTATTTGTTGGAGAATTCATGTTGGCTGTAAACGACTTGAACATTATTACCACCGCAATCAACGCATTCCTTCAATTAGGTTCAGACATCATCGGATGTATGGCGGACCCATGGAATGCAGGTATTGTACTTCAATGTTTGCTTATTGGAGGTATTATCCAATTAGTAACCAAAATGGGTGGTGCAAAAGCGCTTGCTGACGCATTCGCAAAAAGAGCAAACACTCCAAGAAAAGCTCAATTATTCACTTGGTTATTAGGATTATGTGTATTCTTCGACGACTACGCAAACTCCTTGATTGTCGGTCCTATCATGAGGCCGGTTATGGACAAATTACATGTATCTAGAGAAAAATTAGCATTTGTAGTAGACGCAACTGCAGCTCCTGTAGCTGGTATTGCAATCATCTCCACTTGGATTGGATTGGAAATAAGTCTGATTGCCGCTGGTTTCGAGTCTGTAGGCGTAACCAATGTAACAGGATTTGGAATATTCCTGCAAACCATTCCATACAGGTTCTATAACATATTTATTTTAATATTCATTGTGATTTCTGCTTTGACCCTTTACGAATTCGGTCCAATGAAAAAGGCAGAACAGGCTGCTCGTGCTAGAAAAGAAGATGAAGAAATTATTGTTCCTGAAGCTCCTGGATTTGATGAAATCAAACCTGTGGAAGGCGTAAAATTATCCGTTTGGAACGCTATTATTCCAATCGGTACCCTGATTATCGGTGCGCTCATTGCATTCTACTGGAGCGGATACACCACCATTTTAGGTGGAGAAGATCAGGCTCTCATTGCAATCATGCAAAGCTCACCTTTATCCTTCGAAGGTATCTACACCGCATTATCCCAGTCCGATGCTTCAGTAGCTCTGTTCCAGGCAGCACTTTTAGCTTCAATCGTAGCTATCGTAATGGCTGTCGGTGAGAGAATACTCACTATGGAAGAGGCTATCGGCGAATGGGTTGGCGGTATGAAAACAATCGTCATTACAGGTGTTATCCTGCTTCTCGCATGGTCATTAGGTACCGTTATCGGAAATGTCGGAACCGCAGATTACCTCGTAGGTGTATTAAGCGATACAATCCCTGCATTCATCGTTCCTACATTGATTTTCATTTTAGGTGCTTTGATTTCATTTGCGACAGGTACCTCATACGGTACAATGAGTATCCTCATGCCTTTGGCAATTCCTCTCGCATGGGCTATCAGTTCAGGTGACATGGGCTTTACAATCGTCTGTACAAGTGGTGTATTGACCGGAGCTATTTTCGGGGATCACTGTTCACCGATTTCAGATACAACAATCCTATCATCCATGGGAACAAGCTGTAACCACATAGACCACGTAAGGACACAGATCTACTATGCAATATTCGTTGCATGTGTGGCAATCTTCATCGGTTACATCCCAGCAGGTTTAGGAATCCCATGGTACGTTTCATTGCCAATCGGTATTGTCGTATTGTATGTCGGACTTAAAGTACTAGGTGAAAAAGTAGACTTTGAAGAAGTTGAGGCATAGCCCTCACTTCAACTATTTTTTTTTCAATGTATTTTTTATTTTACAACTTTAATCTGCTTTTTTTTAATCAATTTCCATAAATTTCTTCTTTTATTGAGAATATTTCTAATATCAAAACTAAATTTAAATATTGTTCTGAAGATAAATAATAATGATTAAATTAAATTGATTTAAATTACTTATTTTGTGTATTGACTGATTGTAGGGAGGTGAAAAAAACGAAAAGCAGAAGCTTAATTATTATATTATCAATTTTTATTCTAATACTAAATGTAAGTGTTATAAGCGCTGCCGATAATGGAACTCTTGAAATTGCTGTAGAAGAGTTTGAAGACAATACAATATTGGCAAACACTGAAAAGAATATTTTGGAAGCATCTCCACAATCTTTCGATGATTTGAATGATACAATTCAGATTCCTTCAATTCCTGTAGGAGGAACATTTGAATTAGAATCTTATTATTCAAATGAATCAGGGGATATGGCTTTTGGGAGTGATATTGATAAGGATTTGGATGTTGTTGATGCTCATTCTTTTTTGACAATTAATAATATTGCTAATGCCACTCATGTTGGAAACAATACATTGGTGGAATTCACCATAATCGTCAATAATACAGGTGCTGTTAATGCGACCGGTGTTTGGATTAGAGATGGATTGCCGGATGGATTTGACTTAGTGAATGCGACAGAAGGCTATGATAACTTATGGAATTGTTGGGTTGTTGACGATTTACCTGCCGGAAAATCCGCTGCATTTACTTTGATTGGAAGGTCAGTAGAAATAGGCAATTGGACAAATTATGCATATACGCTATGTGACGAGGACGATAATTTAATATCGGATTCATTTGATGTTGAAGTTGTCCCTGTTGTTTTGACTATCAATAAGACAGCTAATGTTACCCGTGTTGGAAATAATACCTTGGTGGAATTTACAATAATCGTGAATAATGCCTGCATTGTAAATGCGACTGATGTGCGTATTAAGGACGGACTGCCTTCCGTTTTTGACTTTGTCAATGCGACAGAAGGTTATGATTATTTATGGTCTGAGTGGAATATTGATGTTATACCTGCTGGAAAATCTGTTGCACTGACAATTGTTGGAAGGGCAAATGAAATTTTTAATTATACTAATTATGCATATGCGCTTTGTAACGAAAACGATACTTTAATCAGCGATACATTTAAAGGTGAAATTGTTCCGGCTAATCTGACCATTGTTAAATGTGCCAGTCAATCCAATGTAACTATCGGAGGGGATGTTACATTTGAAATAACAATAACCAATAACGGCCCAATAGATGTTACTGATGTCCACATTACTGACGAATTGGACAATGCATTCAAATTTGACAGTGCGGGTACTAGTATTCCATGCATAGTTTCTGGTCAAAAATTATTGTGGAATATCGGCAATTTAGCAAGTAAAGAAAGTAAAACAATTTCATTTAATGTCACTGCTCCAATAATCGGAAACTTCACTAATGTGGCTACAGTAACCTGCAGTCAAAACACTACAATTAAATCCAGCAAATCCAATATAACTGTTAATCCTGCTTCTTCCCTCGTTGAAGCGGATAATGTGGATGTTGATTATGGTGATTCCATTGTTGTACTTGTCACTTGCCAAAATGCTACGTCAATAGATTATGTTATTGCTGATAAGGACGGCAAGGCTGTAGATGAGGGTAATATTCATCCCGGTGAGGATATTGCTCCTCCAAGTTTGCCTGTGGGTAACTATACTGTTGAATTAACAACTGTTGTTGATGATAGTCACACTTCCTCAACATACACTTCAACAATTGAGGTTAAAAAGACTCTACCTCCAGTAAATGTCAACGCTCCAACAATTACTGTTGGTAATGATTGTATAATCATAGTCACTGTGCCGGAAAATGCAACTGGTAGCATAATTATTGAAGTTGAAGGTAAAACTTACACTGCACCTGTTAAAAAGGGTAAATCAGTATTCATTGTTCAAGGCTTAAAAGTTGGTTTGCATGATATCAAAGCTTACTATTCAGGTGATGATAATTATTTGCTTAACAATGCAACCGGTACTATCGAAGTCTTGGCTGTTGAGGACAATAATTTAACTCCCCAAAAAGATTTTAAACATCCGCTAAAAACTAGTTTGGCAGGTTATGAAACAGCAAATCCTATAGTAGCATTACTTGTTGTTTTAGCACTCTTAGGTATAATCACTAAAAGAAGAAAATAAAATTCAAACACTTTTTGGAGTTTTTTATAAACTCCTCTTTTTTTATTAAAACTATAAAAATTTAGGTATACCTAAAAATTTATATATTCTGATTTTATAAATTAATATATGAAAGAAAATAATCATCTGCCGGTTTTTGGAATTGGTCCCTACTTGATAGGATTGATAGCATTGATTTCAGTTATAGCAATAGCATTGTCTTTAAAGAAGATAATTCCGAGTTATTCAACAAACCAGATTTTAATGACTATAGTTGGAGCTATTTTAATTGTTTGTGGAGCTATATTTTGGATATCTGCAGTTTTAAAATCTAGAATTGATGATAACATCAAGAATAATCAGCTGGTAACGACTGGAATATATGGCATTGTAAGGCACCCGATTTATGCAGCCTTTTTATATGCGATTACAGGTTTTATTTTTATTGCAAACAATGTGCTTTTATTAATTTTGCCGGTAGCCTACTGGTTAATATTAACATTGGCTATGATAAAAACTGAAGAGAAATGGCTTGTTGATTTGCATGGTGATGATTATTTGGATTATTCAAAAAATGTAAACAGATTCATTCCGAAGGTGATATGATGGGATTTTTCGACAATATGAGAAAACCGAAAGGAAAACTAGGAAATATTCAATTAAAGTCAATGAACAAGGAGCACACTCCAGTTTCGCTATGGGGCCTGAAGCATTTGGATATTCAGGCTGACGATGTGATATTGGATGTCGGCTGTGGCGGTGGAATAAACCTGAACCGCATGGCCCAAAAGGCCAAGAAGGTCTATGGTGTTGATTATAGTGAGGAAAGCGTTAAGCTTTCACGTGAAGTAAATGATGATTTAATTAAAGAGGGCAGGGTTGAGGTTCTTGAGGGTAATGTCCAAAGCCTGCCTTTTGAAGATGATACATTTGACATTGTAACCGCTTTCGAAACCGTCTATTTCTGGCCGGACATTGAAAAGTGCTTCGGCGAAGTGAAAAGGGTTCTTAAACCTGGCGGAACATTCCTGATTGGAATGGAATCTAACGGATCTGATAATTTAATCATGAAATTCTGGCAGCACTTCATTGACATGAACCTTTATGATGATGCGGAGATAACACAATTTTTACAGAATAATGACTATTCGCAAATTACTGCCTATATTAAGGACGGTAGAAAGAAACAGGAAATAATTAAGGAAATCGGTGGGGAAACCCGAAGAATAAATGACGATTATGATCATATTTCGTTTTCGGATAAATTCGTAGAGTGGTTGACTGTCGTTGCAAGAAAGTGATTATATGAGCGATTATGAAGGGGTAGAGGATACATTATTTATTCCTCTAACGGCAAGGGTAAATGTTTCTAAAAAGTTTCCGGAATATTTTTATGATGAAAAAGCTTTGGAAATGGAAAATTTAATTAAAGGCAAAAGGATTGAGAAAAAATCTTCCGAATATACGATGGTGGCCAATGTCGCAAGAAGCTACAATCTGGATGAAATGGCACAAAAGTTCATAGATGGGCACGGCAAATGCAATATAGTTAATTTGGGCGTTGGTCTTGAAACGTCATATTACAGGATGGATAGAAAAGATTCGCTGTTTTATGAAGTTGACCTACCGGAAGTGATTGAGCTTAGGGAAAGATATTTTGAAGTCGGAGAAAATGAGAAGTTCATTAAAGGAGATTTGTTTAAGCTTGAATGGTGTGATGAATTAGACGCTGCTCTTCCAACATTAATGATAGTTTCAGGTGTGTTCCAATACTTCCATGAAGAGGATATTCTTGAATTTATTGGAAATGTGAAAAACATTTTTGAAGACTGCGAGCTGATATTTGATGCAACAAACAAATTCGGAATAAAATATTGCAATTTCTATGTAAAGAGAACTGGAAACAAATCAGCATTGATGCATTTCTATATTGAAGATGCAAATGAATTTGCTAGAAAAGCCGATTGCCAATTGATAGAATGCAGGGGTTTCTATAAGGATGCATTAAGAATATTAGATAAAAAAATCGGATTATATGCAAAGATTTCAATGAAAGTGGCTGATAAAAGGAATAATGCAATGATTCTGCATCTAAAGATATAACTTATTTTTTTGCTATCAAGCAGATCCATTCCTCCATTTTATCGGAAAAATCTGCTCTGATGGAAAAGGTGTCAGCGCTTTCTTTTTCTATTATGTTATTCACTTTTTTAATTTCTCTTTTGACTTTTGTATTCCTGATATATGAGGTTACTTCCCTAAATCCTGCATCTAATAGAATATATGTTGTTTCAATATCGTTTTTAGGATCCATTTCCAGCAGCCTTTCTGCAAATTCCATCATCTTTTTGCCGTTAGCGCCGTTGTAGTCCACAATGATTGCAAATATGCCATCCGGTTTCAAGACCCTTTTTACCTCTTTGAAGTCATTGACCAAATCAGGCCAGAAGAACACGGTTTTTATTGCAGTTATGACATCAAAGGTGTTATCTTCAAAGGGAAGATTGCTGACGCTGGATTCGATGATTTCAACATTTTTTATATCTTTGTTAAGTTCTTTTGCTCTTTCAACAGCTTTCGGACTATAATCGACGCCATAAACTTTAGCTGATTTTGAAGCCATTCTTTTAACGTTTGTCCCTCCGCCGCAGCCGATGTCTAAAATGATATCGGATTCATTAATGACAATGTGATTGATTCCCCATATGGCAACCTGGGCATTCTACTCGTTCATCTGGTCAATAATTTTATCCCCAAGTTTTCCTTGGGGATTTTTAAAATTATTTAAAAATTTCATTTTGTCACCTATTTTTCTAAAACGGCTATGTAATCCATTCGTTTCCTTAAGATTGGTAGCCAGGTAACAATTCTATAATGGGGTTTGTAAACGTTCACGCCGTCAAACAGGTTAACGTCCTTAATCCATTTTAGGTTATGGTTAAACTTAGTTAATTCATAACCTTTTTCAACGCCCCAAGTGAATTTAGCATCTGTATCCTCTATTGATACCTCTTTGGTGTTTTTAACTGAAATCGGCGGCATTATTTCCATAAATATGGTGCATCTGTCAAAATTTCTTTCTATTACATTGATGATGTCCACTACGTCCTTCTGATTCAGATACATTGTCAGGCCTTCAACAATGAAAAGGACATCATTTCTTATTTTAATCTCCTGAGCCCAAGCAGGATCCATTGCGGAATAAGCTAGGGTTTTTACTCTGTCGGTATCTTCAATATATTTCAATCTGTAATTGGCAGAGTTTTCCAAATCCACATTGTACCAGGTAATTCTGCCGTTGTCAAGCCTGTTAAAACGAGTATCCATTCCTGAGGCAATATTGACGATTGTGCAGTCCGGATGGTCATGTATATAATCGCTCACCATATCGTCCAATACGATTGTTCTTGCTATTGTTCCGAGCTGCATTTGTTTGTCTTTTTCAGCTTTGCTGAAATCATAATTGACCTTAGATATTACTTCTATCGCTTTTGAATCATAAAATTTATGATTCTTCTGTTGTGAATGCTTTGCTTTTGCAAACAATGTTAAAAGCATTGTTTTTTCTACGCCTTCTAAATTCATAAGTATGCCTCCATTTTTTAATGGTTTTTGATTAAAGATTGTTCAATGTCATATATAAATTTTTAGGCATGCCTAAATTTTTAGAAATAGTCATCGCAAATTTCTTTGTAAGTACAATATCTGCATAAAAACTGTTCTTTTGCAGGAAAATTACCTTTATTAATTTCATTTCTTACATGATGAAGGGTATCGACAGCATCTTCGATTTCACTTTTGCATAAATATTTGCGCTTATTGTCCTCATCGCAAACTTCAAGAAGTCTCAAACGGCCGTTTTTAGTAAAGAATATGCCGACGCTTGAAACGTTTTTGCCGAATACGTTCTCAACAAGCAGCTTATAATAGCATAGCTCCCGGCGATATTTTGAAAAGGAACTGGATTTGGAAGTTTTGTAGTCGATGACAACCAGGTCTCCGTTATCATCTTCCAATATTATATCGCAGATTCCTGAAAACCGGTTCTCCTCATCCAAGAGATATTCTTCCTGGCAGAATAGCTTATAGTCATTTTCAACAAAGACTTCCCTAAAAAAAGAGCTTAAATTATCAATGTGTTCGGCCACATCATATCCTATTTCTTCCTCATGAGCAATTTTCAAAAGTTCATTTTCGATATTTACATCATCCAGGTCATCTCCGAACTTTTCCGAGAACTTCTCGGCAATCAGATGAACATCACTTCCCAATGCCATATACTTGTTTTGAGGCACTTCAATTTCATCGATATATTGGAATTTGAACTCAAGAGGACATCTGAGATATGTGTTGACTTTCGATTTTGACAATTTCATGGTTATAGTTTTATTAGAACTTTTAAAAATAAATTATTATTATTTTAAATAGTTTAATTTTAATATTATATATTAGGTGAATCTATAATGAAAAAATTATATGCACTTCTTATTGTTCTAATTGTCATCTTTGTTGGAATAAACATAGGCAGTTTTGATTTCAATATGGATGACAGTTCTAATGATACGGTTGAAGATAATGTCACTGATGAAGTTAATGAAAGCATTGTCGCTTTTGGATCAAGCAGTTTTTCAAAAATCGATAACTTTACCGACATGGCAATTAACGATACTGCTGTAAGTTTATTTGATAAGAATAGGAATATGACAATCAATGTATCTGAAATCGATAATTCCCAAAGCATTGATGATATTGCAAATAATTATTATGCCAATAATGTCTATACGTCAAGTCAATTAATTGACCAAAATGGAGTTAGCACATACTTCCTGTATAATGAAGTAACCGGCCATTACAGCTCCGATATATTCTTTAACAAAAACGGCCAGAATTATTGCATTTCCGGGGAAAACATTCCATATTCAGACAGTGATTATTTCATAAATCATTGTAAAGGCATTATTGATACAATTAATATAAATTAAATTTATAATTTTTTGGAGAGTAGTTAAAATGAAAATTGTAGCACTTCAAGCAAGCCCGCGCAAAGGCGGAAACTGTGACGTATTGATGGATGAAATGATAAAAGGAATCGAAGAAAACGGCGGGGAAGTAGTCAAATACTACTTGGAAAAATGTGAAATCGCTCCATGCAAAGCATGCATGCACTGTGCAGAAAACCCTGAATGCGTACGTGCAGATGACGGAAACAAGATTCTGGATGAACTGGTTGCTGCCGATGGCGTGATATTTGCAACACCAATCTACTATGGACAAATGTCTGCTCAAGGTAAATTAATCATTGACCGTTTCTACAGCATCGGACAAAACCCTGATAAAAGCTTATCTGGAAAAGCCGCATTGATATTCACTGAAAACCAGCCGGAAGGAACCTATGCCAATTATATTGAAATGACCAAATTCTCACCGTTTACATTCATGGGATATGAGGTAATTGGCCATGTTGATGCTGGCAGTGCAGGTCCTGCAGGAATTGTGGCTGAAGAACAAGAAGATAAGTTAAAAGAAGCATATGAATTAGGTTTAAAATTCTAAACCTACTTTTTTTCTATTTTTTGGGGACTTGCGAATGGGTCTTGGTTCATTATTTAGAAGGAATAAAAACAAGAAAGAAGAGGAAACTGTGGACTGTCATATTGACATCAACGCACAAGATTGTGACGGATGTGAAAAATGCAGCATTGCATGTCCGAATAATGTTTTGATGATTGTTGATGATGTATCGACAGTAAGGGATCCTCAAGTTTGCAAAAGCTGTAAGGTGTGCATGGCAATCTGTCCAAATGACTGCATTACAGTCAACTAATTGATATTTTCTCGAATAGTGTCAATGAAACTCCTATCCTCAAGCTTTATTATTTTTGTATGGGTTTTTGACTTTTTAATTTTGATTATATCGCCATTGAACACTTCAATTGGATGACCGTCATATAATGCAAATGATGTGGTGTTGTCTCTAAGCTCTGTTATTTTTATCTCAACAGTCGAATCATCAGATAGTACAATGCTTCTATTGATTACTGTATGGGGAGCTATTGGTGTCAATGTTAAGATATGGGCTGTTGGATCTACAATCGGACCACCGCAGGATAGGTTATATGCTGTCGAACCTGTTGGTGTACAAAGTAGGATTCCATCAGCAGTATATGAGTTGATGAGCTTTCCGTTAATTATCGCATCAAATCTCACTACACCGAAGATATTTTTTGAAATTCCAATTTCGTTTAATGCGGGAGGTATTTCGATTGTTTCTCCGTTCTCTTTAATGATTTCGCCTTCAAGCATCATCCTTTCTTCTATATGGTAGTTGCCCTCTATAATGTCGGTTAGTGCATGTTTGATATTTTTGGGGTCTATTTCAGTTAAAAAGCCTAATGTTCCGGTATGTATTCCAATTATTGGTTTTCCACAGGATAATCTGGTGGATTCAAGGAATGTGCCGTCTCCGCCGATTGAGATTACTAAATCGCATTCTGCTATTTCATCACTGATTTCAATTTTTAGCTCTTGTGAAATCCTGATTAATTCCTCTTTTGTCTTTAAGGAATTGGAATTTCCGTTGTCGGCATTGATGAATATTTTCATAGATGTAATTATCTAACTCCTATTAAATAATTTTTTCCAAGATTTTTTCTTCACATTATATTGATAAGATGGCCTAATATTTTAATAGGTTTTGTAAAAATAGTTGATTTAATTAATTGAATTTTTAAAATAATTAAAAGAAATAAAAAAAGTAGAGTTTTTAATGCAGGTAATCTACATCAATTACTAAAATTTGATTTCAGTAGCATCAATAACTTGGATATCCATATTTTCAACGAATTCATCGCTTTCTTCTCCAAAGTTTATGAAGTGCGGTGAACCCATATGTCTTTTAAGTGCTTCAAGACTTTCCCATTTTTCAACAAAAGTCAATGTATCATCTTCATCTGATTTTAACAATCGATACTCGATGTTGCCTTCTTCCAGCAAGGTTTCATAAACCAGTTCGTTAGCAAGTTCCAGGATACTGTCTTGACAACCGCCTTTAGGTTGAATTTTCGCTAATACTAAAATGAAATCCATAACTACCACCTGTTTGATAATATAATTCTTATATTACTTAAATGATTTTAATTGATTTTTCCAAAAATACATTAATTAAAAAGCAGATATATAAATGTAGCAAAAAATTTTGGAGAAAAATGATGATATATTCAACAGAAATTGAAAATATGTGTCTTGTTCGCAAAGGTGCTAATCATGATCCCGCTCCAATTCCTGAAGAGGGCAAATGGGTTAAGGCAAAACATATCAGTGACATTTCTGGTTTTACCCATGGTATCGGATGGTGTGCACCGCAACAGGGATGCTGCAAATTGACATTAAACGTTAAAGAAGGAATCATTGAGGAGGCATTGGTTGAAACTTTAGGTTGTTCCGGCATGACTCACTCAGCAGCAATCGCTGGTGAAATACTGGTTGGAAAAACAATCCTTGAAGCATTGAACACAGATTTGGTCTGTGATGCAATCAATACTGCAATGCGCGAATTATTCTTACAGATTGTTTATGGAAGAACCCAATCCGCATTTTCAGAAGGGGGCCTTCAGATTGGTGCAGGCCTTGAAGATCTGGGAAAGGGCCACAGAAGCCAGATTGGAACAATCTATTCAACAAAGGAAAAGGGACCAAGGTATCTGGAGCTCACTGAAGGTTATATTACAGAAATCGGGCTTGATGAAGACAATGAAATAATTGGTTATAAGTACATTAACCTCGGCGTCATGTTAGACCAAATAAAAGATGGTGTTGACCCTCTGGAAGCAATTGAAAAGGCAACAGGTCAATATGGAAGGTTTGATGATGCCGTTAAAAAAATTGACCCAAGGAAGGAGTGATATTATGAGCTTATTTGAAAGTTATGAGAGAAGAATAGATCAAATCATTCCTGTTTTAGAGAAATATGGCATTAAAGACCTTGAAGAGGCAAAGCAAATTTGTCTTGATAAGGGTTTCGACCCATTTGATATTGTAAAAGGAGTTCAGCCAATCTGTTTTGAGAATGCATGCTGGGCATACACTCTTGGTGCTGCAATAGCCATAAAGCAAGGCTGCGTGAAAGCATCAGATGCCGCAAAGGCAATCGGTGAAGGCCTTCAGGCATTCTGCATTCCGGGAAGTGTTGCAGATGACAGACAGGTTGGATTAGGTCATGGTAATTTAGCATCAATGCTTTTAAGCGATGAAAGCGAATGCTTTGCATTTTTAGCAGGCCACGAAAGCTTTGCGGCAGCTGAAGGGGCAATCGGTATTGCAAACTCTGCAAATGAAGTTCGTGAAAAACCATTGAGAGTAATATTGAACGGTCTTGGAAAGGATGCAGCGTTAATCATTTCAAGAATCAACGGATTCACCCATGTTGAAACAGAATTCGATTACTTTACAGGAGAAGTGAAAGTAGTCAAGGAAAAAGCATATTCAGATGGAGAAAGGGCGAAGGTAAGATGCTACGGTGCAGATGATGTGCGTGAAGGTGTGGCAATCATGCATTTGGAAGGTGTTGACGTATCAATTACAGGCAACTCAACAAACCCTACACGTTTCCAGCATCCTGTGGCCGGAACATACAAAAAGGAATGCATATTGCAAGGCAAAAAGTACTTCTCAGTCGCTTCAGGCGGGGGAACAGGAAGAACCCTGCACCCTGACAACATGGCGGCAGGTCCTGCTTCATATGGTATGACAGACACATTGGGCAGAATGCACTCCGATGCACAATTTGCCGGTTCCTCATCAGTTCCTGCCCATGTGGAAATGATGGGACTAATTGGTATGGGTAACAACCCGATGGTCGGAGCATCCGTTGCAGTTGCAGTGGCTGTTGAAAAGGCAATGAAACAATAGGGGAATCTTTCCCTTTAACTTATTTTTTTTAGGTGTTTGACATGGCTACATTATGGGGATTGACAGCAAGAGGGATTTGTGAATTTGATGGCAAATTTTTACTTTTGAAAATTAGATCAAAATCTGCTCATGATGCGGGCAGATGGGAAATTCCAGGTGGTAAGGTTAAGAAATGCGAATTTTTCGATGAAGGTCTGAAAAGGGAATTTCTTGAAGAGACAGGTCTTGAGGTGGATGTTGATTCACTTTATAATGTTGTCAGAAAAGACTTTACTGCTTGCAAAACTTCTGAAGAGGTAAAATCAATTCAATTGATTATGAAAGTTACTTGCAAGAATGATGATGTCACTATTAGTGAAGAGCATGATGATTACGGTTGGTTTAGTCTTGATGAAATAGATGAAATGATTTCTGAAGGTTTATTAACGCCGCCTGCTGCTGATGCGTTTAATAAAAAAGAATTCAGATAATTTTTTTTTGAAAGCGTGACAAAATGTCACACTTTGGTTCTATTCTAGTTTTAGTAGTTTGGCAGCATTCTCATAAAGTATTTTGGAGCGCTCCTCTTCTGTCAAATTGATTTTATTGAAGTATTCCATTTCGCTGACAGATTCCCACATCGGATAGTCGGTGCCCCACAGTACCTTATCGGCACTGTATGCATGAATCAGTTCTAGTGCGGTTTCAGGTGTCAGGGCATATAGGCTTGAGCTCAAGTCAACATATAGGTTTTCAAAATGGGACAGTTGGCGGGTTGCCTCTTCCCACATGCTCCATCCTGCAAAGTGGGCTCCAATGAATGTAATGTCTGGGAATCTTTCCAGAAATGCTTTAATATGCTTTGGATTTGAATAGTTGTATCTGAAGTCGCCGCAGTGAACAAGCATCGGGACATTGCCTTTGCTTACGACTTCACCTATTTTAAATGCACGCTCTTCATCCATTGCAAACTGCTGGAAGTCCGGGTGCAGCTTAACACCCTTAAGGCCAAGTTCAATCAGGTAATCGAAGTCTCCCTGTATATCCTCGCTGTCGGGGTGCAAGGTTCCGAATCCTGTAAATAAGTCGGGATTGGAATTTACGGCATCAGCTATGAATTCATTTATTGATTTAACCTGCTTAGGTGTTGTTGCAACTGAATGAATCAGGTAATGTGTTACTCCAACTTTATCACCGTCCCTTATCAAATCATCTAATTTGCCGTTCAAGGACATGTCCAAATCGTAGAAATCCCTAATTCCAAGTACTGCTTTTTCTGCTATTTTTTCTGGATAAATATGACAATGTGCATTTATAATTTTTTGCATATAATTAAACCACCTGTTATCTAAATAATAAATTTGATTTTTATATTATAAAACATTTAATTTAATGGACAACATAATATTAGACATGCCAGTCCAAAGATGCCCCAAATGTAACAAGATATTAAGTCCGCAGGAATCAGTTTGCGCAAATTGTGGAACAAAATTAAATAATCATGATATTGGAAGAATTAATTCCATATATCACTCCAGTAATGTTGCAACATTAATCTATATAGCAATATTATTCATTGGAGCCCTGTTATATGGATTTGTTAATTGGATTGTCGCCATAGCTGTTGTTGTTTTATTATTTTCAGCTGTTTTATATTTGAAATTTAAAAGGTGATCAATATGAAATTCTGTCGTGAATGCGGTTGTGAAAATCTGGATGAGGCGCAGTTTTGCAAAAATTGCGGTTTGGAGTTTAAGTCATTGCCTGTAAATGAAAATAAACCGGATAATGAAGTTAAAGTTAGGGTAAATAAAAATCAGGATTCTATTATATCCAAGCTATTCTATAAAACCGATAAATACACCGGAGAGCTCAGATTTGCCAAATCAAAATCCATTAGTATTTTGGTCTTTGTTGCAATGTTTCTTCTCGCAATGTTTGTAAACCTTGGCCAGTTTCCATTGATATCAGTATTCTTGGCCGCAATAATTGTCGGATTGGTGTTTGCGATTCCAACATTTCTCATCGGATATGCTTTAGGATGGGCAATCGACAGGTTAAATAATTAAAAAAAGAGGGTGAAATTAATATAGCTTTTCACCGGTATACAAGTTCTCTTCGCTGTAGATTCTAATCAGTCTGTCAATCAAATCGTCATACATTAGCCTATGGCCTACAGCTCCACCCTGCTTTGTTTTGACATTGTTCAGTGATTTGTCTGAAAACTCTCCTGAGTTGTTGATGATATACCACATGCCGTGTGGAGTGTAGATAAACAGTTCCCCTTCACCTTTGTCTGCACCCTTTTTGAAGCCGTCCTGTGGATCATAGATTTTTGTAGAGTGCACTGCAAGTCTTGACAGGTCCTGTTCCGGCCGGGTTCCTCCCTTTTCAAATAGCATTTTCAGCCATTCATAGGATTTGTCAATGAGATTGGCCTTTTTAATCGGGTCTGCAAACGCTTCCTTTACCTTGTTCTGCCTCTTTTCTAAAGTGTTTGTGATTCCTAAAATCTCTTCGACTTTTGCAACATCCTTTTCAAGGCACCTATATCCTTCAGGCCTTCCTGTTACCTGAACGTTCCCCTCTACGAAATCCATTCTTTTGAAATTTCTGAAATATGGCTTGACCTTTTCGAATTCTTCATCAGGAATCCTTTTGTTCAAGCCGTACAGGTATCCATATTCGTTAGCGTCATAGCATTTTGTTTCCAATTTCAGTTCTTCATCTGCCATGGTATCACCGATATTTAATATAAGTTAGAATATTCAATCCATATAAAACTATTGTTAACATTTACAGAATGTACAATTTTGATTATTTTTATATATTCTGTTTAGATTTATTAAATTTTCTTATAAATCATACAGCATTTTTTTTGTTTAGTAAAATACTTTTATATTAAAATCCAAATATAACATCATGGTAAAGGTAAGTATTTTCGGATCAACTGGAACAATAGGCAAGAATGTAGCGTTTACCCTGGCAAGGGAAGATACAGTTGATGAAATCGTTATGGTTGCAAGGCCCGAAAGCCTTGAAAAGGTTAAAGGAGAAACTTACGATATGTATGATGCTCTGGCTGCAAGGGATATTGATTGCAGGTTGACTCCGACTTGTGATTTTCATGATATCGAGGGCTCTGCCATTGTATTGATTGCCGCCGGAATTCATCGCCAAAAAGGTATGAAAAGATTGGATTTGGCAGTTCCCAATGCGAAAATTGTTGCCTACTATTCAAAACAGGTAGCGAAATACGCTCCTGATGCAATAATATTGGTGGCTACAAATCCTGTGGATGTAATGACAACCATCGCTCTTGATGCTTCCAAATTTGATAAGATGAAGGTTATCGGTGTCGGAAACCACCTGGATTCATTAAGACTGAAAAATTATTTCTCAAGGCAAATCAACATTAACAGTTCTGAAGTTCACACAAGGGTTGTAGGCGAGCATGGGGATAACATGGTTCCTCTTTTAAGTTCTACAACAATTGGGGGTATTCCTTTAAAATATTTCGTGGAATATGTGGATTTGGACATTACAGGATTGGTCGAACGGCTTAAAAATGCGGGAAATACAATAATTACCAAAAAGGGAGCAACTGAATATGGTCCTGCTTTTGCTATATCAAACCTGATTTCTACAATAATAACGGACACCCACAAAGTCTTGACCGTAAGCTGCTATCTTGATGGTGAAGTTGAAAACGTTGAGGATGTATCGTTAGGTGTGCCGGCAGTTATATCCAAAAGGGGCATTGCAATGATTGTTCCTATTCATATGAACGATATTGAGAAGAGAAGCTTTATTAAAGCAGCTAATACGGTTCGTGATGCAACTTATGAGGTTAAGGAAAATCTTGATTTATAAGTAAAACTTTTTTTTATAGAAAATCCAAAATAGGATATATTACTGAGGATTTTCAGATGAAGATATGTGAAAAATCGATGGAATCAAGTATTATTCTAAAAATCATAATGGTGTTAATCATTGGTGAAATATTGGGAGTTGCTGTTCTGAGGCGCAATTATCTGTTCGGAAGAATTAATTTTAATTTCTTTTTTGGCAATTGCTCTTATTTTAATGGCTTCAGCTATTTTAGGAGAATTCGCAAATGAAACTAGTAGTTCAAAGAGTATCTAATGCAAGTGTTGAAGTGGATGAAAAAATCGTTGGTCAGATTGATGAAGGATTGATGGTCTTGGTAGGCTTTGGGCAAGAGGATTCGCAAAAAGAAGCTGATTATCTGGCAAAGAAGCTTGTAAAGCTCAGAATCTTTCAGGATGAAAACGGCAGGATGAACAAATCCGTTAAGGACATTGGAGGAAAGCTATTGCTGGTACCTCAATTCACGTTATATGCCCACACCAAAAAGAATAGGCCGTCTTTTCACAGGGCTTTAGCCCCAGATAAGGCAACAGAATTATTTGACTATTTCACAGCAAAATGTCGTGAAGATGTTGATGTTGAAACCGGTGAGTTCGGGGCGTTTATGAAGGTCAGTTTGCTCAACAACGGACCCGTAACAATTCTGCTTGAAAAGGAATTTGATTAGGTAGTAACAAATTAAATACAAATCTTTATAAATATATACTATATAATATATTCATTGGAGATTCAAAATGTCTAATGAAAGCTCAAAAGCTCATGAAATTAAGAGATTAACAACCCCTATTGCCTTTAAAAACTCTAAGGCCTATGATATCGATGGAACAAGGGTTAACTGCATAGAATCATTATCCGAAATCAAATATGTCGTCGAACCTAAAGCGGGCATATTGACAGATGATGAAGTATTGCAATATGCACCCGACTCCAGCTATGCTTCCAAAATCAAACTGCAAAGGGGAATAGGGGGCATATCCGATTTATTGTTTATAAATAATTCTCTCATGGGAATATTGGGCGTTTATTACATTACTTTAATCTGCATACTGGTTCCTTTTTACTACTGGGGAAATAAGGCAGTAATGTTTATTATCTTAATATTATCAATACTTCCTTTAGCATATCTTTACAGGTTAACGACTTCAAAAGGATATGCGAAAACCCAAACTAAAAAGCAAGAAAGAGTAGTGTCCAAACCAGTTTCAGCGCCAATACATGAAAATTCAGGTCTTGAATCACTTAAAAAATATGAAAAAGAGGTAAATGACCTGAAGGTGCTGTTTGACGTAAAAGAGGAAGTTGTAAAGGATCTCATTGAAAAATCTTTCGCTCCTCCTCAACTAACTTACGACAGGTTTATGAATGTCGTTGGCAATTCCCGTAAGATGTTTTATGCCCAGCGGGATTCAGCCTTGAATATCATTAACCTTGCAGCTGAAGACACTCCTAGAATAGAAGGCGAACTTGAAAGCAAAATAGGCAATATGAAAGCCATCATTGATCAGATTGAAGACTTGACAAATGAACTCGTCATAAATTTAAATTCAAATGAAGAATCAAGTGATGACGTTAAGAATCTGTTGGAAGAAATGGAAAACCTAACAAGTTCGGTTAAGGAATATTAGGGTGATTTTATGAGCAAGACTTGTCCAAAATGTGGAAAAGAACAGGCTAACAATGCAAAATTCTGCATGGATTGCGGTTACAGTTTCTCTAAAGATGCATCAACAAGGAGTTCCAATATGCTTTCGAATGGAAAGATATTCCTGGCAATCATTGCCATTATTCTGGTCTTTGGGGCGATGTTTATACTCTCCCTTGGAAATGACCATGATGTTGCAACGGATGACGGAGACCATGTGGATCATGTTGATTTGACTATAACCGAAGTAAACGGCTACGATAGCACCTACGACAATAGGACAAGCTATACCTTCTATACTGATGCCCTGTTTTTGGATGTGCCTTCGAATATGAAGGGATATGTAATAAAAACAAGCTATTGCGATGAAAACGGCACAGTTTTAGGTCAGGAAACCGAAACCCTTTCCAATGTTTACTATGATACGGATTACGAAATAAGCTTTGGCGATTACACTTCATACAAAAAACTCGACTTGGATCATGTTAATGTAGAAATAATTAAAGGCGGTGAAACCATAGATAATTTCACTGCTAAGGTTGATAAAAATAAAATAGACTTTCTTAATTAGGTGATAAAAATGGCAGAATTTTCTCTAGATGTAGATGAAATTAAAAAAGATGTCGAAACATCCATTAAGGATGAAGAAGAAAAACTGGAAAACTCAAATCTCAAAAACCAAGCACAAGACAATGCAACTGCAATTTTCGATGCCGATTTGAATAATCCACAAGAAAGGGAAAAAATCCTACAGCCTCTAGACAATTTCGGTTTATCCGACATGTCCAAATCCGCTTCACACAATGAAATGTTATCAACAAGATTAAGTGATTTGACCAAAGGCGGAAAGGAAGCCGACAATATCGGAGAAAAATTATTGGAGCTGGACCAGCAAATGAAAGATTTAGACCCAAGCAAGGTTGATTTTGCCAAAAAGGGCATGCTTGGAAATCTGGTCAATCCCGTTAAAAAATACTTTGCAAAATATGAAAAGGCGGAAGTATCAATCTCACACATTATAGAGTCTCTTGAAAAAAGCGGAAAGGTCTTGCAAAACGACAACACAACTCTCTTAAGTGAAGAGAACTATTTAAGGGAAGTTACAAACAAGCTTCTTGCAGACATTGAGCTCGGTAAGAAGATGGATGAATCCATTGAAGCCCAAATTCAAAACGCAGAACTTCAGGGAGTATCCGAAGAGAAAATCGCTTTTGTACGTGAAGAGATACTGTTCCCTCTAAGACAAAGAATCATGGATATGCAGCAGATGATTGTTGTAAACCAGCAAGGAATTGTTTCCCTTAATGTGATCAGAAGAAACAATAAGGAATTGATTAGAGGAGTAAAACGCGCTCAAAACGTTACAGTTTCAGCACTTAGAACTGGTGTAATGGTTGCAAGTGCTCTTTATAACCAAAAAATAGTAATGGATAAGATCAATATCCTAAATAAGACTACTGAAAACATAATTGAATCCACTTCACACATGCTTAAGGAGCAAGGAAGTGAAATTCAAAAGCACAGTGCTGAGACAATGATTTCTCCAGATGTTCTTAAGGCTTCATTTGCAGAAGCTCTTCAAGCTATTGAGGATGTAAGCACTTATAAACAGCAAGCTCTTCCTAAGATGAAGGAAACAATTGAGGTCTTCTCAGACCTTGCGGATGAAGGGCAAAAGGTTGTTGACAAAATAGAAACCAGCAATAAAGATTTGTTAGAATAGTGAGTTTTACCCTCACTATAATTTTTTAGGTTAAAAAATGAATGCATTAGAAAAAATTAAAAGATCATGGTGGGTAATCTTTTCGGTGATTATCGTCTTCAACGGATTGGGATTTATTTATATCGGAGCTATTCATGACAATCGAAATTGGATTCTGGAAGGCGTAATCTATGAGATTCCATGGGTTTTCGGAATAATATTATCCGATTTTGACCCTATCCTTGATGTATATGTTGCAATAGCTATGATACTGATGCTTGTCTCAATTGTCAGGTCAGTTTGGGTTGCAATCAAACTTGCAGATGTATATGACAATGAAGAGAAATATGCTATTCAATCAACTGCATTAAACAATCCAAATGTCAATCAGGATAACAGTGAATTTCCAACCACAGTTGCTTGCGTTTCATGCCTTGTTTTAATATTCATAGCATATGCCATACTTGCATTCATGTAATCATTTTTTTATATTACTTTTTTTAAAATATAATCATGAACAAAAAAATCAAGATTGCTATAGCAATTGTTTTGCTTTTAATTGTAGGATTTGCCATATTCTACATCAGCGATTATTATCATGCAGAAAAAGTTGCTATTGACAGTTTGAACAATACCGATGACGTATCTGCAATAAAAACATCAAACGGAATGCTGTTGGACGGTCCTGGAAACGATACAGCATTGATATTCTATCCCGGAGCTAAAGTTGAATATACTTCATATGCTCCATTATTCATGAATCTGTCAAGCGAAGGCATCGACTGTTATCTGGTTGAAATGCCGTTCAATCTGGCGTTTTTAGGCCAGGACAGTGCAGATGAGATAATAGATGATGGAAACTACTCCCATTATTTCATATCCGGACACTCTTTAGGCGGTGCAATGGCCGCTTCCTATGTCAACAGCACCAACAAGACCGATGGATTGATATTGTTTGCATCATATTCAACTTCAGAAATTGAAAAGCCGGTGCTGTCAATCTATGGATCTGAAGATAAGGTGCTAGACATGGAAAAATACAATGAATCCATTGGGTTTATTGATGATAACCTTACCGAATTTGAAATTGATGGGGCAAATCATGCGCAATTCGGATATTATGGAAACCAGTCAGGTGATGGAATAGCTAAAATTTCTGCCGAATCGCAACAAAAACAGAGTGTCAATGAAATCATGGACTTCATTGATGGTGTTTTAGCTTAAGTAAATTAGTCATTGGCTAATTTCTCCAGTTCTTCACCGGTTAGGTGGAAAACATTCCAATCCTTCTGTTCGGCGCCTAAGGACAGATAGAAGTCAATGCTTGGCTTGTTCCAAGATAGGCATGTCCATTCAAATCTTCCGTAGCCTCTCTCATCCACAATTTTTGCCAACTGCTTGAGCAATGCCTTTCCATATCCCTTTCCACGATATTCGGGGTCCACAAACAGGTCTTCAAGGTGAAGGTTGACATTTGATATGTATGTTGAAAAGCTTAGGAAAAACAGTGCAAAGCCCACTTCCTTTCCATCTTCAAGAGCGAATATTACCTCCGCTTGCTTTTTGTCAAAAATCCATTTTTTTAACTCTTCCTCGGTAGCGATGACCTCATCCAACCTGTGTTCATAATCAGCTAATTTTCGAATGAATTCTAAAATTAAGCCGACATCTTCCTCTTTTGCATTCCTGAAAGTTAACTGTGACATAAGATTATTTTTAGTAGTTTTGCTAAATATAGTAATATGTTTCGAAAAATGCGAAGAAGAAATAGGCAGCTTTCAGATGAAGAATGTGTCGATATATTGATTAACGAACCTCGCGGCGTTTTGGCACTGTTGGGTGATGACGACTATCCGTATACGGTTCCGATGAGCCATGTTTATGTGGACGGCAAGATATACTTTCACGGAGCAATGAAGGGTCATAAGGTTGATGCGGTCAAAAAATATTCAAAATGTTCCTATTGTGTTGTTGATAAGGGAATTAAGGCCGAAGACAGCTGGTGGTATACATTTAAAAGCGTAGTGGTCTTCGGTAGAATTAAAACTTTAACGGATAGGCAGGATAAAATCGACAAGCTGACCCATCTTGGAGACAAGTTCTTCCCGACACACCAGGAAACCATTGATGAGATAGATAGGCTATTGGATAAGACAGAGGTATTTGAAATTACCATTGACCATATGACCGGAAAGAGAGTTGAGGAAAAATAGTCGGGGGTAATGCTTATGATTGGAAACGATTGGGATTTGGCGTTAAAGGATGAATTTGAAATGGAATACTTTAAAAGGATAATTGAATTCATTAACAGGGAATATGAAAACAAAACAATCTATCCTCCATATGATGATATTTTCAATGCATTCAAGTTAACTCCATTGGACAATGTTAAAGTGGTTATTTTAGGTCAGGACCCCTATCATGAGGCCGGCCAGGCTCATGGCCTTGCATTTTCCACTCCCGATAGCAGGCCGATTCCAAGATCTCTAAAGAACATTTTTAAAGAGATTAATGACGAGTATGATTATCCGATACCTGAATCAGGCTGTCTGGAAAAATGGGCAAAGCAGGGCGTATTTTTGCTGAATACTGTTCTTACGGTCGTTGAAGGAGAAGCCAATTCCCATAGCGGCTGCGGTTGGCAGACATTCACAGATAATGTAATTGGAATACTGAATAATCAGACTCAACCGATCGTATTTCTGCTTTGGGGAAAACAGGCAGAAAAGAAAAGGGAATTGATTACAAATCCGAATCATCTGGTATTGATTACATCCCATCCATCACCGTTTTCGGCTCGCCGTGGATTTTTAGGCTCAAATCATTTTAAACTGGCAAATGAATTCTTAAAAGAAAATGATATTGGGGAAATAGACTGGAAGCTGGACTAGATGACAACTTCATAATAGGTTTTCCTGTTGTCTCTCATTCTGGAGTCCATGTCAACCAAATCATATACCAAGGGATTGGTCATCAGCATCGACCATATTTCAAACGTAGTCTTTACAAAATCGTCATTCAGTTTGATGTGGTCATGGACAATAGGACATTTGTATGGAAATTCGCTTTCATCAAAAATCAGGTGGAATTCTCCTTTCTTGTTTAGATGAGGTATTAATGGAAATGTTCTGCATTGGATAGGTCGGATTGACCTGTCGCATTTCGGCGGATTAACGCATTTTACAAGATAGATTTGGCCTTTCCAGGAGTGAGGATATTTTATCTCAGACGAATCGATAAAGTAAAGTTCAAATTCATCACTATCTTCATACATCAGCTCTTCTCCTGGAAGCAGATATAGAGCTAACTCTTCGTTGCGGTAGTCCTCCGCATCGTATACGCAGCAGACTTCACCGCATAATTTTCCACAGTCAAAATCTACAGGTGTGACTTCATCAAGTCGCTTGTAAATCTTTTCGATTGTTCTTTTCATTTCTTCAGCACTGATTTCCATTCCAGTCAACTCTAAATAACTATCTGTTTTTTATCATATTTGAAAATAAGTTTCTATAATCCCTATATTCAAAGTAGTTATAAAATTAAAAAAGCTATATAAGTTTGAAATCTCACATTTGATAAAGTATTTATAATAAATGTAATAAATATCTTTAATATTAAAATACTTAAAAATTAAGGCGTTCATGTTTTATGCATGGCTATAATACAAATTGTATAATTTGCTAAGGATATAAAAACTTATTGAGAATATTTAGGGAGAAAAATATGTATTATATTAATGAAAACATTAAAAATTTATTCAGAATATTTGATCAGAATTCACGTGATGGCTATATAAGGATGGATTTGAATGAAAATCCTGTTGGATTGCCTCAGGAGTTTATTGATGAAGTTCTCTCTAAAGTCACTCCAGAATTTGTTGCTAAATATCCTGAGCAATTGGAATTTACAACTAAGCTGGCAAAATTTATTGGAGTTGAAGTGGAAAATATTTGCCTTGTTAATGGTTCTGCAGAAGGAATAAGATACGTTATTCAGGCATATAGCCGACCGGGAGGTAAAGTATTGTCCGTTATTCCATCTTATGCGATGTATGATGTATATTGTGAGATGTATGGTCGGGAAAGCGTCCATGTCCATTATGATGAAAATCTTGAAATGGATGTTCAAAATATTATCGATTCAATTAATGATGATATTGATTTGGTAATCATCTTAAATCCAAATAATCCTGTCGGTGATGTATACACATATGAAGAGATGGATGAAATTTTGAAGGCTTGTAAGGAACATGAATGTACATTATTAATTGATGAAGCTTATTTCTATTTTTACCCAAATTCATTTATTAAGTATGCAATAGAAAACGAGCATGTTTTATTAACTAGAACATTTTCTAAAGTATTTTCACTTGCTGGTGCAAGATTAGGTTATGTTGTTGGCCAAAAAGATGATGTTGCAATTGTTCAAAAATTAGCCACTCCACATAATGTTAATGCTTTTGGAATGGCATTTGCAGAAGCGATTATAGAAAAAGAGGGCATGCTTGATGAACTTGTTGAAAAACAATTAACCGGCAAACAGCATTTGATTGATTCCCTGCAAGAAAAAGGATATGAGGTTAGTGCTAAGGAAGGCAATTTTATTTTCATCAAACCGAAACACATTGATGCGGCAACTATTGTAAAAAGAATGAAAGAGGAAAAGAAAATTTTGATTAAGGTTTATAATAATGTTCCGAATCTAGGCGATTGCTTGCGTGTTTCCATTGGTGAAAGTGGAGTAATGGATACTTTCATTGAAGCTTTAGAAGATATAGATCAATAATTAGTTGGATTAGATGAAAGTAGTGATTAATTTTTAATATAAATAATTATAACTCATAGATGAAGGGAAAGCATGTTTAAAAGAGTCGAAAAGCAAGACATACAATCAATTAAAGAATACATTGGAAAGGAATATGATAAATGCCTATACCTATATTTGGATTTTCTAAAATATGGATTGGACAATGAAAACCTAAAATTTTGGTTTGATTTGGAAGATAATGAAATAAAATGCGTTATATTAAAATATTATTCTGGAATGCATGTTTTTTCAAAAAATAAGGATTGTGACTTCGATAAAATAAAGAAATTGGTATTAACGGAGAATCCTTCAGTCATTTGTGCCGAAAAATATTTAATCGAAAACCTTGATGACATTCTTAAAGAAAAGGACTATACTGCTGAATATGGTTGGGTTAGAGTTTTATCAAAACATTATGACTGCGAAAATTCAGCTGTTGAACTGGCTGATGAAGAGGAAGATTTCATTGCAATTTCAAAATTAATTAAAAATGACCCTATGGGTGAATTTTACGAGTTGGATGAATTGATTTCTCAGATTAAAGAAAGAGATGAGGATAACTTTGGCAGAAATTATATAATTAAAGATGGGGATAAAATCATTTCTAATGCCTCTACAAACGCTGAGATTGAAAACATTGCAGTATTGTCTAATGTAATTACTGATGATGCATATAGGGGAAAAGGTCTTGCCACAAAAGTTTGCAGCAAACTATGCAATGACTTGATTGATGAAGGTAAAAAGGTTTATCTGATTAATTATACTGAAGAATCAACAGGATTATATGACAAACTGGGATTTGAAGTTTCATGTGAAATTGGAAAATTATTCTAGTAATATATTTATTCCTTTAAGGCTTTAGATAATTCTTTTGAAAGGTTAATGTTTTTATTTCAGTAATAGGGAATATTCCGATGTTAAGTAGAGGAATTGTAAGTTCCGTTCGTGATTGTCAATGTCAAATGTATCTGATTAGGGTATAATTCTTAAAGAGGGATATTATCAGCTTAGGAACTAAATTTAATAAAAGGATTGAAGATTGGAAGTATGCTTCAATAAACAGCCTTATTTACTATAATTATTATCACAAAAAGATTGATGAAAAACTGGTTTATGTTGAATCTGGAAACGGAAAGGATTTCACGGGCAATATTTTAAGAATTGTAGAAGAACTATCTACAGGTAAATATGGCGATTATAGAATTGTTGTTTATGCTAAAAAGAATGTTCATACTAAAATCAAAGAATTGGAAAAGAATTATTCATTGAATATTGATAAAATTGTTTCCACTAGAACTATTGGAACAATGATAATGGAAAAGGCAAAATATATCATTACAGATTCAGTCCTGTTCCATAAGTTTGTTAAACGCCCCGGTCAAATTGTATTCAATGCCTGGCAGGGAACACCTTTCAAAGCGTTTGGCTTTAATAATAAGAATCAGGAACATAAAATTGCAAGTGTTCAAGAAACATTATTATCGTCTGATTATATCTTATTTTCAAATGACTACTCAAAAAATAACTTTTTATCCTCATATATGTTGGATAAGATTTTCCCTGGAAAGGTTTTAATGGGTGGATCTCCGAGAAATTCCGTTTTTTTCAAAAACTCAAATTTGAAAGAAGAGATGGGTTTTAAAGATAAAGAAATAATTGCATATGTTCCATCGTTTAAAAGCGTAAAATCTTTTGAGAATAATGACCGTAAAAATACGATGGAGAAATACTTTAAAAGAATTGATGAAGGCCTAAATGATAACCAAATATTATTGGTTAAATTCCATCCTTTAAATAAAGAAGAGTTTAATTTAGATAAATACGATAAAATTCAAGAATTTCCAGATAATTTTGAGCAATATGATGTGCTAAATTCTACAGATATCCTTATCAGCGATTATTCAGATGTTATCTTTGATTTTGCAAATACTAAAAAGAAGATAATTCTATTTGTTTTTGATGAGGAGAGATATTTTAAGAATAATGACACATTCATGGACCTTTCACAGTTCCCGTTTGCCAAGGCACATGATGTTGATGAGTTGATCTTTGAGTTGAACTCAGGGAAAGATTATGATGATGATTCTTTTTTAAGGGAATATTGTCTATATGACGATGGTGATGCCTGTGAAAAATTATGTCAACATATTTTTAGTGATGAAAAGCCGTTAAATGAGGAAATAATAAAAAATTCCAATAAGAACTCTTTGGTTTTTGCTGGAGGGTTATTAAAGAATGGCGTTACCTTTTCATTGGTAAATCTATTGCATGAAGTTGACTCTGAAAAACATGACTATTTCATTTCTTATCGTAGTTGGAGTAAGAATATAGAAAAGAACCATGATTCCATTTTTAAGCTGTTTCCAAATGAGATAAGCTATGCTCCATTAAGAACACCAATCAATCCAACGTTACTTGAAAAATTCAAATTGAATAGATATCTCAAGAGTAAAAATCATAAAGCGACTCCAGACATTGTTAAAAACTTATTTAAACGTGAATTGAAAAGGTATTATGGAGATTTTGAATTTGATAATGTAATTCATTTTATTGGTTATAGTGAAGTTGAAAGCTTGCTTTTCTCACAATGCAATGCAAATAAAATTATATGGTCCCACACTGATAAAGCTGAAAGAATTGAAAAAGGATTTGAAAATCCACATATTCTGGCTGAGAATTATAGTTGCTATGATAAAATTGCAACGGTTTCCCCTAAAGCATTAAAATCAATTTTGGATTTTTATCCAGAAACTGAAGAAAAAATTCATTTGGTGCATAATATTAATTTTTATAAAAAAATCTTACTCGATAGTGAAAAAGAGATTGAATTTGATAGAAATACTGTAATGAGCACTTATAATCCTGGGGGAATCATCGGTGTTTTGGAAAGTCCAGGCAGGAAATTTATTTCGGTTGGAAGGTTCTCATATGAAAAAAATCATAAGATGTTAATCAGAGCATTTAATAAATTTTGTAAGGATTATCCTGACACTCAACTTATAATTGTTGGAGGATTTGGTGAGGAATATATTTCAACTAAAAGATTAATCAGCAAATTAAAATATAGAAATAATATCACCCTAATCAAATCAATTTTCAATCCAATGCCGATTTTAAAAGAATGTGATTTATTTATTTTGCCATCTCTTAGTGAAGGATGGCCCATGACAATTATGGAAGCGGATACTCTCAAAATCCCAGTAATCGTTAGCGATATTGAAGGTTTGCAGTGGATAAGGGATTATGATGGGTATCTATTTGATAATTCCGTTGAGGGCATCTTAAAGGCTATGCAGGATTTTATGGATGGAAAAGTAAAAAGTCAGCTTGACATAGATTATGACGAGTATAATAATAATGCTGTTGAAGAGTTTTATGAGATATTAGATAATTAAAATTCTCTCAAAAATTTGATTAAGCAGTTAAAGACAACACTAAATTTATAAATTCATAATCAAATACTAATATTATAATATTTTTAGGGATAAAATGGTTTTAAGAAAAGAGAGGATTTTTTATTTAGATGAATTGCGTGCAATTGCAATTCTTTTGGTGTTGTTAGCACATACTATCAAATATTTTCCAGTAAATATTGACTACTTGGCATCCCCTACTTTACTTTCTTATCTTGCAATTTCTAGGATGGGTGTTCCTTTATTTTTCATGCTTAGTGGAGCATTACTCTTGAACAAGGAATATTCAATTTCACAATTCCTTAAAAAACGTTTTTCAAGAGTCCTGATTCCCGCTGCATTCTGGTATATAATCTTATTCTTGTCTGTTGCATATGTGAATGCATTTAACTTTGATTTGGTCAGCATATGGATTTATGATGCTCCATTTCCTTGGTTTGTTTGTGCAATTATTGGAATATATTTATTAATGCCCGTTTTTAATTCATTTGTCAAGGAACACGGTACAAAAGGAGCCGAATACTTTTTATTTGTCTGGTTCATATTCATAATTTTAATCAATCTCCATCTCACCGAGGAATATTATGTGACTTTAATCTTTCAGAACTTTGGTGTTTACATGGGTTATGTAGTTTTGGGATATTATCTGACAAATAAGGAATTCAACATATATTCCCTTCCGATGGCAATATTTTCCAGTTTAATATTCATAATATGCCTTGCAATAAACGTGTATAATGCATGGAATTTCACAACAATCGTTTATATTGAATCAATTTCAATTATAATCCAATGTTGTGCATTATTTTTAATCTTAAGATATTTGGCAAAATTCGCATCGTTCAATCCTAAAAGTGCATTATCAAAACTACATACTTTCATTGAAAAATCCTTTATTGGAACAGTAATCTATTTGTTCAGCATCTGCAGTTATACAATCTATCTGATGCATGAGCATATTATAAATCTGCTTTCGCAGTATTATCCCATTACTTCATTTGATCTAGTCCCAGTCGTATTTGTATTATTGGCTGCATCATCGTTAATTGGGGCTGTGTTATTGTCAAAGATACCTATCTTGAATAAATTAGTTGGTGTTCATTAATGTTAGAGCTACCTCTAAATATCTTAATAGGAAATTGCATTTCATTTATTGCAGGGATATTTCTTTTAATAAGTTGCTGTGTCAATGATACCAAAAAGGCTTATAAATATCAGTTTCTAGAAGCTTTTACACTTACAATATCTTCTGTTTTTTTCATGTCATGGACAGGTGTTACTACAATGGCGATTGCAGCTATTAGGAATGCAATGGTTTATAAAGACAAACTAACTTTAAACTGGACAGTATTCTTTGTCATTCTCTCTGTGATATTGGGAATTTTAGTAAATACAATGGGAATCATTGGCTTTTTGCCGATAATTGCAATAGTGCAAATTACAATATGTAATTATTACCTAAAAAAGATCAAATCTATTAAAATCAGTTTTATAGTTAATTTATTATTTTATATAGTGTATTTCATTGCAATCTATGATTTCACCTCTGCAGTTATCCAAATTATTACTGCTACAATAGGTCTTATTTCTTTAATCAAATTAATTAGAACTGATGGATTTTAGTTGCTTTCTTTAATTTCAATGAGTTTTTATGTTATTTAGTAACTTTTAAATGTATTGATTTTCATACATACTTATAGTTATCATGTTTATTTTTTATTTGAAAATTTTTTATGAGGGTTAATAATGAAAAAAGTTATCACATATGGAACTTTTGACTTGTTTCATAAAGGGCACTACAACATATTAAAAAGAGCAAAAGAGTATGGGGATTATTTAATTGTTGGAGTAACTGGAGAAACTTATGATATCGGTCGTGGAAAATTGAATGTCCATGACTCTCTCGCCACTAGAATTGAAAATGTACAGAATACCGGTTTTGTCGATGAGATTATTGTCGAAGAGTATTTGGGTCAGAAAATAGGGGATATCATCAAATATGACATTGATACATTTGTAATCGGTGATGATTGGAGAGGAAAATTCGATCATTTATCCAGATATTGTAATATGGTCTATTTAGAAAGAACAAAAGGTATTTCAAGCACACAGATTAGGGAAGAGACATTTGACCAATATGATATTGGTATTGTTTTCGATTATCCTGATGACAATCAAATTATAAAGGAATCAAAGTTAGTGAATGGTTTTGAAGTTAAAAATATTTACTGTGAAGATAAAAAGGTTCTGGATAAATTCCTTGAAAAGTACGATGTGGAAAATGTCTGTGAAAGCTACTCTGAAATGGTTGAAAATTCTGATATTGTTTATGTTCGCGGCGAAATAGAAAAGAGATACAGTTACATCCGCAAAGCATTAGTTGCTGGAAAACATGTAATCTACGATCCTCCTGCCACATTTAAGGAACATGAATTGGAAGAATTATTCGATTTAGCCAAGAAAAAGAATGTTATTCTAATGAAAAACATTAAAATGGTTCATATCTATGTATTTAATCAGTTATTATGGATGACTCAAGGCGGTTTAATAGGAGACATACTTAGTTTCAATTGCGCAATTTCCAAATATGATATAAATCGTTCAAATCTGTTCTATGATTTAAGCGTTTACACATTAATACCTATGCTGAAGATAATGGGACAGGATTATGAAAAATTTGATTATATAGTTAAAAAAGATGGTGAAAACGTAGAATTTGCTTCAATGAACTTTGTTTATCCAAAGGCTAGAGCCATAATAACCGTTGGAAATAAAATGCGTGTAGATAATCAATTGGAAATTATAGGAACTGAAGGAACAATCCGTATGAAGAACGACTGGTGGAAAAGTAGAAACTTTGAGATTCACACACCTGATTCCACGGATGTGCAAGTCTACAACACTAATTACGAAGGAAACGGTTTTAAATATCTGATTAGAGAAATGTCAAATCTATTGGCTAATAATCGTATTGATTCAAGACGCATTTTTGAAGATGAGTCATTGACTATTATTAGAATATTGGACAAAATTAAAAAAGTGAAAAATTAAAAACCTATGGATTGAACAATGATAATATTCAGATAATGGAGAAATATTATGGGTCATTTATTTACTATTGGACCAGTGGAAATGTTTCCTGAAACATTGGAAATTGGTGGAAAGCAGGTACCTTATTTCAGAAACGTCGAATTTTCTCAAATAGTATTCTCAGCTAGTGAAGGATTAAAAAGATTATTATTCAATGAAAATGGTGAAATAATTCTGTTAACATGTTCTGGAACAGGTGCTATG
>NZ_JBGUIH010000053.1:0-17909 GCF_045112895.1 Methanobrevibacter sp. | reverse complement strand
AAATTGTACATATTCATCTGCGATTTTAGCAGTAGGAGTAAATCTTGGGTCTAATACAACTAATTTAGCACCGTTTTGTTTAGCTTGAATCATTTTGCGTCCGAACAATGGGTGTGCTTCCATGTTGTTTGATCCAATACAGAAGATATAGTCAGCTTCTTTGATACTGTCGAATCCGTTGGTCATAGCACCTGATCCGAAAGTGGTAGCTAAACCTGCTACGGTAGGACCGTGACAGATACGTGCACAGTGGTCTACGTTTTGAGTACCACAAGCTACTCTTGCTAATTTTTGAGTAATGTAGATGTTTTCGTTAGGTGAACGAGCACATGCGTAGAATCCAACTTTGTTTGGATCTTCTTCGGATACTTCTTTGAGTTTATTAGCAACAAGGTCTAATGCTTCATCCCAAGAAGCTTCTCTAAATTCACCGTTTTCTTTTATTAAAGGAGTAGTTAATCTGTCTTCCCTATTAATAAATTGATATCCAAAGTTTCCTTTTGGACATACTTTACCCTCATTTACAGGGTGTCTTTTTAAAGGTTCTACACCAACAATCTTTTCGTCTTTTACAACGAAGTTGAGTCCACAACCAGTACCACAGTATGGACAGATTGTTGGTACATATTTAATCTCAACCATTTTATAATCTCCAAAATATATTTTTATAAAATAATTTAAAAAAAGAAGCTTAAAAAAGCTTCTTTGTGTTTAAAATTTACTAGCTTAGCCTTTGAGGTAGGTGTACCAGTAGATACATGCTACAAAGACTCCCCCACCAATGATGTTACCGATAGTTACTGGAACTAAGTTATTAATGATAATAGTTGCCCAGTTAACACCTTCAGCACCTAAGAACATACCTAATGGTATGAAGAACATGTTTGCAACACTGTGCTCAAATCCGATACATACAAACGCCATGATTGGGAACCAAATACCAACGATTTTACCGATGATATCGTCGGATGCGTTAGCTAACCATACAGCTAAACATACAAGCCAGTTACAACCAATACCTTTAATCATTGCAGTTAAGAAAGGCATAGTTACTTTACCTTCTGCTACGGAAATAGCTTTAGCAGAAATAGCATATGCTGGTACGGATGCATCGGTAGGAGTAATTCCACCCATGAAAGCGAGAACGTATGCTACGAATAAAGCACCGACAAAGTTGAAAATCCAACTGATAACCCAATTTTTAGCGAGACCGCCAATAGAAGCGGAACCGTCTAATACACCAAGGGTCATAAACATTACGTTTCCAGTGAATAATTCAGATCCTGCAAGGACAACAATAATCAAACCTACAGGGAACACTGCACCGAATACGAATTTTTCTAAACCGATAGGAGCGCCTGCTTTAAGCATACCTGCGCTTGCCACTACAGCTAATAAACCACCAAATGCAATATATGCTCCTGCTAAGAAGGAGAGTAATATTACATTTACAATATTTGCAGAGTCTTTTGCTCCAGCAGTTGCGGAAATTGCTTTCGCAGTTTCTACTGGGCTTTTAAAAGATGAACTCATTTTATCAACCTCTTTTATTCCCTTTTATTAATTTTTATAATACTAATGAATTCCACATATAATGATAGTTCAAAGTATTATGATATTATATTAGTATTCAATATATAAAAAGGATTTGTCATTAAAATCAAAAAGAAATATTTAAATAGTATTGTTAAAAAAAATTAAAGGTAATGATAAATCATGATGAATGACATTCACATCGTGAAAAAACTATCTTTTTATTTTGCTATTTAGAAATATGTTCCTATTTTTAAAAATTTACTAAAAAATCAATGCAAACACGAATCAAAACTTTTGCAATATTTAAAATAAGATTTTAAACATTTTTAATAATCTATTATGATAATTAAAATTAACCTATAATATTCAATATCGGTGAAAAAAAGATAATGAATTCGCCTAAAAATAAAAATTAAAAGAAATAATCGATTACTCAATTACTTCATAATATGATTCTTCGGCACATGCCTTACAAATTGCTTTTCCAGCTCTAATCAAATGATAATTATCAGTAATCTTTTCACCGCATACGCTGCACCATGCAGTTGTATGGGCATCCCCAGGTTTTTGAGCATCCTTAAAATTAACCCTAACCTTTTCCACATTAAACAATTCTTCAGGAGGAGTTAATCTGAATCTTTCAACCATCTCTTCCCTTGTTTCCTTAGTTTTAGTTTTCTTATTTGCATCCGCATCAGACACCCTATATGCTTCCCCAGTATCCATATTATAGAATGTAGCTGCAAATCTTCCATAATAAACCTGTTTTAAAGATCTTTTTCCCATTGAACATTTTGTTACAGCCTGTATTCCATCAGCAGTACACCTTTCATTTTCCAAAATTACTATTAGATTCCTATGCCTTTTATTCAGTTCCATTCCCAATAATTCAAGGCCATACATGCCCAATTTAGTTCCAATGGCTATGCCCCCGCAAAGCTCCCCATGAAACTCCACTGCTTTTTTCAATTGTTCATCATACTCTTCGATGTTCATAATCCTTCACCTTAATAATTACATTAATGGCTTACATAATATAAATTATATAGGAGTACTGTCCAAAATAACAATTGACATAGAGGCAATATCATGAGAATTGAGGAAATTGATGCAATCCAATATAAGAACAACGAAGCTGTCGAAACAATTGAAAAAGTTGTAAAAGATGAAACAATCACATTAACAATCAATGGAAATATTTCACGTAGCTTATCCGCGATTGAAGACTCTTTGAAAGAATTTGCAGTCGGATATCTGTTTAATGAAAACATGGTCAAGTCATTAGATGACATCAAGAGAATCGAAATCGACGGGCCTCAAATCAATGTGGAAATAGACGATACCCTCCTTAAAACAAATGAAACAGTGCTCTGTTCAGACTCCGCCGGAGGATGGAGAAGCAAAATAAAGGAAGTCCATCCCGTTGAATCCGATTTTCAAGTTGATGTTAAGGAATTGATTGCAAGGATTGAAGAGCTAAAGGACAATGCTGAAATTTGGCAAGCTACTGGAGGAACACATGTAGCCGGTATCGTTTATGATGGCCAGTTTGTAGTAAAGGAAGACGTGAGCCGTCATGTTGCGGTAGATAAAGTGATTGGATATGGAATATTGAATGGCTTTGATTTAAATCATTCCTATGTAATTTACAGTGGAAGAATGCCTGCAGACATGGTTATCAAAATGACAAGGGCAGGAGTTCCGATATTGGCATCAAATGCAGCTCCCGCTAACTCAGGATATAACATCGCAAAAAAAGGAAATATTACATTGGTTGGATTTTTAAGAGGCCAACGCTGTAATATATATAATAATCAGAATAGAATAATTTTTGAATGAAATTATTCTAAAACAGTGTGCCTTGCTTTCAGGTCACTTTCGGTCTGTTGCATTTTTTCCATCAATTCAGAAACAATAGCATCTAAAAATACCAATGTAGTCAATTCAAATGCAGTACCTAATGGGGTTAAAGAAGTATAGTTTCCGTGGATTTGACGTTTCATATAATTCTCATCATCCACTTCTTTTTTTGTTCTTCCTTTAACAAGAATGTAACAATCAGCCAATTGTCCTAATGTAGATTCTGGATAAGATGTTAATGCTAAAACTTTTGCCCCCCTAGTTTTAGAAATTTTGGCTGCAGATACAATGGTATTGGTTTCACCGGATCCTGAAATGGCTACAATACAGTCATCCTGATATATTGCAGGAGATATGGTTTCGCCTACAACATATGCACTTAAACCCAAATGCATCAATCTCATTGCAAATGCCTTTGCAGCAAGCCCAGATCTTCCGGCTCCAGTAACAAAGATATTTTTAGACCCAATGATTATATCTTCAAATTCATCAATTGCATCTTCATCTAAAAAGTCTTCAGCGCTCTTAATATTGTTTAATATAGCATTAATAGAAGTTTTCATTATTTCCATTTTATCTTATTCCCCAAAATCAATATTATTATTTATGATTACAATTTTATATATAATTGATGGAATTCCAAAGCAAAGGCCTAATCAGTTTAGACATTGACGGCAATATTTATGACCATAAATTGTATGAAAGCCTGGAATCACTTTCAAAAACAAGATCCCAAAGGCAATCTGCAAAAGAACTGAATATATCGCATACCGTATTTAATAGAAGATTGCTTAAGGCTGAAGACAAATTAGGATTTAAAATAACTAGAAAAATGGGAAACGGAACAATCCTTACAAAAGAGGGATTGGAACTGCTTGATGAATTCAGGAAATATGCCGTCCAAATTGAAAAGACATCCGACATCAATATTGTCGGAGGCCACATCAGCACAGGCCTTCTGGAAAGCATAAGCATTCCATTCAATACAAATATCTACAGCAGCAGCGATGAGGATGCATTTGAACTTGCAAAAAGAGGCGCTGTTGATATATTGACATTGGACGACCCTTTAATAGCATTTGAAAGAGATTTGAATTTTATTCCAATAGCTTATGATTATCTGGTACTGATTTCAAGCCCTAAATCCAAAAAAATCGAAAGCATTTCCGATTTGGAGGGACTTGACTTTGTGAATGTGAACGGTTCGGCTCAAAGGCTTGCATGGAACAGTTTGCAGCACTATGACATTAAATATAATATCAAAAAAACTGTGAACTCCCAATTTGATGCATTCAAATTAGTTAGAAATTCTGAAAACTTGCATACTTTTTTAAATGCCAGTTATTTTAAAGGAAACGAACTTTTAAAATTCGATACAAGACATGTAATCAGTTTAGTTAAAGTTAACGAAGATAAAACCGAAATAGATGAATTTATTGAATATTTAACTAATACTGCTCAAAAAGATATTGAAAAGGAAGGCTTTGCACCTATGAGCTAATACTTTTCAAATGCTCTTACCAAAATTAAATTTATTATATATAATATACATCTTTGTGAAGATGTGTTTTTGTGATTTTTCATAAAGTTGAATTTTCAAAAGATTAAATAATGATAAAACACAATATAGAATTGAAGAATTTAAAGGCGATATTATGGCAAAAAACAGAGATTTACTAGCAATTGGCCACTCTGCTCATGATTATATTATTAGAGTGCCTGAATTTCCAAAAGCAAATTTTTCAGCCCCTATAACAAACATGAAAACATTCAATGGAGGAGCTGCTGCAAATGTTGCATGCGTTGGGGCGAAATTAGGATTAAAAACATCCTTGGTTTCTGCTGTTGGAGGAGATTTCAAAAAAACCGAATACTTCGAACACATGCAAAATTTAGGTATTGACACTGATTCATTGATTATCGTTCCAGGTGAAGCAACCCCTACCGCCTTTGTCCTAACAAATGATAATGAAGACCAAATCAGTTACTTTTATTGGGGAGCTGCCCGTGAATTTGCAGAAAGCAAAGTGCCTACAAAAGCGATTAGGGATGCCGAAGCAATTCACTTAGCGACTGGAGATCCTAATTTCAATTGGAAATGTTCAGAAGAAGCAAAAAATGAAGACCTGCTCGTTTCATTTGACCCGGGCCAAGACCTTGGAATGTACGACACTAAAAAATTGATAGATGTGATTGAAAATACCACTATCCTTTTTGGAAATCATCATGAAATTGAAAGAATACTTGATGCTCTGGAAGTGGATTTGGATGGCCTTAGAGAAATGGGACCTAAAATAATCGTTAAAACATGCGGAGCTAACGGTAGTGAGATTTATTCAAATGAAGAAAAAATAAAAATCGATGCAGTTACCAGGGAAGCCGTTGACCCAACAGGTGCAGGGGATTCCTATAGGGCAGGATTTTTATCAAGATTCTTAAATGGGGAATCACTGGAAGAATCCGCTAAATTCGCATCAACCGTATCATCCTTTATTGTTGAACATCAGGGATGTCAAACCAATATGCCAACATTTGACGAGGCATTTGAAAGAATGAATGAATTCTATTGAATTTATTCTCTTTTTTACTTTTTTTAAATTAAACTTTAATTTTATCAAAATAGTTTTATTTTGTTTATAACAACCTAAAATTACTGTTTTTTCAAAAATATTTTAGTTATATCAATATTATTGGAATTAAAATAAATCCTACTAATTTAAATACTATTAAATAAAGATAAGAGATTATCAATTTAATATGAGAAATTTATAAAGTAAATTTGACTGTTTTAAATTTTATTTGAGGGATAGTATGACACAGATTAGTGATGCAAAAAAAGGCATATTGACAGATGAAATGAAGCATGTTGCAGAAATAGAAAATGTTTCAGAAGACTTTATATTGAAATCAGTAGCTGAAGGAACAATAGTAATACCAAGCAACGTGCACAGAGACATTGAAGCATCAGGTATCGGTGCAGGGCTTAGAACAAAGGTAAACGCAACCGTTGGAACTTCAACCGATATTGTAAACTTTGATGAAGAGGTCTTAAAGGCACAGATTGCTATCGACAACGGTGCAGACTGTTTAATGGAATTGAGTATTGGCGGAGACTTGGATGTAATAAGAAGAAGGGTATTGTACATGTCCCCACTGCCGGTAGGATCCGTACCGGTTTACCAGGCAGCTATTGAAGCCATCAGAAGAGACGGTTCCGTAATTTATATGGATGAAGATGACTTATTCAACACCATCGAAAAGCAGGCCAAAGATGGTATTGACTTTATGGCAATCCACAGCAGCATCAACATTGAAACCTTGACAAGACTCAAGAGACAAGGCAGAGTAACAGGCTTGGTCTCCAGAGGAGGTTCATTCATGTCCGGCTGGATTGTCGAAAATGAAAAAGAAAACCCATTATACGAAAACTTTGACTATGTTTTGGAAATTGCAAAAGAACATGATGTAGTTCTTTCACTTGCAAACGGTATGAGAGCAGGATCTATTGCTGATTCAACAGATAGGGCCCAAATCCAAGAATTGATCATTTTAGGGGAATTAATCGATAGATCACGTGAAGCTGGAGTACAATGTATGATTGAAGGGCCGGGACACATTCCAATCAATGAGATTCCAACCAATGTAATGATTCAAAAGAAAATGTGTTCCAACGCTCCTTTCTATATGTTAGGACCAATCGTATGTGATGTAGCGCCAGGCTATGACCACATCGTATCCGCAATCGGCGCAGCATCATCTGCAAAAGCCGGAGCAGACTTCATCTGCTATGTAACCCCTGCAGAACACCTTGCTCTTCCAAACCCTGATGATGTAAGGGAAGGAGTAATAGCTACCAAAATCGGAGCCTATGCAGGGGATTTGGCGACCGGTCAAATAGATGGTTCACAGGATTTGGCTATGGCAGAAGCCCGTAAAAAACTTGACTGGGAAGCGCAATATGCCTGTGCAATGTTTCCGGAAGCTGCACGTGCAAAAAGAGACCAAAGACCTCCTGAAGAAGAAGACACATGTACAATGTGCGGCAACTACTGTGCAGTGAAAATCGTTAACGAATGGTTGGATCAATCCGATTCAGACCTTATTAAATAGATGGATTTCCATCTATCTTTTACTTTTTTTATCCATCACTGTTAATCATTCAATTGAAAGTTATTTATGCACTACTTTTTAAGAAACATTAATTAACGTTTATAATATACATAATAACAGATTTTGATTTTTAAAAGAGGGGACGATTATGGAATCTAACACTAATGCTTCAAAAGAAGAATTGATTGAAACAATAGAATTTTTAAAGGAAGAAAATTCAAAAACAGTAGACGAATTGATGGAAAAACTAAGAAGCATCGAAGGAGAACAACTAAAGACAAACATCAGCAACCGCCAGCTCGAAGGCAAAATCAAAGAGCTGAAAGGCGAAATCAACTCATTCAAAAAGACACCATTGATTCTTGCAACAGTGACTGAAGTATTTGACAATAAACAAGTTGGGATTCAGGGCGCTGTGGGACATGAATTTTTAGTAAACTATCCCGGATCAATTGACAAGGAACTTCTCCAGCCAGGCGCAAGGGTCGCTTTAAATCAAAAGAATTTGGGAGTTGTAAATGTATTTCCGGCCAAAAAGGATGCAGACATAACCGCAATGGAAATAGAGGAAAAGCCTGATGTCACATACGAAGACATCGGTGGGCTCGACCATCAAATCGTGGAAATCAAGGAAACTGTGGAACTGCCAATTACCAACCCTGAAATTTTTGAAGAAATCGGTATTGACCCTCCTAAGGGAATTCTGCTTTATGGACCTCCCGGAACCGGAAAAACACTGCTTGCAAAAGCTGTGGCAAACAAGACAAATGCAACATTCATCAAAATTGTAGCTTCCGAATTCGTGAATAAATTCTTAGGAGAAGGTGCAAGATACGTCAGGCAGGTTTTCGACCTTGCAAAGGAAAAATCGCCAGCAATCATATTCATCGATGAGATTGACGCAATCGGAACCGAAAGAACCGCAAGCAGTGAAGGCGCAGACAGGGAAGTCCAAAGGACATTGATGCAATTGCTGGCAGAACTCGATGGATTCGATTCAAGAGGTGATGTTGGAATCGTTGCGGCTACAAACAGACCGGACATTTTGGATGAAGCACTCCTCAGACCTGGAAGGTTTGACCGGGCGATACAAGTTCCGAATCCAAACAAGGAAAGCAGGGAAAAGATATTGGAGATACACACTAAAAGGATGAAACTGGATGACAATATCGATTTCGAAAACATAAGCGAAATAACAGAAGGCCTATCAGGTGCAGATTTAAAAGCTGTCTGTACAGAAGCAGGAATGTTTGCAATAAGGGCTGAGAGAAAAAAAGTCATTTCAAAAGACTTCCTAGATGCAATTGATAAAATAATGACAAACATTAGAATAACTTAATATTTTTATATTAATAATTAGAAATATTAATTCAGTATTAACTTATTTTAATGATAATTTTTTTATTAAACGGTGAATTCAGATGACACATTGGATTGAAAACATAGCTAATGAATTAAGTAAAATGGATGTAGAAGAACATGTCATTGCAAGTGGAACCTCTATTTCAGGTTCAATACACATTGGAAACTCTTGCGACATATTTGTAGCTAACGGAATTGGAAAAAAATTAAGAGAAAAAGGAAAAAAAGCTAAAACAATATGGATTGCAGATGACCACGACCCTTTAAGAAAAGTTCCATATCCTTTACCTGAAGATTATGATAAATACCTAGGAATGCCTTATTCTGTGATTCCTTGTCCTGACGGCTGCTGTGCCAACTTTGTAGAACACTTTGAAAAACCTTTGCTTTCCGTAATGGATGACTACGGAATAGAAATGGAAGCCAAATCCGGTTTTGAAATGTATAAAAACGGCGACTACAATGATTACATCAGAACATCCCTGAAAAAAGTTGAAGAAATCAAAGAAATCTTCAACCAATACAGAAGAGAACCTTTAGCTGACGATTGGCTGCCATATAACCCAATCTGTGATGAATGTGGCAGAGTAAACACAACTTACGCTTACGACTATGACGGCGACATCATCAAATACAGATGTGAATGTGGCCATGAAGGTGAAATGGACATCAAATCCGGAAACGGTAAGCTCACCTGGAGAGTGGAATGGGCAGCAAGATGGAAAATATTTGGAACCACTTGCGAACCGTTCGGAAAAGACCACGCTGCAAGTGGAGGATCATATGATGTAAGTAGTGTAATATCCGAAAAGATTTTTGATTATCCTGCACCATATCCAGTGCCATACGAATGGATTACATTGGATGGTGAAGCAATGAGTAAATCCCACGGAGTATTTTTCGCTCCTGATGAATGGTTGAAAATCGGACCGGCTGAAAGTCTCCACTACTACCTATTCAGGTCAAAACCTATGAAAGCAAAAGATTTCTCACCAAAAATGCCTTTCTTAGACTTCATTGACCAATTCGATACCGTGGAAAAAGTATTCTACGATGAAGAGGAAGCACCATCTGAAAAAGAAGGTAGGAAATTCAAGGAAATCTATGAAATCGCTCAAATTCATGAAGGCCAACCTTTGCCTTTCAGACCACCATTCAGATTCCTGGTTAACGCTTACCAGATTGCAGGAGACGACTTAGAAAAAATCTTTGCAATTCTTAAAAAGAACTCACAATTAACCAAAAGCTTCAAAGATAAAGAATTCGGTGATTTAACCGACCTTGAATTAGCCCAATACAGAGAAAGAGTCGATAATGTAATTTACTGGTTGGATACCTATGCACCTAACTTCGTAAAATTCAAAGTGCAAGAAGATAGTATTCCTAACTTGCCATTAACCGATGAACAAACTGAATTCTTAAGTGCTTTGGCCGATTTGATGGAAACCTCTGAGTTTGATGATGCAACCGCATTGCACGATGCAATGTATGAAATCTTAGAAGCTCAAGGATTAAAACCGCAAAAAGGATTCCAAGCTATTTACAAAATGATTCTCGGTCAAAAACAAGGCCCAAGAGCAGCATCATTCTTGTTAAGCTTAGACAAAGACTTTGTTGTAAAAAGATTAAGACAAGAAGCTTAATCTTTTAAATTTTTCTTTTTTTAAAATTAAATTAAGCTTTTGAACTCTTTTTTGAAAAGAATTTCATCACTATTTTCAACTAAATGATAATCTAACTTCTTGAATATATCGATTAGAATATCTTCTTCACTATCAAAGCTAACGACAACGCTTTTGAATTCATAATCAATAGCTATTTTTTCAAGCTGTCTGATTAATTTGTAGGCTATCTTTTCACGATTGTCATAAGAGTTTAAAAATAAGGTTGTAATTTCGGCTGATTCTTCATCATATACCTTAAAACTTGTGCATCCTACGGTTTTTCCAAAACTCATTAAAAGTAAAACTACCTGCGGCTCGTCTATAAAACAACCGAAGGAATCGCAAAATTTAATAAATCTTTCATCTCTCTCATCAGTTACTATAATTTCCATCATTTGACCTCAGTTGTATTTCCCACTTTTGCAAGCTCTTCATCCCAAATTTCGGAATTGTTACACACAAATTTCAAAAACAGATCCCTACATCTCACATCATTTAAAACAACCACTTCAACATCATTGCATTTAAGCAGGTTTTCAGCACCCATAAGCGTAGTGTTTTCGCCTATCACAACACGGGGGATATTATACAATATTACCGCTCCGGAACACATCGGACAAGGGGATAATGTAGTATAAAGTGTGCATTTAATATAATCTTCATAGTTCAAGCGTCCTGCATTTTCAATTGCATCCATTTCAGCATGCAACACTACAGAATCATTTTGAATTAATCTATTATGACCTCTAGATATGATTTCATCATCTTTAACCAGGACAGCACCGATTGGGATTCCACCCTCCAGTAAAGATTTCTCAGCTTCCTTAATAGCTTCTCCCATAAAATAAGTATCTTGAGTCATGTTAAAAAAAAGAATTTATAGATGAAATTAATCATCTATTTAAATCTATTGAACAATCCTTTGTTGGATTGTTTTTCTAATTCATCTTCAAGCTTTTTGATTTGCTTATTCAAATCGGAAATTGTACTTTTAGAATCATTAGACAACTTGTCATAACTACTTTCCTTAAGTTTAAGTTGAGTGCTAAGATTAGAAATTTCAGATTTATATCCTTCAATTTCCTTTTTATTGTTGCTGTCAACTTCATCCTTGTAGTTACCAAGATCAATAAGTTCAGACCTTAACTTATCAACTTCTTCAGAAAGGTCTATATTTTCCTTTCTAGCACCTGATAATTTGTCTTTTAAATCTTTAACTTCAGCAGTTAATTTTTTATTTTCATCTTTTACTTCATCAATGTTGAAGGAAGCTAATTTTTCTTTATAGTGGTTGATTTTAGATTCCAAATCACTTTTAATGGAATCAATTTCATTTTCTAACTTGTCAGCCCTTACCTTATTTACTGCAGCTTCAGCACCTAATTTTCCAATTTGATTGCTTAAGTCCGCATTAATATCTAATTGATCGAAGTATTTTCTAGTACTTTTTTCAAGTGCATCGGTTAATTCCCTTTTAAGATTATTTAACTCGGCGTTTTCTTTTTTGAGTTTAGGAATTACCTTATTAGTTAAATAATTAAGTTCGCTAGACTGATTAGACAATTTCTTTTCTCTTTCGCTTAATTTAGCTTTTAAATTATCTAATTGTTTGGAATCAGTTTCGGTTGGTTTTTCTTTTACAGGTTCTTTAACAACAGGTTCCTCTTCAACAGGCTCATCAGCAGCCTCTTCCACTGCCACTTCCTCTTCAACAGGTTCCTCGATCACTGGTTCATCTTCAACAACCTCTTCAGCCGCTTCTTCAACAGTTTCTTCTTCAACAACCTCTTCAACAGGTTCCGGTTCGACAGCCTCTTCAGCCGCTTCTTCAACTGCAGCCTCATCTTCAACAGGCTCAGCAGCAACTTCTTCAACTACTGCTTCTTCCTCAGCAGGCTCTTCAACAGGTTCCGGCTCAACAACTTCTTCCTCAACAACCTCTTCAACAGGTTCCGGTTCGACGACTTCTTCCTCAACAGGCTCTTCAACAACCTTATTTTCAACAACAGGTTCTTCAGTCACTTTGTCGACAACCTCTTCAACAGGTTCAGGTTCACTTTCAACTTTCTTTTCGTTTTTTGAACGATTTCTAATTTTATCTAAGTCTAATTTAACTTTTTGCCCATACATGGCATTCATTGGTTTATCATTGGACATTAATATCACCAAAATAGCAATAATAATTTTAAAAGTTCAACTACAATATACAACATAAAATTTGAATTTTTCAATATTTAAGTATTATCAAATTTTAGATTTTTAACACGAATTCCAAAATTACAAACATTATTAAATTATGAAAATCAATAGATTATATGTTAAATTAATTTTGTAACTTGTGGCGATACCATGGATTATTTTGATAGATTAGAAGCTGAAACCCATCACCTATATGAGATAGCTAATGAAGCAAGATCTAAAGGGTTTGATGTTGAAACAACAACTGAAGTGCCTCTTGCAAAGGATTTAGCTGAAAGAGTAGAAGGGCTTGTTGGTCCGGAAGGTGTGGCGCAAAGAATTAAAGAATTAGAACAAGATATCTCAAGAGAGGAAGTTGCCTTTGAAATTGCTGCTGAAATTGCATCCGGCAAATTTGAACTCACCGGCGAAAAGGCAAGATGGAACGATGAACAAAGATGTGACCAGGCATTGAGAACTGCACTGGCTATCCTAACCGAAGGGGTAGTGGCTGCACCTCTTGAAGGAATTTCCGCCGTTAAAATCAAAAACAATTTTGACGGAACACAATACATTGGAGTTTATTTTGCAGGTCCGATTAGAAGTGCTGGAGGTACAGCAGCGGCTTTAGCAGTGCTTTTAGGAGATAAAATCAGACAAGCAATTGGAATTGATGCATTCAAGCCAATTGATGATGAAATTGAAAGATATGTAGAAGAAGTTGAACTATACGAATCAGAAGTTACAAATTTGCAATACTCACCAACACCAGAAGAAGTGAGATTTGCTGCAAGACACATTCCCGTAGAAGTTTCAGGAGAGCAAACCGACCAAGTGGAAGTATCACATAGGGATCTTGAGCGTGTAGAAACCAACAACATTCGTGGAGGGGCATTGCTTGCGATGGTTGAAGGAGTTATCCAGAAATCCAAAAAGATTCATAAAATCTCCAGAACCTTGGGTCTTGACTGGGAATGGCTTACCGAATTTTCAAAGCCTAAAGATGATTCGTCAGGTGACGATGGAGGAGATTCCGATGTCGTCAGCGAACCTAAATATATCCAGGATATCATTGGCGGAAGGCCGATTTTAGGATACCCTTCAGAAAAGGGAGGATTTAGATTAAGATACGGAAGGTCAAGAAATACCGGCCTTGCTACCATGGGAGTTCATCCTGCAACAATGGCATTGCTTGAATTCCTGGCTGTAGGAACACAGCTTAAAATCGAATATCCCGGCAAAGGTAACTGTGTTGTGCCTGTCGATTCAATTGAAGGACCTACCGTCAAACTCAAAAACGGCGATGTTGTAGTTATTGACTCCATTAAACAAGCACGCGAACTTAAAAAAGATGTTGTGGAAATCCTATTCCTGGGGGACATGCTTGTCGCATTTGGAGAATTTTTAAGAAATAACCAGCCATTGTATCCGTCAGGATGGTGTGAGGAATGGTGGATTCAACTATTGATGAGAAGCGAAAACTTTGACAAGGACAATAACGATTTAGACTTGCATAAGCTTGAATATGAATACCTTTCATCCATTGAAGCTTTCACATTGTCTAAAAACTATAACATTCCGCTTCACCCAAAATACACTTATTGCTATAATGACGTTACTATTCAAGATTTAAACGAATTGATTGACCTGATTGAAAAAGGCAAATCAACTTACAAGCAAGATGAAGGAATGAAACTTGATTTATCCTACCAAAAAAGAATATTGGAAATAATCGGAGTTCCTCATATTGTTAGAGACAATAAAATTATTATTGATAAGGATCACTCTTATGCGCTTTTAGTGACATTATCCAAAAAACTGCCTCAAAAAGAGACTACATTAGAAGCTTTGAATGAGGTTTCCCCTGTTGAAATTAAAGACAAGGCTCCCGCATATATCGGTACTCGTGTAGGCAGACCTGAAAAATCAAAAGAAAGACTGATGAAACCCGCCCCACATGGATTGATACCTATCGGCAACAATGGAGGTTCCAGAAGATTAGTTGCAACAGCCGCCAAAAAAGGCAATATCAAGGTAGAAATTTCCAGAAGAAAATGCACAAATCCTGAATGTGGAATAAGTTCATTCGGTTCACTTTGTCCGAAGTGCGGCAGCCCAACCGAAATGGGAAAACCGACCCTGAAGAACATTCCTCTTTCAAATATGCTCAAAAAGGCATCCGATAACGTGAAAGTTAGAAGAGTCGATGACGTGAAAGGCGTAATAGGTATGATTTCAGAATCAAAATTGCCTGAACCTCTTGAAAAAGGAATACTTAGGGCAAAGCATGAAGTGTTTACATTTAAAGACGGAACCATCAGACATGACTCAACAGATTTGCCATTGACTCATTTTATTCCAAGGGAAATCGGAGTTACCGTTGAAAAGCTGAAAGAGATGGGATATGAAAATGACTGTTATGGAAATCCGATTGAAAATGAGGACCAGATTATTGAACTTAAAGTGCAGGACATCGTAATATCCGATAATTGCGGAGAATACCTGCTTAGAACTGCACAGTTCATCGATGATGAACTTACAAGATATTATGATATGGAGCCGTTTTACAATGTAAATGAAAAAAGCGATTTGATTGGCCATTTGGTTGCAGGGCTTGCACCCCACACATCTGCCGGAGTTCTTGGAAGAATTATCGGGTTTACAAAAGCATTAGGCTGTTATGCCCACCCTTATTTCCATTCAGCAAAACGTAGAAACTGTGACAGTGACGAAGATGCGATTATGTTGCTTTTAGATGCATTAATGAACTTTTCAAAATCATACTTGCCTAATACCAGGGGAGGAAGTATGGACGCTCCTTTGGTTTTGTCTTCAAGAATTGACCCCGAAGAGATAGATGACGAATCACATAACCTAGATATCTTTGAAAGGTTCCCTGTTGAATTTTATGAAGAAACATACACTCCTCATAAACCTGCCGATGTTTTGGAATACATTGATAATGTTTCAATGCATTTGGGAACACCGCAACAGTACGAAGGGTTGATGTTTTCACACCACACATCAAATATTCATGCAGGACCTACCGTCTGCCTTTATAAGAGATTGCCGTCCATGAGAGAAAAGGTGGAAGCTCAAATTAGCCTTGCCGAAACCATCAGGGCCGTTGACCAAAAAGGTGTTGTGGAAAAGGTCTTGTCATCTCACTTTTTACCTGACATTATGGGCAATTCCAGAGCATTTTCCAAGCAAAAGGTAAGGTGCACAAAGTGCGGCGCCAAGTATAGAAGAATGCCGCTTACCGGAAAATGCAAATGTGGTGGCAACCTAATCCTTTCAGTTTCAAAAGGATCGGTTACAAAATACCTTGAAATATCACAGGAGCTTGTTAACAGATATCCTGTTTCCCATTACCTGAGACAACGTTTAGAAATTCAGGAATATGGTATTAACTCCCTATTTGAAAGTGATAAATCAAAACAAAGTTCTTTAGATGTATTCTTCTAAAGAACATATATTACTTTTCAGATGCTCTTGGACATTTGACTTTTAATATTAAACCATAATACATATCATAGTATTCCCAATGTTGTTCGATTAAAGACGAACAATATATATACTATGAAAAACAACCTATTACATAGAAATATGTTCGTGATAATACGAACAATTTATTATACATGTGCCAACATATAGTATAAGCAGCTGAGAGCATGCTCTCGATTTTTAATAAACTAGGAAAATGGTGTGAATTAAATGGAAAAAATATCAAAATTAGGAAATAACTTACAAGATTCCGTTAAAATAAATGTGGAGAAGAATAACGGAATTAAAGAAAGATTCAGTTATGAGAAGTTAGTAAAATCATTAGTAATGGTAGAGACTCCATTTTTTGAATCAGATAAGATTGTGGCAACTGTAGTATCTCAATTGTATGATGGAATTAAAACCAAAGAAATCAAAAAAATTGTTTATGAATGTTTAGAAGATATCGACCCTGAAATTGCTAACAAATACTTAGCAAGTACCCAATTAAAAGTACGTACATCCAGAGATACTATTGAAGCATTCGACTTATCTAAAATTGCAAATACTTTAATTGAAGAAACTGGAGCAAGCCAAGAAACCGCTTTTGAAATTGCAACTGAAACTTGGAAAGAACTCAAAAAATTAAATGTAGAATATTTGACAGCCCCTATGATCAGGGAAATGGTAAACACTAAATTGATTGAATACGGATTAGAAGATTTAAGAAGCCGTTACACTCGTTTAGGTATTCCAGTATACAACATTACCTCTTTAATTGAAAACGGTAACAGAGATAATGCAAACATGATCCACAACCCTGAAAGTATTCACAAACATGTGGCAGACGAAGCATTAAAACAATATGCACTCTTAAAAATGCTTCCGGCACACTTGGCTGATGCCCACATGGCCGGGGACATTCACATTCACGATTTAGAATTCTTCGCAGGAAGACCTTTAAACTGTATGCAACACGATATCAGAACTTTCATCAAATACGGACTTAAAGTAGACGGTACAGGTGACCACACTTCCATTGCAGGTGCTCCAAACCACATGGAAACTTTAATGAACCATACTGGTGAAATCATGCTTGCAGCACAACAAAACATGTCTGGAGGACAAGGAATGTCCTTATGGAACGTGTTTGTTGCACCATTCGCAAGAGGAAGAAGCTATTCTGAAATCAAACAATCAGTGCAAATGCTTATTTACAACTTGAATATGGCCTACGCCGCAAGAGGATCACAAGTTCCATTCACAAGTATGGCATTGGAATTTGGCGTTCCTGATTTCTTAAAGGATGAAACCGCATACGGACCAAAAGGCAAAATAGTAGGAACCTACGAAGACTACGAAGAAGAAACCAGATTAATCCAAAGAGCATTCACTGAAACATTGCTTGAAGGAGACAATGAAGGAAAACCTCACTTATTCCCGAACACCATTTACACACTCCGTAAAGAAACAATGACCAGTGAATACGAAGATGACATCAGATTAGTTCATGAATTATCTGCAAAATACGGTTCATCCTACTTTGTAAACATGTTCCCTAAATACAGAGGAAAAATGGCCAACTACATGGGCTGCAGAACTTGTTTACAAGATACCTGGACTGGTGACTGGGATCAAGACTGTTTAAGAACAGGTAACCTCGCATACGTAACCTTAAACTTCCCAAGAATCGGATACCAATCCAAAGATGAA
>NZ_JBGUIH010000052.1:0-22791 GCF_045112895.1 Methanobrevibacter sp. | reverse complement strand
TGCAACTTCACAAGCTCTTGAGAAGTTGGTAATTCCACTTGCAGCATGTGTTCTGTAACATCCTGCACCTAAAATTGCTACTTTCATTTTTTTTCGTCTCCTTAAAACATATATATTTTAATGTACTTTTCCAATAGTCTGAACTATTCAAAAAAGTTTTACTACATAGATTTAAAGCATCATATCGTCTTTTTTATTACTAAATTATGGTTTTTTATTCCATGCAGTAATAATTTATATTTAAAAGATAGCACTATTTAAAACTTGTTATTACTCTTATTTTAGTATTATTTTTTTTATTCTTTTTCTATTTTTAGTAATACTGTTATTACTATTTGTTTATTATATTGCAATTCAGTAATACTTTTTATTTGTAATATAACTAATGCAAATTAGTTTTCAGTAATACAAAATCGAAACATATTTATTAAAGATTTCACTGAAAAATATATTAGTTACTATAATTATTTTGGAGTAAATTTTCATGTATGATTTAATTAAAAGAGCTGTTCATGATGATGAAGCTGCGATTGAAATATCAAAAATGGATAAGGACATAACCTCTGTTGTTGATGCAATTTCAGAACTCTCATTGGAAGAAACCATGAAATTGGGAATGCAATTTAAAAGATTCCCATTAGGTTGTGATTTGACAGAAGTGGTTGTGGGAACATGTGCATCTGATCTGGAGCTAATGGATTTATTGGGCAATTGTAGATTGGCGGATATGATTGGTGCTCCGATTCATATTTGCGCTTATGCTTTTTCGGACATAGGTGAGAAGTTTGGAATGAGGGGAGTCGAAGTGATGAGGAAGGTTCATGAGATTGTTGATGTCCCTCTTGATTTGGATCACTTCGGAGAAAATGGTGCAATGAGGCTTCCTAAAAATATCAGCGGATGTGGAGGTGAATGCTATAATAAGGGTCCGGCATTCACGGAATGTCCTCGAGGAAGAATTCACGAGAGATTAATAGATAAAGAACTTGCTGAAAAAGACGATAAGGAAGAATGGGTCAAACTATCCTCATCTGTTGCAGTAAATGTTACCTGTGAACAGACTGGTGACGGCCATGCAGCACCAATAAGGGAAGCTGAAGACATTGCGGATTTGGCTAAAAAATATGGAAGGGGTCTTGAATCAATCATGTTTGTGGGTGATGGTTATGATGAAGTAATCACAGGATTTGAAAAATCTATTGAGATTGGTGCCGATGTCATTGTTGTTGAAGGGGGTCCATTTAACAGGTGTGAAAATACCGCAGAGGCATATGCAAAAACAATTGCGGCTGCCAGAATATTATCTCCAGGAAAAGTTGTTGCGACTAATGGGGCTTATGAACATGAGGTAAGGGCAGGTTTAAGGTCCGGTTTGAACATGGTGATTACAGGTTTTCCAAAAAATCACCACGGGTACATGTGCGGATTTGAACCGGGAACTGCCAGAAGAGGCAAGTTCGGACTTCCAAGAATTATTCAAATTATCAATGAAGAATTCCCTAACAGGGGTCTTCCAGTTCAAAGGCCGGATCTGTTGTCACTAACAACTGCCGTTAAAATTGCAGGGCCAGACTACGTATATCCAAGGAAAATCGGCGATTATCATGTTGGTGATGCGCACTGGGCAACTTTGGTCAATTCCAGAATGTATCAGAATATAGAATTAAAACACACTTTGAGTGATATTGTTGCATTGGCTGATGGAAATACTATTGCACTGCATGGCGGAAGGTTTATCTCATGGGTAATCGCTAATGAATTGGATAAATATGTTGATGAAATTATAATTTCAGATATTGACGATTGGGTATTGAGAAATACGGTCGATAACTTGCAAGGTGCATTGAATGCAACAATCATTTCTGAAAAGGATGATAAGGTTGCAGCCAATAGTGCGGACTTTTCAATTGCTTCATCAACAATGATTCCAGTCAAGGAAAGTATTCTGAAGAAAGTCCCTAATGCATTAACAATCGTTTAGATAATACTTTTTTATAAAAAAATATGCCTTAAAGTAGTATTATTTTTAAAAAAAGTATTACAATTTTTATTTTTATACTTTTGATTATATTTTCACTTTTTTATTCACTATTATTTCTTTTTTTCAGATATATGTCTGGATTATCTCTTAATTTATTGTAATAGTTATTTTATGAATTTGTTTCTTGTTTTGAGTTAATTTAAAAGATTTTATCAATTATTATTTTTTTCTTAAAAATCAATTATAATGCTTTTTTTACCAAATAATTTTATAAAATTTGTTTATTTATTTTTTAAATGATTCAATGGACTTGATTTAATCAAAATCCCTCATTTTCAACAGTAATACTTTAATAACATTTATATGGTTATTACTAGTCATTAATGTATAGATTATTAAATTAATTTTTGTTAATTTTAATAATTTAGAGATTATTTTAATAATAATTGGAGAGAGTAGTGTGGAAATAACTGTAGAAAGAATAGCCATGATTAGAGAAAATTACAATCCTAAAAATACGAATTTAAATTTGGATGTTGATTGGTCAGTCGAGTACACCAATACTGATCAGAGGGATATAAACTACGATATTGTTTTTAAATCCGCCGAATATTTAAATTTAAATTTTAAAGTTGAAGGATTAATCAGGTTAGGTGATTTTGAGGATTTTACTCATCAGGAATGTTCTCAAATTGTTTTCCATCATGCATGTAATATGTTGATGAATATGATTTCATTAACCAGACAATCAAGTTATGAGCTATTAAAAGAGGATATTAATTCTGCAGTAAATTTGGATGCTGCTTTTTAAAAATTTGGTGATGTATTATGTTTGAAATTAAACACACGTTATGCCCTTCATGCAGTGTTGGTTGTGGTATTAATGTGATTTTAGATGGTGAAGAAATTGTCGGGACTTTTCCCTATAAAAGACATCCGGTTAATGCTGGTAAAAACTGTTTAAATGGAAGAAATTCTATTGATTGCTTCAAAGACAAATTCGAAAATGTTGATTTGGAAAAAGCAATTGCTGATGCTTCAAGTGAAATTAAATCCAATAATGCATCAGATGTATCTGTAATCTGTTCTGGAAATGATAGTCTTGAAGAAATTGAAGCAATTAAAGATTTTGCCGAATCTAATGGTTTTAACATTGGATTTTATGCAAATGATTTGAAGAATTTTGAGGATGTTGCTTCATATGATGAAGTTGCACATGCAGGCAAAGTATTTGTAATCGGTGATTTGTTGTATGAAAATCCTTTAATCGGAAGAAGAATTGTTCATGCAAAGCAGAATGATGCTAAGATATATGCTGTAAGCAAAAATGAAAATGCCGTAACTTTCAACATTGCAGATGAAGTATCCATCTCATCAGTTCAGGAATTTTTAGATAAATTTGCAGGTGAAATCGATGATTCATCAGTTGTCGTATTCAATTATGTTGATGCGGCAGATGATTTGGATAAAATAGAATCTCTGAATTGTAAAGTCTTGCCTGTTTTCAGCAAGCCTAATACAAAAGGCGCTTTAGGCATCATTGATTCAAAATCTGCTGATGAAATGATAGAATTGTTTGACAACACCAAATTGTTATTGGTTTTCAATGATGATGTTGTTGATGAATTTGATTATGATTTTACTAAAATATCCAAAATCATCAGTTTATCCTGTTGCGAAAATGAAACTACAAAAATCGCAAATATTGTTATTCCTATTAAATCATGGTTGGAACAAGACGGATCTTTTGTCAATGCAATGGGTGAAGCACAAAAATTCAATTCTGTAGTTGAATCTGATAATTTGGGCATTATAGAAATTATTGAGGAATTAAATAAATAGAGGGATAATATGAGTTACATTTTAGCAAAATCTCAAAATAATGAAATTCATGAAGCAGGGGAATGTGGAGGCGCTGTAACCAGCATTCTTAAATATTTGCTTGATGAAGGATTAGTCGATGGTGTTTTAGCATTAAGTCCTCAAGATGATGTTTATGATGCGGTTCCTGTGTTCATCACTGATTCAGAGGATTTATTAAAAACTGCAGGTTCCTATCACTGTGCTCCAACTATGATAGGTGACCTTGTTCAGAAATATTTCATTGATAAAAAAGTTGCTTTCACTGTTAAGCCATGTGACATGAGGGCTACAGAAGAGCTTATTACAAGACATAAAATCAATAGGGATAACATTTATATGATCGGTTTGAACTGCGGAGGAACTGTTTCACCGGTCAGCGGAAGAGAAATGATTGATTTGTTCTACGAAGCCGACCCTGATGATGTTATAAGTGAAGAAATCGACAAAGGACAATTCATCATTGAACTTGCAGACGGCTCCGAAGAAGCAGTGAAAATCCATGACCTCGAAAAAGAAGGATACGGACGCCGTAAAAACTGCCAAAGATGTGATGTAAAAATCCCAAGAAAAGCAAACATCGCTTGTGGAAATTGGGGTGCTGAAGACGGATGGACATTCATTGAAATCAATGATGAAAAAGGCCAGGAATTAATAGACGGTGCTAAAAAGGCAGGAATCCTTGAAACAAAATCTCCTGCAGAAGCAGCCGTTGAAGGAAGGTCAAAAGTCGAAAACATCATGATTAAAATGGCTAAAAAGAGCCAAGATGCAACTTATCCGTTAGTTAGTGAAATGACCGAATGGAGTCGTTGTATCAGCTGTTATGCATGCCGTGACATTTGTCCGATTTGCTGGTGTTTTGAAAACTGTGAGTTAAACAAACCTTACTTTAAGGATGAAGCAAATATCCCTCCTAGTCCGATTGCTTTCCAAGGTGTAAGATTATCCCACATGAGCTTCAGCTGTTGCGACTGTGGCCAATGTGATGACGTATGCCCAATGGACATTCCTGTTTCATTGATATTCGATAAATTGCAGAAAAAATACTATAATAGAACTGGTTATGTAGCTGGAGTTTCAGATGATATAAAACCTCCATTATACAGTCCAGAAAAAACTGAGTTATGAGGTGATTTGATGTCTGATGATTTAAAAATTGTAGGTTTATTATGTAACTGGTGTTGTTATGGTGGTGCTGATACTGCAGGAACTGCACGTATGCAATACTCTCCAAACATAAGAATCATTCGTGTAATGTGTTCAGGAAGAATTAATCCTTCAATGGTATTCAAAGCCTTCCAGGAAGGTGCAGATGGTGTATTTGTAGGAGGATGCCATATCGGGGACTGCCACTATGATGCAGGTAACTACAAATGGTCCAGAAGATCAAAAATTGTTGAAGACATTCTTGAAGAGTTCGGAATTGAAAAAGAAAGATTCCGTCATGAATGGATTTCAGCATCAGAAGGTGAAAAGTTCCAAAGGACAATGGAGGAATTCCATAAGACTCTCACAAAACTGGGTCCATTAGAATTAGAATAGAGTTGAAAATAGTCAAGCCATATGATGATGATTGTAAATAGCTTTTTTAGCTATTTACTCTCACCGTTTAATTATCTTTCTAAGATTAGTGAGTAAAATCACTAATGTTAGAAAAATAGTTAAAATAGCGAATATTTTGATTATTTTTCGATTAATTATCCTTATGTTGATATATTCATCATTAGCCAGGTAGTATTGATTGTTGGCATAACCAATTGATATTGCTTATTTTCTCCATCAATGTAAGATAATTAATGAATTTAAAAAAAGAGATTTATATAATTATATATGGGTTTCTTTCACTGTCTACAATAGCTATTAAAGCAATCGACTCCTCACGTCTTTAATAGCTATTTTTTTTTAAAAAATTTTAAAAATACATGTGAAAACTATGTTAGTAAAAATTGATATTAATAAAAGTGTTAATACTGGTACTCCACCAGTAATTGACATATTGTTAGACGAAAGAGCAGACAGGCCAAATGCCGATGTAATGACTTTTGGATCTGGAGCAAAAATGAATTCTGAACAAGTAAACGGCACCATGCCTAAAATAGATGCATTTAAACTGGATTCTAAAATATTCATTAGTCCAAGCCCTGGATTACAGGGCGCTTCTGGTGTAATTGGAATCAAAAAAACGAACGGCACTATTTTAAGAACTTCTCGCATGGAAGAAGGCAATCTCGGTTGTAAAAGAGAGTTAATTTCAAAACCAGAATAACTGATTTTTTATAAATTACTTTTTTTATAATAGGATATTTATTTTAATAATTTATTTAAGGAGATTACTCTATGAAAATTTATGATGATGAGTTAGACCTCTATGGTCCAGATGGAAAAATATTAGAAGAATCAGTTCCATTGGAATCTGTTAGTCCACTTAAAAACTCTGCCATACAAGAGATGATCTATGATATTAAAAGGTCAACTGCCGTAAATTTGGCTGGGATTGAAAAAGGTTTAAAAAATGCGGCCATGGGTGGAAAATCCACATATATTCCGGGTCGTGAATTGGATTTGGATATTGTTGAAAATTCAGATATTATTTCAGAAAAAATCAGAAAAATTCTTCAGGTTAATGAAGATGATGATACTACTGTTGATCAAATTAATGATGGACAGCAATTATTGGTGCAACTCCCATTTGAACGTATGAATGTGGCTGCAGATTATTCTGTAGCAACAATGCAAACTGGGTCTGCAGTTATTCAAGCAATTATTGATAGTTTTGATATTAACATGTTCGATGCATCAACAATTAAAACTTCTGTAATGGGTGCTTATCCAAGAACTGTTGACCTTTCAGGTGCAAACATTAGCGCACTTTTAGGGCCTCCAGTTCTTTTAGAAGGATTAGGTTATGGTTTAAGAAATGTTATGGCTAACCATGTGGTCGCTATTACAAATAAACAAACATTAAATGCAGCAGCTTTATCTTCAATCATGGAGCAAACTGCAATGTTTGAAACAGGCGATGCCACTGGTGCTTTTGAAAGAATGCATTTATTGACTTTGGCTTATCAGGGTTTGAATGCAGATAATCTTGTTTTTGACATTGTTAAAGAAAATGGCAAAGGAACTGTCGGTACTGTTATTCAATCATTAGTAAGTAGGGCAATTGAAGATAATGTCATTCGCGTTGCTAAAAAGATGCCTTCCGGATATAACATGTATGAACCAGTAGACTGGGCATTATGGAATGCATATGCTGCAGCGGGATTGCTGGCGGCGGTCATTGTTAATATTGGTGCTGCAAGAGCTGCTCAAGCGGTTGCATCTACAGTTTTATATTATAATGATATGTTGGAATATGAAACTGGGCTTCCAGGCGTAGATTATGGTAGGACTGAAGGTGTTGGTGTAGGATTTAGTTTCTTTTCACATTCGATTTATGGTGGTGGAGGTCCGGGTACTTTCCATGGAAACCACGTAGTTACAAGACATGCTAAAGGAACTGCTATTCCTTGCGCATCAGCTGCAATGTGTCTGGATGCTGGTACACAGATGTTTTCAGTAGCCAGAACCTCTTCATTAATTGGAATTGTTTATGGTACAATTGACAATCTTAGAAATCCAATTCCGAATGTTGCTAAAGTTGCGGCTGAAATTAAAGATAGTCTTTAAAGGTGTTCTTATGGATGAATCAGAAAAAATTAATGTCATTGACATTAAGATTGTTCCTAATAGATATTTAAAACCCAACACTACTGAAAAGATCTTGAATAGGATTTACGAACTTGATGGTCATCAAAGGATATTGATTCATGGCCCGTCAATCCCACTTAAGGTATTTTATGGGCCTGGTAAAGGTCACATTGTCAATCATACTGATAGAAAAGAGATAGACATTAATGGAAATACGGTTGAATTAAGGGTCATGGTCGGTGATATTGTCATTACAGTTGACATGTCTAAATTTGATGAATTTATGGATAATCTGCTTGTAATTTTGGATGAGGATGTCCCATGCGATTATTCGCTGATGGTCGGCATTTTCACAAGAACAAAATCAACAATTACCGATTATTTGAAATATGGGAATAATTTTGAAAGCGTTATTGATGAAAGATACATTGGTTTAGTTGATTCTCGTGCAAGAACATCAGAAACTGTGAAAGTAATTAAATAATATTATGTTGGTGAATTATGGAATATAAAGCTCAATATGGTCCTGGTGAAACAAAAATCGCTGAAAATAGAAGAAAGCATATGAATCCGGACCATGAATTTAAAAAAATTAGGGATATATCCGATGAAGGTTTAGTGAAGATTTTAGGCCATAGGAACCCTGGTGAAAGTTATAAAACAGTTCATCCTCCATTGGCTGAAATGGAAGATGATGGAGATATAATTAAAAGTATTGTCGAACCTACTCCTGGTGCTGCAGAGGGTATTAGGGTTAGATACATCCAATTTGCAGATTCCATGTATAATGCTCCGGCACAGCCTTATGATAGGGCTAGGACATATATGTGGAGATATAGGGGTGTAGATACAGGAACATTGTCTGGAAGACAGGTAATTGAAATCAGAGAACAGGACCTGGAAAAAATTTCTAAAGAATTAGTCGAAACTGATATTTTCGACCCTGCTAGATGTGGCATGAGGGGTGCAACCGTACACGGACATTCTTTGAGGCTTGATGAAAACGGTTTGATGTTTGATGGTCTTCAGAGGTACATCTTTAATGAAGAAGATGGTCATGTATATTATGTTAAAGACCAAGTCGGCCGTCAGTTGGATGAGTTCATCGATGTAGGAGTTCCTTTGGATGAGGAATATTTAAAAGAGATTACTACAATCTATAGGGAAGACAATATCGGTATGAGGCAAGATAAGGAAGCTCTTGAAGTTGTAGAGAATATCCATACTGCACGTACTAAAGGAGGATATGGAATGGAAGTATTCTCTAAAGATTTGAAAAAGAAATTGGGTGAATAACATGGCTTTAGAGGATAAGAAATTTTTAAACGCTTTAAATCAAAAATTCAAAGGTGAAGATCAAGAAAGTGACCACACCAGTTTTTACTGCTTTGGGGGTTGGAAACAATCTGAAAGAAAAAGAGAGTTTAACGATGCTGCTGAAAAATTAGCAAAAGAAAGAAACATGCCATTTTATAATCCTGATATCGGCGTACCATTAGGCCAAAGACAATTGATGGCATATAAAATTTCAGGAACCGATGACTACGTTGAAGGTGATGACTTACACTTCTGCAACAATTCAGCAATCCAGCAATTGGTGGATGACATCAAAAGAACAATCATTGTCGGAATGGATACTGCCCATTCAGTATTGCAAGAAAGATTGGGTGTAGAGGTTACTCCGGAAACAATCAATGAGTATATGGAAAACATTAACCATGCGCTTCCGGGCGGAGCTGTTGTTCAAGAACACATGGTTGAAGTGCATCCTAGCCTTGTTGATGACTGCTATGCTAAAATTTTCACCGGAAATGATGATTTAGCAGACGAATTGGATAAAAGGGTGTTAATTGACATTAACAAGGAGTTCCCTGAAGACCAAGCTGAAATGCTTAAAAAATATGTCGGAAATAAAACTTATCAGGTTAGTAAAGTTCCTACACTTGTTGTAAGGGCTTGTGATGGAGGTACTGTTTCTAGATGGTCTGCTATGCAGATTGGTATGAGTTTCATTAATGCATATAAGCTATGTGCTGGTGAAGCAGCTATTGCTGACTTTTCATATGCTGCAAAACACGCGGATGTTATTGGTATGGCGGCATTTTTGCCAGCTAGGCGTGCAAGAGGTCCTAACGAACCCGGAGGTGTTGCATTCGGTACACTTGCAGATATTGTTCAAACTTCAAGAATCTCTAATGACCCTGCTGAGATTACTTTGGAGGTTATTGCTGCAGGTGCAGTATTGTATGACCAGGTATGGCTGGGATCATATATGTCCGGGGGCGTAGGATTTACTCAATATGCTAGTGCAACCTATACTGATGATATTCTGGATGACTTCATTTACTATGGGATGGACTATGTGGAGGATAACTATGGATTGTGTCAAGCCGAGTTAAGCATGGATACCGTTCGCGATATTGCTACAGAAGTGACTCTTTATGGATTGGAGCAATATGAAATTCCGACCCTTTTGGAGACACACTTTGGCGGGTCCCAAAGGGCATCTGTGATATCTGCAGCGGCAGGCTGTTCTGCAGCATTTGCAACTGGAAACTCAAATGCTGGCGTAAATGGTTGGTATTTAAGTATGATTTTACATAAGGAGGCTCATTCCAGACTTGGTTTTTATGGTTATGATTTGCAGGATCAAGCAGGTGCGGCAAATTCATTGTCCGTTAGAAGTGATGAAGGTCTTATTCATGAATTAAGGGGGCCAAATTATCCAAACTATGCTATGAATGTAGGTCACCAGCCGGAATATGCTGGAATTGCTCAAGCGCCTCATGCCGCAAGGGGAGATGCGTTTTGTACTAATCCTTTAATTAAAATAGCTTTTGCAGATGATAATAACACGTTTGATTTCAAACATGTTAGAAAGGAAATTGCTAAAGGAGCATTGAGGGAATTCATGCCGTCTGGTGAAAGAGGCATAATCATTCCATCTGGATAAGAGCAGCCATATTAATACTTTTTTATAAGAATGTATTACATTGTGTAGTATTATTTTTATAAAAAGTATTACATTTTTATTTTATCATTAGAAAGAGTTTAATGTTGTTTTAACTGTTTATATCTATTTATTTAACTAATAGTTTTTTTAAAATCTATTTTTAAATAATTTATATATTATTAAAGGTTATTTTATAATTTAAATTAATTTTAAGGATTTATTAAATTATTATCTTTTTTCGAATGGGAGTGAAGAGCACTTGTTTTTTTATAATTAAGATAAACATCACTTTTTAGTATGTTTAAATAATATATATTTCTTTATTATCAATTTAAATCCATATTTGAAGAGTAATACTTTAATAACATTTATATGGTTATTACTAATTAGTATAGTATAGATTATCAAATTACCTCATTTTGATAATCTTATATGTCCATACCTCAATTATAAAAATTGGCCATATAACTAACGTAAATAGCTACTCGTAGCTATTTACACTCTATCTTCAATGCCTTTCTAAGATTAGTGAGCTTATCACTAATGTTCGAAAGATATTGCAGATGTCTTTCAAATGCTTCATAGTATTTGAGAAAAATTGCATTAGTCAGCCAGTCAAATTTTAAGATTAATACACCATTCTAAATGGTGGTAATTTAGTCTCTCTATAGTTATTAAAGTAACTCCTCACTTTAATAACTATTTTATACTATTTTTCTAATCAAAACTGAAGTGTTATTTGTTTTTCCGGTTGGCAATACCATAACTTCCTTGTGGAATCCTCTTGTATCCTTATCAACAACTGGCGCATATAGTATTGCTCTCATACCTGTGTAGGTTCTGTAGATTAAAGGGGTCTTTTCATCTATGAATTCCCAAATGTTTGCAAATACCCTTTCTTTAGGTTCTGCAAGTGCAGCAACCATCAGGATATCATAGTCAAGATCTGCAATTGAGTTTTCATCGCCGACTACAATTTTGATGTCCTCATCAAGACCTAATTTCTTCAATACTTTTCTTGACAGCTCTGCAACTTCTTCCTGTATTTCTATTCCGATGCATTTGCATCCGTATACCATGTTGAACATAATCAATGTCAATGGAAGAGGTCCGCTTCCTAAAAATACGAAGGTTTTATCTTCATTGAACTTTGCCAGTTGGCTTTCATTGTTTAACAATCCGATATATCTTTCATAGAACTGGAATGAATCCAATGTTTCTTTAGGATTGTCTGATTCCAATATTTTTAAAGCATTTTCGGTTTCAAGTCTTGCACCGATGTATACATAGAATTTACGAATCAATTGCAATGCCTTATTCATCTTTTCGTCATCGAGAATGTGTTTTGCTGAGTCGAAATCGATTTCTCTGTCATGTGCTATGATTTCCACTTCATCCAAAATTTCAATAATTTCATTAATGTCAACATCATCGAGGGCAGAATCTCCGTATTTATCCAAATCGCCATAGCTTGAGAGTTTATCAGCTATTTCTTCAATCTTTCCCCAATATTTATAGCAACTCATTTCAATCACTTAAATTATTTTTTAGTATTCTTTTATACTTTAAAATATATAAATGTTTTAGAATTTGAAATAAAGCGCTTGATGTTCTTAAAAATTAGTATAAAATTATTACTTATGATTTTAATAAAAAAAAGTATTAAAAAGGGAATATCTAATCGGATAGATAATAATATTCTCCTTTTTCTTTCTGCTCACGATCTTTATAGCTGTCGAGCTTGTTGACTCTTGGCCTTTTTGTCTCCTTATCCCTTCTGAATGTAATGTTCAGATTTCCTAAAAATTCGTTCATTGCATTTCTAAGGTCGGTCGGCTTTGAAGCGTGACCGTTCAATCCGGGAGTTCCGTTGAACACCATTGCCCTATCTGATATGTAGTCGATAAATACGATGTCGTGATCAACAATGAGTGAGGCCACGTTTTTGCTTTCAATCATCTTACGAATGACTCTTGCGGCAATCAGCCTTTGCTCAACATCCAAAAATGCGGTCGGTTCGTCAAAAAGATAGATTTCCGCATCTTTTGCAAGTGTTGCGGCAATCGCCAATCTTTGAAGTTCCCCACCACTCAATCCTTTGACCGGTTTGTCGAGCATTTCATTCAATCCGAATGGAATCATGATTTCGCTTTCAAAAATCTTGCTTCCGAAACTTGGTGCATTCATGTATAAGAAGTCACTCACAGATCCTTCAAAGTCAGTTACAATGTATTGCGGCTTGTAGGCAATTGTAGCTTCTTCATCAACTTCTCCGGCTGTCGGCTCTTCCACGCCGGCCAGCATTTTCGCAAAGGTTGTCTTACCGATACCGTTTGAACCGAATGCGGTCACGATTTCATTGTAGAATATGTCTCCGGCGTCGGCAGATAATTTGAATCCCTCATAATCTTTGCTGATGTCGGTGTAGCTTGCAATGGCATCTCCTTCGTCTTCCGGAGTCGGTGGCCTTATGGTAAATTCGATTGCATTTTTCCTGATTCTTACATTTTCCTCTGCCAGGAATCCCTTGATGTATGCATTGATGCCTAAGCGAACGCCTTTTCTTCCTGATACGACACCATATCCTCCGGGAGTGCCGTATAATATATGAATATTGTCGGATAATGCATCAAGTGTTGCAAGGTCGTGCTCGATTACAAGAACGCTTTTTCCCTCTTCGGCCAAAGATCGGATTACTTTAACAGCATTCAATCTCTGGGACACGTCAAGCCAGGAAGTAGGTTCGTCAAAGTAATAGAAATCACCTTCTCTCAGTACTGTTGCAGCTATTGCAACCCTTTGAAGCTCACCGCCGCTCAAGTTTTCCATTTTCCTGTCCAGGACATTTTCAAGCTGCAGCTCTTTTGTAACATAGTCGAGCTTGTCCCTTTCATTTACATTATTGAGCAAATCCTTAACTTTGCCTTTAACAACTTTTGGAAGTTTATCTACCATCTGCGGCTTCATTATGGTTTTCACATTGCCTTCGGACAGGTCCCTGAAATATTTCTGAAGTGCTGAACCCTTATAGAATTCAATAACCCTGTCCCAGTTTTGGGGAGGATTTTCAAAGTCTCCAAAATTAGGGATTAGATTTCCAGCTAAAATGTTCATTATAGTGGATTTACCAATACCGTTCTGACCTAAGAGACCCAAAACGGTTCCTTCCTCTAGGCTTGGAAGTCCAAATAGTTCAAACTGGTTTTGACCAAATCTATGGATAGGCTCTCCTATGGCTTCAGGCAGGTTAATAATAGTAACAGCATCAAATGGGCAGCGATTTGTGCAAATTCCGCACCCTTCACATAATTCCTCTGATATCAACGGTTTTTTTGTATCTTCATCAATTACAATGGTATCTTCTTCCATTCTAACGCCAGGGCAATAATTAATGCAAAGATAATCACATTTTTTGGGTTGACATCTGTCTTTGTCTAAAATTGAAATACGACTCATTATAATCTCCTTAAAATATAATCATTTAAGTTTTTGTAATTTCTATTTAATTAAATTATGTTAATTTTCAAAAAACTTTTTAATTCAATAGTTAAATATCTATTATTGGTTAAGATGAAACAGGTAATGATTGTAAGAACAGATTTGAAAATGCGCAAAGGCAAGATTGCGGCACAATGCTGCCATGGATCCATTGGCGCTTATAAAAAAACCGCTCCCGAAAAGATTAGAAAATGGGAAAATGAAGCTTATGCTAAGGTAATTCTAAAAGTTCAAACCAAAGAGGAGTTGATCGAACTTAAGAAATTGGCTGACGAAAAGGGAATTTCCAATTATCTTGTAGTTGATGCTGGGCGTACTCAGATACCTACATCAAGCATCACAGTTTTGGCCCTCGGCCCGGATGAGGATGAAATAATCGATGAAGTGACTGGGGATTTAAAACTTTTATAGATTAATATCAATTTGATGATATCTGCTTTTAATCAGATGAGGTTGTGATTATTATCATAAAACAGGTTATAAAAATTGGGGGAAGCTTATTCCCAAATTATGCAATAGATTTAGCAGAGAAACTTAAAGGCACCAATTCATGCATTGTTTTAGGTGGAGGGGAATTTGCAAATCTTATTCGCAAATACAATGATGAACAACATTTTTCAGAAGAAGTAAACCATTGGGCAGCCATCGATTGTATGGACATTATGGCTAAGCTTACCAATGATAAAGTCGAATCTGCAAAACTGGCATATTCCATTGATGAGATTAATCAAATCTCCGATGATGGTTTCACTCCTATTTTTATATCTTCCAAGTTTTTAAGGGATGAAGATCCTTTTGAATGTAGTTGGGATGTGACTTCAGATTCAATTGCGGCTTATGTTGCACATGCCCTAAATGCAAAGCTTTTAATAGTAACAAATGTAAATGGTATATATACCCAAGAACCTAAGGAGCCGGGTTCAACATTCATAAGTAAAATCGATGCATCAACATTACTAACTTTTCCAGAGACATCGGTTGATGTAATGTTGCCTTCTCTTTTATTAAAGTTCGGGTCTAATTGTTATGTTGTGAATGGGAAGTACCCTGAAAGGGTTTTATCTTTAATAGATGATAATATAAATGATTATAACTTCGATTACACACAAATAATAGGTGAATAAAAATGAAAACTGTAGAATGCATTTCATGTAAACAAGAAATTCCATTAACCGGACCGTTCGTAGAATTTGAATGTCCGATGTGTGGAGCAAAAATCGCAAGATGTGAGAAATGCCGTACCTTTGGTCACGGTTACAAATGTGAATGTGGTTTCGAAGGACCATAGATTTAAATGGAGGAATTAGAATGGGTGAAGTATTAACTACTATGAAAATCATGCCGGACAGTCCCGACATAGATTTAGAAACAATCAAATCTACTATTGAAAGTTCCATGCCTGAAGGCGCTAGAATCCACGAAATTTCAGAAGAACCAATTGCATTTGGTTTAGTAGCTGTAATTTTACAATTCATCACTGAAGATGGTGAAGGCGGATCTGAAGCTGTTGAAGAAATGGTTCAGGCTATTGATGGCGTAGCTAGCTTTGAAGTTACTGGCGTTGGAAGATTAATGTAAATAATCTTTCAAATCTATTTTTATTTTTTTTCTTATTTTTAAAATTTTTTAGGCAAACCTAAATAAATCAAAACATTTATAAGTCTCTTGCGACAACATTAGAAATAGTGATGAAAATTAGGTCTACCTAAAAATCTAATTTTAATTGCTGAACTCCGAATTTTATTAAATTGGTTCTAATTTAATAAGATGCATATAACTACTCTCACGAAATTAAATATGGTTGCCATATTTAATTTCACAATATTTATGGTTAATGGGCGAGAATCATGGCAGAAAATGAAAATAAACCAAAATGTTGTACAACCGATACAAAAGATCCAAAAAAGGAAAAGAGCATTTTTCAAAAAATATGGTGCTTCTTTTTTGGATGCAATTGTCATTAGACTTTAATTTCAATTCTAATTTTCTTTTTTTTGATAATATTTAAGTATAATAAAATAGATAGTAATTCTATATATTAAACTAATTTTAGTGGGTAATACTATGGATAGGACAAAAAAACTGATTATTGCAATTATAATCGTTGTTTTAATTGGATTATGTGCGATTATTGCTAGCGCTTTATTTATGGGTGGCGACACTAATCTTGATGAAGGTAGTAAAAATATTTTAGTTTGTGCTATCGATGAAAGTGAAGACAGGCCTGGTATGGGCGCTTGTGATATGGCGTTTATTGTACATATAGAAAATGGTACTCTCAAGGACTACACTCCATTTTATCCGGGGGGCATGACACACCCTAATGCCACAGAACCTCTTGAAGCTCAAGAGCAGGGTGCTGGATCTGCACTATTGATGCACGATGCATTTTGGGATGCAGATAATTATAAAGGAATGCAACTTGCAAAAGAAATTGTTGAATATCGATCAAATATTCCAATTGATTCCGTTGTAGCGATTAATACTCAGGCTTTAGATGCTGTACTTGATGCTGCAGCACCATTGGAAGTTAATGGCAAAACATTAAATGCAAGCGGTCTTGATTTCATCCGTGAAGAGGACTGGGGTAATGGTGTTGATAGGGGGGATGCAGTAATGGAAATTGTTAAAGCAGCTGCAAACTCTTCAAAAGATCCTGTTAAAAAATCAGCAATGATTAATGCGGCGATTGATCAATACTCAAAAGGTAATATTATTATGGACCAACAAGGTGCATTCGTTGGTTTATTAGCTTCAAAAGGAATTGAAACATTTTTCCATTAATTCCTTTTTTCTTTTTTTTAATCATATTTTAGGTTCTAATTTTTTTATAAATATTCCCATAAACATCACTATCATTGGAAAAAACATGGAATAAATTATTAATAATAAGCTTGAAGGGATTATGTCTCCCATAACGGTAGATCCAGCCATCAACATTATCAAACCTATAACTGGGGTTAAGATGGCTACAAATGTGTAAATTAAAATAAAAGAATTCAATCTTTGAGAATATTCTTTTAGTTTTATTTGCATGTCAAAAGAGATGTCTTTTGCAATTATATTCAAACTATCGGATAAGTTGCCCCCTATTCTTAAAGTCCCTATTATCTGCTGTGTTGCTCTGGACAGTCCATCTGATTTGACCCTGTGTGACATTTCAAGCAATGAGTCCTCTGTTGATTTGCCGAATTTCACTTCTTCAAGAACCCTTTTGAACTCTTTTGATAGCGAACCGTAATTTGCATTACTTATCGCAATCAATGCATCATGAAGTCCTTTTCCGGATTTTAATTCAATTCCCATGTGTCTTAATGCATAGGGTAGCTCTTGATTCAAGTCCGAATAGTTTCTTTCTTCTTTAATTGATGGATAATAGAAAATGAAAATATAAATCATACTTATCATTGTTAAAAATATTCCGCAAATCTCTAAACCAGTCAATATGAGCAATAATAAAGACAGGATTATGATTGTTAGGATTAATTGTTTGGTTAGCATATATTTCAGCAAAATATTGCGTATGCCATATAATCGGCCCTCTTCCTTTTTTGAATTTGCAGTATCTATATCAAAATTCAATTTTTTAAATATCTCCAGATTATTTTCATCATCCTTTTCGGATTCCATATTAAATTTGATATCTTTTAAAAAATCAATCAGGGATATTGCCAGATTCCCAATGAATATAAAAAAATTGCTTAAAATAACAATCACCTATTCAACATGATTCTGTCTAAAACCTTTTTTGGATTTTTATAGTATAGCTCTAAAACTGCATTAACATCTTCAACAGAGCGAATATCATGACTTACCATATGTTCTAAAACAAGTTCTCGGTTTCCGATTTCATGATGCAGTTCATTTATTGACTTTCCGCTCAGATTTGCAATTTGGGATAATGTTTTGCTGCTTACGCTAACATTTTCAATAATGTCCATTTCCGGATTCCATTGGAATATCTTGTTTAATTGGATTACTCCTTCTTCAATTCCAACCACTTCCGCCACTTCACTGATTCTCCTATATGAAACTCCCGATGGGGTATAGATTCTATTCTGCATTATGATGAAGTCAATAGCCTGAATCATTATTTCCGGAACGGACATAGGTTCGTTAGTTAGCCTTGTGATGGTTTCCCTAGCATCATTAGAATGCAAAGTTCCAAATCCGGAATGGCCGGTATTCAGTGCAGTAAACAATGTTATCGCCTCTTCTGCCCTGACCTCCCCGACTATAATTCTGTCGGGGCGCTGTCTTAAGGAGTTTTTCACTAAATCGTTCATGGTCAATTCCCCTTTGTTCTCAACATTTGCAGGACGGGTTTCCATCCGGATTACATGTTCATGTGGAATTTGAAGTTCTAAGGTATCTTCAATGGTGATTATTCTTTCTTTGGGGTTGATGAAGGCTGAAAGAGCATTTAATGTGGTTGTTTTGCCTGAACTTGTTCCCCCTGAAATAATTGCATTCGCTGATTTTACTCCTAGCCCGTCAAAGCATAACCAGAAAAATGCAGCCAATTCGATGGAAATGGTTTTTGAGTTTATCAGGTCAATTATTGTCAGCGGGTCTTTTTTGAATTTACGAATTGTAAGCGAAGGTCCGTCTGCTGAAACTGGGGGGATTGTGGCGTTTATTCTTGATCCGTCAAGCAATCTTCCATCTAAGATTGGTGATTCCTGGTCAATTCTTCTGTTGATTTGTCTTGCAATTGAATCTATAAGGTCTCTTAACTCTTGATCATCGCTGAATTTGATGTTCGTTTTCATCATTCCATATTTCCTGTGGTAGACAAAGACAGGTTTGTTTATTCCTATTATCATGATCTCTTCAAGATCGTCATCCTGAATCAATGGGTCAATTTCACCATACCCAACTAAATCTCTGAGCAGCTTATATGATAACCTATCCAAATATTCATTTGTGATGTCGTTATTTTGAGGGTTTTCAGATAACCTTACAAATAAGAAGTTCTTTATGTCATTTAGTAACTTCTCTTGATTTGGCTGGTAATTTTCACCGGATGATATAGCTAAATCAACTAAGTTTTCACGAATTTCACCTAAAAGAATTTTTTCCTTAGGAGAATAATTTTGTTTAAAAATGTCATATTGCGGTATAATCTCATTATTGTTCATATTTTCACCAAAGGAGGTTTTTAATTACATTTAGAGATTAGTAATACTAATTTATATAGTTTTTATTACTTTTGACGGCATAATTTTAAATATGAATCAAAAATATATCATTAAATAATTGTGGTGTTGTCTATGATGAATCTGGATGAAAAAATTAGCTCACTTAAGGAATGCGAAAAATGTCGGGATGTTCAAGTGAAGAAATTCTCACCATTAAAAGAATTGATTGATTTCAGCGAACTTGATGGGGGATATATGAAATGCGAATGTGGAAAAAGACCTCTTGACATTGTAATGAGCCATATTCTAAAAATCATGATTGAATCTGGGATAGTTCCCGAAAAAGCAACTTTAAGGCGAAACTCTCCGGTTCCATTATCCGAATTTTATTACAGTAGTTTAAACCCACAATTCATTGGAGAAAAATCATTAATATTGCTTCATAAGGATTTTACAAAAGATGTGGCTTCAAGATTAATCGGTGAAGTTCCGGAAGTTAAATGTGTCCTAAAAGGAAGTCCCCAAATACCTACAGGACAGTTCGATAAGGATTCCGAAATCAATCACTTTGAAATCTTGGAGGGTGATGATGAGCAAATAAATGTCATGAGGACACTGCTTAAAGAGAAGGTTGTTATAGTAAAAAACCAGTCCCAACACCATATTGAAGTGGCAATGACCACAGAACAAAAATTGTTAAGGCTGCACAACTATCTGGACAACAATGGAATCAAAAAAGGAGTGGCTGTCGATGCAATGTGCGGCCTTGGAGCATTGGGAATCTATTTATTAAAATATGGATTTGAGAAGGTAATCTTCAATGACATAAACCCTGAAATGATTGAAACCTTAAGGAAAAATCTGGAAATAAATGATGTTAATAAAGGATTTGAAATCTATAACGAAGCGTTTGAGGATTTGGAAGTTGAACATGCTGACTTGTGTGTGATAGATGCATATCCTGGAGCAGATATCTCTGAAATTACAGAAAAAGCTGAAAGAATAGCGGATAATGTGATTATTATCTAATTTTTAATTCCTACACTCTAAATAAACATCTGAAAATAAATAACGATGGCTGGAATAATCAAAACTCCCATCAAATGGGATTTTCCGATGCCAATATAGTGGGGCAACATTCCCATTGCAGTTGATGTAATCAAGGCCAACGTCATATATCCTAGAGGAGCTTTGTAGTAAAAGATAAAGACATATAAAATCATAATTTGGAGTAGAATCACTCCAATGGACAATTTCTTATAATCAACACCATTCATCAATCTGGAAAAGGAATCACCTATCTTTAAGGATAGTGCTAATGAAACGGAAACTGCTAGAAGAGATGCGAAAATAAATATCACCAAATGATTCATGCTCATCTCGGAAATCAGATAGGACATATAGACAGCTATTCCGCTTCGGGGGTTTCCGATGATGTAGATTGCAATTAGGGAAAATAAACAGTCTGAAATATTAAGTCCTGATGTTGCAAGCAAAAAATTAACCGTATCGTCATCATCATTGTCATTTGCACCGCTTACGGCCTGGGCTATTACGGTTCCCTGTGCAGGTCCAAATCCTGGAAGAAATCCTAAAATGGCTCCCGTTATTCCTCCTGCAAAGATGCTTTTGAATTTATCATAATCAATGTTCAATTCATAAAATGGGTTTTGATGGGGTATTGTTGATGAATCGTTTAGGCTGAATAGTATTGTGCTTATTCCGAACAGTCCGGAAAATACGCACATTAATGTTACGCCAGAGGATATAGGGCTTTGAAATATGATCCAACCTAATGTTCCGGAAAGCACAAACAGCAATAGGGACCATAAGAAATCTCGGAAGTTTGCAGTTAAGCTGTAGGTTAGATAAACTGATGCAACAAGCAGAATCATCCATGTATACGGTTTTGAAATGTCATGTAAAATGGGCAGTAGTATTGAAAAGATTGGAAGCATTAATATGGTCACGATGATTGCTCCAAACCCTCCAACACAGACAATTCTTATGACTTCCTTTGATCTTCCTTGCAATACCATTCGATGTCCTGGAAGTATTGATGTTGCCGTGCCTTCTTGTGGGACTCCTAAAAGCATCGATGGCACAAATTCGGTTAATGCATGTGCTATTGACATTGAAACCATCAATACGCAAAGAAATTCAGGTGACACTTGTGATAATAGAAAATTCGATGATGCAAACAGTATTGCTCCTGCAGTATTGACATGTATTCCAGGTATGATTCCTGTTGTCGTTCCAATTAATATGCCTATAAAACAAGCTATAACCAACTCTATCATAGCTATTAATTATTCAAATAAATATTTAAACTTTGTTTAATCTATTTTGGAATATTTAAGCAGTATAATGGAATTGAGGTTATTTTAAAAATTTGATTTCAAATGGTGACTAGAATCTTCTTCTATTGAACTCTAGCGATTTCATTGAAATCTGGGATAACAATTCAAGTAAGTCTTCACGGGAGATATCTAATTCTTCACAAATCATATCGTCCCATTCCTTCTCCTTTTGGATTAGAAATTTAGATGTTTCAACTCCTTTTGGAGTTAATTTAATCTTATATGCACGCTTATTGTTCTCATCAATTTCTCTTTCAATCAAACCTTTTTCTTCAAAGTCCTTGAAAGCTCTTGAAACGCCGCTTCTATCCATAAGGCAGGCTTTTGCAATATCTGACTGATTTGTTCCCATTTCATAATATAAAAAGAGCAGCATATAGTATTGGCTTGGAAGTATGTCGGTTCCAGCTTTAATATGCTTGCTGATGTAGAAATCATGAGTTTTGCTTAATGTAATCAAATGATTTATTAAAAATGGGGAATCCTTAATTATATCATCATATTCAATCATAAAAGTCACTTAGCATTATTTCTGTATATTAATCTTTATATACTATTTGTAACAATTTAGTAACATGAAAAGAAAAATCATCATCATTTTAGCAATAATTGCGATTTGTCTGGTCTTATTAAGCCCGGTATGCGCCAAACAGAAAGTCAAAATAAAAATTTCCACCGATGAATACCCGTTGAATAATAAGGGGATAATAGTAATCAAATTAGTCGACAGCAAAGGAAAGCCGGTTAAATCAGCAGGCAAGATAAACTACACAATCACAGATAAAAACGGCAATTATGTCTGGAAATGCAAATCGTATACTGGCGAGATTCGAGAAAAATATGACATTGGGGAATATAAAGTCAAAGTAGTCTTTAAAGGGGATTCCCATTATAAGAAAGCTAAAAAAACAAAAAGTGTTGTTCTGAATCCATTCGACCCGTATCTTTATTATGATGATCATCAATGGGGTTTAAACCAGGAAATTGATGATTATATTGAATATAACTACTGGGATGAGGAAATATATGATGATCCTTACACTTATGACGGTGAAGGATATTAATTTTAAAAAAAGAGATTTAATTGGTGTTTATTTTGAGGAGAGTAAACACCAATTCGTGTTTTTTCGGAAAATTATTTGGCAGATAGATTTTCCTGCGTATTAAATTAGAAAATTGTGGAAAGCTAATTTAATACAAGTATGTATTTTGGAGATTGTATTATTATTGACTAATAATATGTTTTGTTAAGTGAAAAATTTAGGCGTACCTAAATTACATCTCACTTGTATTAAAGTTTGTTGT
>NZ_JBGUIH010000051.1:0-8790 GCF_045112895.1 Methanobrevibacter sp. | reverse complement strand
GGTGACGCACCTGGTAAAGGTAAAAAAGATGAAATGGACGAACAAGGTTTAGGATACATTATCGTAATGTCTGACCCAATGATTGGTGCAAAAAGAGAATGGTTAGACCCAACCGAAATGGCTATTTTCAACTCAGACATCTTAAAAGTACTCGCAGAAACCGGAGCATTAAGATTAGTCCAACAAACTATCGACACCGTAATCGAACAAGCAGAATCTGGCTCAATCGAATTACCAAAACTCATTGTTACCGCTGAAAAAGCTGCAGAAGCTGGTGGATTCGCAAACCCATACGCAAAAGCAAAAGCTATCGCTGCATACGAAATGGCAGGATCCGTTGCTAACTTAGACATGAAAGGTTGTTTCATGACCAAAGGTTTCGAAAACTTCATCCCATTAGTAGCTGCTGCTCACGAAATCGCTGCATGTGCTGCTAAATTAGCACAAGAAGCAAGAGAAATCGAAAAAGCAAACGACACTGTTTTAAGAACCCCTCACATGAAAGAAGGAAACCCTGGTTGTAAAACAGAATTAATCTCAAAACCACAATAAGTAGCATACTTTGCTACTTCATTTTTTTATTTTTTTACTGTTTTTTCCAAAATTAGCTCATAATAGCTATGCTATCATTTAAAAAAAAAATCTATTGTTTTTATTAAAAAATTAAAAAAAGATAGCTATAATATAATAGCTATAATACTCCTTTTGTAGAAGGAATCTGGTCATGCTCAATTTTAATGGCTTCCTTTAAGGATTTGGCAAATGCCTTGAAAATAGCTTCGGCCTTATGGTGGTCATTCGCCCCTTCAACAGTACCGTAAATGTTCAATTTGGCACTTGAAGCAAATGATTCGAAGAAGTGAATAACAACATCGGCTGTCATGTCGCCGATTTTCTCATTTTTAAAGTCAAGCTTCATATTGCAATAGCTGCGGCCGCTGATGTCAATTGCAACTGTTGCAACTGATTCGTCCATAGGAACTATTGCGTGAGCCATTCTTTTAATTCCTTTTTTATCACCAATAGCCTGATTAAATGCTTCACCTAAAAGGATTCCAATATCCTCAATAGTATGGTGATCATCAATTTCAATATCCCCTATAGCCTGAACATCCAAATCAACCATGCTGTGTTTTGAAAATGATTCCAGCATATGGTTAAAAAAGTTCACACCAGTGGAAATATTATATTTACCGGTTCCATCAAGATCCATTCTAATACTGATATCTGTTTCAGATGTTTTTCTTGAAACGTTTGCATTTCTAGTCATAATTTAACCTATCAAATAATTAATTTAACCTTCAAGCATTTAATCTTCTTCGCCCGGACGTATGATTTTAATACATTGTGTAGGGCATTCCATTGCACATAATGTGCAAACATGACAATATCTCAAATCCAATATATGTGCAACTCTATCAACTTTCCAAATTTTAGCTGCTTTGGGACAAATCTCATAGCAGTTTCCACAACCGATGCATTCATCTTCATCAACCAAAATCTGCAACATGAACTAATCACCAAACATCATAACTTTAAAGTTGCAACTGACATCGCTTTAAATCCGACATAGACTTCCTTACCAATATTGAGATTCAACTCCTTTTCGGCAGAAACTGTAATGTCACAGGATAAAACAACGCCTCCAACATTAATCTTAACACGAATTATCTCATTTTCAAGTTTCATTTCAACAATCTGGCCTTTTAATATGTTACGAATGCTTGAAGTTTGAGGCTCCAGCATCAAAAATATATTGTCATAACTTATCAAAGCGAGAATTTTATCCCCAATTTTATACTTTCTATTCAATGGAGCGTTAATCTCAAACTGATCCATTTTGATTGTCATTACGCCTTTAACTTCATTAATGTCAACAATTTCCGCTTCGATTTCATTTACATCTTTGTGAAGCTCCATGATGGCATTGATTTTTTTACATTCTTTTAGGATAGAGTACCCTTCTTCAGTAAGAGCGGTTCCTCCACCTCCGCCTTTTCCACCTTTTGTGGTGCTAACGATTTTAACATTAAGTGATGATTCCATCTTTTCAATGTAATTCAGTGCAGTCCTGTAAGAAACTTTAATCTCTTTGGCGGCTGCAGTTAAAGAACCAAAATCTAAAATGGATTGAAGTAGTTGATATTTCTTACCGTCCAATAAAAAAGAATTGCCATCTACATTGATTTTATATTCAACACCTGCTTTTACATCAGCCATTATAAATCCCCCGAAATATAATAATATATCTATCTCTTTTATTATTAAATAACTTTTCTATTTATTTTGAAATAATCTGACACGAAAATAACTTTAATAATATTTTCATATCGATACGATTATTCGCCGAATTCTAACCTTTCAACAAGATTCAACACCTTATCTACAATTTTATATAATGGACCGAATCTTGCTGACAGATTCCTTAAACTTTCGATATCATCCCTTTGGAAGAATTTGACTAAAATCAAAGCAAAGAAATAAACAATTATGCAAATAAATATTCCCGGGAACAGCCAAACGGTTGATTTCGGTATGAAATATGCTGCCACCCCCATAATTGCAGAAGCGGCCAATATCTTAACGACTGATTTTGTAGGGGATTTGGTTTTAGTTAATCTGAATACCATATAAACGCAAGGCACCATCATCAAAAAGCAAGCAACACTGGTAGCCAATGCACCGCCGGCGATTCCTAACTTTGGAACCATGACCCAGTTTAGGATACCTGTAACGACTGCACCGCCAACCAAAATGTACATTGGAATTCTAGGATTGCCAATTCCCTGAATAATACTGGTTGAAATTGCGAATATTGAATAAAATGTCATTCCTAAAGATAAAATTGACAATGCCATTGCTCCTGCAACATAAGCAGGATTTTTGAAGTAAAGCACTCTTAAAGTAGGTGTTGCGAACAATGCAAGACCCACGCACATAGGAACAACAAACAACAATGAATACTTATAGGCTTCAGAAACATATTTTTGAAGCATGTTCACATCTTTAAGCTTGAATGCTTCGGATGAAGCGGGAAGAATTGTAGTGGCTATGGAAATGGAAATAATCAGCGGAAGCCTTGCAATAGGATCGGCCGCTGCAAAAAATCCGATATCGTCAAAAGTCAAGAATCTGCCCATAACAATAGTGCAGATGTTATAGATAAGCATTTCAGCAATTGCTGTGATAATCACCGGAATGGAAAACTTAACCAATGTTCCTGCCAGTTTCAATTCATCCTTGCGTGTGAAAACAAAATTATCGCTTGCCTTTGGAATCAAATCGCCCATATGATATTTAAAAATATATACTGCCGCAACAACTGAAAGGGAATATCCCAAAACAGTACCCCATAAGGCTCCGACTGTAGACAATCCAATCAAAACGAATGCAGTTGCAAACAAGATCATGCCTAGCTGCTCTACTGCACGGGTATAGACGATATATTCCATTTTATAGACTCCCTGGAATGCCCCCCTAAATGCACCGACAATAACACTGAATGGAGTAATAAGGCCTACAATCTGCAAAGGGATTAAAGCAGCAGGCTTTCCAAGGTAATCATAAGCAAGATATGGAGCAACGGCAAAAATCATTAAAGCTCCAAAGAACAAACCTAAAAATACCATAATTTTCAAGGCCGTATAAATGGTCTGCCTAGCCATATCCTTTTCATCAACGGCCTCATATTCTGCAACATACTTGGCAATTGCAGGAGGAAGGCCCCCAGCCGATAAAGTCTGGAAAATTCCCTGGAATGGTAAGGTAATTCCTAAAATACCATACGCAGTAGGGCCTAAAAGAATAGCCATTAAAAAACGGTAGATGTAACCGCCAATACGGAAAATTACATTACCTATCAAGATTATTAAACTACCACGCACTAACTTATTCGCCATAATATAACCTTAAAAATTAACTATAACTAATATAAACATATTGTACTATTTAAATATATACTTATTCAAGAAATTTTCAAATTCAACTAAAGTCCTATCTAAAGACTCCATTCCATAATCATCATTTTTAATGTCTTCCAATGAATCATTTGACCAAAATGAAGCACCTAAATTAGACCCAAAAGGCCCTCCACTTACTGGAATGATTCCGTGTATCATAAAATATGTAATATTTTTCAGATGCGCGAAGTCCTGACCGCCAGTCCTGTCTCCTCCGACGGCAATGCTCATTCCTATTTTGCCCCTTAAAATATTATAGTCAACTGCTTCTAAAGCTCTGGTCCTATCCATGATTGCCGATAAATTGCTGCTGATGCCGCCGCTCTGGATTGGAGTTGCCAAAATGATTCCATCAGCATTCAAAAGCCCTTCATATACTCCTTTCATATCATCCTCAATAATGCATTTCTTATGTTCCAGACAATAGTCACAATGCATGCAGGGTTTGATGTCCTTGCCCATGCAAGTGAAGATTTCCGTGTCAAAATTTCTATTTTCCAATTTATATAAAGCATTTCTTAAAACATATGCTGTTGTACTGTCTCTAGGACTTCCGCAAATTCCAAAAACTTTCACGATATCAAAACCTTAATATAAGTTTAGATGTTTTAGTAAAAATAGTTTAATAGGAAAAATAAATGCAAATAGAGTTAAAAATAAAAAATTAGTAGGATGCATGTGCACCTACTTGACTTTAATGTTTACTTTTTTAGACACTTTATTGATCTTTTTTGTTCCAGCATAGGAAACTGTCGCCTTGAATGTTCCCTTTTTGGTCAATTTGGTTATCTTGAATGTTGCCTGGCCTTTGCTATTGGTTGTAGCACTATATTTTTTTCCATTAACCTGTAAGGTGACTTTGGCTTTTTTCATCACTTTGTTTTTGTTGGTCTTTAAAGTAATTGTATATTTTTTGGTTTTTGTTTTGACTTTAAAAGTTGCTGCTTTAGCAGTTAGTTTCGGTGTCGGTTTAACAGTTATTGTCACTTTTTTAGTTATTTTATTGTAGTTTGCATTTCCATTGTAAGTGATAACTGCATTGTATGACCCAATCTTAGTCAGTTTGGTTATTTTAAATGTTGCAACACCGTTTGAATTAGTTGTTGCCTTATAGGTTTTTTTATTGATTGTAATACTGACTGGAACTTTTGAAATCGCTTTATTTTGGAAATTCTTTAAAGTGATTGAGTATTTCTTAGTTTTTACTGCCGGTTCAAAATTCTTTTCAGCGGCAGTAATTTTAGAAGTTGTCTTTTTAACAACCACCAATATTTGCTGCAATGCCAACATTTCGCTTCCGGTTGAAACAAATGAAATTGAATTAACCTCTCTTAATTTATCTTTAACATTCAAAGAATAAACATCACTAGAAAATACTTTTCCATTCCATACATTAGCATATTCAATTCCATTGAATACTAGATTGCCTTCATTTTTTTGGGCTCCTGCAGCGAAGACATACAGCTTTGCATCTTTCAGATTTTTTAAATCGGCGGTTATAACTGAATTGGACTTAACTTGAGCCATGCCATTGACTGCATCCGAAGAAAGCAAATCCGCACCATTGGAGATATAAACATCTCTACTAACATGACTGGTAGTGCTGTTATACAAATAAATCAAAGTGATTGGGCATACGGTAGTTGTTGCCTTATTCTTATTTAAAGTGAAGGTGTTATCTCCGTTTTTCATTAACTTGGTGACATCATAAACCAAAAGCCCATAACCATATTTCGCATAAGTTCCGTAATTTGATTGATCCCTATAAAATCCGATAGGGGTTACTTTAACACCATTGAATTCGGTTGCAAACATGTTTTTACCTTCCGCAATGCCTAAAGAATTGTCAAAGAAATAATATGGGACATAAATATAAGCCTTTACAAATTTAGAAGTTTTAGCTAAATTAACATTCCAGCTTTCTGTTCTTTTAAGAGTTGACATTGGCAAATAATCATTTTTAGGACTAACTACAATATCTCCAGTGATTGTTCCCTTAAAGAATAAATCCTGTCCTTCAGTTGAATATTCCAAATCTTTACCCAAATATCCATTGTATAAGACAGGGATGGATTTTGAAGAGCTATTGATAATTTTATTGTTTAATAACACTTTAACTGTGTAATTAACCTTATCATTTTTCGCTCCATAGACTGAATTTTTGGTAGCCTGACGGATAGTAGGATCCACTAACCTTAAAGACTCACTCTTTCCTTTTAAATCAATTTGAGTAGTATTGACAAGTTTTCCATCAGCAAACAGCTTTACAGTGACCTTACCACTTCTAGTGTTTTTAATATTTATATTTACGTTATTTTTAATGCCTGCAAAGACTACATTGTCTTGTTCTGTGCTGATTTTTGAAACAGATGTTTGTAAATTTTTGCTGAGGACAATTATTTGTTGTAATGCTTGAATTGTAGATCCGGTTGAAATGAAAGAGATGTTATTTACGTTATTGATGGATTTTGTAACGTCCAATGTGTATAAATCTGTTGTGTGCAATGTTCCCTTCCAAACATCAGATTTTGCAACTTTATTAAAAGCAATGTCTCCTTCACCTTTTTGAGCCCCAGCAGCAAAAACATACAATTTTGCATTTTCAACCAATTCTGAATTTAAATTAACGGTTGTATCTGATTTAACTTCCCTATTTGCTAAATTATAGTTATTTTCAAGCAAATCAACACCATTTGAAATATATATCTCTTTGAGTTTGGTGCTGCCGGTGGTATTGTACATATAAATCAAAGTGCTTGGATAGACCCCCGGGTATTCATCTTTTTTGTTCAAAATAAAAGTATTATCACCTGTTTTTATAGAATCAGTGACATCATAGACTAAAAGCCCATAACCATATTCTGCATAGTTTCCTATATTGCTTTGGTCCCTGTAAAAGCCAATAGGAGTTACTTTAACACCATTGAATTTGACATTGAACATGTTGATGTCTTCAGGAATCTTTTTAGAGTAATTTGGAATATAATAATTGTAAGGTATGTAAATATATGCCTTTACAAAATTGGAATTTTTAGGCAACTTAACATTCCAAACGTCGGTTCTTTTTAAATCTGTTCTTTCCAAGTAAGAATTTTCATCTTTAGTATCGATTACCATATCGCCAGTGATAGTTTCCTTAAATGACAGCTCATATCCTTCATTAGGATATGCCAAATCTTTACCTAAATAACCATTATACAAAATAGGAATGATATGGGAAGAAGAATTTATAACTTGATTGTTTGATAAAATCCTAACTTCATAATTAACTTTCTTATTGTTTGCTCCGTAAACTGTATTTTTATTGACGGCGCGAATTGTTGGGTCGGTTAAATACACAGTTTTAGCAACATTTTTTAAAAGAGTTACTTTTGTTTTATTTACAACTGTACCATCGGCCAACAATTCGATTGTGTAAGACCCTTTATTGTTTGTCATTGCCTTAACATTTACAGTATTATTGGTTCCCGCAAAAATACAGATTGTTGGTTCGACACCGGTAGAATATTCTGTTTTAAAATCTACAATAGTTTGATTATTGGACCCCGCATCTTCAGAGAAATTATGGTCTATAATTAAAACTGAAAGAACTTCCTTAAAAGAAGCCCATCCATCCTTACTTGAAGTGAATGCAATTTCCGTATCACCTGTAAAATAGTCAGTAACATCCCATTTATGATATTGATAATAAGCGCCGTTAATATATTCATCACCAGAGTCCTCATCAAAAAATAGACTCTCACCATTAATTTCATAAAATGCATCATTGCTTGAAAGACCTACATTTGTAAGGGTAATCTTAGTATTGGAATCAACATCAACATCCCCTGAATTAAAATAGGTATAGGTTTTTTCATTTGTCCAGGCCTGACCCGCATTAATCCAATAGTCAATAGAATCTGAATCACCATCCTCATAAGCTAAAATCAATGAAATTAACTTTATTCTTCCATCAAATGCTTTTCCATCCATTGGCAAAGAAGAAACATCTATTGTAATTGGACTGCCAGCTGAACCCTGTACCAAATTAGTGACATTATAAAAAATCATATAATCAGAATAACATTTTGTAATATGATCATTTACAATGTAAATTTCACCATCTGTTGTTCCGCTACTTATCCATAAATTTTCGGTTTTATGAAGATTGCCATTTTTTGCTTTGATTGAAATATCCGCAACAGAACCATAATTAGACTGTGCACTGCCGGAATAAATGCTGACATATGCATAAGCACATTTAATGTCTGTCGCTTTTGAAGGAACATTATAAACTAAATCACCATGATTACCATTTTTAGCATCAGATTCCGCCCATGGATGCTTAGCTACAACATCAACACCCCCAGAAACAGTGCCTGAATCAACAGTTTCTATATCATCACTAATCACTTCACCAATAACATCTTGATTAGAACTAGCCAAATTTTCATCAATATAATCTTGATTATCATATGTTGAATCAACAGTCAAAGAAGTAGAATTGATATCTTCAGCGGATACAACTCCTACACTAATAAACATCATGAAGATTAAACATGAAACCAACAATACCTTTCTATTCATCATGAGAAACCCCAATTAAAAATTGTTTATTAAAAGTATTACAAAACTTGTCATATGAGTAATACTTTTTTAAATAATTATAATAATCAATAATTATTTTGAAATAAAAAGAATATAAATTTTTCTTAATGATAAAAAAATAGTCAAATGTTTTAAAATATGTGACTTAGGATATGAATAAAAAAAGAAAATGAAAAAATGGGAATGAACCCATTTTTCTAAGTTTTTATTTTGTTATTTTTACTGTGCTTGTTACGTTGCATGC
>NZ_JBGUIH010000050.1:0-2280 GCF_045112895.1 Methanobrevibacter sp. | reverse complement strand
GCAGAACAGGTATCTCAAATCGATGATGATGCTTTAGAAAAAAGTACTTGGGATATGGATGTTGATGATACGGTCGATGTTCTTCCCGCAAAAAACCAGGAAATAAGAATTGATAACTGTCCTGAAGATGCAAAAGGAAGTTTTTCCCTCACAATCGACGGTAAAAATAAGCAATGCACAAAGGAAAGCAACTCCATAATATTTGATGCATCTAAATTAACTTTAGGCCAGCATAAGTATGATTTGAATTTCTTAGGGGATGACAAGTACGCTCCGGCAACAAAATCAGGAATATTGAACGTCTCTGAGATTATTTTCATTGCACCCGAATCTTTCAGGTGTTCAGGTAGTTTTGGAGACCCATATGATGATCTTTTCGAGTCAAATGTAAAATATCTCAATAGTAAGGTCGGAACATTAAAAGTTTACACCAATGATAAACTAAAACTTGATATTGACCTGTTAAACCATCCAATAAAAAAAACCTATGATGAGGAAAATTATTTTTATTATCATATATACCCGGATGCAAGCAATCAATTTTACACACTTTATTTCAGAACATATGCTGTTGTCCAAAAGACTGACCTTAGAGTAGAATACCGGGATAATGACACAAACTTTGTCAAATCAAAGATTATTGATACAACTTACAGGCTATCCTGCCCATCTGCTGTTAATTGCGGTGAAGACCTGTCGATAGATGCTCCAAATGACATTATTGCCAGTAAACTCAGCTTTGAAATAAACGGTACAAAATATAAGATTTACAATACCTCATACTATGATGACGGTATTTCCGCAAAGGTTAATAGTTATTATGCTTCAATAAAATCTTTGCCTTGCGGAAATTATGCCGCTAAGCTTAGTTATTCAGGCGATAAAAAATATCCTGCTTTAACTAAGGACGTTAAATTGTCAATTATCCCTTCCGGCAGTAAGAAAATCTTTGTCGGTGAAGATTTATATTTAGATTACGAGAATGGCGATCCGATAGGAACTCAAGATAATCTTCCGCTTTTTTATGATGATGAGGAATTCAATTTTGAGGAATATTTTAAGGATGGAAACAATTTTACAAAGTTCGGTCTTGAAATAGATGGAAAGATATATGATGTTTACCCAGTAATGATACATGATGTTGGGGCTAGTGAAAGGTTTATTCGTTATGTGGCTTTAACAAAAGAATTGCCTTGCGGAAACTATCTCGCTAAACTTAATTTCAACAACGAAGATTATAAGATATATAATCTTTCTGTTATTCCATATGATCTTGATATTGGTGAAGACTGGACATATGGTGATTTTATTCGCTTTATGTACAGCAATAATCTGACAGGTTATATAAAAATTGAGGTTAATTCTAAAGAAGTGTATAATAAGAATGTAAATGAGAATTCAGTTTCCTGGTCAGAATATGCAAAAGTATCTGACATAGACATATCCAAATATCTTGATTGGGGCAGCAATGAGGTTTCATTTGAATATTATGGTGGAAATTATCCGGATTTCACAGAAAAAGTCAATCTAACCTATACTTATACTTTTTACCTAGAAAACATGACTTTTTATTATGGTTCATATTATTCTGAAGATGGATGGAGATCCAATCATTATTATTTGTGGAATATACCCGAGGAACTGTTCAATGATAAACTTTCAGTTAAGATTGATGGTGTTAAATACAGCATAGACTACACTAATCAGGAGGTTGATATTTCACAATTGGATGTTGGCTATCATACTGTTGCTGTATCATATAAAGGAGATGATAAATTCTATCCTTTAACTGAAAAAGCATATATCAATGTTACTTATCCAAAAATTAGCATTCCTAAAACTGTAACAAATGGAAATAATGAAATAGTAATTGTTGTTCCGGGAAAAAGTGGTACCTTTAAGATTACCGCAAAGACCATTAGGAGCACCCCAAAGTCAAATCAGAATACCTATGAATTTTTTGCCAAATTGGTCAATGGGCAGGCAAAAGTTTCACTGGCGCAATTGAGCGGAGGCAAATATGTTATAGATGTTGAAGGTCGTATTGATGGAAAATATTATGATTCAATTGAGGAAATCACCGTTAAAAACACTAAACTGGCCGCAAAAGATACATCCGTATATTATAAAAGCGGAAATGGCTTCAAAGTCAAGGTGACTACTGCGGCAGGCAAGGTCATCAAAAACAAGTACGTCAAATTCTACATCAACGGAAAATACGTCAAAAATGTAAAAACAACCAAAAACGGTTATGCAACCCTGAAAATCACAAAAGCACCT
>NZ_JBGUIH010000049.1:0-6683 GCF_045112895.1 Methanobrevibacter sp. | reverse complement strand
CAGGTTGAAGCTCTCGCTATTGCGGTCAATGTTCAAATAAATAATATGACTATTGCTTATCCTGATGGTCATAATGCCAGTGTCCGTGTTCCTGTTAATGTAACAGGTGTTGATGTATCTGTTGTTAAGACTAGTGATGACGATACATACTATGTAGGTGGTACTGCTATTTGGACTATTAAAGTATCTAATGCTGCTAATGGTACCGATGCAACTGAGGTTGTATTGTATGATGTTTTACCATCAGAGTTTGAATTCATCGACTATGAGGCAACTACAGGTTATTATGATGCTGATGAAGGTGTTTGGTATATTGGATTTATGGGCAATGGAACTAGTGAAACATTAACTATTACTTCTCTCGCTTTAATTGAAGCAGATGATGTTACTAATGTTGCTGAAGTCACTTCTCATGAAAAGGATTGGGACTTAACCAATAATATAGATAATGAGACTGTTGACATTTTAACTACTACCACTATAAGATATGCCGATTTAGCAATTGTTAAATTAGTTTCCAATCCTAATTCACATTATGGTGAAGTTATAAATTGGACTGTAACAGTTACTAATTTAGGACCTAACACAGCTGAGAACGTCATTGTGAATGAGGTTATTCCTGCAGGCTTAAGGGTTTTAAATGTCTTCGGTGGTGAAATTGTAGACAATGTATGGCATATTGGAAACCTTGAAAAGCTACAGTCTGCTACTTTAATCATCGAAACAGAAGTTGAAGTTAGCAATGCTACAATTGTCAATGTTGTCAATACAACTTCCGACACTGAGGATCCTGATGACTCTAACAACCATGCTTCTAATAGAACTGTTGTTCCTCCTGAAGCCGACTTGGAAATTATTAAATTAGTTTCTAATAAAGCTCCTCACAAAGGCGACATAATCACATGGACCATTAAGGTTATCAACCATGGTAGGGATGCTGCTGTAAACACAGTAGTGTATGATAAATTGCCTTATGGATTAGTTTATCGCTCAGATGATTCAAACGGCGCATATAATCATGTAACTGGTATCTGGAATGTAGGCACTCTTGCTAGAGGCGAATCTGCAGTATTGAAAATTAAAACTTTAGTGGATACCACTAATGCAACTATAATCAATATTGCAAACGTCAGTTCCGATACACCTGATCCTAACATGACAAACAACAAATGTAACAACTCAACAACAGTTCCTCCTGAAGCTGACTTGGTACTTACCAAAGACGTCAACACTCAGAGGGTTGTTGTTGGAGATAAAGTTACATTTACTATAGTTGTTAACAATTTAGGACCGGATGTTGCTGTAAACACTCGTGCATATGATGTCTTGCCTGAAGGATTGAAACTCATAAGCTTTAAAGCATCCAGAGGTACTTACGATCCTGAAACTGGTGTTTGGACTATTGGTGATTTGAAAATGGGAGAAAGGGCTTCCCTTACTATTGTTGCTGAAGCATTGATAACCGGCGTTATTGTCAATGAGGCGTATGTTGAAAGTGATACTTACGATCCTAACATGACTAATAACTACGACAATGCAACAGTTATTGTAGAAGAGCCTTCTCAACCTCCTGTTCCACCTCTATTGAAACACCCTACAGGTAATCCAATCGTGATGGTAGTTTTATCATTGCTTTCAGTACTTGGTGTGACTTTAAGAAGAAAACTTTAAACACGTATGGGAAATTTATTTTCCCATATTTCTTTATTTTTTTGACTGAAATTTTGATTAAATTTAATTTGATTTATCTCTTAAAATTAGATATTTTTTCCTGAAAAATATTATTTTAATAACACGTGTTTTTTAATATATTTTTTTACTGAATAATTTTACCTGAATATTCACTGATCCATCTATATGCAACGATGCCAAAATGACCATTTTGTAAATTTTCAATGTTTTCATAAATTCAGTGGATTCCGGATCTATCTGAATCATGATTTTTCCTGAAAGAATTTAAATGTTGGCGGCATGATTGTAAAAAAGTTAAATTTATGTTTAACGTTTCAGGGATTTTTCAACTGTTTGAATGATATATGACTGAATAATCTAAAAGATGTTAATTTTTCTTAGTTTATTGAACTGTAATTTTGTCATGTTTACAATATCATTCAAAAATCTGCAATCGATTTTGCATCACTATTTTTATATCGGAAAAATTTTTTTTAATATTTTTATAATTTTGAAATTATCATTAAAAATTTTATAAAATGGGTGAAAAAACTAAAATAGTAAAGTATTTATTTACCAAATTAAAAAGTAATTTGTACATGTATGTTTGGTCATAGAAAATATGATCATATGTATGTGTTAATGAAAATTTTATTGAAAAATAGTATAAATGAAATTTAATGAAATAAATCATTTCTGATTAATTTCGGAGATGTAAGGCTTTTAACCAATAGTCTTATTCGTGATTTATTCGCGTTTCAGTTTCTAGGATGTTAAACCTAGCTAAAAAACAATAATCCGGTATTATCTGCTGTTAATCTTGGTCCATACAGTTAGATATTGCGGAATATTCGAATAACTATTTGATTTAATTCACATCAGCCGTTTGAAAACTTTTTGGTTTTTTTATGGCTGATTAATAGTTATTTACCTTGTTTTACTGATTTTTTTACAATTGCTTTTTTTGGATTTTCAGATTAAATCAATAGATTTATATGCATTGAAAATCTAACATCTTATTGCTACTATGTAGCATTTCATTAAAATTTTTCATACTCTATTTTTTTGATAAAAATGTTTTCATTATAAAATTTCATTAAAAAATTATACTCTATTTTGATAGACCTTTTCATTATTAAAAAAGTTAGACAAATAAAAATTTGTTTTAAATGTGAGGTAAATTCATGAAGAATACGCGAAGTTTACTTTTCATTTTAATACTATTTTTAATAATATTTTCAACTTCGTTTGTAAGTGCAAATGATGATTTAACACATACCGATACGAACGGGGATGCGCTTTCCGTTCCGGATCAAAGCGCAATTGATGAAAATAGTTTAAATGAAATAAACTTGGATTCAATTGAACAGTCATCAGATTCTGCATCGGACCTTGTAGATGATGCACAAAACACGGATGAAATTGAAGATGATGGTTGTTTAACTTATAATGAAAAAGCTCCCGTATTGGGGGTAAGTAATGATGAACCTATTTTAGGTGTAAGTAATGATGAACCTGTGCTAGGTGCTACTATAAATTTATATGGTGGTACAGCGCAAAGTGTAGTTGATGCAATTTTAAACGCTAATCCTGGAGATATAATATATCTAAATGGTGGAACTTATACAGGTGCCGGAAAAACAAAAGACTTCCAATGGTGGGAAGGGCATTCAAATAATTATCCTTTTAATTTAGGTAGATATCAAACAAAAACAATTAGTAATATTAAAGTTATTGGTGGAAGTGAACGTGACCCAGATCAAATGGCTACATTTCAACCTGATAACGATCAAGTTGCATTGACTTTCAGCGGTTACAGTGAGGGCATTCCTGATCAATATACCTCTTGGGGTTCACAAAGGCAGGGATATTTTAGTACTTCCGGTTATATTTTTGAGAACGTTACTTTTGAAAATTTAGCCACTACAGAAAGATTATTTAGTTTCAACGGTGGGTCTTTGACAAATTGTGTTTTTAATAATATGGACTGCAGTGAGCACCTTTTCTTCGTAACTGGATGTTACTTTGATAAAGGAACAATAAATCTAACTAACTGTAATTTCACCAACTGTCATCAGACTTTTGCCGGTATAGAAGGTGTTGACGACGGTACCGGTCAGTTAGGTGCTGTGTGGGGTGCAAAAATGGTTGGATGTAACTTTATTAATACAAGCTCTGCTCATCACGGTGGTGCTTTTTGTCTTTCAGATGAATCCGAATGGGGTTCTGCACGTGTTGCAAGTAGCTTGATTGATTGTAATTTTATCAATATTACTTCTCGCTGGTTTGCAGTTTATATACATGGAAATTTCAGTACTTCCTTTGCATATATTGATCAACCTCAATTAATTCAAAACTGTAAGTTTATTAATTGTAATTCAACAAGCGAATATGGTGGCGCAGTTGGAATAAGCCATAACAATGTAATTATAAAAGACTCTGAATTCATCAATAACACCGGTGGACAAGGTTCTGCCATTATGGTTGGTGGAATCGATCCGTTCCATGAGGGATTCTGGGGTAGAAATACTCAAGGAAATAATGTAACTATTGATAATTGTACCTTTGCAGGCAATGTTGCAAAAGTTGAAGGTCAAAATAGCTCATTTTCTCATGCTGTATATAAACAAATGGATGAAAAATATGATGGTCAACCACGTTTCGATTATAATGAATGGACAGGCCAGTACACTCCAAATCCATATGGTAACTATTATATGAAGCACGATGGGATAACATTTTATCCGCAAGGTGATGCAGGAGCAGTTTATGTATTTGGTAATGACACCAAAATCCTCAACAGTGTTTTTTATGAAAATAGTGCAAGCAATGATGGTGCTGCCATCTATATCCAAGGTGATAGGACAATCATAAACAATACAGAGTTTTTCAATCATGAAAGTGAAACAGGTACCGTTTTCATCAACGGTAATTATACCAAAATTATTGACTCCACTTTCAGAGATAACGAAGCTATCGAAGGCGCTGGTATTCATATTGTAGGTCATGATACAAATATCACCGGCTCCACTTTCAGAGATAACTATGCTGTTGAGGGTGCTGGTGTTTATATTGAAGGTAATGATACTGTCATTTCCGACTCTACTTTTGAGACTAATGAAGCTATCAATGGTGCTGGTGCTTATGTTATAGGTTCCAACACTGAGATTTCAGATTCCCAGTTCAATGAAAACGAAGCTACCTTTGGTGGTGCTGGTGTTTATATTGAAGGTAATGATGCCGTGATTTCCGGTACCTCTTTTGAGGATAATGAAGCTGAATACGGTGGTGGTGCTTATATTGAAGGTAATAATACCAAAATCATTTCCGATTCCAACTTTGATAGTAACAATGCTACTGATGGTGGTGCTGTTTATATTAAAGGTTCTTCAAGTGAAATTAGCGATTCTACCTTTAATGAAAACATCGTACCAAATCATGGTGGAGCGGTTTATATTGAAGGAAGCGGAACAGAAATTAGTTCAAACACTTTCACAAACAACGAAGCTGTACCTGAAAGTGCTGAAGGAACTGACGGTCTTGGTGGAGCAATCTATGTAAAGGGTAATAATACCACCACAGATTCTAACGAATTTACACACAACAAGGCTCGTAACGGTTCTGCAATCTATACTGACGGTAATAACTTCGTCCTTACAGGTGATGTCTTCAATGAAAATCAGGCATGGAGCTACCTTTTAATCGTTACTCCAAGACCTGAAGACAGTTACTACAATACCAGCGATGTTAACATTACTGTTTGCCATGTTGGTGGGGACAATATTATCAATGCAATTCACAATACAGCTGACAATGATCAAATAACCTTCAATCATGTAACCTACAAACACAGTAGTGGTAGTATTGAAACTACAGGTGACAATCAACATCCTGTTGGCAGTGCGGAAGAAAGTCAAGGTGGTACACTAGTATATCAAGATGACCGTGAATATCTTCAAGTAGTAAACATTACTGAGATTTTAGATGAAAAAGGTCACAATATACTTGCCGATTATGGTTATCCTAATGGGTATGTGGCTTTAACCAACCTTACCGGTGAAATCAGACTTACACTTAAGAAACCTATTAAAAAAGGCACTTATACAGTGTATGCTAAACACCCGGAAGATTGGAACTATAAGGAAATATCTAATACCACTGAATTCAGGATATATGAAGCCAACATCACTATTGAGAAAATAAACTTAAACAGCACAGATTTCGTTGTTATCAACGATACTGTTGCATTTAAAATCACTGTCAATAACACAGGAGAATGGTTTATTACCAATATTACAGTAAATGATATTTTCAATGCAAGTGAATTGGAATATATTGGACATTCCAATAATAAAACCTGGAATCTGACAGGAAATAACACTGGCAATCTCACTTTCAGTTTTAATAATACTGGAATGGGTGCTGGAGATATATATGCATATGAGATTAATGTGACCAATACTGGAAGTTCTGCTTTGACAAATGTAACTCTCGGCGACATTTTCGATGCTAATAAAATGAAATATGTCACACATTCTGATCTTAAAGAATGGATTTATACTATTAAGACCGAGGATAAGTTCTTGCTTAACGGCACTCTTGGTGCTGGTGACAGCCGTGTTTTAAAAATTTGGCTAAAGAATTTGGTTGAAGGCAATTTAACCATTAATAATCCAGTAGTTAATCAGGCTAATGTTGCAGTTGAAACAAAATTGTTGAATAATTCTTATCCATTGCATGCAAAAGAGGTAACTAGCTTAATAATTTGGTTTAAGGCTAAAACTAATGGTACCTTATTCAACAATGTTACAGTTAAGTCAAATGAGGCTAATGAAACTAATAGTACTGCTAATGTCACCGTTTACAGTCCTAACATGACTGTTGAGAAAGTAAGCTTAAACAAGACAGACTTTGTCGTTGTCAATGATACTGTTGCGTTTAACATTACTGTAACTAACACTGGTGATTCCTGGCTTTCCAATGTGACAGTTGAAGACCTTTTCAATTCCAGT
>NZ_JBGUIH010000048.1:0-8998 GCF_045112895.1 Methanobrevibacter sp. | reverse complement strand
AGGCGGTATTATGATTGGTGCAGGTGTGCACTTTATTCCTGTAGGAGGAGCTCCTGCGGCTATGGCAACAGCTACTGGTGTAGGTACCGGTACTGCTATGTTAGCTGCTGGTGCTGGATTAACAGGACTTATTACTGCTGCAACTATGACAGGTGAACCATTCTATATAGTATGTATCGGTGGGGCAATCGGTGCTATGATCATGATGGGTATTACCATGCTCATTGCTAACTTAATCTACATCTTCGGTGTAGGTATTGTTCCTGCTGCATCAAAAGTGCCTGTAGACTGGATTTCCAAACGTAACCAAGAAATTTATAAAACTCCTGGTACTGAAGGTCACGGTGTACCTCTCACTTCATTTGTAAGTGGTCTTATTGGAGGACTTCTTGGTGGTGCTGGTGGTGGATTAGTCTACTATGGTATTTACGACACAGTACAAGCTTCTTTTGACCCTACTGTTGCTGTTGGTTTAGCTGCTATTTTAGGTGTAGGTGTGTTCTTTATTAACTCTGTAATTGCTTCTTATAACATCGGTGGTACCATTGAAGGTATGCACGATCCAAAATTCAAAAGAATTGGTACCGGAGCTCTTGCATGTGCAATCGCATCTATTGTTGTTGGAATCTTTTGTATTATTTTAACTGGAGGTATCTAAATGTCTGCTGGTGGAAGTGCTGACGGTGCAGCTGCAGGTGCAGTTGACTCAATGCATTTATTAATATTAGGTATTGTCGGTGGATTACTCGGTATCTATTTATCAGGTTTCTTAGGAGATGTCATCGGACCTGTATTAGCTGGTCTTGGTGCTGTATGTGCTATTGTATGGGGTTCAGATGCAATCCGTAGAGTAGCAAGTTACGGTTTAGGTACTGGTGTACCATCTATTGGTTATATGTCTTTATCTGTTGGTGTAATTGCTGCATTAGCAGGTCTCAGTTTAGCATCAATGTTAAACATCGCATTAGTTGGACCTATTGCAGCTTTAGCAATTGCATGTATTATCGGTGCAGTTATTGCATTAGTAGCAATTAAAATCGTAGGTATGAAAATCCCTATTATGATTCAATGTACTATTGAAATTGCTGGCGCAGCTGCTTTATCTATTTTAGGATTCGCTGTTGCAATTGCAGGTAGTTTTGAATTAACACCAATTTTAGAAAATGTTGTTGCAACTGGTTTTATTGCTGTATTATTTATTATGTGTACTATGGCTATCCAACACCCATTCAACGCATGTTTAGGACCTAACGAAGATCAAGTAAGAACTCTCAAATGTGCATGTTCTACTGCATTCTTAGCTATGACTATTACTGGTCTTATGTCCATCACTACCGGTGGATTAGGTTGGTTCGTTGTATTCATCGTTGGTTTAATCGGTTGGGTTGTTTCATTCAAAGCATTTGTGGATGCTTCCATTAATGATGCCGCATCAACCAAATGGGCAGGATTATGGCCTAAAGTGGAGCAATAGATTAGGAGGAATTAAATATGGCTCAAATGTTACCTATGATACAAGTTATACCTGAAATGAATTTCGCATTAGACCCTGTAACTGGGGTTATCGGTTCATCTTTAGGTTCTGGAGTTGTACTCTTATCTATGGACGATGTAAACGAACAAGTAGCAAAAGTCGAATTGGCTGCTGATGAGTTAATGGCTTCATTAGATCCATACACAAGTCCTGTAGGTTCTTACCCTGGAAGGGAAGGTTCATATGTTACCGCAGGATTGTTAACTAACATGGTATATGGTTTCTTATTAGCATCATTCATTATATTTGCTGCAATACCAATCTTACAAGCGATGGGGGTTTTATAGATGGCTGATAAAAAAGCTCCTGCAGATGGCTGGCCGGTTATTAGTGGGGATTACATTGTAGGTGATCCTGAAAGCCCTGTTGCAGTAACAACATTAGCTTCTCACATTGAAGCTGAACTTTCTGGAGCAGCTATTGCAGGTCCATGTAAAACAGAAAACTTAGGAATAGAAAAAGTTGTCGCAAACATTATTTCAAACCCTAATATTCGTTTCTTAATATTAGCTGGTGCTGAAGTACAAGGACACATTACTGGTCAAAGTATTCAAGCATTATATGAAAATGGTGCTGACCCAGATAAAAAGAAAATCATCGGAGCAACCGGTGCTATTCCTTTCGTAGAGAATGTTCCTCTCGACGGTATTGAAAGGTTCCAACAACAATTAGAAATTGTTGACTTAATCGATACTGAAGATATCGGAGCAATTCAATCAAAAATTAATGAATGTGTGGAAAAAGATCCAGGTGCTTTTGAAGAAGAAGCTATGGTTATTTCTGTGGACGACGACGGTGGAGATGAAGACACTGGTGAAGCAATTAGAGTTGTTTCTCCTGAAACTGCTCTCATCGAAGCAAGGATTAGGGATATTAACACTAAAATCGATATGGTCGGAGCTGTTCAAAGAAATATGGCTGGTAATTATGCCGGTAAAGTCCAAGGTATAATGATCGGATTAGCTTTCACTTTAATCATTGGAGTTTTATTCTTGATGTTCTAAGGAGGGTTAATTATGGTAGAAATTTCAAATAAACCAAATATAGGCGGAATGAAAACTGCAGCTGATGATGCTGAGTACAGTGCAAAACTCCTTGCAAGGGAAGGTAAATTATTTGCTGGTTTACTCGCAACCAGATTTAAAGGATTCGCTTTAGGTGCTTGCATAGCAACACTCTTTATCGTAATTATTCCTTTCATTGCAAAAGCAGCAGGATTATAGAGGTGTTATTATGAGTGAAGAATCAGTACCTTCAGTAATGGTTTCCCCTGATGATTTCAACGCACTTGTCGCTAAATTAGATGAAGCAGAAGAAAAAGTTGATTTCACTGTTGGGGAATATTATCAACGTTTAGGCCAACAAACTGGTAGAGATGTTGGTATATTGTACGGTATTATACTTGGATTAATTATTTTAGTTGTAGCTATTAAATTCGGTGTAGCTGCAATGTTAACTACCTTATTATAGGAGGTTTATACTTATGTTTAGATTTGATAAAGAACAAATCGTCGTAGATATGAATGGGGTAAAAATGGGAGGCCAACCTGGTGAATATCCTACCGTTTTAGCAGGAACTATCTTTTACGGCGGACACAAAATTATTAGTGATGAAAAAGCAGGTGACTTTGATAAAGATGCTGCTGATGGATTAATTAAAACAATGGAAGAAATGTCTGATGTAACCGGAAACCCTTGTGTTATTCAAAATTTCGGTGCTACTGCAGAAGCTATGGTAAAATACTTAGAATTTGTAGGAGACGTCAGTGACAAACCTTTCCTTATCGACTCAACTGCAGCTGCAGCAAAAATTGCAGGTGTAGAATATGTTCAAGAAGTAGGATTAGCTGAAAGAGCTGTTTACAACTCCATAAGTATGGCAGCAGAACCTGGTGAAATTGAAGCTCTCAAAAACTCTGACATCGATGCATCCATTCTCTTAGGTTTCAACCCAATGACTCCTGGTGTAGAAGGAAAAATCGAAATCTGGGAAACTGGTGGAGCTGTAATTGACCAAGGTATTCTTGAAATGGCTGACGAATGTGGAATCACCAAACCATGGATGGACGTAGCAGTTACTCCATTAGGTCAAGGTGCAGGACCTGCTGTAAGAACCGCTTACGCTGTAAAAGCTAAATGGGGATACCCAGTAGGATCTGGTATTCACAACGTACCTTCAGCATGGGACTGGTTAAGAGGATACAAAAAAGAACACAAAGAAGCATGGCCTGTTTGTGATATCGGTTCAAACATCGTACAACAAATGGCTGGTGGGGACTTCGTTCTTTTCGGACCTATTGAAAACTCCAGACTTGCATTCCCTGCTTGTGGTATGGCTGATATTATGATTGCTGAAGCAGCAAAAGATATCGGTACCGAACCTGTCGAAGACCACCCAATTAACAACTTATTATAGATAAAAGGGTCCCGATTAGATGAATTATTCATCTAATCATTTTTTTCTATTTTTTACTTTTTTTTAACTAATTCTTTATAACTTTTTTTCAAGATTTTTTAATAAAATTTATATTATTATAAAAAGATATTTATAATCAAGTTTAATTGAGGTTATAAAATGTCTTTTCTAAGTAAAATTTTTAATAGAGGTCCTAAACCTATTATTGCTCATTCTAAAACCGGCAATTTAGGTACTTTAAGAGCTCAAAAGGCGGGTCCTGCAAGTCCTGGTGCTGTTCAAAAGCCAGACACTTTTTATGTAACTGCTTCTGTTGAATTGGGTAACACTACTACAAAGTCCATTGTAATGGCTACAAATTTAAACACTAGTGAATCTTATTTATTAAACAAAACAGTTAAGATGACTCGTGATATACGCCCTCCTAAACCTAATGAAGAGGTGTTCGGTAAAACCGTTTGGGGCATTGAGCTTTCTAAAGAATCCGTAACTGAACTTATCAGAGATACTGTTTTAGAATCTTTAAGAAAATGTAATGTCGATAAAGATGAAGATTTGGATTTTGTCGTAAGGTCTACTGGGGTAACCGCAGGTTTTGCAACTGCTGAAGAGGCAGGTCAATTAATTATTGCTCTTGCTGATGGGTGTCTTGAAGCGGACATTCCTCCAAGGAAGATGTCTCCTGCAATGACAATCTCTCAACTTCCGGAAAGATTGCAAAAGCATTCTCTTTTGGAAAATATCATGTTTGATGGTGCTGTTGTAAGTGTAGTTCCTCCTCAAGGTAAGGAAACAGTTGCAAACGAAATGGAAGGGGAACTTGTTACCGCTGGAATTAAATTGGGTGCTAAATGGACCGATGTTGATTACAGAAACCCTTGTGTTTCTCTGGACTTTGGTTCAACATTGGCAGGACGTATTGTAAATGACAACGAACCTTATGCAAACACTGTAGGTAACTTTTTAGGTCTTGCGGGTGTTGTAAGCGATTCTATAGCTAGGGGTTCAGGTAAAATCGATAAGAAAAATGGTGCTGCGTTAGACATATATTCAGATAAAGCGATGAAAAAAGCAGACCACAAAAAGGCGGAAGCCAATGCATTGGAAGCACATAAGTTAGTTAACATCCGTAAAGTTCCGATGGATGTTGAAAGATTCGGTACTGTACCGGTAAATCCTGAAGCCGCTGAAAAGGCAGGTACAACTTTAATTGGCTGTGATGTTGGTTTTAATGGTGATAAGCTTGATGAATTAATGGAATTGGGTGCACAATTCTATGATGCTGACGGTCTTCCAACCTTGCTTTCAACATTGGATTATGTAAGTACCAATATTGTTAAAAGGGTTTTGGATGTTGCATTTGAAGAAAATGTTATTGTTCCGGGCTCTGCTTTAGGTATTACTGGAAGGGCAGGTATCACTGGACGCAAACCAGAACTTATATTGGAAGCTGTTCAGGATAAGTTTGAAAATGTTGTTTTTGTTGAAGATGGCCTTGCTTTAGGTTCTGCAATCATGGCACGTTGTATGAATTCAATGGGTACTCCTAAAGTTCCTATTGGAGGTAAACAAGGCGGAAGATGCATCCTTAAAGATCGTATGAAAATGATGGGCGGAAAATTCGCTTAATCAATAGTGGTTTATCATGATTTATGCAATTCTGATGGCCGGAGGTAAGGGAACCAGACTTAAGGTTCCCGAAGAAAAGCCTCTTTTCAAATTACGTGATAAACCCTTAATCAATTTTGTAATCGAGAACTTAAAGGCATCCAAGCTAATCGATGAGATAGTCATTGCAGTCAGCCCCAATACTGTGGAAACCACGCAATATTTGAATAGTGTTAACGGAGAGTATACTATTTTGGATACTTCTGGCGAGGATTATCTGACTGACCTATCTTATATTTTGGATTATTTTGAAAAAAAATCTACAGATGATATTTTGCTTTTCATAAATGCGGATTTGCCTTTCATATCAACTGAAACTATAGATTATGTATTAAAATATTACTTAGAATCTCCTAAAGACGCATTGTCGGTTTTGGTCCCTGTCGAAATATTTGAAGAGCTGGATTTGGATTATTCATATGAATTTGAAGGCAATGTTCCATCGGGCCTGAATGTTTTAAGAAGTATCAATATTGTTCAGGATGAGGATCAGATAGTTATTCCAAAAGTTGAATTGGCTCTAAACATTAATACTATTCCCGATAGCAAAGTAGCCGAAAAGTTGTATAATGAATATTATGTTTAAATATGATGAAGTTTAATAATTATATAAGTAGATTTAATTTTTATCAGGTGATTTAATGGAAAATAAACAGATTCCTAGAAGAGAAGAAAAATTATGGAGTGAAATCAAGAACTACCAAGTAGCTACCAACAATGCACGTATTCTTGGTGTATTAGATGAGTTAATTATCAATGAAAAAACTGGTAAAATCGTGGATATTGCAATCAGAGTTGAAAGTGACCGTAATATTCATGTTAAAGGTGCTAAAAGAAACGGTGACTTGTTATTAGTTCCTTTCGCTAAAGTTGAAAAAGTCGGCGAATTCATCATTGTAACTGAATAATTTCAGTTATTCTCTTTTTTTTATTCTAATTTTTGTTAACTATTTATATTCAGTAGTAATATAATTAGTATAGTATATAACAAATTCATATTTTAATTTATAAAGGTGATTGTATGTTGCTTGAAATTGAAAATCTGGCTGTTGAAGTAGCCGGTAAAAGAGTTTTAAAAAATATTAATCTTTCTATTGCTGAAGGTGAAACTCATGTTCTTTTAGGGCCAAACGGTGCTGGAAAGAGTACTTTATTCTTAACTATATTGGGTTTTCCAAATTATGATGTAGTTCAAGGTTCAATTAAATTTAAAGGTCAGGATATTACTGAGTTATCCACTGCAGAAAGGGTTAAATTAGGCATTGGTGTAAGTTTCCAAAATCCTCCTTCCATTAGAGGAGTTTCTGTTGGAGATTTATTGAAAATAGAATCTCATCAGGATGTCAACGAAGAATTAAATCCTAGAATGAAAAAATTGTCTAGAAAACTTAAATTCAGTGATGAATTTCTGGACAGGGACGTAAATCTTGGTTTTTCCGGTGGGGAAGTAAAACGTTCTGAAATTTTACAGCTGCTTGCTCAAATGCCGGATTTCACAATGTTTGATGAACCTGATTCTGGTGTGGACATTGAAAATGTAGAATTATTGGCTTCAGAAATTGGAACTTTATTGGATAAGGATAAGAAACATGGGGACAGAAAAAGAAGCGGTCTTTTAATTACTCATTTAGGTTATATCCTAAACTTTGTCAATGCTGATAAAGCTCATGTTTTGATGAATGGTGTTATTTCCTGTTCTGGAAACCCAAATGAAATTCTCGAAGATATTAGGAAAAATGGTTTTAATGGATGTGTTGAGTGTGCGCAATGTTTATGAGGATGCTGAAAGAGCAAAGGATAAAAAAGCACCTATAGGTGCTGATGTTACTATTGAAAACTTCACTGATGAAACTGTCAACGCATTGGACATGATTGATGATTTAGATGATTTAAGCAGCCAAACAAAAAAAGACCTATTAAAAGTGGGTGTTGATACTGAAGAAAAAAACAGGTCTGGATCATTTTTACAGGTAGATCAAAGCAATATCTTTACAAATAACGCAATGTCAGATTCAATTGAAGTAATGAATATGCAAATCGCATTAGAAAAATATGGCTGGCTAGAAGACTATCTCTGGAATGTAGTTAAACCTGATGCAGATAAATATACTGCTAAAACAGCTTTAAGGGAACAAGAAAGTGGATTCTTGAGCGGTTATTTTGTAAGGTCCCTTCCTGGAACCAAAGAAGTAATGCCTGTACAGGCATGCATGTTCATTAGTGATGAGGATGTTATGCAGACAGCTCACAATGTCATCATTGCTGAGGAAAACTCTGAATTGCACTTGATTACTGGTTGTGCAACCGGTGATGATATAGGATCAGCAATGCACGTTGGAGTATCTGAAATGTATTTAAAACCGGGTTCAAAAATAACCTTCACTATGATTCACAATTGGGCCGAACAGGTTGAAGTTCGTCCAAGAACTGGTGTGAAACTATGTGATGATACCACTTATATTAATAATTACATTTTAACCAGTCCTGTCAGCACAATCCAGTCATTCCCAACTGCTTACTGTGATGGTAAAAACTCAAGGGCCATCTTCCAAAGTATTCAGGGTGGTAAAAAGGACTCCATTATTGATGTGGGCTCAAGAGTTTTATTAAATGCTGAAGGTGCTAGAGGAGAGGTTATATCAAGAGCTGTTGCTCAGGATGAATCAAAAATCTATGCTAGAGGACACTTGGCAGGTACTGTGCCTACTGTTAAAGGACATTTGGAATGTCATGGATTGGTATTGTCTGACGACAGTTTTATTTATGCAGTTCCTGAACTTGAAGCCAGTTCCGCCAACTTGGAAATGTCTCACGAAGCTGCTGTTGGTAAAATTTCTGAAGATGAAATCAATTATTTGACCTCTAGAGGAATTAATGAAGAAGATGCAGAATCCATGATTGTTAGAGGATTTTTAAACATGGATATTACCGGTCTTCCAGACGAATTAGCTGAGCAAACTCAAAGAATGATTGATATGAGTCTTGATGGAATGTAATTCCATCTAATTTTTCTTTTTTTCCTTATTTTTCATGTAAAATTTATTTTTCGAAAATCTTGTTTTATAGTATATAAACTTTTTGACTTTAATCTCCGAGTAAGCTTTATATTAATTATAAATGAAATATATTAATCAGTACATAATGTAATGCTGAGCTAGCTCATTAAGTACAGAAATTGTGTTTTTTAAGGCATGCCTAAACAGTATTCCTTAAAAAGAAATTTTAAAATTTTTTAAAAAACTTTAAAATTGAAATTTAGAAAAGCGCAAGTTTTTCTAAACGGAGAAAATATATATAGAGGAGGAGAAACTCTATGGCTGATGATGTAAAAATTGTAATGTTTTGTTGCAACTGGTGTTCCTATGGAGGAGCAGACACAG
>NZ_JBGUIH010000047.1:0-5412 GCF_045112895.1 Methanobrevibacter sp. | reverse complement strand
ATTATTAAATTTACAAAAAATATGAAATATTGTTGAAAATAAAAAATTGAATAAAAAAGTTAAAATCAAATCAGCAATTTGGCACATTATGAAAAAAATAGTAAAATTTAAAATTTTTTTAAGGACATGTCACATAAAACTCCAATAGTGATATGAAAACAAGTTGATGAAAAAAATTCATGTTGATGATAAAAAAATAATTGATAAAAAAAAATCAAAAAAGAATAAGAAATGTTATTTCAAAACATGATTTTTGTAGGAATTATAAAATTTACGAGCACCATTTATTCCGGATTCACCCTCAATCAAGATCATTTCAGAATTGTCGAAGACAGAATCATCATAAAATAAAAATATGGATGCAAATGTATCAGAGACTGTAAAAAAGATATTTGACAAATCTTCAAGAATATAATAATCTATCTTTTTATCCCTAACCAATGCTTTAAAATAATTTTCAGAATCGGATTTGACTATTAAATCATAGATGGTTTTAGTAGTTAATAAATCTAAATGCCCTTCATGATTAATCAAGGCTTCATATATTGAATCCATGAAAATCTTTGAAAATACCGGCAATATTATACAGATATCTGTAGATTTTTCAATATTGTCCAAATACACATTTATAGGCTTTGCGAATTCTGTGATATTTGATTTTACCAAATTTCCGCCACTAAAAGAAGAAATATCCTTTAAAAAACGATTAGGTATGGACCTAATGGAATGATCTTCCCAAAACTTATCATGATTATCAATATTTTCATTATTTAACATTAAATTTTCTAAATTCTTAGCATATAAGAAACCTATAGAAGTAATTGCATATTGCTTATTTGGCAAACGTGTAATCAATTTACAAGATTTCAAATCGTTTAATCCTCTAGAAATATTACCAGATTTCCTATTGAATTCTGATTCGAGCTCTTTAATAGTTTTATTAGATTCATATAAACTAAATAATAATTTTAATCTTGATTCAGACGCAAAAATGAATTTTAAAAAATTAAAATCCTCTATATTGCTAGTTTCATCAAAAAAATCAGAACTAATAATTATCCCTCCTGCCATTTGGATAAATAATATCCTCTAATGAAACATAATCACCGCATAATTTTTCATATTCTTCAAATAGTTTTAATCCGAAATCTATTGCCTCTTGACTAGTTGAAGTAATTACTGCATTTTGATTGAACTGACCCTTCTTAGTATAAAAAGCCAAAACCAGACACTTATCTGAAACGGTGAATGCAAATTGAATATTGCAGTCATTTGGTTTCAGCTTGACATATCTATTTTTGATACCGGGACTTTTAGGGACATACTCCTTAATAAAATTTTTTACAGCTTCGGAAACAGCATCCGGAAGTATCAATTCGACAGTACAATCATTATCAATCCAATAACTTATAATATCATCATGTTTTGGATGGAAATAAGGAAATATACCCTTTAAAAATTTAAAACCCATTAAAGAACGTTGAAAAATTCCAGTAGCCTTAAATAAATCAACATTATTGGATTCAACTAAATTAGCACCTTCAAGTGCAGATAAATCCTTTAATGTATCAATATTAATATCTATCAGAGAATAATTTAAGAAATCAGAATTGTCTCTTAAGAAAACGTTTGCCTTATTGAAATAAAGTAGATTAGTCAATTTAATCTTTGTTTTATTGAATAAGTAAAATTTATCTTCAATGCTGTAAATGAACTTCTTCTGTTCTAGCTTATTAATATTGTCCAGTATTGAACTATAGCTATAACCTGTTTTTTCCTCAATTTCTTTAATAGATGCCGAGGAGTTATATAAACATCCTAAAATCTTCAAACGAATTTCAGAATTAATTAAAAATTTCAAATCTTCTTGAAAATTTAGGAAATCATCGTTGTCTAATATGCTTGCCACAATAACACCTCCACAAAATTACATAATAAGTTATATCTTATAAAATATTTATACTTTTTAATCACTTTGATAATTGATTGTTTAAATAAATATGCAAAATAAGTAAAAAATCAATGATAAAAAAAGTCAAATTTAATGTCTTATTGCAGAGATAAAATCCATATGATATTCTCCATTAGACATTAAAACTAATCAATTGGTTTCCCAGTAGAGGCTTCTTGATTAAAAAAAAGCTTTTTCCGATGACAACCATCCAATGTTTTCTTTTATTTCATTTAATCACATTGCTCCTTTTATGGCAGTAGCCTAGTGAAAACATTTATATACTATGATGTTCATATTAGAATTAAAAATAAAAAACCGACTAATAGTCGAAAAATGATTGACAAGAATATGAAGTTAATTATAATATAAAAACCAATAAATGGTTTATTTTTGGAGGCAACTATGAAAAAAGGAGAAAAAAGAAAACAAGAGCTTTTAAAGATAGCCTATGATATGTTTCTCACACGCGGATACGAGAATACAAGCGTTGACAAAATCATAGAAAAAGCGCAAATAGCTAAAGGCACATACTACTACCATTTCGAAAGCAAAGAGCAGATGCTCGAAGAAGTCATAGACATGATGATTAACAGTGAGGCTGAAATGGCAAAGCAGATTATCCAAACAGATATTCCGGTACCGCAAAAAATAGTCGGGATACTTGCATCGATGAAACCTACCGAAGCAGAACAGCCCATAAAGAACACTCTTTTCCAGCCTGAGAATGTGTTAATGCACCATAAGGTCAGGAAAAAATTGATTGATACAATTACTCCACTTTTATCCGAAGTTGTAAAAGAGGGAGTGAATGAAGGCATCTTTGAATGCGACAATATACCTGAGCGTGTTAAGATGCTCCTTATCATCAGCGATAGTACATTTAATGAAGGTACATTTAGTGAACGAGACATTTCCGTCTTTATAGACATGACTGAAAAACTTCTCGGGGCAGAAAACGGAACAATGAGTTTCATTTACGACCTGATTGACAAGAGCGATATGGAGGCGGTCGAGTGAACAATACTGAAAACTACAAATATAAACCAGTCCTCTTTTTTGCTCTGGCGTATATTTTTACTTGGATATTTTGGATTCCTGCAATCTTTTTGCCAGAAAGCATCAGTCCATTACTCATGCTGATAGGTCTTATGGCTCCAGCAATTGTATCTACAGTTTTCATTATGGTGTCAAAATCAGATATGCTTAAGCAAGACTTTAAAAATAAGATAGTCGGCTTCTACAAAGTAAAATGGCTAAATGTGGTTTGGGCTGTGATTGTATTTGCGATTGTAATAGTCTGTTCAATTTTGTTGTCACTGCTCTTTGGACAGCCAATCACCCAGTTTTCCCTTACTGAAGACTTTTCTTTTACCGGTGTTGGAATAGCCGGAGCATTCCTTACCATTACAATTGCTTCGATAATTGAGGAAGTGGGATGGAAAGGATACTGTGAGGATTCAATCGGAAACTATATGAACTGGTTTTGGGAATCCATGATTTTTGGAGTGCTATGGTCCTTATGGCATTTTCCTTTAATATTTATTTCAGGAACATATCAGGCAGGACTTATGGTGAATCCCCTTTATGTGATCAACTTTTTTGTCAGTGGAATCCCTATGGGATTTGTCATTACATGGGTCTATCTTGAAAGCGACCGTTCGATATTAGCCTGCATGATATTCCATTTCTTCGTCAATTTCCTGCAGGAGAAAATAGCGTTGACTCCCGAGACAAAGTGCCTGGAGACAATAGTGATAACCATGGTTGCGATTATGATAGTCATGGCTAAAAAAGACATGTTCTTTGAAACACATCATGTCGGAAGACTACTTGAATACAGCAACAAGCAGTCATGAAAGCGGTGAAAACCTGTGTCAAGCAAAATCAAAGGCATCACGATTGAAATCTGCGACAATTCAATGACAAGATGGAGTCTGCAGGCAATTCCATATCAGGAGCCTGGAAAAAGATGATGTCCCTTAGGCTTGCCATTGGCGGTCTTGGAGCAGCATCACCTAAAACAGCAGCAGCATTAAATTCGGTGGTGCCCATCAGACAAAAGTTAATGAAGGAAATAGTTAATCCAATAATCCAATAAGGTTTTTATAGGATAACTCCTACATTTTTCTTTTATTTCACATGCCAATTCATAGGCATCTTCTTTTTTTATTAAATTGTTTTCAACCTCATCAATCAAATTTAGAATTGAAGTTGTAATGGCTACATTGTCCTGATTTCCCATATCCTTTTGCAGTTGGCATATGAACTCATGTTTATCATGATCCAAATCATTATAAAAATCATTAATATCTAATTCAAACCTATTTAAACGAACCAATGCATTTGATTGGGATTTATTTGTAATCCAAACCTGCTTTCCAATTGCTTTCGTTACAGATTCAATTACTGCTTTACCTATTAACTCGCCAAGTTTCGAATGTTTTCCCGCATTTGTTATTTCATCTTCTGAGTCAAGGTTAGAGAAAATGCAAAGCCCATCAGTACCAGTTCCTGTTGCATATCCATTGGAATATTGAGATGGAATCCTTAGGTTATTCAAAGCAACAGCCTTGGCTTCAGTTGCAGTCATAAATGCTTCCATCAATGTTGATTTGGACAGATTCACATTAACAAGCACAATAATGTTGATTGTTCCGAAATGAAACTCGCCGTTTTCTTGCCAATATGATGCAGGATCGCCTGCTTTTGAAGCATTTGTCCTAACTCCTGCAGTTGATATAGCTGTAACTTCAACATTTTTAAATGATTTAGTTACAATGCTTAAATTCTCCATTTTAGCCAATGTTATTAATGCAGTTGAATAATTTGAATCGATTTCCAAAGACCTGCATTCATTTATTAGGTACTCGCATACATCATGGTTTTCCAGATAATCAATTCTATCTTGAGACAGATGCTGGTTAAAAACAGATTTGTACAAATCGCAGGCCCCACCATTAAGAACAGAACTGGACACTCCATTGCGATTATGCTTAAAATTAACTAAAATAGTGTCTTTTAAATAATAAACTCTATCATCAAGAGATGTTTTAAAAATAAGTCTATTTGAATACATAAAAAATAAAAAAAGAAAAGAAATTATAAAAATTTCTTTACGCTTACATCATTGGAGGCATTCCGCCAGCCATGGATGGATCCATACCCATGTCTTCTGGGCCTCTAGTGGATGCAATTACATCATCGATTCTTAAAATCATTTCAGCTGCTTCAGATGCAGATTGAATGGCTTGTTTTTTGACACGTTTTGGTTCAATTACGCCAGCTTCTTTCATGTCTGCTACTTCACCGGTGAATACATCTAATCCCATGTAGTAGGAGTTTTCTTGTGCTGCTCTTAAATCTACTAATGAGTCGATGCTGTCTAAACCTGCGTTTTCAGCTAAGGTTTTTGGCACGATTTCTAAAGCTTCTGCAAATGCGTTTACAGCTAATTGTTC
>NZ_JBGUIH010000046.1:0-25203 GCF_045112895.1 Methanobrevibacter sp. | reverse complement strand
AGTATGTGGTACTCCTGACGAGTTCATTCCAAAAATTGAAGGCTTAGCTGAAATGGGTGTAACTCAATACGTAGCAGGATCCCCTGTTGGTAAAAACGTAGAAGAATCCATTAAATTATTAGGAGACGTAATTGCAAGTTTCTAAACTTGCTTACTTCTTTTCTTTTTTTTATTTTTTCAATAATTTTATACACAACTTATTAACAACTTATTTTTTAACAATACCTTTTAATTATAAAGAAATTATAATAATATAATTATTACATTTATTTGCAGGTATTATAATGGAAATTGAAAATTTGACAAAAGAGATAAGACAAAGAGCTTTCGAGCGAAAAGACCCGAAAACTCCGGAACAGGTCGGGGCAAGTTGGTATAATGATGATTTGACATATGATGGCGTTGCAAAAACACTGTTCATAATCTTGCCGACTCCAGGTTGCGCTTGGGCACTTGGCGATAGTGGAGGATGTACAATGTGCAGCTATGTTTCAGACTGTACCTTGGAACCTATTGACAGCGAGACTATCCTAAGAATATTTCATGACCACCTGTCAAGGCATCCAATAGCTGAAGAGGATAAGATTTCTGTAAAGCTGTTTGCTTCAGGAAGTTTTTTAAATCCTTATGAACTTCCAAAAGATGCACGCGATGAAATATTGAAAACCTTAATTAGCTTGGGCAATGTTACAGAAATCATTGTTGAGTCAAGACCGGAGTATGTAAAAGAAGAATATTTGGATGAGATATTCGAAATTATTGGAGATACCTTATTTGAAGTAAGCATTGGTCTTGAAACATCAAACGACTATACCCGTCTTAAAAAAATCAACAAAGGTTTTACCCGTGATGATTTTGAAAATGCAGTTAAATTAATGCAGAATTTAAAAGAAAATAAAGGGTACAACTTAAAATCAAAAGCTTATATCTTTGTAAAGCCAATTTTGGTTTCTGAAGCTCAGGCAATAGCCGAATCAATTGAAACTGCAAGGTATTGTGATTCAATTGGAGTGAACAGACTTTCATTTTGTCCTGCAACAATACACGGCGGAACCGTGATTGAAAGATTTTGGAGAAAAGGAGCATACCAACCACCATGGATTTGGTCATGCATTGAAATCATCAACACCGTTCGTGATGAGTTGGACATTCCTGCGCTTCTTGACACATCAGGATTCGGTTCAAGACGAGGCCCATACAACTGCAAGAAATGTAATAAAGACTTAAAACATATGATTATAGCTAACAACTTGACTCAAAGCAAGATTGAATATGATTGTGAGTGTAAAAACGAATGGTTAGCTGAGATTAAAAATTCGGATATGAATAGCTCAACTGTTGAGATCAAACATGTCCCATTATATTAATATAACTAGAAATATTAATTATTAATAGGAGGAAATTATGAAAACTAAATTTGTTAGTTTATTGGCCATACTTCTTGGATTAATAATCATCATATTTCCAATAATGGGCGTTATTGGAGTTAGTTCCCTAATTGGATTGTCAGTATTGTTAATGTCTATCTATTTGCTTGTTGTTGGAGTGACCATAATAGATTATAATACAACTGGCGCAATACTTGATTTAATCTTAGGGATTATACTTTTATTATTGAGTATTGGACTGATATTCAATCCGGCATTGCTTGGATTTTTAACTGAAATCACATTATACCTTGCGGGAATAATGTTGATTATCGTTGGTTTGGCATCCCTAATCAACAACCGCACAAGTAGATATGGATTCTACATTGGAATAGCTGGAGTTGTGCTCGGTTTATTGTATATCATTATTGGAACTTATCTTGCAAATCCAATTATTCTCGGTACATTAATCGGAATGTGGTTAGTAATAAGTGGTATTTTAAAATTAATGGATAGATAATCTATCCCCTTCTTTTTTTGGTGTTTATAGTGATTGGAATTAGTGCAGATTTTGACCCCGTGCATAAAGGTCATGAAAAATTAATTAATGAAGCTAGAAGATTGGCTGATGAAGAAAATAAAAAAGTTATCGTGTATCTGAATAAAGGATTCAGTGCTAATCATGCCCCATTTTTCACAAATTTTGAAGCACGCCGTGAAATGGCATTGGCTCTTGGAGCAGATGAAGTTAAGTCTTTTGAAGGACTTCACCATAGACTGGTTTTATCTTATAGTGTTCCAATCAGACTTAAACAGATGATTGATGATGGAGTAACTGACTACATCACATCAGCAAGTATTTCACTTGATGAAATCAAATCAAAAGCCCAAAAATTTATTGATGAAGGAAACTTTGTGGGAATGCCGAAAAGCTACACCAATAGGAATGAGATCAGATGGTATGCAATCAATGAGTTTTTAGGATCTAAAGTGAAATATCATGTTGTTAAAGAATTCAATAAAGAGAAATATTCGGGCAGGTTAATTAGGCAGTCCATCATTGACAATGACCTGGAAATAACAAGCGAAGTCAATAAATTGCTTCCAAAAACCACCGTTGAAATTCTTGAAAGGGAAATCGCCGAAGGCAGAGTTCCCGGCAAGAGAAATTGGAATGACATCTATAAAAAAATGAACACTTATTCCAGAGGGAACCTTGAAAAAATAGCTTATCTTAATGGAAATACCATCAATGAAATAATCAAAAGAAGAGTTTACAGAGACCCCGAATCGATTTGGGCGGTATTTAGAAGATCCGATTACGGCCCGGTCATGACAAGGCTTGCAATAAGTGCAATAGAAATGGAAGTTACAAAAAAAGAAGTTATGGATTTGATGAAAAGCTATGAATCCCAAGGAGTGATTCCTGATAACCAAAAGGTTCAGAGAGTCATTGATAGGGCCTGGTACGTTGCAAGCGAAGGTGAAAAAGGAATATCTGCCCGTGAAGCAAACGACAAATTCAGAAGTAAAAATATCAGTGTCGATGCACCTTTAAGCCTTGAAGCCGGACTAAACTTAACCAAATTTGAAACAAAAATCACCAAAGAAGGTTTGAACACCGATTTATACGTTGATAAAAACGGAAAAATATCTGTGCAGTTTAAAAGTGAAGGTAAAAAGATTAAAACCAATCTAAGAATGCCTGCAGTGGAGGTTACCTATCTTAGATATATCATGGATTCCCATTTTATTCCCGTTACCGGAAGGATAAAAAAAGCTAAAAAAGGGTTTAAAGTTGATGTAACTATTGGCTAAGCTTTTTAAAAGCCGCTTTAACCATTGTCAAATCATTACCCTCAAAATAATTGATTATTTCTTCTAATTCCTCGCTTTTTCTTTTTGAATTATTAAGGGTATTGTTTATTCTTGAAAGTGATTTTTCTCTAAATTCATCGCCTTCAGTTAGCGATAAAATATCAAAAAGTTCATTGCATAGCTTATATTCTTCAGCAATCTGACTGGATTCTATCAGAAGTGCGGACAGTGTCTTGGTATAGCTGCTTCTAAGCAATTTTAAAATAGCCACATCACCAACATTATCGCTGATCTTTCGGGTTTCTATGAATTCATTTAAGAACATCAGCCTATCTGATGATTCTCCTGAAAGATACAGAATTGGATGGGCGGAGTCGATTTTTCCAATTATGGCCCCATCAACAAAATCGTTTACATGTTCTGCAATTTCAAATGTGGTGTCTGGAGAAATATTGTTTAAGTCCAGATAAATCCCCTCAACATATTTTCCATAGTTTTTTGCTACTTCAACAGCACTTTTTGGGGAATTTGCAGAAATTATAACATCCGCCACGCTAGCTACCTCTTCAAAGGTATCGGCAACATCAATTTCTGATTCTCTAATTCTTTCAATTGTTTTTGGAGATCTTCCTTCGGCTGAAGTGATGAATGAAACATCCTCTGATTTTATCAAATTTATGAGATTTTGAGAAACTTTTCCAAACCCTATAAAACCGATAATCATAATATCCCTTATTCATTTTTTAAAAAGAAGCATGTCATGTAGGTTAACACCAATGTCTCTGGAAATTGTATTGCATTTTGCACATAATAAGAAGTAGATATCTTTATTGGATAAGTCAATTTCTGTCAGCCCTTCATAATTTCCCATTCCTTTTGAGATTATGAATTTGTGATTATTGAAAATTTCTCTAAATTCGTCTGAAATCTCACTATCCACATAACCTACCGTTCCGCAGCCAATCTCGACAAGGTCCCCAAACTCATCAAGCCCTGCATCAAGCGCATCAGGCATGCATGCATCATTTAAAATGGGTTCTGATTTAACCGCGATTGTAATGTCAAGCCCATATTCCTTAATTTTGGTCAAAAGTAATTTATCAAATACTATTTCGCCTGTATTGTCTACCAAATACAATACCTTATCATGTGAATTCAATGAATTTTCAAACTCGTCAATATCTTTAACTGTTAAATCTTTTTTTAGGGAACTTTTAATAACGCTTTCAACATCATCATCCAATGTGAATGCTCCGAAATCTAAAATATTTCCAATGATGGCTATCTTTACATGATTCTCTAAACTGTCATCTTCTTCTAGTATCTTCTTGACATCGGGCAAATACTTCAAAGCGATTTCATTTCCCTTAATCTTTTCTTTATGATATGGGTCTCTGCAGCCTGTTTTTTGTTTAATCAGTTTATGCATTGCAGATCCTGTGCTATTGGAATTAGTTCCTAATTGAAAATTATTGCTTAAAAACTGGAAAATATCTTCTATAACTTCCATTTTAAGTTCTTCATCATCAGTAGACAGGTCAAGAGCCTCTTTAGCTTGTCTTAAAAAACATGGCCCGCATTCATAGCTTATCTTCAAGATTAACCACCATATATAATCTGAACTAATTGGATTTCATCATCTTCCTCTATTACTGTGTCTTCAATTACAAGTTCGCCGTTCTGCTTTGACACAATGGTTTGAGCAGACAATTCCAATTCATTGAGTAGATCTCTAATCGTATAATTGTTGTTTGGTATTTCTCTTTTTTCTTCTAAACTTTTATATTTCAATAAAAATGACATGAATATCATAGCCCCAATTCTTCTAAAAATGAACACGCTTTACATAACTCATTGGATGATGGTTCACCGCATCTTATGCATCTTCCATGAGCATAGTCTTTTTTGAATTCATTTTTTAGCACATCTTTAATTTTATCATATCCCCTAAGTGTGGAATACTTGATGGTCGGATGCTTTTCCGTAAGCTGGTTCATAACTTCTGACACTTCGCCCCTGAATGATTGCATCGCATATGGGCAGCTGTCAAAGTGAACTTCCAAATCTTTTGCAACAACATATAAACCTATTTCACGTTCTGGAATTTCACGCAGAGGCTTTATTTTAACCGTGAACTCGTCAGCCTTGGATTCTGTTTTTGCGCCCAACTTAGTTAAGTTATCCGTATTTCCTTCAAGGTAATTCATCATGATTGCCTGAACTTCATCATCCAGATTATGTCCTGTCGCTATCTTTGTTGCACCCATCTCGCGAGCCGCCTTATTGATAATTGTTCTTCTGAACACTCCGCAGTAAGTGCATGACCCCCTATGATTTTCTCTTTGCATTATTTCGTCTAAAGTTATCCCATATTCCTCTTTAAGAGATACAACTCTGTGTTCAATGCCTAACCTTTCAGCATGCCTGATGGCTATATCAACACCATCCTGGCGATAATTGTCGATTCCTTCATCAACAGTCACTGCACAAATGTCAATGACATTCATTTCACGGAAAGTGTTCAATACTTCTAGAGTTGTTACACTATCCTTGCCTCCTGAAAGGGCCACCAGAACCTTATCTCCCTTGTCCAACAACTTTTCTTTCCTTATTGTTTTAATGGCTTTTTTTTCAATTGATTCGATGAAACAATCCTTACATAATAATTGACCTGACTGTTCCCTTTTATAGATTACCTTAGGATTTCCACATTTACTGCATTGCATATTAATACCTACATTTGTTCTACGAAGTGTGCAAGTTGATTTAGGGTATTCACTTCAAATACCTGGGCTCCAGCATCCTTATATAATGAAACGCAACTGTCAACAACATCCCACTTATTTCTATCTTCAGGATTTAGGATTATGACTTTTTTAGCATCTCTCACCATCTCTTCAACAACCTCTACGCTTGCGGGAATTCCGTTTACCTTTGGCCCCGCCCAATCTCTGCAATCAGACAAAATGATTACATAAGATTTATTGCTTATATTGACCATATTTCTGAAGGTTGTAAAAGCCGTGTACATGTCAGAAGTTCCATGAACCATCATATTCTTAACGCGCAAATCCTTGACTTTTACAAATGAATCGATGAGATACTCCTCTTTTAGAGCGTTGGTTGTTTCTATTACCCTAGTGTCAAATTCAAACATTCTTGATCTTTTGAATGCTGTTTGGGCTGAAAACATCAGCATGAAAAACCAGCTGCTGATCCATTCACATGACCCGCTGATGTCGTTTAGAAACAGATGTTCGTTTTTATGGGGTCTTGGCTTTGCCTTTACAAGCTCGAATGGAACTCCACCATATTTCAGGTTTGCCCTAATCGTTCTTCTAATATCAATTTTATGGGAATGGGTTTGAACTTTGCGTCTTGAACGTTTGTTGGCTATTCTTTTTCCTAATCTTTGGCAAATTTCAAGCATTCTAGGGTCAAAACGATTTAATTTGGTCAAATCCCTGTTCATCAATTCGCCATCCCGTTCAAGCTGCTTGACTTCATCCAATAAAGGTTGGCCTGAAAGCATTTTTAATTTTTCATTTTCCAGCTTTTCTTTTCTAATCTTACTGGCCATATTGCTTTGTTTTTTAATTATATACTTATTGGATTTTGGACCTGCTCCCCTATATGCCGTACCCTTATTCAATTCTTTAGGGTCCATTTTAGGGAGCTCAACTTTGAAGACCTCATCAAAAACCTTATTGAACTTAGGAATGTCGTACCTGTCTTTAACATACACAGCCATTAAAGCAGTTTTAAGGAGATCCCTATCCTCAATTCCCAAATCCATATATATTTGCACAGCAGCCTGAGTGCTTCTTATACTTACGGGCAATCCTTTTTCTCGAAGCTTTGAAGATAAGGTGGCAATCTTACTAATCATGTCTATCTTTTATCAAAAATGTCTTTTATCACTCTTTTTTTGTCGCTTTCGGTTTTGATGGCAACACCAATACTGTCCTGTAAAGACTGATCCATATCCTTAGTTCCCAAATCGGTGACAGAACGAACCCAATCTACAGTCCCTCTAACGGATGGCTTTTTCATTAGATTAAGGTTGCGTATCTGATGAACCAATTTGACAACATATGAAATGGTTTCATCGCTGGCTTCAGGTATCTTGGATTTTACAATTTCAATTTCACGTTCGATAGTCGGATAAGGGATGTACAAAAACAGGCACCTGTCCTTTGTCTCATCAAGAAGTGACCTTTGCGAATTAGATGTCAAAATAACGATTAAATCATTTTGCAGTTGGAATGTGCCCAAATCATTGATTGTTATTTCCTGTTCGCCTAAAGCCTGGAGCAAAAAGCTTTCCACTTCCTCATCAGCTTTGTCAATTTCATCAATTAATAAAACAGAATTATTTTCGTTTAGAAATGCATTGAGCAATGGCCTTCTTATGAAAAATTCTTCATCAAAGATTTTATCTTCCTTATTGGAGTCATTTCTTGCCGCTTCCAAGTGAAGAAGCTGTTTTTGATAGTTCCATTCCCCAACGATTTGTTCGAATGTGATTCCCTCATAACATTGAATCCTAAAAAAGTCTCTGCCATAAGTTTTTGCAACAACCTTGGCAAGTTCTGTTTTTCCAACACCCGGCGGTCCTTCAATGAGCATTGGTTTTCCAAGCAGAAAGGATAAATAGAGGGTTGTTGAAATTTCTTTATTTGAAACATAACTTGCATCCAAAAGACTTTTATCGATATCTTTAATAGTAATATTTTCAACTTGCAATTTAAGACCTTCACAAAAAATTGTTATAAAGTAAGATTTATTCTAAATTTATATTAAATGTTATGTAACTATTTAAGTATTATAATTATTATATATTATAATAATGATTAGGGAGGTAAAGTATGAAAGCTGAAAATGCTATCATAATTGCACTATTAATATTAATTTGTGGAGCCGCAGCAGTTGCTTACATTGTTACTGAAAGTGGGGTTTCATTTAATAAGCAAGAGGATAACCTTAATATGAGTGTGAACTTAACTAACAACACGCCGGAAACTATTGACTTTCCCGATGAAGTGACAGGTGACGATTCAAGTTCAAGTTACGACTCCGGATCTTCATATTCAAGTTCCAGCGGTGGAGGATATAGTAGCAGTAGTAGCAGTAGTAGCAGTAACAGTTACTATAGTTCAGATGATTCAAGTTCATCAAGTTCAAGTGACAGTAGTCAATCAACCGATTCTGAACCTGATTCTTCAGCAAGTCAATCTGAACAATCATCTGAAGCAGGACAATCTGAAGGTTCACCCGAAATTGATTTTCCTTAAACCTAATTTTTAAACTCGTCAGGATTTTTGAACAAATCAAAATCCTGAATATACTCTTTTCCGGTAATCATTGCAATTTCTGCCTTTTGCAGTTCGGAACCTAAATATGCTGCATGCTCCATTCTTGTGACTAATTTTTCTGTGATGATTTCCTCATAAATCTCTTGAGCAGAATGGCCCACAAATACAACATCCGCCTTATTTTTCCTAAAATGAGTAGCAGTGATTCTGCTGTCTTTTACAGTAGTTCCATAATCAACATTAATTTTAAAGCTGCCTGCCTTATCCCTGATGAATTTCATAGGCTTTTTTTGTTTTACTTCAGGAACACCATCCAATTCGTTTAGAATAATATCATTTCTTTTATGCTTATCCTTAAATACAACTAATTTGATTCCCAAATCTTTTGGAATGGATTTTCTGTGTTTTGCAAGAAACATCATTTTGGATGCTGTAGCCAATTCGTAAACACTGCCCCTAGTCTTTCCACTTTCTTCAGGAGTGAATAATATGCTTACACCAAGCTCCATACCTATTCCGGCCAGCAACACATTGACTCCACCGGAATCGGCATCCATCAACTCAGTGACATTGCCTACACCGAAAAACATTGGGGCAGGATTTTCCTTATGAAAATCATGGCATGCAATAATTGATTCGACAATGCTTGAGCTGTTTACTGGATCTAAAATTAAATCTGCAACATACCTTAAACCTTCAGTATCTTTTATAAGTTGATGCATTGCCTCAACCCTTTCAGCTGGAGATTTTGGAGATTTCCCCTGTGAAAAATTTGTTGGAAGCAATACGGCTGGAATATCCTTTTCCTTTAATATTTCCTTTACTTCAGAATTATTACCTAAATCCAGGCTTAGAACAAAATCGATTCCGTTTTCTGCTGCAACTTTGATTTCATTTGGATTTAATGTATCGATACTTAAAGGCCTATCTCCAACGATAGGGCGCAGGGTTTCTATCAATTCGGGAATCTTATCTGAGAAATCCTCACCGGCAGCCATACCGATATCAATCATGTCTGCTCCAGAATCAACAAAATATTGGCATTTGTTAATCAATGCTTCCTTTGATAAAAATGGAGCGTTTGCAATCTCAGACAGAACTCTCATTGGAAAATCTTCGCCTACAGGAAGATTTCTAATCAAGATGTTATTTGGCTTTTTGAGAAGTTTTTCAATGTTTTGCCTATCGTTTTCAAATTCTTCAATGAATCTGAACGCTTCCTTTCGTTTTTCCTCTTCAATCAGTCTATCGGCAGGAGTGTCTTCAGACAAGTCAACACTTCCAATCAGATTAAGAACCATTGCAAGGTCTGCACCATCAGTGGATCCTTTAAATGTCGGAATCCCCAGTTCCTTTGTAATCTCTTTTGTTCCCTTTTTAATCAAACCCGGAACTAGAATCATGTCGATTTCATCCAATTGATCTGAAAAGCAGGTCTTGACTTCTTTAATGATTTGCCTAGGGGTTAAAAATGCAGCAACTTGGGTATTGTCTGCAATATGTACAATAATCTCTTCTTTTGATTTTGAAACAACCTCTTTAATTAAAGGATATGCCAACTCCCCAGTGATAATTAAGATTTTCATAATAACATCTCAACGAATTCTCACATTATATATTAATTATTAATATCTATTAATATTATCTTTTAGGAATTAATAATTTCATAACTCCAAATATTTTTTAAAAACATCTTAAAAATGTATAGAAAAGAAATAAAATTATTAAAAAGAGTTATAAAAAAATTAACAAAAAATAAATGATAAAGACAAGATAATTTAAACAAATTTATCCAAAAACAAAAAATTAACATAAAATTTATATATTTTGTAATTTATAATGATTATACATGATAAATATATGGAGGAAAAATTAATGATTGAAATTCGTTTTCATGGTAGAGGAGGCCAAGGAGCTGTAACTGCTGCTGAAATTCTAGCAAAAGCAGCATTCAAAGACGGCAAATACTCCCAAGCTTTTCCATTCTTTGGAGTAGAACGTAGAGGAGCTCCAGTCATGGCTTTTACAAGAATTGATGATAAGCCAATCGATTTAAGATATCAAGTATATAATCCGGACTACGTATTAGTATTAGATGACGGATTATTAAATGTAGTAGATGTGTTTTCAGGAATCAAAGACAATACTGAAGTAATTATTAACACTGAAGACTTTGAAGGCAGTGGTGCACATGAAGTCCACAGTATTGATGCAACTGGAATTGCATTAGACATGTTAGGCCGTAACATTGTAAATACTATTATTTTAGGATATTTTGCTAAGAAGACCCAAGAAGTAAGTATCGACTCAATTTTAGAAGTGATTAAGGAAACATTCCCTGGAAAAGTTGGGGACCTAAATGTGGAAGCTACTAAAAAAGCTTATGAAATGGGATAAAAAGGGTGAGATTATGGTAAGTATAGGATGTGTAATTAAAAACCCAGGCAATAGTAGAAACAATAAAACTGGAAGCTGGAGAACATTCAAACCGATTTTAGACAAGGAGAAATGTATTGATTGTGATAATTGTATTATCTTCTGTCCAGATTCAAGTGTAAACAAACAACATGATATTGATTACGATTACTGTAAAGGATGCGGAATTTGTGCAAACGAATGTCCTTCCGACGCAATCGAAATGGTAAAAGAATAAAGAGAGTGATTAAATGACAAAAGAAATAATGACCTCAAATAAAGCAGTTGCAGAAGCTGTAAGATTAGCTAAACCGCAAGTTATTCCTGTTTATCCAATTACTCCACAAACTACAATATCAGAATACTTGGCTCAATATGTCGCTGATGAAAAAATTGATGCCAAATATGTCAAAGTAGAATCAGAACACAGCGCAATAAGTGCTTCTGTCGGAGCCAGTGGTGCCGGAGTAAGAGTATTTACAGCAACATCTTCACAAGGATTAATGTTAATGCACGAAATCTTGTTTGCAGCGGCAGGTATGAGAGTGCCTATCGTTTTGGCAGATGCAAACAGAGCAATTTCCGCACCATTAAATATTTGGAACGACCAACAGGACTCAATCGTTCAAAGAGATGCAGGTTGGTTGCAAATTTATGTTGAAAATGCGCAAGAAGCATTGGATACAACATTAATGGCATACAAAGTTTCAGAAAATCCTGATGTGTTGCTTCCATCAATGGTATGTTTAGATGGATTCATTTTGACCCACACAGTAGAACCTGTAGAAGTTCCAGATCAAGAAAGTGTAGACAAGTTCTTACCTCCATATGTTCCAGAACATGCATTCCTTGATCCTAAACAGCCAATGTCCATAGGTAACTTTGCTGACCCACAATACTATACTGAAGCAAGGCACGATATGGATGTTGCAATGGAAAAATCAAAAGAAGTAATTCAAAAAACCTGTGATGAATTTGCTGAAATCTTCGGAAGGAAATATGGTCTTGTTGAACCATACAAAACCGAAGATGCTGAAATCATTTTCGTTGCAATGGGATCACTTTGCAGTACCATTAGAGTGATAGTTGACCAATTAAGAGATAAAGGTGAAAAAGTAGGTTTACTTAAAATCAGAGCTTACAGGCCATTCCCTACTGAAGCAATCAACGAAGCGGTCAAAAACTGTGAAAAAATTGCCGTTATTGATAAAAACTTCTCAATTGGAATTGGCGGAGCACTTTATGCAGACATGAAAATTAAAATCGATAAAGAAATCTACGGATTTATTGCCGGTTTAGGTGGAAGAGACATCACCCCTGACTACATCATAGAAGCATACGAAAAAACCAAAGTACCAGAAAAAGATGTCACCTGGATTGGACTTAGGGAGGAATAGATATGGATATACCTGATAAAGATTTATTAGCACCGGGACACAGAGGTTGTGCTGGTTGTGGAGCATCCATTGCTGTAAAATTAGCTCTTAATACTTTAGGAGAAAACACTGTAGCTATTTCTGCTACCGGTTGTCTTGAAGTTATGACTACACCATACCCAGAATCTTCATGGGAAGTCCCATTTATACACGTTGCATTTGAAAACTCCGGAGCTGTAGCATCCGGTGTGGAAAGTGCATTAAGAATTCAAGGAAAAGATGATGTTAATGTAGTTGCTTTCGGTGGTGACGGAGGAACCGTAGATATTGGTTTGCAATCATTATCTGGAGCTATGGAAAGAGGACACAACATGCTTTACATCTGTTACGACAACGAAGCATACATGAATACCGGTATCCAAAGAAGTGGAGCCACCCCATACGGTGCAAGCACTACCACTTCACCAAGCGGAGTTGCCAGCTTCGGAGAAGACAAACCTAAAAAGAACATGCCGATGATTATGGCCGCACACGGAATTCCATATGTGGCTACTGCATCAATCGCATTTCCTGAAGATTATGTTAACAAAGTCAAAAAAGCAGCTGAAACCAAAGGACCTGCTTACATACACTTGCAACAGCCATGTACAACTGGTTGGGGATATCCTTCTGAAAAAACTATCGAAATGGGTAGATTAGCTGTTGAAACTGGATCTTGGATTTTATATGAAATCGTTGATGGCAAATTTGAGATTACTTACAGGCCAGAAGAAAGAAAACCTGTTAAAGAATACTTAGCACCACAAAAAAGATTCAAACACTTAGACGAAGAGCACATTGAAAAAATACAAAAATATGTTGACGCAGAGTGTAAAGAACTAGGATTATAGGAGGAATACAATGGAAAGTATTGTTGTAAACAACAATTTATGTGACGGATGTCTCAATTGTGAAAACATGTGCGCATCAGTCCATAAATCTAGTAGAATAAAAATAATAGAACATGATTCTTCCTTTTATTCCATTGTATGTCAACATTGTGAAAGCGCACCATGTATAAAAATCTGTCCAACTGATGCTATTACCGATGACGGAGTCAATACCGAAAAATGTATCGGTTGCGGATTATGCGTAATGGTCTGTCCATTCGGTGCAATGACTTTCCAATCAAAAGTTGCTGAAAAATGTGACCTCTGTGCTGACAGAGAAGAAGGACCTGCATGTATAAAAGCATGTACTAAAAGAGCCATTACAGTTGCTGATCCTGAAAAAATCAGGCGTAAAAATCAGGAAAAATATCTTGCTAAAATGGCAGGATTATATGAACCTGCTGCCGGCAGCGGTGGCTTTGTCCATGTTATAACAAGTCAAGCAAGAGCAAGACTTGTTTTAGATGAATAATAAAGAATTATGTATAAATCAGGACCCTGTACGGAATGTACAACCTGTGGAAGTTGTCAACAAACACCAAATGTTGACACTCCTATTTTATTTTGTATGCATTGCCAACCATCAGATGCGCCATGTTTAAAAGCCTGCAGCGAAAATGCCATCGAAGTTTTGGGCGGAGCCATAACCATCAACAATGAAAAATGCACCAAATGCAGGGATTGCGTTGAAGTTTGCCCGATTGATATAATCAAAATATAAATATTTCAAAATCCAAAAATATGATTAATTAATTTTTATAAGGGTTTTATTTTGATTACTAAAGATACTGTTAAAGATGCTGTTTATGAACTTTACAAGCAAGCCGTTATTGTTCTCGGCGATGATGTAAAAAAAGCGCTTGAAGATGCTTTAAAAATAGAAGAACATGACCTTGCCAGGTTAAATATTGAAGCCATCTTGAAAAATATTGAACTTGCAGAAGAAAAAGGCATTCCGATGTGTCAAGATACAGGTCTGCCCGTTGTTTTTGTCAAATTGGGCAATGTTGAAGTGGAAGATTTGCGTGGAGGAATCGAAGAGGGAATCGAAAAAGCAACAAAAGAAGTTCCGATTAGGCCCAATATCGTCGATCCCCTAACACGTGAAAATACTAACATCAATGTTGGAGATTATATTCCTCCAATCGATATAGAGCTAATTGATGAAGATTACATAGAGATAACCATTTTACCAAAGGGATTCGGTTCCGAAAACAACAATGCGCTAAAGATGGCACTTCCTGCTGAAGGTATTGAAGGCATTAAGGAATTTGTCGTCGAATCCGTGCTAAAGGCAAAAGGAAAGCCATGCCCGCCAACGGTTGTGGGAGTTGGAATTGGTGGAACCTCTGATTTATGCTTAAAGCTTGGCAAAAAAGCGCTGCTTGGAAAAGTAGGCGAGCGAAACCCTGACCCTGAAATAGCTAAACTTGAAGAAGAGATACTGGAAGAGATTAATGCTTCAGGAATCGGGCCGATGGGACTTGGCGGGAAAACCACTGCTTTAGATGTGAAAATCCTAAAAGCTCATACTCACACTGCAGGCCTTCCGATTGGTGTTTGCATCCAATGCTGGGCGGATAGGCATGCGACAACAAAAATATATGATGATTAGATTATTTTTAATCTAATTCAACTTCTTTTTTTATCTGAATGTTCTAGGGGTTGTAGGTCTTGGGATATTATCATGAAACTCAATAGCAACATCCATCATTTCAACGGAAATATCACCCATCCTTTTAAAAGCCTTAATAACTCTAAACAAATAAATAAAATAATTTGAACGCTCTTTTTCATCGAAAGAACTTTCAGCCATCTGTTCTGCAATCAAGTTAATGGATTTTGCTTGAAGAATATGGATAGTTTCCTCCAATTCACTTAAATCATCCTTCAGTTCCGTTTTCCCTTCTATAAATGCTTTCATTGATAAAGGAATCATGTTTTGAGCGGTTTTGTACATCTTTTTTAGATTTTTCATGACCTGCTCATCAATCTCATAAACATCATTAATAACAAATTTTGCAATATGGCCGCAATAATCACCAATTCTTTCCAAATCATATGCAATTTCATTATAGAGAAGAGATTTGGAGAATTCGGAATGATAATCCATACTGACAATAGTTTCAACAGAAGTCCTTATCTTTTCAACCATATTGTTAGTGGCGAAATCCATTTCCAAAGCCTTTTTAGCCTTTTCCTCATCGTATTCCAAAACCGCATCGAATGATGCCTCGAGCTGCAAGTGGACATGCCTTGCCATATTTGCCAACATATCATTAACGATGACATTGCCTTTAGTATTTTTAGGACTTGAATAATCGCTTAAAGACTGTGCAATAGATTCATAACTTTTTAAATCAATGGTATATGCTCGTTTTACAGTGCCTTCCTTAACAAGAGGTTGCAATAATTGATTAACATATCTGCGAGTTATTCCTAACTTTTCGGCGATTTCATCTTGAGTTGAAGGATTCTCATACAGAATGATATCCAGGATTTCCCTTAATGTCTTGTCTTTTTTGCTCATTCTATCACTATTTCTTATAATCATCCAATAAATCATTGGATTCAAATTGGATATCCCCAGATGATTGATTAATTCCAGGTTCCTGATCAATATGATTTTTAAATGTTACTTCGTAGTCTTTCTCAATAACATTTCTAGATTTATGATTATCTGATTTTGAATCAATCTTTTGTGAATGATTGACTTTATTGTCCTTTGCATTATCGGCATTTTCCTTATCAATATTGCGTTTAATCATTTTAAACTCGTTTTCAGATTGCCTTGCAGAAATCAGAATGTTGCATATTACCAGCAACAGCAATATAAGGGCAACAACAGCTATCGGAAAATCGAAATTAACGAATACCGCATCATAGATGTCTGTAATCTTGTTTGGAACATCCACAAAGCCACGTGCCAAAAATACCAAACCAACAAAAGCGATTATTGTACCATTTGACTTTTTGACAATTTCCGGTTTTATGACTATAGGATAAACGCTCATGACTATCAAAGCCAAACCTAACAGTTTATATAGGTTATTATCCGTAAACTGCTGGAGGGACAAATAAACATTCAAGAATGTGTAAGGCAACATCCCCCATTCAGATAACAAAGCCAAAATTAAAAGAAACTGAATCAAAGCTATTACAACAAGAGGAAATACGTATGCAATTTCCCATTCAAAATCAGTACTAAATGTTGCCTGCCCTACAGGCTTTTCTAATGCTTCAGTAAGCATATTATAAAGAACAGATGAAATTACTGAACCTATAATTGTACCGGCGACTCCCATAACGGAAGTTAATATCGCAACGAATGCTGAAATGAAACCGACCAATACAATTTTTTTATAGTTCATAATTCACCTTAAAAAACATGATTCAGAATAAAATATTAAAAAATAGCTTAAAAAGCCTTAGGGGGGATTCGAACCCCCGACTTCCACCTTACCAAGGTGGCGCTCTACCACCTGAGCCACTAAGGCACAATCAAGAATTAATAAATTAAGCAAAAGTTAAAATAGTGCAAGGGAAGGGATTCGAACCCTCGAAGGCCTATGCCAAAGGATCTTAAGTCCTTCCCCTTTGGCCGCTCGGGCACCCTTGCATACAATAATGATATTATATCTACATAGTATTTAAATGTTACCTTTTTTTGAAATAATTTCAAAAAATATTAAAAAGCACAAATTAATATTGGTTGACAAATTATTTAAATATTAAGATAATACATAAATATACTTATATTAACATTGTTTTTAAAATTAATTGAAACTGGTGGATTAATTGAAAGTAGATATGGAAGAATGTGGCGTTTGTGAAGATTGCATAGATGTTTGTATGGAAGAGGCTATCGAAAGGAGAGCTTATACAATTATTATTGACAATACCAAATGCGATAACTGTGGTGAATGTGTTGATGTTTGCCCTGTTGGTGCAATCTATGAAGATTAAGGTTTGACTATGAAGAAATTTACAATCATTGACTATTTGATTATACTATTGGTAATATGTGCCATTGCCTTTGCATTTATTCATATTGCTAGTGATGATTCATCCAGCATACAAAAAACCGCATTTGATGCATCTACAATTAATAAAATCCCTAGTACTTATTCTGATTATTATAAAGACGGATATGTTGTAAAAGCTACTGTCGATGGTTACAATTCAAGTACCGGTGAAGAGATTACTCTTGACGGGATAGTGAAATGGGTTGATGACGATAACGGCAGAAACGTCAAAGTGCTAATAGATTCCGACAAGACCTATCTGGCAGGGTTATACAAGGACGTTCCGAATGCGGACATCTACATAAATACCATTTCTCTTGAAAGCGACGGAAGCAAATACGATAATCTGGTTGAATTTACAATCATTCCCCAAAAGATTACTTCATTGAATGATTTATGTGAAAATCTGACCGATTGCGACTGCGAGATTTCCACAACAATATCCCTTGATTCGCTTGATGCCAGCAAACTTCAAGAAATCAGCAATAAGATTAACTCACAGGACAAAAGGTTATCCATAAAAAGTTCAGATTCATCACAGAATAATCAAATCGAACTTAACAAAGCAACTATTCAAAATATTAATGATGCCAGCCCGATTTTAGGAAACATTAATGGAATAACAGATGAAATTACAATAAGAGTCTATAATTGTAGCGACAGCCAACTTGAGCATATCAAAAGCAATTATGACATTGCAAACATTAGAAATTTTTAAGTTGTGTAACCCATGAGCGTTATCTATTCCACTTTAACAGCGATTATAAATAGGGTAAGTGATGAATTTCACGAATCATTTCTATTCACAGCAATCTTTTCTGTTTTATCGTTTATTGAAGACAAATGGGTGAACAGCTATTTTAAAAGTTTATATCCTAATGAAAACTTCTTAAGCTTCTTAAATAAAAACGAAATATTAAAAAATCAGTTGTTCCATCCGTTAATTGTACTTTTTTTATTTTCACTGTTTCTGATACTGTCAATAAATCCCCCATCCACTAGCTTGGTCATTACACTGATTATCGGATTTGTTGCATTCTTTATTGGATCTGCCGTTTTGCCAAGATATTTCTTAAACAATGGCTCTGAAAATATATTGCTCTTCAAAAAAAAGGACATATACTCAATCGGCTTTTGTCTGATGCTGGTAAGCATCGCATTTTTCTTCATAAGCGTTGCTTCTGTTGGAGGGATACCTCTCATAAAGCCATCAATCAGATATTTGCTGAAGCCTGCTTTTACAATGCCTGTTTTCTTGATAATACCTGGAACCTGCCTAATTGCCAGCGCTTATCTAAAAGATTTTCAGGACGGGGAGATTACCCGCTCACAGGCAAGATTCAGATTCCTATTTCTTTTGCTAATCGATTGTGCATTCCTGTTGCTTTTGGGTTATAGGACACCCCTACTTGCAGCGTTTCTCATCATAATCATCATAGGATTCTATGGAAACATCGTTTCTCTATGGGAAGTAGTGGTTGGCGCATTAATCGGCGTAGGTGCAATCATAGGAATCGGGTATTTCAGATCCCTGGGCGAGATGGCAATCACCTCTTCAACTAATCCATTCTATACGCTACAATCAAGAGCTGATTTTACTTTGCATGTGTTAAATCTGCTTGATTTCATTGGTGGAAACTTTGGAGTTACCCATGGCCAACTTCTAGCCAGTTCCATTCCGGGAAGTGATTTGGGCCCTAGGATGATGGTTGGAAAACTTATTGCCTGGAGAACTGAAGTAACTGTCACACCAACATTAATTGGTCAGATGGTAGCTGATTTCGGCAAGGCAGGTGTCTTCGTCGAGATGTTGATTTTGGGATTTACATTAGGCATTGGGTTTAAACTAATGCAGAAAACTAAAAATTTCTTTTATATTGGAATTTACTCCCTGATTATAACATACTCCATTTTAGGTGTTGAAACTGGAATTTTAGATATTCAGGTTTTATTATACTTTACAATAGCCATTTTAATCTATTTAATCGACCTTGTTAAAGTAGAATATTAAACTCTTTTTAATGAAAAAAGTATTACTGAAATCCAAAAATAATACTAATTTGTATTACTTTAATAACCTTTATATATATTAATTTTTCAAAAATACTAATGTCAAGATATAAACGGGTTTATTAACCATTTTATTAATAAAACTCCCAATTTACTTGATATTATTTAGAAAAAATAAAGAAATAATACTTTTGAAGTAATACTAAGTTACAATTAAATGTAATGAAGGTATTACTTTTATGGAAAATGGAGGAATTGAATTGCATATACCTGACGGATTTATACCTATTTCACAGTGCCTCATATACTATGTAATTTTAATTGTTGCATTGTACTTCGCTGTAAAATGGGCAAAATCTAACTTAGATGAAAAACGTATACCTCTTTTAGCCGTCCTTGCTGCAGGTATCTTCGCAATCATGTCCATGAACATGCCGATTCCATTCGGTACCAGTGGACACATGGTTGGAGGAGCATTAGTAGCAATTGTATTCCTTGCTCCTGAAGCTGCTGTTATAGTATTCACTGTTGTTTTACTTATCCAAGCATTGATCTTCGGGGACGGAGGAATTACTGCATTAGGTGCTAATGTATTGAACATGGCAATCATTGGAGGATTCGTAGGTTTATACACCTTTAAATATTTAAAAGGAATTATTGGAAAATACCCTGCTGCTGGAATAGGAGCATGGTTAGCTACAGTACTTGCAGCTCTTGCATGTGCTATCGAAATGGCAATCGCTGGAACATTCCCAGCAAACGTAGGTATTCCATCAATGGTCTTATACCACTTCTTCATTGGAATTATCGAAGCTGTATTAACAGTCATTGTTCTTATGGCATTAGATAAGTTTAGACCAGATTTACTTGCATGGAATAACGAAACCGAAGGAGATGCATAGAATGGATAAAAAAGATACTTATTTAATTGTTGTTGCAGTCGTCATTTGTATCATTATAAGTTGTCTTTCACCATATATTGCATCTGGTGACCCAGACGGACTTGAAAAATCAGCTGAAGATTCCGGACTCCCTGAAGACTTCTCAATCGAAGAAATTAATGGCATCCCTGATGCTATCTTCCCAGATTATGCATTTGCTGATAATCCTGACAGCCAACCATTACAAATTGTAGCGCTGGTAATAGGTGCAATTGTAACCTTGGCTGTAGCACTTGGAGTTGCATACGTTGTTAAAAAGTAGAAATTAATCTATAATTTCTATTTTTTCCTTTTTTTAAAAGAATATTTTTTTGAATAGAAATGGCAGATATAACACAAATAATAAGATTCGATGATTTAGCATCAAAAGACAGCCCGATTCATAACTTAGAAGGGCGAATAAAACTAATTTTTACACTGCTCATAATTCTTACATGTGTTATCTCACAACAGATTTTCATACCAATAATGCTTGAGATAGTGTTATTGATAATCCTTAAAATAGCTAACTTATCATATTGGGATTCGGCAAAAAGACTATTGATGCTGCTGCCATTCGGTGGAGCCGTCATCATATTCCAACCATTTATACAGCCAGGAAACATAATATGGAGTTATTCCTGGATACACATTACTGATGGAGGTCTGAATTGGGCAATACTACTGATTGTCCGTATGATTGTTTGTTTGACTGCAATCATCATATACTCATCAACTACACCTCTGCAAGAGATGGCCAGTTCATTTAGAAAGCTGAAAATGCCAAGAGATCTTGCAATGATTCTTTCCATTATGGTTAGGTTTTTATTCTTGTTTGTTGATGAACTTGCAGCCATTCGCAAATCCCAAAAATCAAGGAACTTCACCATTCATGGAAATAATACCCCTTACAAATGGAGAGTCAAGCAGGTCGGTTATACAATTGGTATGATGTTCTTAAAGGCATATGAACAAGGAGAAAGAGTTCATAAGAGTATGGTGAGTCGTGGATTTTCTGATACATCGGAAATGTTTGATGAAAAGCGATCACCTGAGAGAAGCGATTATATATTTATTATTACAATCATAATTATCATTATTATCCTGGAAATCATTGTATTCAAATACAGTGGTCAATTAGGTTACTTTGGTCAAAATTTATCAATTAATTAGGTGGCAAAAATGGAAAAAATACATTTAGAGACAAAAAATTTATCTTTTACCTATCCGGATGGAACCAAAGCTTTGAAAAATGTAAATATCCAAATCAAGAAAGGTGAAAAAATAGCTATTATGGGACCTAACGGTGCCGGTAAATCAACATTGTTTTCACATTTCAATGGTTTGACAGAGCCTACATCAGGACATGTTGAAGTAGACGGTGAAAAGATAATTTTTGAACGCGAAGAGCTACTTAAAGTAAGACAGAAAGTAGGAATCGTATTCCAAGACCCTAATGACCAGTTATTTGCCCCAACAGTTAAGGAAGATGTTGCATTCGGACCTATGAACTTGGGTCTTGAATACGATGAAGTCAAAAAAAGAATCACCGAATCATTGGAAATGGTCGGCATGAGCGGATTTGAAGATAAAACCCCTCACCACTTGAGTGGAGGCCAACAAAAGAGGGTTGCCATTGCAGGCATTATTGCAATGCGACCAGAAATAATGATTCTTGATGAACCTACAGCCGGTCTTGACCCTGAAGGTGTCGAAAAGGTATTGAATATCCTAAATAACCTTAATGAAGATGGAATGAGCATCGTAATCTCTTCACACGATATTGACATGGTAAATCATTTCGCCGATAAGATATTCGTGCTTTATAATGGTGAAATAATTGCTCAAGGCGACAAGCATCAAATATTTTCAGACACAGAATTGTTAGAAAAAGCTCATTTAAAAGCACCGATTACAACCGAAATACTATATAAATTAAAAGAAAATGGATTAGATGTTGATACTGAAAAAATTACTGTTGATGAAACAGTAGAAGAGATATTGAAAGCAAAAAAAGATTAATTTGCTGATTTTTTTCTAAGTTTATCTTTTAGTTTAGTGATAAACTCAAATTCCTGATCCAGTTCTGGAGAGTTAGCGAAACCACAGTTCGGACAGTGAATGCTATTGCAACCGTGTTTTCCACAACTAGAACATCCTCGGTTTTCCAATTGAGTTTCATCAAATTCAAAGCCACACATCCTGCATTTCATAATATAACACCGTTAATAAAAATAGTTTCAAAAAAAATAATGAAAAGATTGAAGTTATTCCACTTCAATGTTTTCAGCTTCTTCCTTACGAAGACAAACATCGTATCCTTTTACAGACATTTCAATAGGATCTCCTAAAGTAGCTACTTTTTTAATAGTAATTTTTGCTCCTTTAACAAAACCCATACCTAACAAATGTCTTCTTAAGTCAACATCACCAGTATCGTGATATTTTACTAAAGTTACAGTTTCCCCAGGCTTTGCATCTTTTAAGGTTTTCATGTTATCACCAATTATAATTTTAAAAAGAATAAATTTTTAGGTGCACTAAAAATTCCTTGAATTATATTTTATCATATCAAGTATATAAATATTTAGTTATGACTAAAAATTTAAAAAAATTAAAAAAAAATGAAAATTAGATATGACTAATCTTCATCGTTTTTTGGAATTTTAACACCTTTAATTCCACTTCTACTACGCATTTACTCACCTATCCAAATCCGGCTAATAAACCAACATTGTAAATTAAGAATGAAACAATATATGCAGTCACTAAAGTGATAGCACACATGGTTAATGCCCATCTGTAACTGTTGGTTTCCTGTTTGATGGCACCAATTGCAGCGAAACATGGAGTGTATAATAATGTAAATGCCATAAATGAAAATGCAGATAATGGAGTAAAAGTATCATGCACCAAACTAGTAATTCCTTCTTCGTCATCCTCTTCCATACCTGCTAAGGTACCGAAGGTTGCAACTACAACTTCCTTAGCCGCCAATCCTGCAATAATAGCTACAGCAGCTTGCCAAGTTCCAAATCCTAATGGTGCAAAAATAGGTGCAATAACTGAACCGATCATACCCAATATACTGTCGGCAGATCCGTATTCAACGCCTAATGGGAAGATGCTTAATGCCCATAAAACAATTGAACAGGCAAGGATAATAGTACCTGCTTTTCTTAAGAATCCTTTTACTTTTTCCCAGGTGTGTAACAATACACCTTTTAATGATGGCACCTTATAAGTCGGCAATTCCATAACGAATGGAGTGGATAATCCTTTAAATAAAGTTCTCTTAAGGATAGCTGCAACAATAAGTGCCACAACAATACCTAATAAATAAATTGCCAACAGAACAGTACCTTGATTTTCAGCGAAGAATGCTGCAATGAATATAGCATAAATCGGTAACCTTGCAGTACAAGACATAAATGGAACAAGCATCATAGCAAGCATACGGTCCCCTTCGTTTTCCATAGTTCTTGTTGCCATAATAGCAGGCACACCACAACCAAATCCTAAAATCATAGGAATGAATGCTTTACCGTGAAGACCAACAATCTTGTGCATGATTTTATCTAATGTAAATGCAGCTCTTGCCAAATAACCACAATCTTCTAAGATACTTAAGAATAAGAACATCAGAATAATGATTGGTAAGAAAGTAAGAACACCACCTACTCCACCGATGATACCGTCACAGATGAAGGAAGATAAGTATTCATTTGCAATAAATCCTGCAATAAATTCGCCTAAAGCGCCAAATGCCTCATCAATCATATCTTGGAAAGGAGCACCAATTGTGAATGTTAATTGGAACATTACCCACATGATTACGATGAATATAAATGGAGCTAAAAGCCTGTTAGTTACAATTTTATCAATTTTATCAGTAGTAGTTTCTTTTTCAACATCCGGCTTTTTAACAGCTTCCGCCATTAAACCGTCGATAAATGCATATCTTGCATTTGCAATAACTTCCTCAGGACCTTCTTTGTAAACATCATATAAATGTTTGCTTACCTTATCAGATTCAACCATGATTTGAGATCCATAAGAGGAATGCTGAACTTTATCTATAACAATAGTGTCTTTTTCTAATAATTTCACAGCAGTCCAAACTGAAGGAACATCCAATAAGTTATTATCTTTTTCTATGACCTCTTGAATTTCAGATAAATGACCTTTGATATCATTACTGTAAGATAATTTTTCACTAGTGTCTATCGGATTTGCGGCCGCTTTTTCAACGGCAGTCAATAATTCTTCAAAGCCTTCTTTTGTTTTTGCATTAATTTCCACAATTGGAAACCCTAAAAGCTCTTCCATTAATTTAATATCAATGATGTGATCTTTTTTCTTTGCAAAATCGTTCATGTTTAAACCCATTACTAAATTTGCACCAAGTTCCATCATTTGAACTGTTAAATACAAATTACGTTCTAAATTAGCAGCATCAACTATATTAATGATTACATCAGAGTCGGCATCTACAATGAAATCTCTTGAAACGATTTCCTCCATAGAATGGGCACTCAATGCATAATTACCTGGTAAGTCAATAACATCATATTCATAGTTACCATGCTTGAAATGACCCTCTGCTCTTTCAACAGTTTTTCCCGGCCAATTACCTACATGTTGGCGCATACCAGTTAATTGATTGAATACAGTTGTTTTACCCACATTAGGGTTTCCTGCTAATCCTACAATCAATTTTGTCATTAACCATTCTCCCTTTTTATTAAATTCAATGAATAATATCTTTTCTTAAAAATATTATTCTATACTAAAAAAATTATTTTTAGTTTAAGTTTTTCCAAAAGTTAGGTTAACCTAAACATAATACTTTATTTGATTTTATCCTATTTAAATATTTAGGCATGCCAAACAAAATGTTTATATAGTATTAATAACAATTGTTATATAAAAAGACTCATTTTTTGTGAAAATGTCATGGTAAAAATTTAGGTATGCCTAAATTTTTAGAAACATTTATATACTATGACAACAAACTTTAATACAAGT
>NZ_JBGUIH010000045.1:0-25277 GCF_045112895.1 Methanobrevibacter sp. | reverse complement strand
TAACATTAAAATCGAAATCTCAGAACCTAATGTTATCACTGCTGTTATTACTAAAGAGTCTGCTGAAAAATTAGGTTTAGCTGAAGGCGATGACGTTACTGCAATCATCAAATCTACTGAAGTAATCATTGGAAAATAGATTTTTTGAAATGGAGATGAATAGAATGCAACTTAGTGCTAGAAATCAATTAAATGGTAAAATTACAAATGTCGATCTTGGTGCTGTAATGGCTAACATTAAAATCGAAATTACTGAACCTAATGTTATCACTGCTGTTATTACTAAAGAGTCTGCTGAAAAATTAGGTTTAGCTGAAGGCGATGACGTTACTGCTATCATCAAATCTACTGAAGTAATCATCGGAAAATAAGTTTAGGAATTTGGGATCAGTATCCCATTAATCCTAATAATATTAGTATTATAAATATTACTATTCCTGCTTTTAATAATGTTTTTAGGTTTTTGATTATAGCATAGATTATTAAAAACAGGAGTATGATTCTTAAAATAAAAAATAAGGTAATCATTTATCCACCTGCCAGGATGGTTTTTGTTCCTTCCTCGGAAATTTCTTCTTTTTTAAATTCCACTTCGTATTTTACAGTTTCAATAACTTCTTTTAATGCATCAAGAGTTTCTCCTCTGTGATTGCCTAGAACTGCAACTAAAAACAGCATGTCTCCTGTATAGAATTCGCCGATGTAGTGAACAACGGAAATTTCATGAACATTATATTTTATTTTAGCGTTTTCAACAATCTTTTCAATCTCATCTTGGGTTTTTTGTTTATCTGGAGTAGTCAATATCAACTTCTTTAAGTTCATATTCTCTTCCTTTCCACGCACTATTCCTTCAAATGTAAAAATAGCTCCAGAATAATCAATTTTAGTACTTTTTTTCAAATCAGCAATTAAATCAGCCATTGTGACTTTATCTTCTTTTGCTTCTATAACTCTTACGACCATCATTTCATCTCCACATTAGATATTTAAAATTAATATTATATAACTATTGTTATATATCACTTATCTCTTTTATTGATAAATTTCTTATTCGTTCAACACCATTGATCTCCTTTATAACATCTGCAGTTGCTTTGGGAACTAATTCCTGCCAGTTTTCATCTTCAATAATTCTTCTTCTAACTTCGGTTCCAGACAAATGCAGTCTATCGTAAAGTGGGGGTTGCCTTACTTCAAAACCCTCTTCTGAGAATAATTGCTTTACAAGAGAATTTCCGGAATAGACTATGGAAAATGGAGGGGTTAGCATTTTAACATGTGAAGCCCAAATAGCATTAAAATTAATGTCCTGCATTGGTATGATGTAGTATTTTGAAGAATCAATGCCCTCATCGGCTAGAGCCTGGCTAATCATAACTATTCGCTCACCGGCAGTGAAAGGATCTTTTGGTTCATGGCTTAACTGAGCACTTCCGATACCAATTATAATCTCATCTACTTCCTCTAAAATTTTTTTAATGACCTGCATATGTCCATTGTGGACAGGTTGCATTCTTCCAATTAAAATTCCACGAGTTTTATTCATATTATCCTCCGGCTAAGGTTCTAATTCATCTAAGCTTTTAATCAAATTGTCAGCGGTCTGCTGCTTTTCCATTAACGGGTCAGTAATTGAAGTTTCCATAAGCAATGTGTTGATTCCTTTCTTGGCAATAGGTATTGTAACCTTTTCGGGACTTGTCCCCTCAGTAAACTGGTAATCAACAAGGTTCACATCATTAGACAGCTTTGAAATGTATGAATCAATCTTATCTGTTCTGTTAGACAAGCTGAATATGAAGTTTGAGTATTCGTAGTCAGGATTGATTTCATGAACATCAACAACAATGAATGGCTTATCTTTAGCTATTCTTGGAACAATGTACTTATTAGCTAATTCTTCACCTGCAGGACGAGTATCCTCACGGGAAGTCAGATTATCTTTTGTTTTTATATAATAAATCACATACTTTTTTGTAAGATTTTGAGTTCCGTTTTCTGAAGTTATATTGTAAATAGTATTGTTGACTGCTTCATGTATTTCATGTTCTCTCGGATGGACTCCCAGAATAATTCCGACGGTTTCATTGGAAGACATGTTTCCCGCTTCAATCTTATAAACGGTGCCGTTTGCATTCTTCCCGATTTCCGTAACATTATAGATATTGTCAGGAGTGTCCATAACTGAAGTAAGTATTATGGCCAAATTAAATATTACGATAGTTATTAAAAGTATAAGTAATATTTGATATTGTCTTTTTTTATTCATAAGAAAACCTTATTGTTCTTTTTAACAATTAAATATCTAACTAAACTTATATTAAATACTTTTTACTTATATTATATTAATTAAATTAAGGAGTTTTCTTAATGGAAAATAAAAATATAATTATAATACTTGTAGCAATTATAGCCATACTTGCAATTGCAGGTGCTCTTTTTGTTTCAGGCATATTCAATCAAGAAAATAAGGATCTAGGCACCACTCCATTTAAGACTGAATTCATGGAAGGCGATTTTGTTGGAAACGTGTCTCTTGTAAATGGTAAAGAGAAATTCATGCACTCCTATAAGGATAAGGAACATAAGGTAACATACAATGTTTCAACTGTTGACAATTCAACCGCCCTGATGGAGATATATGAGGTTCAGGGGGTTTCAAATCCTGAAGAGAGGAACTTCAACGGCAACGACTGGAACATCTATTTCACCCAGGCGATGCCTGGAAATGATACAAAGGCCGATGAGAACAACACAATGAACATTATCATTTGTCAGTCTCAAGGCAAAAAGCAAGGATATTTCATTTATATGATCATTGATGGCAAATCCGATATAAATGCAACCGGAAATTCCTTTGGAGAAGCATATCTTGATTATATCCAACCTTTGCTTGAAAGCATTACACTGAAAGAAAGCAAGAATGTTCCAAAAATCAATGAGGAGTATGGCCTTACAGAAGAGCAGTTTGCCGAGCAGATGGAGCTTATCCATCAATATAAGGCCGGAAACACTTCCGCATTGGAAGGTGGACAATAGATGAGAATTACAGTCTTTCATGCAGATGAATGCGACAGAAAAAAATGCACATCCATTAAGATGGAAAAGCAGGGAAAATGCAGATTGGTCTATGACCTGAATAAGATTCCCGGAGGCGCAATCGTCTTGAATCCATATGCTGAAAAGGCTGTATCATACGAAGACTACAGATATGTGCAAAGAAGAGGAATTGTAGGTTTGGACTGTTCCTGGAATGAGGTGTCCAAATCTAAAAAATTCTTTTCCCTATCCAAATATCACAGATCCCTTCCGTTTTTGATAGCCACCAATCCTGTTAACTATGGAAAGCCATGCATTTTATCAACAGTCGAAGCCATTGCAGCCACATTATACATCACTCGCTTTAAGGATGAAGCTCGAGGGCTTATGGATGGCTTCAAATGGGGGCATACTTTTCTAGAGCTGAATCATGATTTGCTTGAAGCCTATAGTGAAGTGGATACCAGCGCAGAAGTTGTAAAGGTTCAAAATGAATTTTTGAAGGATAAGGGTATTGATTTTAACGAAGGGGAAATCTAAAAGAATCGGTTTATCCTTTATTTTTCAAAATTTTTTATTAATGAGATTTTTGTTATTTTCTCTCTTTTTTACTAAACATTTAAATACTATTAAGTTTAAATAATTTATTAATAGTTATGGAAAGTATAATATCACCATAACAATTTATTTTAACAATTATTAGATTTTCACGATTATAGGAGGAGTTATTAATGGCAAGATTCGAAGAAGCAGAAAACAGAATGTTCAATGTAAAAATCTGCTTAAAATGTAATGCTCGTAACCCTGCTGGTGCTACAACTTGCAGAAAATGCGGTTACAAAGGTTTAAGATACAAAGCTAAAGAACCAAGAGGATAGATTTATTCTCTTTTCTTATTCTATTTTTTTACTATTTTTTTTAAAAACAATTAATTTAATATATCATTTTTTATAAATCTTATTTTAGGTATTCTTATGAAAGACGTTGAAAATTATATTAGAGATATATTAAAAACTAGGAAAATACATTTTACTTTAATAGATCCTGATGAGCAAACACCAGAAGAGGCCTTGGAGATTGCCACTGCCGCAATCGAAGGGGGAACTGACGGAATCATGATTGGAGGATCTACCGTCAATGGTGATGATGTGGATAATACCTGCAGGATATTGTCTGAAAACATTGCCGTTCCGATTATTATTTTCCCAGGAAATACTAGTAGTGTAAGTAAATATGCTGATGCAATCTTCTACATGAGTTATGTCAACTCAAGAAATCCGCACTGGATTAACGGCGCTCAAGCAATAGCTGCACCAGCCGTAAAGGCATCCGGAATGGAAATCCTTTCCATGCATTATATGGTTGTTGCACCTGGCGGAACCGTTGGCTGGGTTGGGGATGCTAATCTGGTGCCTAGAAACAAACCGAAAATACCGGCCGTTTATGCGATGTCTGCTGAATTATTCGGAATCAAGTTTTTCTATCTTGAAGCAGGTTCAGGTGCTCAAGAACCGATTCCAGTAGAAATGATAGCTTATTCCAAAAAAGCAGCACCTAAAAATATTCTTGTTGTCGGCGGAGGAATCCGTGACGGCAAGGCAGCTTACATGGCAGCAAAAGCTGGTGGGGACATTATCGTAACCGGTACTGTTGTAGAAGAAGTTGATGATGTTCAATCTAAAATTCAAGAATTGACCGGAGCTATTTTAAAAGCTTCAATGGAGTAGTTTTCAACTGCTCTCACCATACTTTTTTATTATTTAATTAGCATAGGAAATATTATGTTAAATTCACTATATGAAAAAGCCATCGCTAAAAGAGGATTCATCCATAATATCGATTCAGACAGCAATGTTGAATCCCAATTGGAATATAACTGGTTTGACCGCCATATTGAGGAAAGCGCTGATGATTTTGTCATGGCAGCTGGAGACGGGAGCTTTAACAAAAAGAAATTTTTGACAAGCAACTTCTGTGCAGTAGGTGCAGAATCCATAATCTACGATGGCGAAATTAAAAAAATCGATGACTCGGATATCTTTGAAATATCAAATGTTTCCTTTCTAGATGAACTTTTGGGAAATTATATGGCAATCTATGAATTGAAATGTGCTTTAAGAGCCGTTAAAGAGTATGATGTTGATTACTATATGTTTGACGGGTCCATTTTGGGAGATTTGCAGAATGCATTTCCTAGAGGAGCAAAATTGCCTTCTAAATTGAAAGATAATCTGGATGATGTCCTTTTGAATGAATTTGAAAGAAGATTGGAAAAAAGGAACTTCGGATTGGTGTTTCCAGAAATCAGAGATTCTTTAAAACTAATGGAGTTGCCTAAAAAAGAAAATTCAAATAAGGTCGAGGAATATAATCTTCATCTGGCTTCAATAGAAAAGATTGTTCTTCTAAAGGAGATTCTGGAACATAGGAAAAAGATAATATCCATCTCAAAGACCTCTTCAGACAATGAGCTGTTTCATTGGAATATTCCTGATATCGCATTTTTAGACAAATTCACCGAAAAGCAGGGAATGACCGTAATCAAATATAGGCAAGTTCACCAGAAGGCGGCTTTCCCGTATTTCAACGACTTTTTTAAGAAATTAACATTTACAGTATTCTACTTGCGCCTGCAGGATAACAAGAATGTTTTGAAAGTGGAATTGCCTTATAAGGCTTCTAAAGAGGAAGTATTTGAGATTATTAAAAAGATTAATGCATTATCCGTTCAGGGATATCCATATCTGCTAAATAAAGCCCATAATGATGTGGTAATCACCGATAGGAACATAAATGAATTGCTGAAGATAGCCAAGATTTACGAAACAACAAACAGGGAAGTGATGTCATGGTAGTTGGAATTTGTGTAGGGGAAACCTCACTTGCGGAAGTCACATTCATTTCTGACAAGATGCCGAAAGTAGGCGAATATGTAACAATAGAATATGACGGGAAAAAAGTTTTAGGAATGATTGAGAATCTAATTCGTGGAAATGATGCTTTGAATGTTGATATCAATGATTTTAAGGCGATTCAGAAGATTTCAAAAATTGGTGTTGAAGACAATTATATCCGGGGCAAAGTTAAAATCCTTGGCGACGTTAATGATAATTTAAAATTGCCTAGAACACCAGCACTTCCCGGAACCGAAATCCGCCTTGCGGATAAGGATGTTTTGGAAGAGATTTTCAAGGTTAAGAACCCTATAAAGCTGGGCACATTGGTTAATCAAAGAGATGTCAATGTCAATGTTGAGGCCAATCCTATCCTATCAAGGCATTTGGCAATTTTGGCAATGACTGGAGCTGGAAAATCAAACACAGTCTCTGTTTTAATCGACCAGCTGCTTGGCTATAGCATACCAATATTTGTATTTGATATGCATGGCGAGTATAAGGATGCCATCTTTCCAAATGGTGAAGTCAATATAATTAAACCAAAGATAAACCCATTATACATGAATTTCTATGAAATTAAAAAGTTAGTTAACATTGGCGGAAATAGTTTTATTCAGGAAAGACACTTTAGAAGAGCATTCAAACAAGCTAAAAAAATGTTATCTGATGGCGTTGCACACACTAACAACTTTTTACAAATAATATATGATATTCTAGAAGAGGATTCTCAAGTGGAGGGCTCTGATAAGCAAATTGTTGACGTAATGAATAAGATTGATGATTCAATGGACAGATATTCTAATCTTTTTGACAATAACATCGGGAATATCCTATCCAATATTAAAAAAGCCCATGCTAACGTATTGGATTTAAGTCAAGTAGATGAGTCTGTAGCAAGTGTGCTTGTAAGTCATATTTTAAGAAATTCCCTTCAAAGGTCCAAAGATGCAGCACATAGTGGAAATAAAAAAGACTTATTGGACAATTCTGTATTCTTTATCTTAGAGGAAGCTCACATTTTAGCTCCAAATAGAAGGGAATCAGATTCAAAACGCTGGATTCAAAGGGTTGCAAGGGAAGGCCGTAAGTTTGGCTTAGGTTTATGTCTGGTAAGCCAATCACCAAAAACCGTTGACCATGACGCATTGTCTCAAATGAACAATATGATTATACTAAGGCTTGTCGAACCTGAAGACCAAAGGCATGTTCAGTCAGCAAGCGAAAGCCTGTCACAGGATCTTGTTAACCAGCTTCCTTCCTTAAACGTCGGTGAAGCCATTGTTTTAGGGCTTATGAGCAAAGTACCTACTCTTGTCAAGATTGACGAGTTTAAGGGTCGCCGCCATGGTGATGACATGGACATTGTTTCCTATTTTGCAGATATCAAGCAAAAAGAGGCTGAAGAGATTAAACGTCTAGAACAGGAAACATTAGATATGGGATATGATTACTAATCCCATCTTTAATTATTCTTTTTTAATACTTTTTTTTATTCAGTATAATAACCTAAAATCAATTTTGATTAGTTTTCAAATGCTCTCAGGGAAAACTATTAAATATGCAATCGAATAAAGTATTATCACTTAAATACTGTTATAGTGTTTAAATTGGTTATATACAAAAAAAATTTAAAAGGTAATATAATGAAATTTGCACATTTAGCAGATACTCATTTAGGTTATCGCCAATTTGGTTTAGTTGAGCGTGAAAAAGACTTTTATGAAGTATTTGAAAAGGTTATAGATAAAATAATAGAAGAGAATGTAGACTTTGTAATACATAGCGGAGATCTGTTTGAAACTGCAAGACCATCTCCAAATGCACTTTTGGTATTTCAAAAAGGATTGTTAAAACTAAAAGGTGCAGGTATTCCTATGTATGCAATAGCTGGAAACCATGACATGGTTATGCGCAAGGGGGCTATTCCACCTCAGGTCATATTTAAGAAGCTAGGCTTGAAGGTAATCAGTCCAATCAATACCAATTATACACATGGTGACATATTTATTGCAGGACTACCTTATTATCCATCATCACAAGTCAAAGTTTTAAAATCTAAATTAGCGGAAATATCTAAAAAGGCCGCAAACTATGATAAATCCGTTTTGGTTTTGCATCAGGGAATTGATAAGTACTTCGGTTATCAGTATGAGCTAGAAATCGGTGAAGTACCGGACAATTTTGATTATTATGCTTTAGGCCATATCCATAATTATATCAACGATTCCTTTGGAAAAGGAAGATTGGTTTATCCGGGATCAGGCGAAATCTGGAAAACTTCTGAACTGCAGGATTACAAAGAAAATGGAAAAGGTTTTGTTGTAGTTGATTTTGATGGTCAAAAGCCACTTGTCAAAAGAGTTAAAGTTGACATACCCCGCGAATTCATTAAAAGATCCCTGGATTACAATAATCTGGAAAGCGGTATTGCAGGCATAAAAGAGACAATCAAGGACTTCGATAAAAAACCTATCTTGGATTTGACCATTAACAATGTTGAATCTGATATCAGTGTAGTTTATGAAATCATTACAGAAGAATTGGGTGATTTATCCTTAATGATTAGACCAAAGTTCAATATGGTTGGAGAAGAGAGCATTGATGAAATATTCCTAAATAAAGAGTCATTAGGCCCTAAAGAGCTTCTAATCGAACAGCTTAAGGGATATGGGAGCAATGATGTCAATCAGCTGGCCATAGATTTATATGAGTATCTGTCAAAGGACAAAATAGAGGAATCAAAGGAGCTGATTAATCAGTTCTTCGATGAATTCTATGATACCAGCAAAGATGAAGAGAACTTGGAAAGCAGAGAATTTGAAATGGATGAGGAACCTCAAGAGGAATCAGAGGATGTTCAAGAAACACTTGAGGAGGTTTTAAAATGATTTTCACAAAATTAAAGTTACATAATTTCAAATCCCATGAGAATACTGTAATTAGATTTGATAAGGGGATTAGTGTAATTGTTGGTGAAAATGGTGCTGGAAAATCAACAATACTGGAAGCCATTAGTTTTGCTTTATTTAAACAACACACTGGTAAAAGAATCGATGATTTAGTTAGAAATAATGCAGATTCCATGCTTGTTGAGTTGGAGTTTAATTCCAATGGGGGACAATATAAGGTAATTCGTGAAAAGAAATCAAATCTGAAATCTTCAATTTTCAAGAAAACCTCTTTGGATGGGGATTATGTCCATGTATGCACTGGGGATAAGGAAGTGTCCAATGAAATCAGACAAGTCTTGGACATCGATTCCGATTTGTTTTTAAATGCGATTTATATCAGGCAAGGTGAAATTGCCGAGCTTGTTGATAAAACCTCCGCTGAGAAAAAGGAATTGATTGCTAAATTATTGGGCATTGATTCACTTGAAAAGTCCTGGAAAAACCTGTTGCCTATAATTAATGATTATGAAAACGAGCTTTCCGAACTTAAGGGAAAATTATATAATTCTGATAAGCTAATTGAAGACCTTGAAAAGAAAAGAAGCGAATTAAACTCCCTGAAAGACAGAGGCCATGAACTCGAAGAGCAAATTGCTGAAGTCAACGAGTTGCGTGATGAAATTTCAGAATCCAAAAGAAACATAGAGCGTGAAAAGGAAATCTATGAAACTCAGGTTAATAATCTGGAGTCTGAGGAAAAAACCTTGGCCAAACTGGAAAATGATAAACGTGTAGTTCAGGATAATCTGGATAAGATCAGGGAAGCTGAAGATAAGATTGACAGATTGGAAAAATTCGTATCAAAACTGGACGTTTATCTTGATTTTGAAAAATCAGTCACCAATATCAGGCGTTTAAAAAATGAGGAAGTCGAAATCAATAAGACATTGGATTCCATTGCCAAACAGAAGGAAATCATTGCAGACAAAAAAGAAGATTACAACAAGTTCCTGGCTTCCGATGAAGATATCGCCAGATTGGATAATCAAAAAGTTGATTTCGAAAAGGAATTGGCAGGCATGGCCAAACTCGAAAAAGATAAAAAAGACCTTTTAAGGGAGATTGAATCTGAAAGAAATGATATTGAGAAGTTCTTCTCAAAGGCTAAAGATAAGCTGGAGGATTATGGCCTTGACCAGGATACTTTAGCTAAAATTGATGACTTTGACCATATAGAAAAGTCAACTAATGATTTCATTGATGAAACTTCAGCAAAAATCAGTAATCTGGCTGATGAGATAATTTCTAAAAAGGAGGATATTGTTACATTTAAACAGAATGTTAAATCTAGCGAGAAACCGTTGGAAGAGTTATATGATGTTGATAACAAGTGTCCTGTTTGCCAGTCAGATATCGATGAAAACAAAAAGGCCGAGCTGATTAGGAAATATACTTCAGACATTGATGAAAATACTCAGTTGATTTCCAAATATGAAGAGGATGTCGACTTACTCACTAAAAATAAGAAAAGTTTTGAGGATAAGCATGAAAAACTGCTTGGACTGTCAAGAGACATTATTGAGTATAAGCAGAAATTTTATCATTTGCAAAATGAATTGGTCAAATTGAATAAGATCGATGAAGGCCTGGAATCTAAAGAGCTCATCAGCAATAGATTAGGTGAGATTATTCTAGTTATTGCAAATAAGAAAGCAGACCGTGAATCTTACAAAGAAGCTTATGATGCATATAACCAAGCCAAAGGCGCTTTGGATGTTTTAGGCAGTGAAACTGAAATTCAGTATAAACTAAAACAAGTTGACAATGAGCTTGACAATCATGTAACCAATATTAAGTTAGCCATTGAGCAAGACCCTCACTTGAGCAGCGATATTGGTCCGGAGGAACTTCAAAGCAGAATCACTGATTTAAAGCAGAAAAATGAGGAATTCAATCAACTTAAAGGTTTTGTCAAAAATAAAAATTCTTATTTGTCTCAGCATGATTCCATTAAAGAGGATATCGGCGTTACTTTAAATCAAATTGATATTACCAAGAATAAGATCAATGCTTCAATATACGATAAAGAGAAATATGAACAGATTATATATCGTTCAGAGCTTTATGAAAGAAGGCATGCCAATTTCAATAGTGAACTTTCTGAAATTAAGGGAAGGGCACGCGAGACAATTTCCTATGTAAAGGAATTGACTGAAAAAATTGAAATTGCCAATAAATTCAAACAGGAATATGATGATATTTCAGATTATATAAATCTGTTGAATCATATTAGGAGTTTATACAGTAAAAACGGTATTCAAAAAGATTTAAGGAATATTTCAAGGCCTTTAATCCAAAAGTATACCAAGCAATTCTTCAACGAGTTTAACTTTAACTACTCTGATCTGACTCTTAATGATGAATATGATGTGACTGTCTATGGTCCTGAAGGGGAATCATCAATGAGCATGGTCAGTGGCGGTGAAAAGATAGCTATTGCACTAGCTTTAAGACTTGGTATTACTCAAGCTATGTCCAATGGAGAATTGGATACTATTTTATTGGATGAGCCTACAATTCATTTAGACAGTGCAAGAAGACATGAGCTAATTAATCTATTAAAAGACATGTCACTCCTGCCTCAAATGATTATTGTAACTCACGAACCGCAACTTGAAAATGCTGCGGATAATTTAATAAAAGTAGAAAAAGAGAATGGTATTTCAAAAGTAATAATGTAGGAATACATTATTTCTTTTTACTTTTTTTACATGGTTTCCGGTGCATCTTTGATTGAATCGAGAATGCAGTTTGCATTCCATCCTACAATTGTAGCCGCTTTTTCTTCCAATACTTCAGGAACCTCTTCAAGACCCATTGGTCTGACCAATACTATAGGTATGCTGTATTCCTCAGCAGCTTTCATCAAATCTTCAAACAATTCTTTATTGTCATTATAAAGGCCTGCGAGAAAAATAATTCTATCCACGTTCTGGAAAAACTCTTCTCCTGCAGAGGCATATGAGCCGGACATCGATTCTTTCCATAAGAACTCCACTTTTGAGTATAATTTTTCAGTAAATTGAGCATATTCATTATTCTTATCAATTCCATGGGTAATGATTAAGTTGTAAATCTTATCGTCTCTTTCGTCTTCGAACATTTTCTCACCTTGCTCTTATTTTAAATATTATAATATAAAATTTTTTGTTTTACAAAATGTTTATAAATTTTAAAGATGTAATTTTAATATAGTGATTATTTTAAGGAATTATTTTTTATGAAGGCAGCAGTAATTGGATTGGGTGTAGAAGGAAAAAAAGCTGTAAACTCTCTTTTAATGCATGGTTGGGAGGTTTATGCTACTGATTTGAATATTAATGTTGATTTGTCCGGTTTGGATTTGCCAAGATTGTCAATGAATATGATTGATGAAAAACAAACAGTTTCAATTGTTGGAGAGAATATAACAGTTGATTTGGGTTTCACTAATCCATATGCTATTGAACAATGTGATGCCATAGCCATCAGTCCCAGTATGTATGGAGGGGCTTTTGCAACAAGATTATTGGAAGATGGAGAATTATTGAGCGATGTCGTATCTAAACATAAGGACATCTTCACAATTGGAATCACCGGAACCAACGGTAAAACCACCACAGTGCACATGATTAAGGAAATCTTAGAGAATGCCGGCAAAAAGGTTTTAGTCGGAGGTAATGGTGGCGGAGGATTTTCCGGTTATTATGACTTGATTCTTGAAGCCAATGAAGATGATTATGACATATTGCTTGTTGAAGTCTGTGACATGACCCTAGACTTCTGCAGATATTGTTTTGATTTTGACATGATCGGTCTTACCAATATTGGAAATGATCACATGGATGTCCACAAGACCATAGCCAATTATAAAGATTCTTTAGTTAGATTTTTTGCAGACAAAACCATTTTTACAGCTTTTAACCAGGATTTCAATGCTGATTTTAAGGAATCTGCGGCCAAAACAATTCCTTATTTTGAATATCAGGATGAACTGAAGTTATTCGGTAAGTTTAACCTGCTCAATGCAGGCCTCGCAATGGCAATTACAAGAGAGCTTAAGGTGCCTAAGGACGTTATCAGGTCCACACTTGCCGAATTCAATGCGGTTCAAGGTCGTTTGGATGTTTATAGGATTAATGATGCTTTGGTCTATGTTGGAAAAACCGATAACTCCGATGCATTGGCATCCATTTTAGCCGAAAAAGATTTCTATGCAATATTTTTAGGAACACCACGTCACAATGAAATACACAGATTGGATATTCTGGATGTAGCCGTAAAGTACAATCCTGAGGTCATAGTTCTCTTCCCGGGTTTAGACGATACTCTTGATATTGCAATCTACAGATTGAATTCATTGGGATACATGGGCAATATCATTACTGTAAATACTTTGGACCAAATCATTGAGCTAGTCGCCGAATACTCACATGAGGAGGCTATTTTAATCGGAGGCAACGGTCAAGACGTCATTATTGATATTCAAGAAAGGATTAAATTAATTTCGGAAAATTTATGATACATATAACAATGTTTTTATAGTATTGAAACATAATTATATATGTTTATTATATTTAAGGTGTGTTACATGAGTAAAAGTTGGAGAAAAATTTCTATTACAATATTTTTGGCTTTAATATTGTTATGTGTACTGTTTACAGTATTCAGTTCAGTTAATAGCGCTCCATATACAGCTCAGTCAGTTGCTGAAGATTATAACCTTCCAATTGGTCAATCAATGTTTGAAAATCAATCAATTTTAGGACAAAGAAGCCAGATTGAAGTACCATTGATCTCTGATGTAGGGTTTTTGCCTCATCAATTATTGGCTTTAGATCTACAGGGGATCTTGATGTCTCTATCCACTGGTGTTGTTCCATTTGATTTCGCAACAATCTCAAGTGAAGGTATTGATTCTTATGGAAATGTTGTTGATGTAGATGGTCCGGGCTATTTAACTTTTGAGGGGGACAAGCTAGCAGTTAAAGAACCAGATAATTATGTATGGGGTTACAGTGCTCCGTATAAATGGTTGGAAAAAACTGAAAACGGCGTAGATGTAGTTGAAAATGGTACTGTTATCAAATCCGTGCCTTTTGATGAAATTAAGGATTTAGAATATAGTAACGATTATTATAATAATGAAACTATTAGAAGTTGGTATAATTATGATGCATCAATTGGTTCTATATTCACATTGGAAAAAGGAATGGTTGGATTTTCTGATGGAAGGAATAATATTAGTTCAGCTGATGTTCCTGTAATATTTGGTAAAGATGTAGTGGATTATGCCGCTGAATATCCTACTGGCTCTCCTATTCTTTTATACTCTGGAAATTACACTGAAGAAAATGGTGAAGTTTATGGAACTTCATTAGGTTCACACCCTGAATATGGTGATTCTATTAGAGAAGTGAATGCTAGACAATTTGTTGATGCATGGAATGGAACCATTATCCCGCCTAATTCAACTAGTAGTGGTAAAGATTATGTCTACTTTGAATCTGCAAAAGATTCCTCTGCTCCAGGTGGAAGTGCAGCTCATGGTGTATGTCCATCTGCTAGAGCTCTAAGGGCAGCCGTTACATCAGAAGGATTCAGTTTGCCTACTGGTATGACCTGGGATGAAAATGCGGTGCTATTCGGATTTAATCCGGCACAAGACATTACCGTAACTAACACTCATGATTATCCGGTCAGAATTAATATGTGGACTGAGGGTTCAGGTACCGGAATGGGTGTTTATGCGCAAATTACAAGATATATTCCAACAGAGTGAATATATCATTTTTTTACTTTTTTTATGACAATTTCAACTATTATTACTGCAGCTGGAAAAAACTCCAGAATGAGAAAGGACCAGCTTTCTCGAAATATAGAATTGAAAAATAAACTCATTTTGCCTTTTAAGGATAAGACCGTTATCGAGACCACAATTGACAATGCATTATCTGCTAATGTTGATGAATGCATTGTAGTGCTTGGGCATTATGCTAATGAAATAATGGAAGCAATTTTTGATAATTATAAAGGCTCTGTCAAATTCGTCATTAACAATCCAGTTGATGTAGGTCTATCCGTATCACTTTACAATGGCCTTTCAAATATCAGGTCTGATTTTGCATTATGCATAACGGCAGACCAGCCAACCGTGTCGACCGAAACATTCAATAGGATGATTGAAATTATTGAAAATGCAGAAGACCCTTACAAAACGATTTCTATATTAAGAAGAAGAAAAACGGGCATATTGGATACTGCCGAAGGTTTGGGAATGCCTTTTGTAGCGCCGCGTGAAAATTTGATGAAATACTTGGAAAATGAAAATGACAATTTGAATCCGATTTTAAGAAAGATTTTCGCTGATGGTTATACATTTTATGGTGTAAAAGAAAAAAATGAAAAAGAGTTATTAAATATTAACCATTATGATGATTATTTACAACTCTTAGATTGATTCTAAACCTGAAATAACTTCTTCGATTTTAGCTTTGCTAATGCCGACTGTCATTTCATTGTCTTTAATGTCTGCTGCTTTTCTAGATCCATCGCAGCCTAAAGTGAAGTTTACTCCTTCTGAAATGTATGGATTTGCAAATGCATCACCGCATAATGATTGGATGCCTGCAAAGGATGGAGTAATTTTTTCACCGGTTTTGTAAACGATACTTTGTGCAAGTTTCATTCCGCCAACAGGTTCTGTGATGATTTCAATAACATCTGCTTCAAAATCAGCTTCATCTAAAGGTGCATAGATGATTCCCCAACTGATGTCTTTGATAATAGAAAGCTTGGCAGTTAAATTTTTAGCAGTTTCTAAATCCTGGAATCTGCCTAATGAAAAGTATTTTTCACCATTAGCTAACTTTTCAGGCATGTCTCTAAGTCCAATAGCTCCTGCTCCACCTAAACACATTTGTTCTTCAATTGTTGAGTAAAATTTAGCTCCTAAAGATGCTTTTCTAACCATTTCGCAATGTCTGATTTTTTCATCAATCAAATCAAAACCTTCAGGCAAATCTTCCGGGGTTTTGATTAATTTCATTGCTACAGGTTTTGCATCAAGATTGATTTTACTCTCAATTACTTCGCAATATTTTTTGTTTGTTTCTAAATTAGTCATACAATCGCCTATTATTATATTGTTCTATGGAATTTTAAAGTCTTTTGTTTTAACACTGTTATTTTTACAAAAAGTCCTGAAATCGCAAGCACTACATGTTCTTTCATCAGAATCTGCTTTCCAGGCGTCCTGAATTTTACATCCTTTCATTTCTTTGATTAATGAGCTTTCAATGTTTGCAACTACATTGTCAAATTTTAAAAGCGCTTCTTTTTGCTCTGATTTGTCAACATTGATGATTCTGATCGACCTGTTGATTTTAAAATCATCGCTCAGTTCAGGAGCTTTATCCTCCTCTTCCCAGTTATTTATTAAGTCAACGTCTCTTTCGTATTCATGGCCCACATCAGTCAGACCATTGTTCAGCTCATCTTTAATCAAAACCAAATCCTCTTTTGATGGAACAAGTTCATTTAAATAAAAGATAATTCCGGCAACTATCGGTTTTGCATCTTCCTGCTTAGACCTAAGCCAGGAATAAGTTAGGATTTGCTGTTTATGATTTTCCCATTTGTCCTCGGCTTTTGAGTCAATCATCTTAATGGGTGGCCTTTTCATGCCTTTATAGTCAATAATGATTTCATAGTCATCGCCCTCATCATAGCTGGAAATCCTTTTTTGAAAGCCAGGGTCTTTTTTGAGAAACTCAATAATCTTATTATTGTAATTGTCCAGATTGCTTTGACTTAAATTCTTATTGATTTTCATGGATGTTAAAACATCCACAACACCGTTAATTCCATAATAATTTGACCTGCTTATGTTTTCATCGTAATTAGGCATCTGGCGAATCCCTTTGATTAAAAGCTCTGATGAATCAATTAGAGGGAATAAGTGTTGCCCCCATATATTGATTGCCTTTTCAGCCCTTGCACTGGCCAGCTTTTTGTGGTCATGTTCGTTCAGGTCATCAATTGTCAGGTTACTATCCGGCTGATTTAGAATGCTGAAGAACAAATCTTCATCGTGTGGATAAAGGCCTCTAACTTGAAGCCTTAAATCAATTGAATCTTCAATTGGCCTAATGTCTTCTTTCCAATCCCATGGAAACTCTGTATTCTCTTGTTTCCATTGAATATATGCCTCTTCAAGAACGCCGTGAATAAACTCTCCAAACCATCTCTGAACAGGCTTTGAAGGAGGCAGCGTTCCTTTATTCTGATATCTGTATTGTAGATTGCATGTTAAGAATGACAGCAAATCTCCGGTTAAGCTGTATTCCGGAATCATGTATGATTTTGATCTTGATGGCAACTTCATATTTACACTTCCTAAATTAGATATATCTCCTTAAATCCGACATAGTTTTCATCTCTGCTCCATCCAAGCGCAACATTCGGAATGTCAAAGTGGTCATTTTTCTTGTTATATCCCTCAATAGCCGAATTGAGGCCTATCAGAAGCAAAACACTTTCGGCTCTTGAAAATGCAACAAAATAAAGTCTTGTCAAATCATCAAATGAACGGTCCTTTTCACTTCTTTCACTTTTTCCAAGACAGCTATATTGCCTTACGCTGTCTTCAATGGTGATTTCATCTTTAAGACCTTTTGGAAATCTTAATCTTTGAGTTCTGATGTCATTTGTTTTGAATCTTGTGCCGACATCAACAATAACAAGGGGAAACTCCAATCCTTTTGACTGGTGAATCGATAAGACATTTACCCTATTGTCGGGCAGTGTTTCAAGCAGTGATTCATCGATGCTTACCCCTCCTGTTGATAAAGGTATGAAAATATTCCAAATCGCTTCAAGAACAGATTCCCTTTCCTGATTTGGATTTATAAATGAGATATTTGAATGATAGTCATTGAAAAATCCGGTTTGTGTAATTGATTTGGTAATGGCTTCCAGATATACGATTCCTTCAACATCATCCTGCAGCTCTTCAATCCATGTGGTTATCTTATATGCAAGTTCCATCAGGCTTGCTGTTTTTGGCCATTCCTCATAGCCTAAAGGCCTTCTAAGCTGCCAGTGGGTTACGAATTGGGGCAGGGCAATAGGTTCGTGGGGTTCAGGATTCATTTTAATGAACTCCTTGGCTTTCACTCTCCAACGCATCATATTCCTTTTTGCAAGATTAGGTATTGTTTTATCCGTTTTCTGAATCCCTGCCTCAGGGTCAATGCATTCAAGAATCAAACCACAGAATATTCCAACAACATCAATATCCTGAAGGTCAATTCCTCTTGGATTAAACACTTCAATCGGTTCCTTAAGCCTTTTTAGATTCTTCCTCAAATAGTGCAGGAATGAGCGATTTCCGTATTGCATCTCCTTTGGGGAATATGAAAGAATTGCGATATCCGATGCGGAACCGTAATCGCTATCCAGTTTGAGGGTTATCCTTTCCATCTCTTTTCCGGCTTTCAGATTCTCACTTCTGATTTTCTGCAATTCTGCAATGTCAATATCGCCATTGACCTTTTCGTAATATTCTTCGTTCAAGACCTGCAAAACCTTTAATTCGCATTCCCCTTTGTTGATGAGTTTGTTAATTAACAGGGACAAATCCCTTGCAAGCATTTCAGGATTGTTTCTGAACATGCCTAAAATAGGCATCCTGTCCTTTTCAAAGTCAGGGGCAATGATTTTAGGTTTGTTGTCGACACGGGCATTCTGATATTCTCTGTCAAGTTCTGCAAATTGATTGCAATGCTGGATAATGTTTTCTGTTGAGCGATAGTTGGTTCTCAGATTGATTTCTTCAACGTCAATGCTCAACCTTTCCCTGATGCGGTTTTGATAATTGGTAAATAAGTCTACGGTGGCGCCTCTAAAGCGGTATAGGGACTGGTCGTCATCACCTACAACCGTAATGTTTCCGTTATTCTTGAGTGCGGATTGGGCTATTGTGAAGTAAATGTCTTCCTGGATAAGGTTAGTGTCCTGGTATTCATCGATTAGAACAATCTTAATTTCATCTAGAAATGCGTCCAGATCACCGTTCTTTAATTTATCCAAAAACTGGGATTCAAGCATTGCAAAATCAATGGTATTCCTTTTTTTGAGAGTGTCTTCATATTCTTTAATGCAATCAAGAGCAATTCGAACTCCGCTGCCCTCTTGAGTTTTTCCATATAGCTCGTCGAAGTCCACCTGGTCATAGTAGATTCTATTCTTGATTTCAATAAGGATTTCACTTATTTTGGATGGTTCTTCTAGCTTTGTTATTCCGCTCAGCTCCTTTAAGTATTTAACCAGTTCTTTGTCAAGATATTTTTCATCTTCAATAATGATTTTAATCATTGCAGAGTTTGCAACAAAATCCTCAATAACAATGGCTTGGTTTTCTCCAGGTTTTTTGTAATCTCTAAGCAGTTCTTCAGCAATGCTGTCGGTTGTACCAATTTTGATTTGGTTAAAGTCCACCCTATCAATCTTTAGGATATTGTCAAAATTGTCTTCGCCAATATTGTCGAGCAGATGATTTTTGATTTCATCCCCCCAACCCAATATTCTTGAGTATAGCTCGTCAGCAGCTTTTCTTGTGAATGTTGTAGCCAGAATTTCACAGGGTTCTATTTCATCAACAAAAATGTATTTAAGGATTTTAAGAACCATTACGGTTGTTTTTCCGGAACCCGGTCCTGCTACGATAAAAAGGGATTTGTCACTTGGAGATAATATGGCGTTTTTTTGATCTTGATTTGAAGAGATATCTCTTTCAAGTATATTCACTACAATATCTTCAAATTCCTCGTATGATATCATTTTTTCCCTCTGAATTTATATGATTTAATTTATGTAATTAGGTTACTTATAAATAAATTGAGAGAGCATTTGTTAAGTATTCTTTAGTCTATTTTTTTTGATTAGTTCTAAATTTATTTAGGTATACCAAAAACTTTTTTATTCGGTAAGGGATAATATTTAATATGGAAGAGATATTCTTCCATAATATGCATATATAAGTTAGGGACATTTTTTGTTTCTAACTTACTATTTTTTAAATTCACGAATGTTTTAAATAGTATTTAACTCAAATTATTATTATTAATTTTAATTTTAGCTGATATTATGTCTGATACCAACAATATTGATATGTTCAAGAATGATGTGAGATATAGGGAAAACATCGCCCATATCGAAACGATACCAGCTAAAAAAGCAAGCTTTAAAAAAGTTGACAACTTAAATGACAAGATTATCGACTATTTGGATTCCAAGGATGCAAAGCTATACAAACACCAAGCCGAGACATATGAGGCAATAAAAGATGGCGAAAACGTAATCATCACAACTCCTACGGCTTCAGGCAAAACTTTGGCTTTCAACCTGCCCATCATGGAGACGATGATTGAGGATTCAGATGCAACAGCCCTCTATATCTATCCCGCAAAAGCGCTGTCAAACGACCAGTTGCACGTTCTGGAAAACCTTGAAGAGCAGCTTGAAATATCAATCAGGCCCAGAACATATGACGGCGACACCCCAAGGGAGGACAAGAAGGGGATTCGCGAAAAGTCAAGGATTGTTTTAACCAATCCCTATCAGCTTCATTTAATATTGTCCTGGCACCATCAGTGGGAGAGATTTTACAAAAACCTAAGGTATATAGTCATTGATGAGGCGCATTACTATAAAGGGGTTTTCGGTTCAAATGTCGCATTCCTAATCAAAAGGCTTAAAAGGATAGCAAATTTCTACGGATCATATCCCCAGTTCATCTTATCGTCAGCGACACTTGCAAATCCTCTGGAATTGGCAAACAGGTTAACGGGTGAAGATTTCGTATTGGTTGATGATGACACTTCGCCTAGCGGTGAGAAAGACTTCATCCTATACAATCCCTTTAAGAATTATGTAAGAAACAAGGCATATACTCAAAATGCGCCTTCGGTGCATATGGAAACAGAAAACATTTTCATGTATATGATGCTTAAGGGAATTCAGACATTGTGCTTTACAGTTTCAAGAAAAACCACGGAACTCATTGCAATGTGGGCAAAAAAGGACATGACACAAGTCAAAGGAAAATTGGCCCATAGGATTGCAGCCTATAGGGCAGGCTACCATCCACAGGAAAGGCGTGAAATAGAAAACGGCCTTAAAAGCGGAAAATATTTGGGAGTTACCTGTACAAATGCGCTGGAGCTTGGAATCAACATAGGGTCTTTGGATGCAGTCATTATTTCAGGATATCCCGGAACAATGATTTCAACTTGGCAGCAATCCGGAAGGGCTGGCAGGAGCAATCGGAAATCTTTAGCTATTCTAATCGCTTTTGAAAATCAGTTGGACCAGTATTTCATGAATAATCCGAAGTTCTTCTTTGACAAGCCCCATGAGAATGCAATCATAGATTTGTCAAATCCGATTCTGCAGGAGGCTCATTTGCTATGCGCTGCAAAGGAGCTGCCTTTAAAGAGGGGCGAAGCTGAGAAATATTTCGGCATCTCACAAAATCTATTGGACGAGCTGGTTTCTAGAAAGGATCTGTTTGAAAACCATCGCGGAGATTATATGTATCCCTATGATGACAATCCTGCAATGGACCATTCACTTGACCAGATTTCATCGGAAGAGTTTAAGGTAATGAATAACGGAAGGCTTTTGGAGACCATGGAGCGTTCACAGGTATACAGGGAGGCTCATGAAGGGGCCATTCTGATTAACAAGGGAGACACCTATGTTGTAAATAGCGTAAATCTAGCGCGCAGGTATGTTAATGTTTCTCAAAAGACTGTGGATTATCACACAATGGTTTTAAACAAGACGGAAATCAACGTTAAAAAGAAATTGTCAAAGACAAACTATGGTGATTTGACAATTAATTTTGGTGAGCTGACAGTAACTGAAGACTACTTCAAATATAAGAAAATGCACTTCTCAAAGCCGATTGCAACATATCCTCTGGATTTGCCTCCGCTGAAATTCAATACGAAGGGGTTGTGGTTTACAATTCCAAATGATGTTAAGGATAGATTGGAAGACATGTTTCCAAATGAAGAGGAGGTGTTTGCAGGAGGGCTTCATGGTGCTGAACATGCATTAATCGGACTGTTTCCACTTCATACGATGTGCGACAGGTTTGATATTGGGGGAGTATCCACAAATTATCATGACGACACTCAGGAGGCCACAATATTCATTTATGACGGTTATGAAGGCGGAATAGGAATTTGTGAAAAGGCAGTGGACGTGTTTGTAGACCTGCTTGATTCCACCATTGATTTGATAAATAACTGCCAATGTAAAAGCGGCTGTCCGGCATGCATATACTCGCCGAAATGCGGAAATGACAACAAGCCACTTCACAAGGGTGCCACTAAGTATATTTTGGAATACATGAAAAAATTGATTTCCGATGATGCTTCAGGTGAAAAAGAGGAGATTGTTGTAGAGGTTATTGAAAGCGATGAATTCAGTGAGGCATTAGAACTCTATGAAAAAGGGGATTATTCTGCATCTAAGGATATTTTAAATTCAATTTTGGCTAGCGACAAAAGGAATGTGGATGCCTTGGCATTGATGGCTCAAATATTGTATAATCAGGATCAAAAGGATATTTCGTTGTTGTTTACTAAAAAAGCGCTTGCAATAGATAAATCAAATAAGATGGCAAATGAATTAGAAGTATTGCTAACAAATAAACCTCAGGAAAGTGAGTTCGAGTCTTTGGATGATGTTGAAGCGTTGTATGAAGAAGCTTATGATTTATATGAGCAAGGTGATTTGGATACGGCTTGCGATATTCTAGAAAAGATTCTGGATTTTGATGATAGACACTCTGAGGCACTGGCCTTGATGGGTCTGATTTATTATCACTCTGGATTTTTCCCAAAGGCAGTTGAATACTACAGGAAAGCCATTAAAATAAACAAAGATGGTGAAATGGTTAGGGAATTGAGGATGAGGGTCTCTTAAGGAGCGCCTGCATATGGTGTGAAACCTTTTTCAAAGTGTTCACAGACCTTTTCAAGCTCTTCTGGAATGTCTATTTTTTGAGTACAGTAATCAAGGCAGGTTCCACAGTATGTACATTCGCTGGCAGGAACCTTCTCATCTGCAAGCTTGTCAAAATACAATCTGTAAATGTCTGATTCCGGCTGGTTTTTACTTGTATTGTATAGATTGAAATATTCTGGTATTGGAATCATTTCGGGACATGCATCAATGCAGTATCCGCATTCGCTGCAGGCAACAGCAAGGTTTTCTTTAAGCTTTAAGGCCATATTCTCTAGAAACAGTCTTTCTTCATCACTTATTAACTCAAAATTCTCATATGTTTTGCAGTTGTCGATTAAGTCATCCATTTTGCTCATGCCGCTCAAAACAATTTTGACATGTTCAAGTGATGCGCAGAACCTTATTGCTAAACTGGCTATTGATTCATTTGGATTGAACTCTTTAAACTCGTTTTTAATCTCCTCAGGTTGATTTACTATAACGCCTCCCTTCAAAGGTTCCATAACATAGACATCAAGCCCGTGTTCGACACACAAGTCATAGCATTTATGCGCTTCAATGACAGGGTCTTCCCAATCTAGATAGTTCAATTCTAGTTGGACAACATCTATGATATCAGCATATTTATCTAATACTTTTTCCAATAATTCAGATGTATCGTGGAAGCTGAAGCCAATTTTTTTTGCTGTTCCATTTTCTTTCATTTTTTTAATGTATTCAAAGGATTTATGATCTTCTGCCAGTTTATACCAGGGTGTATTGATGTTATGCACGAAAAACACGTCAAAATAATCAATTCCAAGTCTTTCAAGCATTTCGTTTACAAACTTTTCGTTATCCTCTTCAGATGTTAATGCCCATGTAGGCATCTTATCACAAATTCTGAATGATTCACGTGGATATCTCTCAACAACAGCTTTTCTAATAGCTGTTTCGCTTGCACCATTATGATATGCATATGAGGTATCAAAGTAATCAAAGCCTTTAGCCATGTAGATGTCAACCATTCTGTTAAACAGGTCCTGGTCGATTGTGGTCGGGTCATTTTCGTCAGTCTTTGGAAGTCGCATACATCCAAAGCCGAATTTTGATTTGTATGTCATAATCATTTCTCTCCTGTTATTACTTTTTCAGTTGTTCCATATTTAAATGTTGTTAATTGCAACATTAATGATTTTTTTATGATGTATATTTTTTTGTATTTTTTTTTATTGTTTGTTTTCATTTGTTTTTGATATTTTTTTTAAGAATATAATTATTTAAAAATAATTTGGATTGTTTAATTTTTAGCCGAATTTCACTTATTTCTATAATTCGTTATGAAATTATCTTCAATTCGATTATTTTGAACAATATTAAATTGAACATAATTCATAATTGACAAATATGTTAGTATATATTTGAACAATTTTTGCAATAACTAAAAATCTTATAACACATGAAAAAATTTATAAATATTATTCAATAAATATTTATTTAGGTCAGGATTTAATTTTAACATATTTTTTTTTAAAATGTTAATTTTAAATATGACTTCATTTAGAGGTGACAAAAATGGCAACTTTTAAAGGATTTGCAATGAAAAGACTCAACGAAATTGGTTGGGTAGAAAAAGAAGTACCTGAATGTGGACCTATGGATGCTATTATTAAACCAACTTGTGTATCTCCATGTACTTCCGATATTCACACCGTATGGGAAGGTGCTATCGGTGACAGAAAAGACATGGTTTTAGGTCACGAAGCTGTTGGTGAAGTAGTGGAAGTTGGTGCTTTAGTCAAAAAATTCAAACCTGGTGACCGTGTAATCGTACCAGCTATTACTCCTGACTGGGACGACGAAGCAGCACAAAGAGGTTTCCCTTCACAAACACTCGAACCACTCGGTGGTTGGAAATTCTCCAACTTCAAAGACGGTGTATTCGGTGAAAGATTCCACGTAAACATGGCAGACGCAAACCTAACCTTCATCCCTGACGACTTATCCGACGAAGGAGCAACCATGTTAACAGACATGTGGTCAACCGGTATGATGGGATCAGAAAACGCAGACATCCCATTAGGAGGATCCGTACTCGTAATCGGTATCGGTGCAGTAGGACTTTCCGCTATTGCTGGTGCTAAATGTTTAGGTGCTGGTAGATTATTCGCAGCAGGTACACGTCCAATTTCCGTCGAAGTTGCTCAAAAATACGGTGCAACCGACATCATTAACTACAAAAACGGAGCAATCGACGAACAAGTAAGAGAACTAACAGACGGCGCAGGTGTAGACTCCGTAGTTATCGCTGGTGGTAACTTAGAAAACACATGGGCTGAAGCAATCAAATCCGCAAAAGCAGGAGGAACCGTTTCCAACGTAAACTACT
>NZ_JBGUIH010000044.1:0-6347 GCF_045112895.1 Methanobrevibacter sp. | reverse complement strand
AACTTCTTCAATCGCTTTAGAATTTGATGAATTAATTCCTGATGAAATTTATTCATGGACTGAAGCTGATTTCGCAAAATATCAAGTTCCTATTGGAAACTCAAGATTCCCAATCACTGACTTCTTCGACATTACTGTAGTTGGAGAAGCTAACGGACCTGATGAAGTTGAAATGATTCTCAACGGTGATTTAAACAGAGTAAAATACATCGGTTGTAAAATGAGCGGTGGAAACATCATCTGTAACAGCAGTGTAGATTTACACGTTGGTGCAGAAATGTCCGGTGGTTCCATTCTCGTTAAAGGTGATGCAGCAGCTCACGCTGGAAGAGAAATGTCCGGCGGATACCTTGAAATCGAAGGAAATACCAAAGAATTTACCGGTGCTTCATACATTGGTGAATGGAGAGGTATGACTGGTGGACAAATCGTTGTTGGCGGTAACGCTGGAAAACAATGTGGTGAATGTTTAACCGGTGGAAGAATTCACGTTAAAGGTAACTGTGATATCTTAGCTGGTATTCACATGACCAAAGGTATCATCGAAATCGACGGTGACGTAAACCGTTGGCCTGGTGGTCAGATGAAAAACGGTAACATTATCATCCACGGATTCCTCGGTAGATTACTTGAAGGATTTGTTCTCGATGGTATCGTTGTAGATCCAGAAGTTGAAGGAATTACATTCCCAGGTAAATATATTAAATATACTGGAGATATTGGTCTTAACGGTAAAGGTAACCTTTACTTAGGTGCTGAAGCTAACAAAGAAAAATTAGCTGAGTACGGAGAATTAGACGACGAATATACTTCAATCAGAGAATACAGGAATTTATAATTCCTCTCTCTTTTCTTTTTTTATTTTTAAGCTGTTGATAATATGGTAGAAGAAGTTCAGATGACTTTTGATGAAGCATTGGAATATGTTAAAAACGAAGTCGAAGTTGGAGATCTTTTAGAAGTTTCATACAATCGTATCTTTGCTCCTGGTGAAGTTTTAGGTTTCACAGAAGAGGATGAGATGACTGGTGAAGGTTATAGGGTAGGTCTTCAGTTAACAGGTAAAATTTTAAATCAATGTGTCGAGCTCGATTTCAATGAGATTGAGGATGATTTAATCGAATTGCGCCACATTACAGATGACAAGGAACTTATTATAGAAATTCTATAATTTCTCTCTTTTTTCTATTTATTTTTTTTAAATTGCTTTTCCGCAAATCCGTATTTTTGTTCGTTAATATACAAACATTTATATAGTAATCTGATATAATTATATTTACTTGGAGATGGTTATCATGAACGAATTAGAATTAACTACAAAAGAAGCCGTAAACTACCTAAAGGAAAATGTTAAAATTCATGATAAGATTGAAATTTCATATAATAGGATTTTTGCAGAAGGCGAAGTCTTGAATATGGATTTTTCAGAATATTTTGGAGAACCGGGTTTTAAAATGCTAGTTTCACTTGATGAAAGCCAAATAGGTTCTACTGTAGAAATCGATATTTATGAAGTGGAAGATGATATAATCGAATTTGTTCACTATCCAAAAAATGGTGAAGAAGTGGATGTGACTGTAATATAGTTACAATCTATCCATTTTTTCAAAACGAATTAATTTTTCAATAGCTTTGACTTCAACATCTATTCCCTTTTCTTTTATTGCACCAATTGAATTTAAACCACTGCCTGTTACAACACCGAAGTTATAGTTGTCTGCCTTTGCATTGTATGTTACTTCCCGTGGTTTACCAATCTTATAAATTGAAAATCCGATATTCTTGAGAATTTCTAAAAGATATACTGCATAGTCTCGGGATATATGTGGAATTTCCTTAAAACTGGCTAATATTTTGTTAGGTCCAATTCCTCCGCTTATTGAGGTCATGTTTTTTGCCAAAAATATTTGATGCGGATCTTCTGTTGAACCATTGTAGGAAATCAAGTCAATGAATAATGGCGGTTCTGTAAGCTCAAGCAGCCCTCCATATCTTGGATTGCTCATGATTCCATTGTCAATCAATATTCCATCAATGCTCAGACTACAGATTGTAGCTATTCCAATTTTATCGTCATCGTTCGGATGGCTGATTAACTGGTAATATGGATTGATGTATTTTGGATTGGAATTATAGGCCTCCTCCATTATTTTCAAAGATGAATCCAAGTCATCCTTATTGATGTAGGATACATTTGAAATGATGTCTCCTTTTCTTTTTTCTACATCAAAATTAACCTGTTGGATTAAATTCCATGTTTTTGAAAGCAAGAACGGTATTTTTGGTTGGATTTCATGTTCAACTTCTTTAAGTGAATGCTTAAAAGTTGAGGTTATAGGTGATAGGTTCTTAAAGTCTGTTATTTCTTCAGCTATTTTAATGTCAATATTTTGATTTTCCTCTTGAACGGCACAGAATGGTGTAATTCCACCTACAACGGCTATTCCGACCATTCCATCTGGAACTGGAATTCCTAAAATATCTTTTCCTTCATCAGAAATGCCTATTACTCCTCCAATTCCTATTTTATTGAGGCTATTTATTATGTCAACGGCCTTAGACCTTCCGATTCCAGGTATAAGTCTGAAGTTTGCAGGAATTATTCCGTTACCGTTGTCAACAACGTCAAGCACTGATGTGAAGCCGGGTGTTGAAAATGCATCCAGCGGTGTCACTGATGTCTTTTTGTAGGATATCAGTTCAGTGAATTTGATCGGCTTGTAGTCCTCTATTTTCAGCAGCCCTCCGTATTGCGGCTGTGAAGGTATTCCTTCATTAAGGAGTATCCCGTCTATTGTGGTTCCGCACAATGTTGTTACATTAATTTTACTTTCATTTGCAATTCTATTTAAATTAACATAAGGGCTAACAGAAAGGCCACTTTCGATAATTCTTTTAATTATATCAATAGATTCTTCGTTATAAATGGTTGAAGTATTAACAACTACATTTCCTTCTTGTGCCATATAGTTGAAGTCAGTCAAATAAATCATTTCCTCAAATCTTGAGTAGATGAAATCGACTTGATCGTAAATCAATCCTTTTTCTAGTTTTTCACGACCGAGATTTGTGATGCGTCTTCCGGAATACCCCATCTTTTCGGTAAATCCCTTTTCATCCAGGATTTGCATGTGGTATCTGACAGCACGCTCACCTAAATTAAAGCCTTTGTTTCTCAATTCATCAGCTATTAATTTAGAGCCTGTAGGCTTGTCCTGTTCGTTCAGGATTCTTAAAATCTCCATCATTCTATGTTCAGATTCTGACATAAAAAAGCTCCGCAGTTAATACAGATTAAAAAAATGAAAAATAATATTTAGATTTAGATATCTAAATATTTTCTTTGTTCGTATCCAAATACTTGAACACGGTATTCGTCCCATTCTTGATATTTGAGCTCTAGGAATTTTTGACTGATGTGGTCACCTAAAGCGCCTAATATAAGTGGGTCCTCTTCAAGTGCATGGTAAGCTTCCCATAGACTTGATGGCAAGACTTTAATGCCCATGGATTCTCTTTCTTCTTCGGTTAATTGGTAGATGTTGATTTCAGTAGGTTCACCAGGGTCAATTTTATTTTGTATACCGTCGATACCTGCTTCAAGCATTACGGCGAATGCCAAGTATGGGTTACATGCTGGGTCAGGTGCTCTGTATTCAATACGGGTTGCTTTTCCACGTGCTGCAGGAACTCTGATTAAAGCGGATCTGTTTTTAAGACCGTATGCTCTGTATACAGGTGCTTCATAACCAGGCACCAAACGTTTGTATGAGTTTACAATCGGGTTGGTAATTGCAGTTAATGCAGGAGCGTGTTTTAACAATCCTCCCATGAAGTAGAGAGCATCTTTTGAAAGACCGGTGTCTGAGTTAGGATCAGAGAACAGGTTTTTGTCGCCTTTGAAGATTGATTGGTGACAGTGCATACCACTACCGTTAACTCCGAAGAAAGGTTTTGGCATGAATGTTACCCTGTAATCTAATTGATCAAAGGTAGCCATATTATCTACAATAGCTTTAATAGCTTGTTTAAATGTGATTACTGCATCAGCAGTTTTTAAAGCATCTTTAAATTTAAATGCAATTTCGTTTTGACCAGGAGCTACTTCGTGGTGAGATGCTTCAACTTCGAAGTCCAATTCTTCTAGGTTTAAGGTTAATTCTCTTCTGAAATCAGGCCCTTTGTCTAATGGTTCTACATCAAAGTATGTCGCATCATCGTATGGCATTGGGTATCCGTTTTCGTCAATGTCCACAATAAAGAATTCAGGTTCCGGACCGATGTTATATTGTAAGCCCATTTTTTTGATTTTTGCTAAGGATTTTTTCAATACGCTTCTTGGGTCACCGACGAACGGTTCCTGTTCAGGTGTCCAGACATCACAGATGAATCTACATACTGCGGACTCTTCAGGTCTCCAGGATAATCTTGAGTATGTGTTGATGTCAGGTTTTAGGACAAGGTCACTTTCGTTGATTCCGACAAATCCTGCAATTGAGGATCCGTCAAACAACATTCCTTCAGTAAAGAGGTCTTCCATATCTTCTTTGTTGAATGGAATAACAATATTTTTTACAGTACCATTTATATCGACAAATTGCAGACGGATAAATTTGATGTTATCCTCGGTCATTTGTTCGATTACACTTTGCATTTTTTCTTCATTAATTTCGCTCATCTAATCAAGCTCCAATATATGTGTAATATTGAATTTAAAAAAGTAGTCGGAAAGTATCTTCCTACCTTGGAAATATATTTCCACCTCATCGTATATAAAGGTTTTGCAAAAATAGTTAGTTAATTGTAATATGTCGTTTTTAGTATATTAATGTATAAGTTTATTTCAAATTTATAAAAATAATGCTATCGATTTTAGATTTTGATAGTCAATTGTTCAAATGGATATAGAAAATGAATAAAAAATTGAGGCAATGTTTAGATTTTGCCTGCCAAAAATGAAAAAATCAAAATTTTCCCTTTTGTTTAGAAGTGGTCAAATTCGCTTCCAAAGTACTCATGGACTTTAACAAGCTCTTCTGGAATGTCCAGCATTTGAGTGCAAAATGGAATGCATTCTCCACATTGTATGCAGCTGTCCGCCCTTGAATCCTCATCAATCAATGAAAAATATTGCATTGCGCTGGCTTTGGGATCATCCATCATGTGGGCAATGTTGTATTCGGTCAGGCAGTTGATGATGTCAACGCCATGGGGGCATGGCATGCAGTAGCCGCATCTTGTGCAGTTGTTTCCGAGATGGGTTCTGTAGGTTCTTGCAACCTCCCTGATTATTTCCTGGTCATAGTCGCTGATGATGTCCTCTTTGGAAGCTATTTCAATGTTCTGTTTAACCTGCTCCAGGCGGGTCATGCCGCTTAGGACGCAATCCACATCATCCCTGTTCCATAGGTATTGCAATGCCCACTCGACAGGGGTTCTTTTTGTCTCGGCCATATTCCATAAGTCCTGAACGTCCTGAGGGATATTGTTGACCAGTCTGCCTCCGCGAAGAGGCTCCATAATCATGCTTCCGACATTCGCCTCTTTCAGGTAGTTGAGGCCCATCACTCCGGATTGGTAATATTCGTCGAGGTAATTCATTTGGGTCAGGGCAACTTCCCATTTGGGATATTCGTCGAGAATCTCAATCAGATAGTCAACTTCAATATGTGATGAGAATCCAACATGCCTGACTTTGCCGCTGCTTAAGCAATCGTCCAAAAAGTCTAAAACGCCCAGTTCATTGACTTTAGTCCAATCAGGCACTGTCAGCGAATGCAACAGGTAAATGTCGACATAGTCTGTCTGCAGCTTCTCAAGCTGTATGTCAAGATAATAGTCAAAATCAGTCCTTTTCTCCATCAGCCAGGAAGGGGATTTTGTCTGAAGCAGAATTTCATCCCTTAAATCGTTTTCCTTTAGAAATTTGCCAACAAACACTTCGCTGTTTCCATTTCCATCCAGCTCTTTTGAGTGGTAAGGATAAGCGGTATCGATAATGTTGATTCCGTTTTCAATTCCATACTTAAGCATTGCAGACGCTTCCTGCTCATCAATGTTCTCATTGGAACCTTTGGTCGGAAGCCTCATTGTTCCAAAACCAAGCCTGGATACTTCAAGGCCTGTCTTTCCAAGTGTATTATATAGCATGTTCAAACCTCAATTATTAAATTAGATATCTGCTAAAACAAGTATAAAATGATTATGATTTGAAAAAATATTTTATTTAAAAATAGTTTAGATGGTAAATTCCTGGGATATAGGATGCCGGGGGCGGGATTCGAACCCGCGATCTCACGGTATCCCAGGAATAAGTCAGAGCACTGCTTTATTACCCTATGAGCCGT
>NZ_JBGUIH010000043.1:0-88484 GCF_045112895.1 Methanobrevibacter sp. | reverse complement strand
GATATTTGGTCTGTCTGCTCTTTCGTCTAACAATAGGTCAATTACTGGTGAAGTACCAATATTACCACTTTTAATAATAGCAATTTTTACTACCATAATTTAGTCTCCTTTATCGATAGTTATAATTATTTATCGGAAACTATTTAAATTTTATTATTTAATATTTTTTATCACTGTATTAATTTTTTTATTAAATATTATTCATCATTTATAGTTAATAGTAAAATTTTATACAATTTGATAATAATCGATAAATTTTTTAAGAAAACAAATGTTAAATATTGTAATAAAGAAGTAATAATTACTATTATTTGGCATTGAAAAAGTAGACTAAAAAAGAAAATTTTTTTAAAAAAAACAGAAGTGGTTCCGACGAGATTCGAACTCGTGATCCCCTCCTTGTAAGGGAGGTATCATACCACTAGACCACGGAACCAACAAGTAATATTATGAATTTACTATTATATATACCTTTCCGTTATTGAGAAAATTATACAATGTAAATCTTATTATATAATAAAAACATATTTATTTACATAGAAAATATTAAGAAGTGATAAAATGGCATGGGACGATAAAGAAACTAAAGTTTGGATGGACGGAGAATTTGTTGAATGGAAAGATGCAAACATTTCAGTGCTTTCTCATGTTGTCCACTATGGTACTGGTGTTTTTGAAGGTATTCGCGCATATGAAAATGAAAACGGCGTTGCAGTGTTCCGTTTAAAAGAACATGTACAACGTTTATTCGATTCTGCAAAAATCTATAAAATTGATATTCCTTACACCCAAGAAGAAATTGAAGAAGCTATTTTAGAAACCCTTCGCGTAAATGATTTAGGGGCATGTTACATCCGCCCTATCGCATTTAGAGGATATGGGGAATTAGGAGTAAATCCTTTAGGCTGTCCTGTCAATGTAGCTATTGCTGCCTGGGAATGGGGATCCTATTTAGGTGAGGAAGGAATGGCAAACGGTGTAGATATTGGTATATCTTCATGGAGAAAACCTGCACCTGACACTTTCCCTGCATTAGCAAAATGTGCCGCTAATTACATGAACTCCCAACTGGCAAAACTCGAAGCTATTGACAATGGATATGATGAAGCCATCATGCTTGACTATGAAGGTCACGTTTCTGAAGGTAGTGGAGAAAACATCTTCATTGTTGAAGGCGAAAAATTGTTCACTCCATCAATGTCATCTTCCAACCTCAAAGGAATCACTAGGGATTCCATAATGAATGTCGCACGTGATTTAGGTTATGAAGTTGTTGAAGAAGTTATTTCAAGAGAAAGATTATATGCTGCTGATGAAGTGTTCTTCACTGGTACTGCCGCTGAAGTTACTCCAATCCGTTCAATTGACCACAGAACTATTGGTATCGGTAAAAGAGGACCAATTTCTGAAGAACTACAATCCGCTTTCTTTGACATAGTTGAAGCCAAAGTAGAAGATAAATACGGTTGGTTATCCTACATCTAAGCGGTGTGAGATATGAATTTAATTCAAGCAATAATTATTGGTGTTGTTCAGGGACTGACTGAATTTTTGCCGGTTAGCAGTTCAGCACATTTAGTTTTTGCTCAAAACATTTTAAATGTTGAAAGCTCTTTGGCTTTCGACGTTTTTCTTCATTTGGGAACTTTGATTGCAGTTTTATGGTTCTTTAGATATGATATTATTAAAATGCTTAAATCATGGTGGTTGAGCATCGGAGATATCTTACAAGGGCGATTTATGCAGGGGTTCCGTGATGACCCTTATAAAAGACTTGCTTGGTATGTTATTTTGGCTACAATTCCTGTTGGTATTGTAGGTGTGCTTTTTGATGATGCCGTCGAAACATTATTTGCAGGCGCACTTTATGTTCCTGCATTCTTTTTGTTTGTAACCGGAACCATTCTTTACCTGTCTCAAAGGATGCCTGGTGGAAACATTAATTTGCATAACATTACTAAAAAAGAGGCATTGTTCATGGGATTGGGTCAGGCATGTGCAATATTGCCGGGTCTTTCACGTTCCGGTACAACCATTTCAGCAGGGTTAGTGGCAGGCCTTGATAAGGAATTTGCAGCCAAGTTCAGTTTCATATTGTCTATTCCAGCAATTTTCGGAGCATTCATATTTAAATTAAAAGACATCGGCTCTGCAATGGACGCTAACTTCCTGCCTATATTTGTAGGTTTTATTGCAGCGATTATTGCAGGTTATTTGGCCATTAAATGGATGTTGGATTTAATTCAAAATAAAAATTTGGATATCTTTGCTTATTATTGTTGGGTAGTTGGTATTGTGGTGTTTATGGGCTCAATAGCTCATATATTCTAAAAATTAAAATTAATAGAGATTTTTAATCTCTATTTACATACTTTTTCTATTTTTCTTCTAAGCTTTTCAACGGAATTTCCTAAGACAAGTGCAGTGTACATTGCCCCTCCAGCTCCTGCACCCTCCTTAACGAATCCTTTCAAGTAGTTTTTCAAACCTTCATATTCCGCATCTTCAAATCTTGGGTCCACTACATTAACGGTAATGTTGTCATCAATCTGTTCTAATATTCCGAACAGATCTGCTGTTTCATCAGCCGCGACAAATACGGTAGTTGCAAGGTTGATTCTTGAAAAGTCAAATGTAGGCTGAATGGATTTTATAACTGCGCAGGTAGCTGCCATTTGAGTTCCGCCAGCTAAAATTATTGGAATATCGGAGCCTAATACAATACCTGCTATTGCAGGGATGGTAGGGTCTCCTACTGCACCGATTGCTTGAATTGCATCAGCTTTGCCAGGTTCGATTCCTGCATTTTTCAATCCTTCATTGACGGTATTTGATTTTAAGTCATGAGGGTTATGAGGCATGCTTCCACTGACCTTTTCGTTGGCCTCATAGCCTAATGCCTTCAAAACACCCAATGCGGTTGTAGTTCCTGCAGCTATGCTTTCACCGATAATGAGCATTTCATGCCTTTGTGACAGTTCGCCACCTAATTCCTTCCCGTTTTCAAATATTTCCAGAGGATTCAAAACGCCTTTTCCAGTTCTTATGTCTCTTCCATAGTCTTTTCCTAAACTGTAATATTCGACATCGGGCTTGATTTTGGAGCCTGCATCGACAATAACAAATGGGATATTTGCAATTTGCAGTGATGCCTTTGTAAGTCTTGCAGGTGTCGGTGCAGCCGCATCGCCAACTACGGTTTCTGCCGGTGCTTCACAGCATCTGACTTCACCTAAAACCATAAACTCGGCATCTGCCGCTGGTGTATATACTGTCAGTTCTGTTGAAGGGCCTGCTCCAGAAATCCCTTCAATTAATGAAGTGTCAGTTGTTCCAATTGTAAGTAAGAATACCGGATCATCACATTCCTGTAATTTTTCAGTCAATTCAGTTGATCCATATGTTTTTATTCCATCAATCATCTATTTCACCTTGTTTTTTCAATAAATCAATAATAATCTTATTTTGGTTAATAATTTTTTTGTTTTGAAGCATGATTTTTTTAAGCATTTCTATTTCAGGCAATTCATCGTCTCTAAAGAATTCCTTGCCGTCTCTTGCTCTAGGTGGAATTTTGATTTGGTCTTTTGGAGGAAGCTTATTTTTTCCATCTTCTTTTGGCGGAACTTTGATTTGATTTTCCGGAGGAAGTGAATTCTTTTCATCTGACCTTGGAGGAATAACGCCTCTTGAAGCACTATCCTCATTGGAAATAAAGTCGACATATCTGTGTGTAACCTTATTTTTGGTTCTCTCCTCAAGCAATTCCATCAATCTGTCATCTACTTCTTTAACACCATGAAGCTGTTCCTGCTCCACCTCGTGCAGCAATCTTTTTTGAATATTGTAAGCATTATAAATTGGAATTCCACGGGTTTCACATTCATTTTTAAACATTTCGCTGATGTTAATGTCTCCTGTTAATTTTTTAACCCTCTTTTGTTCCAGAGTATTTGCACTATAAAATCCCATATTCTACCTTTTGTTTTTTAAATTTAAAAAATATTTTTATATTTTTAAACATAATATACTAATTAATTAAATTTTTCAGTTGATTATCTTGATAAGTTTAGGAATTGAAGGAACAGCAGAAAAAACAGGTGTGGGCATTGTTGATAGTGATGGAAATATCTTAGCTATGGCTGGAAAACAGCTATTTCCAGAAGAGGGCGGTATTCATCCTAGAATCGCAGCAGAACACCATGCAGAATGGATTCCTAAATTAATTCCAGAGACCATGGAGCAATCAGGTCTTTCATATGATGACATTGATCTGATTTCTTTTTCACAGGGGCCAGGTCTGGGTCCGGCCTTGAGGATTGTTGCAACTTCAGCTAGAAGCTTATCCTTATCTCTTAAAAAACCAATCATTGGAGTTAATCACTGCATCGGCCATGTTGAAGTTGGAAAACTTGATACTGGTGCGGTAAATCCTGTTTCCCTTTATGTAAGCGGTGGGAACAGTCAGGTAATAGCTTATGAAAGTGGAAGATACAGAATTTTTGGTGAAACTTTAGACATAGCTATCGGCAACTGCCTTGACCATTTCGGTCGTGAAACCGGTTTGGGACATCCTGGAGGGCCGGTCATAGAGGAATTGGCTAAAGAAGGTTCCTACATTGACCTGCCTTATGTTGTAAAGGGCATGGACTTTTCATTTTCAGGATTGCTGTCTGCGGCTTTAAGGGAGGCTCAAAAGGGAACTCCTATGGCTGACATTTGCTTTTCACTTCAGGAAACTGCATTTTCCATGCTTGTTGAAGTAACTGAACGCGCATTGTCCCACACTCAAAAGGATGAGGTGATGCTGTGCGGAGGCGTTTCCGCCAATTCAAGACTCCGGGAAATGCTTAAGACAATGTCTGAAGAGCATGGCGCCAAGTTTTACATGCCAGAGATGAGGCTTTGCGGTGATAATGGGGTCATGATTGCATGGCTGGGGCTTTTGATGTGCAAGGAATTCGGGCCAATGGATTTGTCTCAAACGGGAATCATTCAGAAATTCAGAACGGATGAGGTCGATATCCCTTGGATTGACAATACCAAGACATATCTGAAATTAAGCGATGACCTGATAGCTAAAGGGGCGGAGTCAAACATTGTAAAAAGCAGCTATCTGGGCAAAAATGCCGTATTGAAAGATAGAGTTCCTAAAGGATATCGGATTTCAGAGATTGACGATAAGATAAGAAAGGCGAGGACAAAAGAGGAAGCGAAACTGCTATCCGATGCAAAGCGCGCCGGAGTTAAGACTCCTGTATTGTATGATATCAATTTGGAAGAGAAATCTATTTTAATGGAAGAGATTGAAGGTCAGATGGTTAAGGACATAATCGATGAGGATTTGGCATTCGCAATCGGCGGGGAAATTGCAAAGCTTCATTCAGCCGACATTATTCATGGAGACATCACAACATCAAACATCATGCTTCAGGATGACAGCTTAGTTTTCATAGACTTCGGCCTTGGAAGATATTCCCATTTGGATGAGGATAAGGCAGTTGACTTATTGGTTTTAAAGAAGTCCCTTCAAAGCATTGACTATAATCTGGCAGTGAAATACTTTGACTGTGTACTGGCGGGGTATGGCAATGATAAAATGGTTAATCACATATCTGACATTGAATCCCGTGGAAGATATACCCACTAGTTTTCTTGGATTAACTATATAAAAAAATGAATTCATAATTAAAAATATGATAACATTTATAACTGGTAACGAACATAAAGTTAAAGAAGCAGAGAATATTTTCAAAGATTATGACATTAATTTGGAGCATATTGATTTAGGTTACTGCGAACCTCAGGGAACTCTTGAGGAAGTGGCTTTATCAGGCGCAAAATATGCTTGTCGTAAACTTGACAAACCTGTGATTGTTGAAGATGCTGGTTTATTCATTAAAGCTTTAAATTGGTTTCCGGGAACATATTCACATTATGTTCAAGATACAATTGGAAATCAGGGAATTTTAAAGTTATTAACAGATACTGATGACCGTTATGCCGAATTCAGGTCAGTTATTGGGTACTGTGCCCCCAATTCTGAGCCCAAGATCTTTTTAGGCAAGGTGTCAGGTGAAATCGCAGTTGAAGAAAGAGGAAATTTAGGATTTGCTTTTGATCCGTTGTTTTATGTGCCTAGTTTAGGCAAGACATTCGGTGAACTTACGACTGATGAAAAAAACCAATTTTCACATAGAAAAAATTCTTTAGAAAAATTCATTAAATGGTATTCTTCACAAGAGTAGCGTTATTTTTCTAATTGATACTTATTGGGCTTATTTAAGATTTAAAAAATTTAAAGAGGTTTATATTATGGCAAGACCAGAATGGGTAACTTATAGTGATGAAGAAATTGAAGAAATGATTTTGAAATTTAACAGAGAAGGTAAAAGTACTTCTGAAATCGGTATTATTTTAAGAGACCAATACGGTATTCCATCCGTTAAGGATGTAACCGGTGAAAGAATTACTCAAATCTTAAAAAGAAACGGTCAAGCTGGCGACTACCCAGAAGACTTATTAAACTTAATTAAAAGAGCAGTTAACATCAGAGACCACTTAGAAGAAAATCCTAAAGATTTACACTCTAAAAGAGGTTTAACCATTATCGAATCCAGAATCAGAAGATTAGCATCTTACTATGTAAGTGAAGGTAAATTACCAGAAGGATGGAGATATAATCCAAAAGAAGCAGCACTCCTTGTTAAATAGGGCTAGCGAAGCTACAGATATGCTTAAGGAGCATATCGAAAAAGATGGCGTTATAAGAATAATTTCTCATAACGATGCTGATGGAATTTCAGCGGCAGCAGTCATAGCGAATGCTTTGGCTGAAGAGAATGTTCAATTCCATACTACAATCATTCCTCGCCTTAAAGGGGATATGGTTAATCAGCTAAGGCATGAAAAATATGACTTGTTTGTGTTCTCAGACATGGGCAGTCCATTCATCAAGGAGTTCAATACATTTAAGCATGATGTTATCGTTGCGGACCACCATCAGGTAGATGAAACTGAATCAGAAAGCAATGTGGTCCACGTCAATCCACATCTGTTTGGCATCGATGGAAGCAAAGACTTGTGCGGTGCGGGTTCAAGCTATCTGACTGTTCGTGAACTCGACAAAAAGCACTTGGCTCACTTTGCTTTGATTGGCGCATTTGGTGATATGCAAGGACAGGATGGCTTCACTGGTGTCAACAAGTTAATCCTTGATGATGCTCTTGAAAGCGGCACTTTGGAAATTCATGAAGGATTAAAGCTTGTTTCCAAAGCATCAGAACCGCTTTTCAAATCATTGGCTTACACTTTCTCACCTCCTCTTCCAAAAATCAGCGGAGATTTGGAGGGGGCACGCGAATTTTTGGAGCGCATGAACCTGTCCTATGGAATCAAATTCACAGATATGGAAGATGAAGAAAAGGACCTATTGAAGGATGCACTCATTTCCATTAATCCTGACATTTTTGGGGACTGCTACACTCTCCCGAAGGAAGTGCCTTTGTTGCGGGATTTAGAGGAGTATTCATATATTCTCGATGCATGTGGCAAAAACAAAAAGCAAGGACTTGGCTTAAGCATTGCACTTGGCGAACGTGATCAGGCTTTGGACGCCGCCTTGAAATTGCAGCGCCAATACCGTGACCAAATCGTTAAAGGTTTGGAATGGGTCAAAAGAGAAGGTGCAGTACAGCTTAACAGCATCCAATATCTATACTCTGAAGATAAGGTTTTGAAATCTGTAATGGGTACAATTGCAAGTATTGGATTGTCTGTTGAATTATTGGACGATTCAAAACCGGTGCTCGGTCTTTCAAGACTTCACAAGGATATTAAAATCTCAGGAAGGACCACTCGTGAAATGGTTGCTAAAGGCGTTAATTTAGGTAAGGCATTGCTGGATTCATCAAATAATTTTGGCGGAACCGGCGGAGGGCATGACATTGCTGCAGGTGCTATGATTCCTTATGAAAGCAAAGACAATTTCCTGCACTTAGTTGATGAAATGGTCGAATATCAATTATCTAATGATTAATATGTTTTTAACAAAAAAAGAAGAACAGATGTGTAATGGGGAGTTTGGGGAAACCATCAGAAAAAGCATGGATATCCTTGTTGCCTTAGGAGATATCTATGGTGCTTCCAAATTGGTTGACATTACTTCCGCACAGGTATCTGGCGTTTCTTATAAAACCATTGGAGATGCCGGTTTGGAGTATCTTGAAGATTTGGCAAAAGAAGGATCTGCTAAAGCTATCATCAATGCTTCCTTAAATCCACCTGGAACCGATTTGGACAATTGGGAAAAATTAGGTTTTCCGGAGGACTTTGCAATCAAGCAAAATCAGATTGTAGATGCCTATGCAAATCTTGGAATTTCCAAAACCTGTACATGCACTCCTTATCTGGTTGGCAATGTTCCAAGATTCAGAGACCATGTTTCCTGGTCGGAATCATCAGCTGTTGCATACGTCAATTCTGTCATTGGCGCTAGAACCAATCGTGAAGGTGGACCGGCAGCACTGGCGGCGGCCATTGTTGGAAAGACTCCATTATATGGTTTCCATTTGGAGCAAAACAGGAAAGCGAATTTGGTTGTCAATGTCAATTGCGAACTCAAAGGTGCCGATTTCGGTGCATTGGGTTATATCATCGGCAAATTCGTTGGCGGAGGAATTCCATATTTTGTATTGCAGAATGCTCCTAACAACAACGACTTGAAAACCTTAGGTGCAGCGTTAGCATCTTCAGGTTCAGTTGCACTTTACCATATGGAAAACGTGACTCCCGAGTTTAATCTTGCAGGAAAGGATGATGTTGAAGACGTAATGTTCATTTCCCAAAATCAAATTAATGAAACTCGCCAGAAATTGTCCACAACTGACAGGCAACCTGATTTAATTTGTCTGGGATGTCCTCATGCATCACTTGAAGAAATCAAGCAAGTGGCCAATATTGTTCAAGGAAAAACCATTAAAAACAAATTATGGATTTGCACATCAGTCAGCGTAAAGGCAACCGCCGACAGGATGGGTTACACTGAAACCATTGAAAGTGCAGGCGGAAATGTTGTCTGCGACACCTGTATGGTTGTAGCCCCTATTGAAGAGATGGGCTTTGAAGTGATTGGTGTAAATTCAGCAAAAGCGGCAAACTATGTTCCGTCAATGTGCGGACTTGATGTTGTTTATAATGATGTAGAAAATCTTATTCAATTTGAATGAGTTTTCTCAAATTCTTTTTTTTAAAATACTTATTTTCTCATTAAACTTTAAATTAAATAACTTCTATAAATTATAGTAAGAAATTGTAAGGAAGGCTACTATGAATTATTTAGTTGTTGGTGCTGGAAATGCTAGCAGGCCTGTTGCAAGGCTGCTAAATCATTTAGGCCATGATGTTGTTATCACTGATTTAAAGGAAAAATCCGAATTCAAGATAGAATTTCAAAGAAGCTTAAATCAATTGGAAAAGGAAGGCGTAAAATTAGACATGGCGAATAAGGACCCTTCTGTTGAAGGCTTTGATGCTGTGTATATGCCACCAACATTGCCTGAATCCGCTCCAATAGCTCAAAAGATTGCAAAGTCTGACTTAAAAATCTTAACCAATGAAGAGTTTTCCAAAATAGTAAATGATTTGATTCCGGTAGACATTATTGGAATTACCGGAACTATGGGAAAAACGACCACTACCTTTATTACAACAAGCCTATTTAAGCAAGCCGGATTTAAGGTCTGGTCCTGTTCATCCCTTGTAAACAACTTGGTTTCAGAAGCCATCATTGACGGCATTGTCACCGGAAAGGCTAATGAATGTGATATAACTATTTTTGAACTTCCACATGGTACAATCGGCCTTTTGAATAGGTTAAATATTAAAATCGGACTTTTAACCAATATTGCTGAAGATCATTTATCTGAGTTTGGAGGCTCCTTGGAATTATACCAGCAGCGTAAACTGGTATTGCAGGCCATGAGCGAAACATTTATAGCAAACAATTCATGTAGGGACATCATTGAAAAAGTTAGGGATGATGCAATCTATTATGCATTGGATGAGGATGTTGATTTTAATGGGATCGTTGGCGACAAGTCATTAACTATAAAATATGAAAATGATGAATTTACAACTCCATTTTACATGATGAGCTATTTCTTTGAAAACTCTGTTGCGGCTTCGGCTGTGGCATTGACATATGGAGTCAAAAAAGGGGATATCATTGATGCATTAACAGAATTCAAGGGCTTGCCTGCTCATATGGAGGATGTCGGTGATTATAACGGCAGGAAAGTAATTCTTGATTCTGCATTTTTATATGATGGAATGAAAATAACCCTTGATTACTTTAAAGACGACAGCGTAGTGTTGTTTTTAGATCATTTTGATACATTGTCCGTTAGGGACAAGGCGGAAGTTGGCCAGCTGGTAAGCAATTATGATATTAAGGTGGTAATTGCAAGCGGATTCAATGAAGTTAACCAGACTGTTGAAATGGAAGCGGCGCAGGAAATCCTTGATGCAATTACAAATCCAAAAATCGAAAAGGTGGCTGTTGAGACAATTGAAAAGGCAGCAGAGTTGACATTTAAATATTCAGTGCCTGGAGATATCATTTTGCATATGGGGCCGCTTATAGCATATGACAGATTGACTACCGTAGACAAGATTATGAAAGGACTTGAAGAAGGAAGTAAAAAGTATGAATAAAAATAAAACCTTTGGTGTTATTGGTGTTTGTGGAGCAAATGGTAATTTAATTGCTAGAATTCTCAAACAAAGAGGATATAATGTTATAGGAACTGATTTATCATTTAAGAAGGATTGTAGATTTGCAAATGCCCTAGAAGGTTATGATATCAATATTTTTTATGGAAAAACTCCGGACGCATTTTTCAAGAAATCCGATTACATAATTCCTCCTGCAAGTTTATCTAAAGATTCTGAATTATTCAAAAAGATTGATAAGCCTATTTTGGAATTGAATGATATTATTGAAATGATTCAGCCTGAAAAGCCAGTATTCGGAATAACAGGCACAAACGGAAAGACTACAATCACCACCTTGCTTAAGAAGGTGGCTTATGACAATGGAATCACCCCTTGCGAGCATAATCTGGAAGGCATGCAGGGCAATGCCGAGTACATTCCGATTCTGCAGTCAAGATTGGATGGGGATGTTGGAATATTGGAAGTGGGAACATTCGGTATTCCGGGCACTGTCGGAAGGGTTGTTAAGAACACTTCGATGTCCGCTGGTTTAATGACGAATATCACTCCTGACCATTTAAATGATTTGGGCAGTTTCATGGATTATGCAAATGTGAAAGCGGAATTCATTAAGGAAATCGGCGATGGCACCCTCATTGTCAATGGGCAGGACCCGACAATAATGGGGCTTTTGAGGGAACTTGATTTTAAAGGGGAACTCATTACCTTTGGCGTTGATGAGCTTCCGGATTCTGTTGCCATGAAGGAATGTGTCTGCGGCAATGAAATTGCTGTTAAAGAGATTATTTCCGGCTGTGGATATTACTTCTGCAAATGTGGCCTGACAACTCCGCAAGTCGACTATATAGCAACAAATGTCGATTTGAAGAATAGGACTTTTGATTTGCACACACCAACTGAAAAGTTAACAGTTAAAATGGCTATTGACGGGCTTCACAATGTTTATAATGTGACTGGAGTCATAGTTGCTGCCCATAAATTTTTGAATTTGCCTTATGAAAAGATTTTACCTTCAATCGCTACTTTCACAGGCGTTAGCGGAAGAATGGAAGAAGTGGGTGAAGTAAATGGCAAAAACATTTTTGTTGATTATGCCCACAATCCGGCAGGTGTGGAGACAGTTTTAAAAGAGTTCAAAAAGCTATTTGGTGATTTCACAACTGTCATCACCGTTTCATCCGAATCAGGATATCCTGGGGATTTGGATATTTTCAACAGCGTTTTGAAATTCTCAAAATTCATTGTTCCAGCATCAACCGCTTCTCAAAAAATAGCCAGTGAAAAGTTAAAGGACAATCCAAAATTGAATGACAGAATATTTTTCAATTATGTCGGCAACTTTGAAAAGACCTCTACTTTAGGCGCTTCCGAAGAGGAAGTAAAAGAAGGAATTAAAAAAGCCTTGAATTTGGATTGTGAAATGATTATAGCTATTGGTGAGGCAGCTACCAAGTTCAAATCCTGTATTTTTGAATTATGAATTCAATTACAATCCTTTTTTTTTAAGATTGGGTTAATATGTACTTTTTTGTAGCGAACATTACTTTTCAAATGCTCTCACTTAATGTTTTATAAGTAGTAAAATTTAATATGATATTAAGGGTTGGGTATAAATTCTTTTACTGTAAATTTATCCAAATAAAAATTATATGGGTTTTGTTATGGCTAGTTATATTAATCATCCTCTATTAAAAAAAGATGCAATAGAATCCAGATTATATCAACAGATTCTTGCAGGGGATGTTTTAAAGAAAGGAAATACTATGGTTGTTGCACCAACAGCATTGGGTAAGACAATTGTAGCTATTTTGGTTGCTGCTGATAGGTTACATAAGGTTAAAAATTCCAAAGTGCTTGTTTTAGCCCCATCAAAACCATTGGCGATACAGCATGAAGCTAGTTTTAAAGAATTTATCAATCTCCCATGCACATCCATCACCGGTGCCGTCAAGACAGATGAGAGAATTAAAAGATGGGAAGAGTCCAGAATCATCTGTGCAACGCCTCAGACTGTTGAGTCTGACCTGTTGAATGGCCGTTATGATTTAAGCAGTGTCTCTTTAATCGTATTCGATGAGTGCCACCATGGTGTTGGATCATATTCCTATGTTTATTTGGCATCTAGATATGTCCAGGAATCTAAGTTTAATTTGATATTGGGACTGACAGCTTCTCCCGGTTCTGATAAGTTTAAGATTAAGGAAGTTTGCCAAAACTTGTATATACAGAACATCGTTGTCAAGACCGAAGACGATGCAGATGTAAAACCATACTTCAATCCGGTAGAAATCGAGTGGGTTAGGGTTAAGATGAGCAGTGAGCTTGAAAAGATAAAGTCATATGTTGATAAATCTTTAAAAGTCAGGCTCAAAGCTTTAAAGAATATGGGCATTATCAGAACAGTGTCTGTTGGTAAAGTGGATATTTTAAAGGCAAGGTCAAGAGTTCAGGGCGAAATTGCAAGAACAACCAATCCAGATAAGGATTTGTTCCAGGCCATTTCCATTTTAAGCGCTGTAATCAATATTCAGCATGCTCAGGAACTTATTGAAACCCAAGGCATCCAGACATTCAATAGGTATGTTGCAAGGCTACGTAAAAAGAAAACCAAAGCGGCAAGGTCATTGATGATGGATGACAATTTTGGTCGTGCTGTCAAAATGGCAAAGGATGCTGAAAAGAATGGCTGGGAACACCCTAAGCTTAGGGAAATTACAAAAATTCTTAAAAAGGAATTGGGTGCTGGAGATGGCCAGACAAAACTTAAAACCACACGCTTTGATGACAAAAGCGATGAGCATTCATCTAAGATAATGGTATTTACACAATATAGGGATACCCTTGAGATGATTCATCAGAAACTTGAAAAAGAGGGAATCAAGTCCGCCAAATTCTTCGGTCAAGCATCAAAGGATGGTGAAAAGGGTTTAACCCAAAAACAACAAAAAGCCATAATCAAGTCATTTAAAATGGGCGAATATGATGTATTGCTTTCAACTAGCGTAGCTGAAGAGGGCATTGATATTCCTGCCGTTGACTTGGTTGTTTTATATGAACCGGTTCCATCTGAAGTCAGGATGATTCAAAGGCGTGGCAGAACCGGCCGTAAGAGAACCGGCCGTGTAAAAGTATTGATCACTAATGGAACAAGGGACGAAGCTTATTACTGGTCAAGCATTAGAAAAGAGGATCGCATGAAAAATCAGTTAATCGATCCTGAAGTATTGGAAGAATTGAATGCCTCTGCGGTTGAGAGAATGGAAAACGAAAAAAACGTTAAGGTCATTGACAGACCTAAAAAGGAGAATAATTTCCCAGTTGTATATGCTGATTCACGTGAAGGCAACTCTAAAGTCATCAGACATTTGACTGAAATGGAAATTGATGTTAAGGTTCAGTCAATGGCAGTTGCAGATTATCAGGTAAGTGATGAAGTAGCCATTGAGAGAAAAACAGCCAAGGATTTTGTCGAATCATTGATTGATAAAAGATTGTTTAAACAGGCCCGTGAACTATCAGAAGAGTTTAAATGTCCTCTGATGATTTTGGAGGGGGACGATTTATATGCTGGCATGGTCAATCCGAATGCCATTCGGGGTGCGCTTGCATCTATTGCAATTGATTTTGGAATAAGCATCATACCTACTAGAAATGCTCAGGATACTGCAGCTATGATAAAAAGGATAGCTGTGAGAGAACAGAATGGTGAAAGAACACCTATTCAAATTAGAACAGATAAAAAACCAGTTAGCTTGCTTGAACAGCAGCTCTTTATTGTGGAATCTCTACCCAATATTGGACCTGTCAATGCTAAGAATCTGCTGGAGCATTTCGGCTCTGTAGCCAATATATTAAACGCTTCTGAAGTGCAGCTTCAGGAAGTTGAAGGTATCGGTTTAAAAACAGCTCAAAACATTAGGCATGTTTTGGATTCAAAATATCTTTACTTTAAAAAGGAAATTAAAGAAAAAAGACTTCTTTAAAAGTTTTCTTTCATGTATCTATAACTGTTTTTGATGGAATCATAGTCATTTACTTCAATGATGTAGATGCCGTCATAATTATTTTTCTCTAAAGTGTTGACTATGTATTTTAAATCAATAGAGCCTTCACCTAATGCAAGGTGATCGTCTTCATCACCAAAATTATCATGGATATGTATGTGTTTAATTGAATCAAAATACATTTCATTTGCAGGATATCCTGCATGATTGGCATGGCCAATGTCTAATGTCATGTACATATCATAGCTTGTGAGAAGTTCATGCAGGTCATACAAGTCGTAATAAATCATAGCATCGAATGTTGGCATATTTTCAATAGTTGTCAATACTCCTAAATCTTGCCCATATTCGCCAATTTCCTTAATTGCTTCATTTGCAGCATCATAAACATCATCTAGAAAGTATTTGTGCGCTAAAAATGAGGCCAATCCGGGATGAACAACAACGGCTTCAGAATTGACTTCATTTGCTAAATCAATGGATGTTTTTATTTGTTCAATTGAGTTTAATCTGCTTTTATCTTGCAGTGATGCAATATTGACATCCATAAATGGGGCGTGTATCGAATATTTTAAATTAAAACTTTCTAATAGTTCAATGTCAATATTTTCACTAGGGTGCTGATGTACGAGTTCAGCGTATTCAAGCCCTAGATTTTCAATAAATTCCAAGGCATTTTCTAAATCATGTTCTATTCCTGCAAGTGTGGATGCTCCAATTTTCATAATATCACTATTTTTGAACAGCAGTAATTTCCAATCCCATTTCAATAGCTTCAATAATGAGATCAGATAGTTCTGTTCCTTTTTTGAGTTTAATTTCACCTTTCTTAGATGTGGTAGCGGTAAGCAAGTATTCCCCGCTTATTAAAATGTCAAAATTCTTTTTCCCGTTATCTTTTCCCAATTCCAAAATCAATTGTTTATTGGTATGTATTATATCAATTTCAAAAGGATTTTTGTTAATAGGCTTGCCTTCAATCACTTCAACGCCAAGGCTTATTCCTACCTTTTCCTCTATCTCGGCGATACGTTTGCCGTTTTTTCCGATGATTTTTGGAACAAATTCTTCTGGAATATAGATATTTGCCCTTTCAGGGGATATTACCTCAACTTCAACTTTGGATTTTTTAGGAAGAATCTTTTTAATCTTTCTTAAGATTTCCTGTTCGGCAATTCTGTCGACTGAGGACTTGTAATGTTCGTCTTGGGAAGTTCCATTGACCAAGTCCATGTCCATTACGATGGTTTGCTCACCGTATGTGTAGATTTCGTTTTTAAGCTCGCCGGTTTCGAAGTCCCTTACTTCAATGACGGGCCTTGCAAGATCCGCTTCCTTCATTCCAGTCGGAACCTTAACGGTCATTTTTGTCTCATAAACGCTTGTGACCTTACCGTCTTCAATGTAGATGCTTGTATCAACAATTGAAGGAATCACACCAAGTTCCACTCTTGAAGCGATTCTTTGGATTGCATCTATAGGGCGGGTTGCATGGACGACTCCGATCATTCCAACACCAGCAAGTCTCATGTCGGCAAAGATGCTGAAATCGCTGTTCTTTCTCAGCTCATCATAAATTGTATAGTCCGGCCTTACAAGCAACAGCACGTCGGCAGTATTTTCCATGCTTCCTTCCAATGGTGAATATTGAGTTATTTCATCTGGAAGCTGCAAATCCCTTGGAGATTCCATGGTCTTTACAATCTTATTTAGTTTTGATGAATAATATTTGGCGATAGCCTGCACAAATGTTGATTTTCCGGCACCGGGTGAACCTGAAATAAGTATTCCTTCAGCACTGGTTCTGATTCTGTTCAATAATTTTTCAGACAGGCGGTATTCATCCAGGCTTATGTTGGCAACAGGCCTCACGATAGTAATTTCCAAAGCCTCTGAAAATGGGGGGTAAGCTATTGAAATTCTGTATTCCCTTGACTGAACTACAAAGGAGCCTTCCTTTTCACTTTCCAAATAGGTTTTCGGGTCGCTTTTTGCCTTATCAAGAATCTCATCAACTATCTCCTTAAGCTCTTTGTAGGAATAGCGCTTTTCATTCAAAACTTCAAAATCGATGTGTCCAGGTGTTCCCTTTTTAGCCATTGGAACCACATTTTCCTTTAGGTGAATGGACATCGTATTTTCATCGAAGAATTTTTCTATTGAAAGAGGCTTTTCAACATATTCCTGTTTGTAATAGTAGACAGGGATTCCTTGGGCTTTAGCGGTTTCGGCCTGCACTTTGTCATTTGTGAGGAGAGTTCCCATTTCGCTTCTGGCCAAGTCCCTTATGATGCTGTCGATTTCACCGCTTTTGGCATATCTGATGTCATAATTGGTTGGCCTTTTTCCTTTAAAGCTAACGGACAATTCCCCTTCGTATTGGAGCTCTTGCAATTTCTGCAATTCCTTTAAACCTTTTCGGCCTTCAGACCTGTTGGCATTGGCCTGGTGTTCTAGTTCACAGACAACCGCTTCAGGCACAATGATTTCAGGATAATCCAAATCTTCCTCTTCAATCAATTTGCTTACTGCACCTATGATGACAGCGCTTGTGTCGGGTATAATACATTTCATTTAATACACATCTTCTGGGTTAACAAGTCTTTCTAAAATGACTTCCAAGTCTTCGTCTTTTAAGTCTTCAATATCAACTTCATTTTCTGTGTTCAGCTTTCTAAAGAAGCATGAACGGTATCCTTCATGGCAAGCCGCACCGGTCTGTTCGATTTTCAAAACGATTGCATCCATATCGCAGTCTACAAGAATCTCTTTAACTTCCTGGAAGTGTCCTGAACTTTCGCCCTTAAGCCATAGCTTGTTTCTTGAAGTGCTCCAATAGTGGGCCTTGCCGGTTTCAATGGTTTTAATCAACGCTTCCCTGTTCATGTTTGCCAGCATCAATATCTGATTTGTTTTTGCATCCTGTGCGATGGCGGTAATCACTTTGATGCCATTGATTTCATGTCTGAAGTTGATTTCCATTTTCATTCCTCTTTTAAGTAATCTATGATGTTATCAATATCAACCAAGCTTTGTTCACCGCTAATCATATCTTTAACGGTAACCTTGCCTTCTGCTAAATCATTAGCGCCAATGATAACCATTTTTTCAACTTTTATCTTATCGGCGTAGTTCATCAGTTTCTTGAATTTTTTGCCGTTCAAATCCACATCGGTTTTAAAGCCGTTCTTTCTTAAAAGCTGAGTAATTTCAAATGCTTTTGGCCTAACATCGGCTGAAATAGGGGCTACATAAACATCCAAGTGGGAAGGCAATTCATCTTTCTCGGTCAACTCTTCAATAGCATTCATCAATCTGTCAAATCCTAGAGCAAAACCGGTTGATTCGACTTCCTTACCTCCGAAGAGCTTGACTAAACTGTATGAGCCTCCACCGCAAATCTGCTTTTGGGCGCCAAGTTCCGGAACATAGATTTCAAACACGATTCCTGTGTAGTAATCGAGCCCTCTTGCAACACCCAAGTTTAGGGTATAGTATTCAACTTGGAATGCTTCTAGCAATGCGATTAATTCTTTGAGTTCTTCCAGTGATTCCTTTGGTTCATCATAAGGCGCAATCAACTCTTCAACATCAGGAATGATGGATTTGTCTCCAACAAGATCAATCAGTTTTAACAATATTTGGTTAAGCTCATCATTATCGATTATTGGTTCGTCTCCACTTAAGGATTCAATAAGCAAATCCTTGTCCCCCTTATCGATGACAACCATGATTTCGCTTTGGGTTTCAGCTGAAATGTCGAAATGTTGGAACAGTCCTCTGATGATTCCCAAATGGTTGATGTTGACATCAGCTGTAGTGATTCCTAAAGCGTTTATCGCATCTGTACACAAAGCAATGACTTCAGCTTCGCCTTGCGGTGTTTTGGCACCAATCAATTCACAGCCGAATTGCCAAAATTGTCTGAATCTGCCTTTTTGAGGCCTTTCATACCTGAAACAGCTCCCGTAATAATATAGTTTAATAGGCTTTGCAGTTGTTTTTTCTAGTTCGTTTAAGTATAATCTGGCAACCGGAGCGGTGATTTCAGGTCTTAATGTCAATTCTCTGTCTGATTTGTCTTTGAAATTGTATAATTGGTTTACAATTTCATCTCCGGATTTTGTTGTAAATAATTTCAATTCTTCAAATAATGGTGTTTGAATCTCTTGATAACCGTAACTTTCAAATACTTTTCTTAAGGTACTTTCCGCTTGCTTTCTTTCTCTCATCTCTTCAAATAAGAAATCTCTTGTACCTCTTGGTCTTGTAAATTCCATTTTTACACTCCTTTGATAAGATATATTATAATTAAGATTTGTATCTGCAAAGTTATATAATCTTTGTTAATCAATTAAATATTATATGAAAATTAAAGGCAGTACAAATATTGTAGGATTAATAGGTCATCCGGTGGAACACAGCTTCTCGCCGCCGATGCATAATGCGGCATTCGATGCATTGGGAATGGATTATGCTTATGTTGCATTCGATGTTAATCCTCAGGATTTGCACTCAGCAGTCGATGGTGCAAAATCCCTCAATATCAAAGGATTCAATGTCACAATTCCCCACAAGATTGAAGTAATGCAATTTTTGGATGAAATCGATGAAGTTGCTGGATTGATTGGTGCAGTAAATACAATTGATTTTAAAGATATGAAAGGCTACAACACCGATGGAATAGGAGCCGTTAAAGCAATTGAAGAAGTGAATTCTATCCAAAATAAAAAGGTCGTTGTTGCAGGTGCAGGCGGCGCATCAAGGGCCATTTCATTTTACCTTGCAAAATATGGTGCCCAGTCTTTGACAATATTAAACAGGAATGTTCGAAAGGCTCAAAGTTTAGCTAGTGATGTTTCAGACTCTGGCCTGATTGGAGATGTTAAAGCAGATTCAATATCTGAAATAGGCAACTGTTTGGCCAATGCAGATATTTTGGTCGATACAACCCCAATTGGAATGCATCCTAACATCAACGATGACCCTATTGCTTTTGCAGAGGATATGCACGAGGATTTGGTCGTATTCGATGCAGTTTACAATCCTAATGAAACTGTACTTTTAAAGGAAGCCATTAAAGCAGGTGCAAAGCCGGTTTATGGAATTAAAATGCTGCTCTACCAGGGGGCCGAAAGCTTTAAGATTTGGACTGGCAGAGATGCTCCTGTTGATGTGATGGAGAATGCTCTAAAAGATACGCTTAGCTTAGAATGATAATATGGATTTAATGTTTGATGTTTCAGGATTCAATGATGAAAAAGAGGAATTTTCAACATCTAAAAAGGATGTATTGAAATTTCTGAAGATAATCGGAGTGGACACTCGTTTCATTTCATATACTCCACAAAAGATTTACATTAACAATCTAAGATTTTCAAAGTTTTCAAGAGCACGCGAAGCTACCTTTATGAAGCAGTATCCTGAAATCGAAGTTGTAAGAAATAAGCTGTTCCAAAAGATTTGTTCAAAATCATCAAAGCATTTGGCTCTGGAAATTGAGCCGAATTCATGCATTTTAATGCCGGAAGATAATTTCATCATTGAATTGCTTATGGAGCCTTATACCCGCAAATATGGTGTGGAACTCGTTTACGAAGGGGAATATGACTTTAAAGTCAATCCATTGATTTTGGATGACCAGGTAAATGATATCTTTGAAGGTATTTTTTCCGGTGATGGTTTGAGCTATTCTAGAAAGCCGAATGAAGTTTATCCATTGATTAATGTTCCTTTGGATTGGATCAATTCATTTTTGGAGATGGACGGTCAGGATATTCTGGAAAGTGAAAATAAAAATGAGCTGGCTAATTCATTTTCCGAATTTTTGGAAGATGTCGCTCCGCAATATAGGGAAAACGTTGTAAAGGCGGCCGAATTCATTGAAAATAAACTAGAAACTGAATAATGAAACTTGCTTGTCGGTTTTCTTTTTCTCTTTTTTCTCTTCAACTTTTTCTTCTTGAGGTTCTTCCACAATTTCAGGCTCTTCGGTAATTTCTTCTTCTGGTTCAGGGGAAGGTTCTTTTTCAACTTCAGTTGTTTCAAGGCCAGGAATTTCAAACGGCAATTCCTCTTCTTTACTTTCTTCAACTTCTGGAACAACATTCATCATTTGATTTTTGAGCTCTTCTGCACGTCTGTCACGTTCTTCAACTCTCATTTGAGCTTTCTGTTTTTCCATTTTATCAACGACTTTTTTAGGAATCTTTTTAGATCTGAACCGTTTGATTTCAGTCTCTTCAAGGTCTAAAAAGTCGGAAATTTCCCAGGCAAGCTCATCGTTTTTAAACATTATTTCGAGGTATGGAAACATTGAAATGGCTATTGAATGTGAGATATGCATTTTATCAGACATCTTTTGGGCAATGTCGTCTCTTAGGTTTCTTTTACCTCTGTTACGGCTCATTGTTGTAAAGATTGTTGGGGTCTGGATTTTTGTGAATTTCTTGTAGGTTTCATGCTTGGAGCTGCTTACTCCAATTCCCATGAAGTCAGTCGCATATTTCCAATAACCGTAATTTCTGCTTACATTTGTCCTTCCAAAGAAGATATCTGCCTTTGAAATGTAATCATATGCCTTTTTAATTTCATCTTTTTTCTTATACTCTCTTGGAATGTTTTCTGCAATGTATTCCATAACAAGTGTAGGGTCTTCTTCAATCCATAGAGCTTCTTTAACATGTGCAGGAGTTTTGCTTTTTAATACTGCAGTAATGGCATTGAATATGTCGGAACGGGTGTCTTTAGTGACCATATTTTCAACATCGCTAACTATTAATGTATGGTCCTTGTCAGCCAGTGCCTGTAGGGTGTTAATGGCAGATCTCACATCCCCTTGGGATTTCACTGCTATTTCCTTTAAGGCGGCAGGTTCCACTTCAACTCCCTCTGCTTGAGCAATCTTTCTTAAAAGTGCAGAAATTGAATTCCATCTTGACTTTTTCATTTTGATTACTTGGCATTTCGGCTTGATGGACTGCAATCTCTTTGAATAAAAATCGTTAGCTATTAAAATCATTGGATGTTTTGAGCTTTTGATTATCTCCCCGATGGCTTTTACGCCACCACGGTCATTAGTTCCATGAATACCGTCAACTTCGTCTAGAATGATTAATTTGTATTCATCTCCAAAAAGGGACCTTGAAGATGATGACTCACCGATTGTACTTTTGATTACATCTTGGGAACGTTTGTCACTGGCATTAAGTTCAATATACTCTGAAAACTCTTTTGCAATGATTTGTGCCAATGTAGTTTTTCCGATTCCCGGAGGTCCAACTAAAAGCAGCGGTATCTGAGGGTCATTTGACTTCCAAGCTTTAACCCAATCTGTGATTATCTTAATCTCTTTTTTATTGCCGACCACTTCTTCGAGACTTTGCGGTCGGTATTTGTCAGTCCATAACATTTCTATACCTTATAAGAATTGGGTGAGTAGTGCTTCAAGTTGTATTCTTGGATTGGCTCCTTCTCTAATTCTAAAATCGCATTCTGCTATCGCTTCAATCAGGTCCATGTATATTCCTGCATCCATTTTGCCTTCAATTACTCTTTTGGAAACGTCCTGATAGATTTGAGTTACCATGTCCTCTCCGCTGGTTCCCTGCAAAACCATTGTGTCTCTTAGGATATTTCTGGCAGCCATGAAATCGCCCATAAGGGCTTGGTTTATCATGTTTCCAATATCTTGTGGTTTAGCTTTTGAAACAACTTCATAAACTGCATCTTCAGTTATTGCCTCTCCTTCTGAGGCTGCAGCCTGCAGAACATTCACAGCTTTTCTCATGTCCCCTTCGGCAAAGTAGACGATTGAATCAAGTCCCTCATCTGTAGTTTCAAAGCCTTCATTGTCGCAGATGAATTGCAAACGTTCCTTGATTTCTTCTCCTTTGATTGGAGCAAACCTGAATATGGCACATCTTGATTGGATAGGGTCAATAATTTTTGATGAGTAGTTACAGGAGAGTATAAATGAAGCGGTTTTTGTATACATTTCCATTTCTCGACGAAGCGCGTGCTGAGCGTCTTTTGTCATGTTGTCGACTTCGTCCAGGAATATTATTCTAAATGGGGCTCCTACAGGTTTCAATCTACAGAAATTTTTGATGCGATCCCTTACTGTGTCGATTCCTCTTGCATCGGATGCATTCAATTCCAAAAAGTTTTGTCTCCAGTATTCTCCTAAAATGGATTTTACCAGTGCTAAGGCTGTGGTTGTTTTACCGACACCTGCAGGACCTGTAAACATTAGATTAGGCATGCTTTCTTCGCCTACATACTTTTGTAATCTTGCTACGATTTGCTTTTGTCCTACAATGTCTTCTAATTTTTGTGGTCTATATTTTTCTACCCATGGTCCGCTCATTTAATCACCATTATCTTATAGTAACATTTATGTACTAGGTTGTTAAATTATTTTTTGCTTAACTTTTATTAATGTATGAAATTAAATAGATATATAATTACAGTGAGCATTTGAAAAGTAATGTTTATGAAAAATTCAAGGTGTTAATCATGAAAGGCACATGGAAACTTAAGCTAAGAATGTGGATGACATCCATTTTAATGTTTACAATCGTTTATATCCTGGTTATGGTTGCAGGATCATATCTGGGGGTTGGCAGCTATATGATATGGCTGGTTGCAAGCCTCGTAATCGTATTTTTGCAGTACTGGTTTGGACCAAGCTTAGTGAAACGCTCCATGAATGTAAGGCCATTGTCCGAGGCTGAAGCCCCTCATATTCATCAGATGGTTCAGGAATTGGCCGATGAGGCAGGCATTCCAAAGCCTGAGGTGGGTCTGTCTGAAGTGGATATTCCAAATGCATTTGCTTATGGAAGATCCAAAAGAAGCGGTCATATTGCAATTACCCGTCCGATTTTAGGATTGCTTGATCGTGATGAGTTAAGAGCAGTAATCGGTCATGAAATGGGCCATATAAAACATAATGACATGATTGTAACTACTGTTGTAAGTGTCATTCCAATGATTTGCTATTATATTGCATTGGGATTCATGTTTTCAGGAGACAGGGACAACGGAGGAACAATCATCATTGGAATCTTAGGTTATGTATTCTATCTTGTAGGTCAGCTATTGGTATTGTTCATTTCCAGGATAAGGGAATATTATGCTGATGAAGCAAGTGTCGAGTTTGGAAACAGGCCTGTTGCATTGGTATCTGCATTATATAAGTTATCTTATGGGGCTGCAAAATGCAATGACCAAACAATCGCTGATTTAAATACAAATCGTGCATTCTTTGTCAATGATATAAATAATGCTAAGCATGATGTCAATGATTTCCGGCAAATAGACTTTGACGGTGATGGAAGAGTATCCGATGATGAGCTGAGAAGACTTGCAAATTCAGATGTTAAGATTTCAAGAAAGAATGGAATCATGGAATTGTTATCCACTCACCCGGATTCCTTAAAAAGAGTTAAAAGATTAGCAGAATTAGAAAATGAGGTATAGACTATGAAGATGATTTTAGATGAACGTGGCAAGAAATATGTTTTAAAGCCTGGCGAAGATTTTCAAAGCGACTTGGGCATTGTCAAAGCCGATGTTTTGGATAATGCCGAAATCGGTGATGAGGTTAAAAGCCATTTGGACCACACATTTAAAATCATGAAACCCAACATCAACGATTTCATTGACATAATGGATAGGAGATGTTCCATATTGATTCAAAAGGACATCGGGCAGGTTTTGGCTCACACAGGATTGGGGGCAGGCTGCCGAGTAGTCGATGCCGGAACCGGTGCAGGCGCCATTGCACTTAATTTCGGAAATGTTGTGGGAAGCGAAGGTGAAGTGTTCACCTATGAAATAAGGGAAGACTTTGCGGAAGTTGCCCAAAAGAACATTGACAGGTTCGGAATAACCAACATCCATGTTAAGAATCAGGACATCAAGGATGGAATCGAGGAGGATAACATAGATTTGGTCTTTTTGGATTTACCGAAGCCGTTTGAGATATTTGAGGATGTTTGGGATGCCTTAAACGTTGGCGGGTGGCTGGCCGTTTATGCACCATACATTGATCAGGCCGAAGTTTCCTACCGTGTCGCCAAAAAACTCGGATTTTTTGACATTGAGATATTTGAAACTTTGGAGCGCGGATTGGAAGTCAGGCCGCAGGGCGTAAGGCCAAAGACACGCATGGTTGGCCATAGCGGATACATTGTATTTGCTAGGAAATTATAATTACTTATTATGAGTAATTTTTTTACTTTTTTTTTTTATTTATGATAGATTTTTCAAAAAGTTAATTAACTACTCTCTCATAAATTTTATAATATAGGAGTAGAAAAAATGCCAAATGCAATGTTGAAGGGTTCGGTTAGATATTGTACGGAAAATAAAATATTTTGCCTTTACGTGCTTGCTCAGTTTATCCTATTTGAAGTCTTATTGAATAAGGTTGGCGGACTCATGAAGTCTACCTCATTAATAGTTCTTTTGGTAGTATTGGGCTATGGGCTAAAGGTTACTCAGGATGTAATCAATGGAGGTACATGTCTACCTAAAATAAAACTTAAGGAATTGGTTAATTTTGGCATAAAGGGAACAGTTGTCTATACCTTTTACTTGACTATCCAGGCTTCAGCTTTGGGCTTGATTTCTTTAGTGTTCAATTTCCCAGAATTTGATTTGGAGGAGTTGATTTTAAATCTTCATGAGACAATAGCACTGTTTTTTGAGCATGATCCAATTAGTTTCATATTGTTTATCCTGCTGGGGCTCATGATTGTTTACGGCACAATATTCTTCATGGAAATCGCTTTGGCGATATTGGCGGATGGCGGAAAACTCAAAGAGGCATTTGATTTTCCTAGGATTAAAGATACAATCGATATAATTGGATGGAAGGAATACGCTGCAGATTATACAAAAATCGTAGCGGCTGTTGTTATTTTGGTCTTCATCAATGGATTGTTTACCACTTATGGCGTTTTTGGTATTTTGATAGGTGTAATAACTGATATGTTGGCATTTATAGTCGAATATCGTGGTATTGGTAATATCTATAAAGAATATAAGCATTTGGCAAGTAAAAAAGAAAAAGAGTTGGAATAAGTGAATTATTCCATGAATAATGCAGGTTTATAAGGCATTGCATTTTTGGCCTTGTTTTGTGGGTCGTATGAGTCATCGGTGTGGATAATTACTTCATTGCCACATTCTTCTTTTATGTAGTCTAAAGCATCATTCAAGATTTCCTCTTCGTTTATTTTTCCGATGTATCTTGTTTTTGTTATTTCCTTACCGATTTTTTTGGCTACCATAGCTATCTCTTTTTTGTCATCGTAGATATTGGCTGCGATAGCTTTACCCATAATTTGGCCGATGTCCGGTTTTCCAACCTCATCAGCTATTTTGTACAAGTCCCATTTCCAGTCAGGAGCAAGGTAAATGTGTACCTTTTCGACATCGTCTCCGACCATCTGCTTGATGTGTGCAATGTCCTTGATGATATTTTCAACCAGTTCCTCTGATTTTTCGATTTCAGGACTTACTAGTGAGTCATCATATTCAGGCCATGCAGCTTCGCTTACAAAGCCTTCTCCGCCATAGGCTGACCATAGCTCTTCTGAAGTATGAGGTGTGAATGGCGCCAGGAGCCTAATCCAAGCTTCCAAGACAGTTGACAAGACGTAGATTACTGCAGGATCCTTATCATCAATTATATGTTTTACACGATATAGATAGTGGTCAACATCCTTTTTAAGCAGGAATAATGAATTCTGCAAAGCTTGTCTGGTTTGGAAGACCTCTAAAGCTTCAGTTGATTTTTTGATATGTTCGTTAAGCTGGCTGATCATCCATAAGTCGATGGTACGGGTCAATTCAACTTCTTCGATATTGCTCAAGTCTAGAGGAGAGCCTTTGATTTCTTCAATTCTGGCTGCAAATTCCCTAAACCATTCGAGTCTTCTTTTGGTTCCAAGAACTTCCTTTTCTCTCCAGTCGAAGTCTTGCCATGGTTCGGCTGATGCCATCAGGAAGAGCCTTACTACATCGGCAGTGTAATCGTTGATTGCATCTTTGAGTAAGATTACATTACCTTTTGATGAGGACATCTTGTTTCCTTCCAAAAGACCCATACCGAATACTACAGTTCCTTTTGGCCATTTGTCTTCAGGATAGATTGCGCTATGTGCAAACATCAAAAAGCTTAAGTGGTTACCTACCAAATCCTTTGCGGACAATCTCCAGTCAAGAGGATACCAGTAGTTGAATTCATCTTGGATTTCCTTGACTTTTTCAGCAGGCACTGTTATTTCACCGGAATCCTTGTTGAGCAATACCTTATCAAAGAAGGCAAGGTTCAAATCATCAGGGTTCATATCCCTTAAGTATTTGGCAATTGTATAGTATGACATGTAGATTGTTGAATCTGTTAAAGGTTCAATCAGCCATTGATTGTCCCAAGGGAGTCTTGTTCCAAGTCCAACTTTTCTGGAACATGCCCAGTCATCAAGCCAGTTAATGTAGTAGTCAAAGTTGTTCTTCAATTCCTTTGGAATGATAGTTTCGCCTTCAAGGACGTTTAAGGTCTTTTCGGTCCACTCTTCATCACCGTATTTCATGAACCATTGGTCATCCATGATTTTGACGACACAGTTGTTGCCGCATCTACAGATAACAGGTCTTTCAGCAAAGTCGTACATGATTGCAGCCATGTTCTGTGAAATTAATTTTTCCTTTAACTCTTCACGAGCAAAGCGAACTTTCATGCCTCCGAAATCTGGTATTGATTCAATTATTGTACCTTTGCTGTGCTGCTGTTTGTATAATTCGTTAGTAGCTTCGTGCAGTTTTTCATCGTTTTGGTCTGTAATTCCAAGTCTTTCGATGATGTCGGCTGCAGGGATTTCCCCATAGCCTTTGAGGGTACAGACAGGAATCGGATGAACATTTTCAACGATGCCTTCCAAATTGTATTTGGCAATTAGTTCATCATTGTTTTTCAAATCCTGAAGGGCAATGTAGTCTGCCGGAGCATCAGCAGGTTCGGAAAATACGACACCGCTTCCGTAGGATGCACTTACAAAGCTTGCTGGGAAGATTGGGATTTCATTTCCTAAGAATGGATTTGTAGCCATTTTACCGATTAAATCGTTAGGGTCAATTTCTTCGATGATTTCCAAATCTTTGATTTGATTTTTTAAATTATAGTGAGCTTCTTTTGTAATAACCCATTTTTCACCTTCCGCATCAACTAAAACATATTCCACATCAGGATTTAACCAAATGTTGGTTGCTCCAACGATGGTTTCAGGCCTTAAGGTTGCTGTCACGAGAATCTTGTCTTCAATAGGGAACTTTAAGAGTGTAAGTTCATTGACGGCCACTCCTTCACCTTCAAGCAAGTCATGGTCTCCGACAGGGTTGTCACAGTTCGGACAGTATTTTACAGGGTGTTCCCCTTTTGCAACCAATCCCTTTTCATGCAAGGTTGTAATCTGCCATTCGATGAATTTTTTGTAGGTCGGATCGATTGTCCTGAATTCTCTTCTCCAATCGATTGAATAACCCATTTCATCCATTACTTCATGATATTCGGTGGAGAAGTATTTGACGATGAATTCAGGGTCTTCCAATTTAGGTAAAGTCTCTTTAGGAACACCATGCACTCTGTGGTAGAGGTCAAGTGTCCATGGGTCTTTTCTTTTAATTCTGTCAGCTATTCCAATAACAGGAGCGCCGGTTACGTGCCATGCCATTGGGAATAATACGTTGTAACCTTCCATTCTTTTAAATCTTGCATAAACGTCCGGTACTGTGTATGTACGGCCGTGACCTATATGCATTGCACCACTAGGGTATGGAAAAGCAACGGTAAGGTATAGTTTTTCTCTCTCATCAGGGTCAGATTCAAATAATTTTGCATCAGCCCATTTTTTCTGCCATTTCTTTTCAATATTTTCGCTCACTAAATCACCCTTATAAGATTGTTTTTAAAGGACTTTCAGGAACTTTGCTTTTGTGCTCGCTCCTTTTGATTTTTGTAATAATCATGTCAATGTCATCAGCTGAAATATCCAGTTTTTCAGCTATCTCACCAGTTTTCATATCTTTTTCAGAGTAAAGATATAAAATCTGATCAAGCAGATTGTAGCTCATTCCAATTTCCGCTTCATCGGTTTGGTCATCCCATAATCCTGCACGCGGAGGCTTTGAGATTATTTCTGTTGGAATTCCCATAAATTCGCTTAATTTGAAAACATCAGTTTTGTACAAATCGCCAATCGGTTCCATATCGCATGCACCATCCCCATGCTTTGTAAAGTACCCTATTAGGATTTCGCTTTTATTGCCGGTTCCGCAAACCAGGTAGTTTTTCTGATTGGCATAATAATAAATGATTGACATTCTGATTCTGGCTTTGAGATTTCCGACAGCCAGATTGTCATTGTCAAGTTGAGTTGCAGACAGATATTCGTTTAAAATGGAATCGATGCCTATTTCCCTATAGTCGATTCCTAGGTTTTGGGCTATTTCAATTCCATGAATATTGTCCTCTGTCGGTGTTGTAGCGGATGGTAATGTAATTCCAAATACATTCTCTTTCCCGACTGCTTCACATGAAAGGTAGGCTGCAAGGGTTGAATCAATTCCACCGCTCAAACCGATGACGATTCCATCGGTTTTGGATTCGGACACTTTTGATTTGATGAATTCAACAATGCTGCTTCTTGTCTTTTCACAGTTCAGTTCTGGAATTTCGCTAATGTTTTCACCAACCTTATCATTCATACATAGAATAGTTTGTAATTATTAATTAATAAATTATATTATGCAGTCGGGAGGATTGGTTTTAAAAATGATTTTTAAATTTTTCAAAAATTGTTTAAAATGAAGGTTTCCATGTGTAATAAATATTTTACAAAATATTGCACAATCATTATGTCCTTCTGGAAGATTTTACTTCTTAAATTAAAGTATAATATTTGTCTTCATTAATGAAGATTATAATAACTAACTTTATATAGTAAAAGGAATTAAATAACATTTAGTTACTAAAAGTAAGTTTATTAAAGGAGGTAAACTCATGGCATTTAAAGATTATTTTAAATTCAATAAAGATCAAACAACATTCATTTTCGTAGGGGGAAAAGGAGGAGTTGGAAAGACTTCAGTATCTTCCGCTACTGCATTGTGGTTGGCTGAACAAGGCAAAAAAACCTTAATCGTTTCAACAGACCCTGCACATTCCCTGTCAGATTCACTTGAAGTGCCGATTGGAAGCTACCCTCGTGAGATAAAAACCAATTTGTTCGCAGTTGAAATTGACCCTGAAGTTGCAATGGCTCAAAAGCAAGCACAATTGGAAGCTCAAAAGGCAGCCAATCCGGATGATGCAGGCAGTTTATTCGGTATGGATTTCCTATCCGACCAATTGGATATGGCATCAGCCTCACCGGGTGCCGATGAAGCGGCAGCATTTGAATTGTTCATGGGCGTAATGAACTCAGACGAGTATGATGTTGTAGTATTTGACACAGCTCCAACAGGACACACCTTAAGATTGTTGTCATTCCCGGAAGTAATGGACTCCTGGGTTGGCAAAATGATGATGCTTAAGGCAAAATTGGGCACTGCAACAAATGCCTTAAAGAAAATCATGCCGTTCATGGATGCGGTTGATGATCCTCAGACTTCTGAAGATTTGCAGAGAACCAAAGATGAGCTTGACAAGGCAAAAGCCATTTTGTCCGACCCTGACAGAACCACATTCAAGATGGTCGTAATTCCTGAAGAGATGTCAATCTACGAATCAGAAAGGGCTCTGGAGGCATTAAGCAAATTCGACATTACCGTTGACAGTGTTATTGTAAACCAGGTGATGCCTGATATTAGCGATTGTGATTTCTGCCACTCAAGACATAAGTTGCAGCAAAAACGTCTGGCATTAATCGACCAAAAGTTCCCAGACCAGCACATCGCTGAAATTCCATTGTTCAAGGATGAAGTCAAAGGTCAGGAAAAGCTATTGAAATTGGCTCACATCCTCTATGACGGCGAAGACAACGATGAAGTTACCCAAGAAGCTATTCAATTGTAAAAAAATAAAAAATAAGTTAAAATAGTTATTATTTTAACTTTCATTCTTCTTTTTTGAAAAATTCCTGACAAAATGGAATAAAGAACAGCAAAAAGAGTATTACTATGGTTATTGAATGAAATTCCATTGTTATTGTCTCATAAATCAAGACAATAATGAATAGAATGTCAAGAATTTGAATTAGCACATGTTGCTTTCTGAATTTTTCTATCAATCCCATTTAAATCAACCTTTCCAGCTTTTATCCCAATATTTCGATGGCATGCTAAACGGCGTCCATGTATCTTCACAGAAATATTTGTATGTTTCCTGTTTTGTTAACTGTTTTGTTTTCCCGTTGCTGATGTAGACTGCATTATCCCTGTCCAATGTCAAATCATCTTTGATTTTGACTTCAATATAGTCAGTTCCGCCCTTTTTATTTGGGATATTGTATATTTTCTTTCCCTGCAGATACCCAGGTCTTGTGAAGGTGACCTTGTCCATCATTTCATGCCAGTCGTTCTGATTCGACATGTCCCGATATTTGACTCCAACCGTTTGGGTCAATGCCATCGTAGCAAACAAGCCCAAGCTCAATGACGTAACTCCAGTTGATGCCTTTTTAACGATTGCAGTAATCACGCTGTAAACTATTAGGCTAAATGGATGAATCTTGCTAAATTTGTCAGATAATAGGTACGTAGTGGGTGATGAATATTTCAATGTTTCCTTAATGCCTTTGATGATGTCATTTGGAATCATTCCAACTCCGCAGCAGTCGTTGGTTGTGGAAAGTGCAGATCCTTTGTATGTGTCATTTCCCTTTTTAATAATCACATGGGTTATTCCGCTTGTGATATTCATTGCCATTGCGGAATTGCTTCCATCCTCTGCAAATAAATACAACAAATCGCCCCATTGCACAAGGCTGAAATTTTTTTTCTTGATTGCATTGTAAATGCTGTCTAAAGAGTTCATTGCATTATCTCCAAATCTTTTTGAGACTTTATCTAAGGAATAGTCCTCTAGATATGGAAGATAAATGGAATTCATCATTCTGAATAAAATGACCTTTTTTGCACTATTTCCAGTCACATTCATACCCATATCTGTATTTAAGATATCCAGATACGTGTCTTCCAGGTTTATTCCTCCTAAAACAGTTAGGGTTTTGTTTCTTTCCCATTTGACATTGTAATCTTTGGCATGCTTGTCTGCAAGCTCATCGGCAAGCCAGATAGTTTCAAGAGAGGCTAAATGCATTCCATAAACATTCATTACTCCATATCTGTTTAAATAAATCGAATTTTTTGAAATCCAGTTCTCTAAAATATTTCGACTAATCCTTTCATTGATGATGCTGTATGCCTGTAGGACTTCAAAGCCCATTGTGTTTCTGTAGTATTCACTTAATCCATAGCTTATGCTTTCCGTTTTTTCCTTTTCTTCTTTGCCGTTAATCTTAAATTTTGTTATGATGTCTTCTTTTGAAGGATATCCTACAATATTTTTTCCAAAATAGCTAAATGTCACGGGTTTTCCAGTATTTGTAAATCTTATCGATGCAGTATTGTGATTTGTTATTTCATCGTAGCTTCTGTAGTTGAAGTCATAGATTGTTTTTCCATAGAATTTGGATAGGCTGTATCTTAATCCTAATTCATCGTAGCTTAAGGTCAGGAATGTGATTTTGGCCGTCACTTTATCATTTTCCATGTAGGTCAATGTTTCGGATGATTCCGCTCCTTTGCTTGCATAAAATCCAAATAGTTCAACATTGGCTTTGGTTTTGCTCTGATAATCGATTTGGGTATATCCCGTTGGCCTTGATATGATTATTCCATTTCCTTTTAGTTTGCTTTTGTCGATGTCGCTTTTAATTTCACTCCCATCAAATGGAATCAGATGGCTTTTGTAACCGATTACAGTAGAATCAACACCGTCAATTTTAGTTGTGGAGAATCTGTAGGTATTTGATCCTATCTGGATAAGAAATACTTCGTTTTTAGGCATTTTTATAATTCCATAATATCCTGTTTTTAATGAATAGGCGGAATTGTAGTATACGTAATTTGCCGTAACATTAACATAATTAGGTATCAATGTTGTATGGATGTATTCACTTTGAATTGCCGGTTTATTCACGGTTATCTTATTTTTATTTTTAAGCCCGCCATATTCCGTGGTTATGGTATAGTTTCCGGCTTTTAAATTGACTTTTAGACTTGCAATTCCGTTTTTATCTGTAGTTTTCGTATAGAATTTTCCATCAACTGTTAGCGTAATTTTCTTATTGGCTGATGCATTTCCATTGCTGTTGAGAATTTTAGCATTGAATTTGCCAACATTTCCTTCATAAATTATCAAATCTTTAGTTTTGAGCAACGATTTTATCGTAATGGCTTTTGTAATGCTTTCTGAAGTTTTGGGATTAATTGATGAAATGCTGTATTTTCCAGGCTTTAAGTCTATGGATAATTTAGCAAGGCCTTTGGCATTGGTTTTCACTGAATACGCTTTGTTGTTTAATTTAAATTTGACATCAGCATTTTTCAGCAGGTTTCCTTTTTGATTATAAAAAGTAGAGGAGTAATATGCAGTATTTTTATAGTATTTTGTAAAGTCACTGCATTTTATTGTGCTTTTAACGGTAATATTGCTTTTTACCGATTGGTTATAGTATTTTCCGGTCCCAGCAAAGTTCGTTAAAACGACATAGTTACCACTTTTTAGTTTTATGTTAAGGGATGCAGTGCCTTTATTGTCAGTTAGCTTATCATAATTTTTACCATTTATTTTAATTCTAACATTTACTTTTTGTATTGCTTTTTTGTTTTTGTCTTTCACAGTTACTTTAAATTTGCTTCCGTCTTTATAGTACATTTTTAAATTAGGGGCAGTCAATGTAACTTTTTCTTTTTTAACAGTGGATGTTGCTCCCAATTTTTCAGTTTCGACATTGTTGGCTTCAAGTTTTTCCTCATTTTTCTCTACACTTAATCTACATAAGTCCTGATTCGGGTCAGGTTGTTCGATACTTGCTATTGTTTCATTTTCACTGTTTGCAGCCGACACGGCACCAATCAAAAAAAGAAAAACGAAAATGAAACATATGGTGTTTATTTTCCTGTTCATAGTACCTACCTTAATTGTTAATTTTTCATTTAATTAACGATTAAAGTATGATATCTCGAACATATAAACTTTAATTTTAAAAATAAATAGTAAATGATATTTAAAATGGTTTTTAAGCATAAATTGTTCTATTTGATGACCATAATGCACATATATGTAAATTCACTTTGGGCAATCTCTTTTAAGTTGGCATCAACAATTCTTTCGTCCGGGTAGCTTAATCTCTCGCAGACTGTAACTTCACGATTCTCATCAACTCCATTGTCAATCAGGAATTGTGCCATATCCTTGACCTTTCTTGAAGGAAGGGCGATTGTTGTTTTTCCATTGTTGATGACCGGCAGAATCTCTTCTATGTTTTCCCTTCCATGGAATGTCATCACGTTGGCGCTGTCCCATTGGATGTGGCATCTTGCAGCCGCAAGTTGAAGGGAGCTGATTCCCGGAATCACTTCGATGCTTTCTTTTGGAAAACCCTTTTCAGCTGAAATTCTCAAAACGGTATTCAAAACGCCTGAAAAACCGGGATCTCCTGTTGACAATATTGAAACGGCATTTCCGTTGCAGGCCAGTCCGACTCCTTCCTCAAGTTTGTCGAGCAATTCCTTTACATTGAATGCGATTTTATTCTGCACATCATCAAACAATTCAATCGCACGTGTACTTCCGACAGTATAGTCGCTAGCTTTAACGGTATCGATTGCTTTTTTGGTCAGATATTCGCTTGCACCGGGTCCGATTCCAATAATATAAATTTTTCCAGTCATTTCAATCATCAGTTTTAAATATTTTCATAAATGTTGTCTTGTTAAATGGTATGTAGTAACTTGTTATTAAGATTTTAATTCATCAATCTCATTTTTCAGGAACGAATATATTGAAGCGGCTCCAATCAATTCGCCGGGATCGGTCCAATCTGAAGGATATAGGATGAACGGCTTTGTCTGGTCTCCCCCGAGGCCGCCATGTGATCCAACCAACTCCTCAAAGGCACATACTTCATTGTTTTCGGAATCATAGAAACTGTTTACCAGAATGTCAGGCATATTATCAAAGGAGTTTTCACGTTTTAGATGCATTGCAGCATTTTCGCCAAAGCCTTCAAGTGGGTTTTCACCTACAATTTCATCACTGTCCAAATAGTAGATTCCATTCTGACCTATTGCCATTCCACCGTTGGTTATTGAATCTACAAGTATAAATCCAATTCCAGGATGTTTTACAAGGCCCGGAATCAAATCTGGAAATAGCATAACAATTTCTTCATAATTCAGCCTTTCTTTCCATTGTGTTAGATAGATTAGGCCTAGATTTCCGGAACCCAATACTATTAACTCAGAATCCTCTGCTTTCTTTGTGCTTTGCTCCATACTTTCATAGCCTCTGATGTAATCCAGGCTATTTGTGTATCTCTTTCTCAAATTCAGATATTTCTTATTTTCAAATATTATTTCAGGCTTTCTTTTATCAAGTTGTCCTTTGATGTTCTGCAAGGAGTCGCTATCTTCAAATAAACCGTCGCGAATGTCTCCTACTTTTTCCTTTATGTTTCTTATTTGCTTGTTTTCTGGAATGACTGCATCCCTAAAGTGGTCAATGTTATAGGCGGTTTTGAATATTTTCAAATCATCGGGAAGCAACCTCCTTACATAGTTTCCCAATGTAATTCCATACCTTTGCTTGAATGTAGCGCCGTTTGATTGGCCGTGGTCTGACAAAATAACCAATTTATAGTCCCGGTCACTCATTTCTATTGCAGAGGTGATTTTAGCAAATTGATGGTCAATCTTTTTTAGGGCCCCCCACACGTCATCGTCCTGCACTCCGGAATGGTGGGCAATCTCGTCATAACCCATGAATGTTGCATAGGCGGTGTCAATGTTTCCGGCCAATATCTCGCTTGTCAAAACGTCGGTTGTCACCTCCCTTAAGGCCACATTAGCTCCTGCTCTGACTGCAGCATAAACGAAATTCCTTTTAATGCGGGGTCTGATATTTCTTAGGTAATGGATTGCCTGTGACTTCAATTCAAGGAGAATGTCCCATAAAAACATAATAAATAATCTCTGAAAGTTGTATGCATCCAAAAATACTGCATCCAAGGTTTTATTGTATATTTTTTTCAAACCGTCTAGTTTGGAAGAGGTTAATGTAGGGATTTTGCTGTCTCCGGAAAACATATTTGCAATACTGATACCGTTGACAAGCAAACCGTCACCATTGCTGATTTTCTTTTCGATTTCCGGTGCATCACTTAATCTTCCTGAAACAACGATTTTATTGTTGCTTTCTTTTTCAACCCATCTATAGGCTATGATGTTCCTGTTGTTTCCATGCAATATTCCGGCTTGGCTTGCACCGGTCTGTGAAGACAAGTCGGTTTCCCAGCCCTTTAACGTGTGTGTTCTCTCGTCAATGAACTTTTTAATGTTGGGCATCATTCCTTTGTCAATTGCCTTCTTTAAGGTAATTATTGACAGGCCATCCACTTCAAGCATAATAACGCCCGAATATCTCTTTTTATAAGGTGTCTTTTTGCCGAGAGCAAATTTTAAGAGGTTTTTAATGTAAATGTCATAGTGACTTGAGTTGGTAATGTTTGTAATGAATGTTGTGGCGATTGCCATTGCAATCGGGACTTCTAAAATCCCATAAATGCCGGCTGTAACCCCTGGAATGGATAGTGATGCGATAAAAAATATGAGCGAGTTGATTAGAAGAGATCCAATCCCGAATGTGAATATGATGATTTTCATGAAGAATCTTCTGAATATCGGCCATAATAATGCATTGGCTATTGCAACTGCAACCACTATGATGATTGCATTATACCATGGGCCGATTGTAAAGTCTGCACTGAGAATGTCCACCGCATATATCGCGATAACATCAGCTATTACAAGCAATGATGTTGATATTATTGTTCTAAGTGATGAAATAATTCTGTTTTTTATCATTTTATCTCAATCTTTTGTTTTTTGTTGGTCTTTAACGTTATTATTGTAATTTCGGGTTTGCAGTTTATCCTTATTCTGAAGGAATTTGTTCCAAGGCCTTTGCTTGTGTACTGGGTCATTCCTCTAACCTTGTAGAGTCCAACGGGGTATCTTCTGGAATCTGGGCCTCTAAATGGGGTGGTTTCAAATTTTGGTATTATGAACTGCCCTCCATGCGAATGGCCGGAAATCTGCAGGTCAAACTTTCTAGTCTTCGAGGATTCCTTTGCAAAATCCGGTTCATGGGCAAGCAGAATGCTTGGAGTATCCTCCCTCATCTTGGCCAATACATTGTCTAAATTATCCGCACAGACTGTAGAGCTGTCAACGCCACAGATATTTAAGAAATCTCCATCTTTCTCAAGTGTGTATACGTCATTGCTCAAATCAACTATCTCGGAATTTTTAAATATTTCTCTGATTTTATCGGGATTCATCCAATGGTCATGATTTCCCAATACTCCGAATTTGCCATATTTTGCTTTTAGCTTGCTGAAGGATTCTTCCAAGGATATTTCATATCCATCAATGACATATGAAACATAATCTCCGGTCAATGTAATCATGTCTACGTTCAGGGTGTTGACATAGTCCACAAGGTCATTTAGATATTGGGGATTAATCCATTGGCCCAGATGGATATCGGTCAAATTTAGAATCCTGAAGTTCTGGAAGTTCCAGCCTAAATTGTCAAGTCCGATATCGATTTCCACCAAATCAATTTCCTTTTCACAGAACTTTTTGTTTGGAAGCGAAAAGGTCATGGCCTCCTGAATATCTTTTCGGATTTTCATTGCCTGTGGGCGGTCAACATTTTCATCTTTCATTAAATATAAATTAATTCTGAAACTATTTATAATTTTAAAAACAGATATTTAGATGTTATTAAAGATTAAGTGATTATCATGCTTCAAATTGCAGTTTGTGGAAAACCAAATGTGGGAAAATCATCTTTTTTCAATTCAGCAACTGCATCTAGCGTAGAAATGGCAAATTATCCATTTACAACTATTGATGCTCATAAGGCAGTTGCTCATGTAATTAAGGATTGTCCGTGTAAGGAATTGGGCGTTACTTGCAATCCTCACAATTCAATCTGCAGGGATGGAAAAAGATTGCTTCCGATAGAATTGATAGATGTTGCAGGACTTGTTCCTGGAGCTCATGAAGGAAAAGGATTAGGTAACAAGTTTTTAGATGATTTAATGCAGGCTAAAGTGTTCATTAATGTTATTGATGCTTCAGGCTCAACCGACCTTGAAGGAAACCCTGTTGACCCTGGAAGCCATGATCCTCTTGACGATTTGGAATTTTTGGAAAATGAAATCGTGATGTGGATGTATGGAATCTTATCTAAAAATTGGGTAAGGCTTGTAAGGAAAATAGGTGCTGAACACCTCGATGTTTCAAAAGTGTTGTTTGATCAGTTGTCCGGTACAGGAATAGCCATTGAAGATATAATTGAGGCTAAAAGAACTGTCGAACCTGATTTCAACAAATGGGAAGAGGAAGACCTGATTGAACTTACAAGGAATATCTTGCACATTGCAAAACCTATGATGATTATTGCAAACAAGGCGGATTTGCCGACTTCTGCTGCAAACATTGAAAGGATTAAGGAAAGATATCCGAATGTGATTCCAACATCAGCGGAATCCGAAATTGCACTTGTAAGGGCTTCCGAAGCTGGTTTGATATCCTATCTTCCAGGAGATGACCACTTTGAAATATTAAAGCCTGACGAGCTGAATCCGAATCAATTAAAGGCACTTGAATATATCCAAACCAATATCCTGGATAAGTATGGAAGCACAGGAGTTCAGGATGCTCTGAATTATGGCATCTTTGAATTGCTTGACAGGATTGTTGTCTATCCCGTTCAGGATGAGCACAAATACACAGACCAAAAGGGCAATGTCCTGCCTGATGGATTTTTGGTCAAAAGAGGTTCAACTCCAAAGCAATTGGCTTATATTGTCCATACTGACATTGGTGACAAGTTCATGCACGCGGTTGATGCAAGATCAAACATGCGTGTAGCTAGCGACTATGAGCTGAAAGACGGTGACATCATTAGTATTGTTACAAGGGGATAATTCCTCTTAAATTTCTCTTTTTTGGTGTTTGAATGAAAAAAGTAAAAATCACAGTCATGAGAAAGGTAAGGCATGACGATTTAATCGATGAGTATGAAAATCCGCTTGAACATGAATGTGATGTTGAAGTCGGCCAAGTTTATATTGCTAATGGATGGGAAAAGCCTGAAGATTTCTGTGATAGTGCATGGGAAAGCGTTTCACCGTTTGTAATGGCTTTAGCCAATGGTGCTGAAGATTTCTATGGCGGATGGATGAAAAATAAAAAATCAGCAATGATATCCTGCAATGATGGATTTAGGCCTGTAAGTTTTCTTTTGGAAACTTTAGAAGAAGACGCCGATTGAGTTTGATTATTATTTTTTGAATAATTTCTTATAACTCTTTTAATAAAATAATTATTATGGATAAACTAATAGAGAGAAGCTTTGATTTTTTTAAAAAGGAAATAATATTTTCCATATCATTAATATTGGCTATTATTTCCTGCTTTTTTGTTAAACCATCCATTAATTATTTGAATTACATCAATTGGGAAACAATCGTATTGCTTTTTGTGATAATGCTTATCGTCGAGGTTCTTAAAAATTTGGCTATTTTTGAGATAGTGGTTCGCAAATTGCTAACAAGGATTGGAAATGCTCGTGAACTTGTTTTGGTACTGGTTTTTATTTGCTTTTTCAGTTCAATATTTATCACTAACGATGTTTCTTTAATAATATTTGTGCCTTTTGCCATATTGGCTTTAAAAAAAGTTGATCGTATTGATTTAATAATATTCACGGTCTCATTGCAGACCATTGCTGCCAATGTTGGTTGCATGGTTCTTCCAATTGGGGCTCCACACAATATTGTAATGTATACTGCATCTCAAATACCGTTTGAGTCATTTTTCTTATTGCTTTTACCTTATATCCTTGTATCTTTGATATTTTTAGCAATACTGTTATTTTTCATTCCAAAAGATACAATAGTTCTACCTAAAATGAGTAAAATAGACTTTGATAGTAAAGATTTCTTTAAAAGGGTTTTTTTAGGTGTTGATTATTATTTGCTTTTGACATTCATTGCGCTTTTTATCTTGATTGGCAACTTGGAAAGCATTCCATTTTTCAACTTTCTCTTTAAAAGGTGGATAATCGGTAATGAGGTTTTATGGGGCGTTGTTGCATCTCAGGTTATTTCTAATGTTCCTGCCGCAATGCTACTTAGTGGTTTCAGTACTAATTATGAAGCCATTATCATTGGAATTAATATTGGTGGGTTGGGAACTCTAATCGCTTCCATGGCCAATCTTATTTCATATAAGATTCTAGTTCGTGAGCATGATGAATTAAAAATTAGGTATTTGGGGGTATTTACGGTTTTAAATGTTATTCTGCTGGTTATTTTGTTAGGGGTTTATCTTTTAATTAATCATTCTGATTGTTTAATGTTTATCTAAAAAAAGCAGAAAAATAAATAATTATGCTTCAGACATAACCTCTGAAGCAAATTTTGCTAATTTTTATCTTGTAATGACAACCGTGCTTGTTGCATTGCAGTTGTTGTAAATGTCGTTTCCTTCGATGAAAGCGGTGAATGCATATTCTCCTAATCTTAGGTTGATAGGAACATGAATCATGCCTTCATCGTCGGTTTTGTATTTGTAAACTCCTGCAGTGTTGTTGACTTTAACTATGGCTCCGGCGATTGCATTGCCGTTGGCGTCCGTTAATCTTGCTGTGTAGTTGGTGCCGTCTTTGAAGGTCATGCTAACATCATCAGCAGTTAAAACCGCTTCAACTTTGTTTACAACGACTTTTGCAGTAGTATTTACTGTGCCGTATAATGAATTTCCATCGAAGCTGATTGTGTAGTCATATTTTCCCGGTTTTATGTTAATAGGGGCGGTTGCTACACCGTTGCTGTCAGTATGGTATCTGTATGTTTTTGCTCCGTTGTTGAATTTGACTGTAACTCCGGTGATGGCGTTTCCGTCACCATCAGTGAGTCTAGCGGTTAAATTGCCGTTTTTATAGTCAATATTGACATTGGAAGACTCTAAGTTAGGAGTTCCCTTTTCAACTGTCAATGTTTTGGTAATGTTTGCGGCTGCATAGATGCTGTTTCCTGCGAAGCTGATTACGTATGTGTATGTGCCAGGTTTCAATTTGATCGGGGCGCTTGCAACACCATTGACATCTGTGTGGTATCTGTAAGTGGTTGCGCCATTGTCGAATTTGACTGTTATGCCGGTGATTGCGTTTCCTTCAGCATCAGTCAATGTTGCAGTGAAATTTGACCCGTCTTTATATTCAACAACAAGGTCGGTTGCATCAATATTCACATTCGCTTTGTTTACAATGACGGTGCTTGAGTTGCTGGATGGTTTATAAATGCCATTTCCGTCAAAAGAAGCGGTAAATGTGTATTCGCCGGGTTTTAATGTGACCGGAACATTTGCAATTCCGCCGGCACCGGTGCGGTATCTTAAAACCTTAATGCCATTGTCAACTTTAACTGTAATACCTGAAACAGGATTGCCATTTACATCACTAACGGCAACTGTGTAGTTCTCATTTTCTTTATAAATCACATTTATATCCTCAATGTAGATAGCAATTCCCATTTTATTAACAACAACAGTTCTAAAAGCATTTAACCCTTCATAGATGTCATCACCATAATAACTTATAGCAAATTCATATTCGCCAGGTTTTAATTTAACTGCAACCTTAGCAATGCCCTCACTATCAGTTCTATATTTATAATAACCAACAGTATTATTTACATAAATAATGGCATTGCTAATTGGAATGCAGTCATTGTCAGTTAATCTAATGAATAATTCGGGGTCATTGCCATAAGTTAAAACATTATCCTCAAAAGTCAAATTCACTTTGGTTTTATTGACTGTGATTGTTGAATTAATAAATGAGCTGGAATACAATTCATTACCTTCAAATGTTGCATTAACATCATAAGTGCCTGGTTTTAAATCAATAGGGAATTTTACAATACCATTAGCATCGGTTATGAATTCACTGACTGCTCCGTTAAGACCAATTTTAACAGCAACGTTGGAGATGGCATGCCCCTCAATATCAGTTAAAGTAACGTTCCAAGTGGAACCATCTTTATAAAACATTGTAAGACTGCTTGCTGATAAAATGTTAGCTTCAGGTATTGTAATATTCTTAGTAATATTGATTATTTTATGAATATTATCGTTGTATTCGGCTTTAATTACATGTTTTCCACCGGATAAGTTATTTAAATTAAATATATAGTCGCTATCAATGAATTTATTATGAATCTCAACACCATCAACATTAATTGAAATGTTTCCTTTTGCACCATCAGATAAATTGAATAGAATTGCACATTCTCCATCAATACAATTTATTTTAATCTCGCACTCATCTAATTCTATCAAATCGGCGGCATATGATGAATTATAACCTTTAGCATCAATTTTAGCAGATATGTTGTTAAAGGACCTATTTTCAAAAATATGTGTAATTTCAGCAATGCCCTCAATTATGCCAACCGGATAATCAATACCTTCTATATTGAAAACAACATTGCCAGTGGTCAACGGATTTCCAAACATGTCTGAAACTTTTGCTTGAATGATTGCATGATTGAAACCTGACTGATAAGACAATTCAATTGAGGAATCCAAATTCAATGCTGTAAATGCTTTGATAGATGCAACTTGTGAATTATAGGTATGATTAAATCCTTCAAATGCATAATCATATAAATCAATCCAATCCTCACCATTGAAACTGAAGAATGATACTCCTGAGGAATAAAACCTATTATTCAAGAAAACTGATTCGGAAATAGGTATATTTGCATAGGAATCTGTTTTAATTTTAAATGCAACTTTAAAGATATCCCCTTCATTTAAAAACACGGCATTGTCTAAATTGATAGTGTAATATCCTGGATTGGAAACGCCGCTTTTTGTTGTTTTAAGGACATTATTGACATAAACAGATACATCCCAATTTGTCATATCATTAAAATAAGTAGATACTGCTACAAGATTTTCACTTTCACTGGCATTAAATATATTTTCATACCATACTGTATCATTGCCTGTTATCAGATAATCGGTTATGCCAGGAACATCATACTGATAATTTTTATCCAATTTAATCGTGTCATTCAGGATAAACGTAAAGGAAGCCTTATTGTCGCCTACTTGAGCAAATCTGGTGTCGTAATAAGAAACATAACCATATCCGTTATCCCCCCAATAAGGACCCCAGCTATTTTTAATTATGAATGCCCCATTACCTGCAGGAATATTTTTAAATTTAGATTTTGAATAAGAATCATCCCAACCTACAATAATTACTTCATGATTCGAATATTCATCACCGTCATAATAATAATTTCCGCCGCTAACCAGGTAGGCGCTATCATAGTGCATTCCTGTTGCAACAGCACCATATTTCAGAATTGCTTTTTTTATTTCATTATTATCTAAATAATTTTCTCTTTTAAGATAAACAACATTTTGAACATGAACCAATGAATTTAAAAGAGGGGATAATGCACTATAATCGTCAAATGAATCATTGGACTCATTAATCGGACCTAACCATCCAACAAGATATCCAATTGAAATTTCATCAATGCCTCCGCCATTCGGATCAACTTGCCAGCCATAATTTGAGAACATGGCCATTAAGTTTTTCATGTTTTCTTCCGAAAAATCATAGTTGACATTACTTGCTTTTAAAATGCAAGATTCCAAAGCGGCCAATGAAGCAAAAGCCCAACAATTGCCGCTGCCTTGCTGATTTTTAACAGAAGTGACGAATGAATGGTCAACTAAATTATAACGATATGGAATTTGTATATTCTCATTATAGGAGGAATTATATAAATCATATCCTAAAGACCTGATGAAAGAATCTAATGAATGTATTTGTGAAATTGTGCTGTTTACTGGTGCTCTATTGTCATCATAACTATTGTTTTCTATTAAAGTATCTCTATTAAGAACAGAATAAACAGCACCTGCAGAAACTGTAGCAGAATTGTTTATAAACTGATTATTGATTAAAGTGAGCGTAGACAGATTATTTAAAAATAGTGCACCTCCATTTTTAGCAGAATTATTTTGAAACGTGGAATTTGCAATTGTTGAATTACCATACAAATGATAAATCGCGCCTCCATCATAATTTGCCACATTATCATTGGCAAAAACATTATTTAAGTTTGAAGTCACGTTTAATGCAGTTATGGCTGAGCCAAATGTAGCATAACATTGAGTGAAGTTAACATTGTCCAGTTCCAAATATGAGGATATGGCATATATTGCACCTCCAGCATCCTGTTGGGAATAGACATTTACAAAACGGGAATTCCTAATTCTGATTTTAGTCATATTTTCAACACACAATGCCCCTCCATAATTGGTAGCATAGTTATTTATAAACAAACAGTCCACGATATCCAGATACCCATTATAGGCATTTATTACCCCGCCATACTCGGCAGAATTGCTTTTAAAAGTACAATTGTGCAATGAAATTGAATGCAAAGTCAAATCCTCTTCATCATATTTAGTTAAAATACAACCTCCAAAGGAGTTGCCATAACTATCCGAAGCTCGCCTGACGCTATTTTGAAAAATCACATCATTGGCCGTGAAATTTCCGGCGTTATTAAAAAAGGCTTTATTGCTTGTTAAATTTTGAAGAATTAGATTATTATTGGAAATAACTGTTCTGTCAAAATTAATTATGGTATTTGCACTACCTTGCCCTATAAAAGTCACATTATTTAAATTGGTTGAAGAATATTTGTAATTTCCTTCTTTTAAATGAATAACAACATTATTCTTTAATGATACATATTCTAAGCTACGATATGGGTTATTAATTGAACCATTGCCGTATGTATTGTGCGATTCATCAACATAAATATCAGTTAACGATACTGGATTTTCATCACCAAATACTTCATCCTGATTATCAGTTCCTATTGTATATTCATTAAAAGATTCATCAATAGAAATTAAATCATTATCAGTAATATTTTCAACATCTGAAGCATATAATGGCAGTGAAAAAATCATCAAAATAATAAAAATAGGCATAATTGCTAAAAGTGTTTTCTTAATTCGTGGCATAATCCGACCTTCAATTTGAATATATGATATAGTTTATAAAATTAATACTATAATAAATTTATTTATTATTTTTAGATGTACTTTTTTTAACACTTATCATACTATCAATTGAAAGTCTGTTCATTATTAATATTTGAAACATTTTGTTCTATCTTTTCCGATTCATTATCTCTATTTTTGACATTTAAATAATCATTATTCTAGTTAATAACATAGATAATAAAATTAGGGGATTATTAAATAAATCGGAATAAATTATAGCTAAAAAAGAAAATTGGAAAATGAGAGAATGCTCCCTCATTTTTAAAGTTTTTATCTTGTAATGACAACTGTGCTTGTTACATTGCAGTTGTTGTAAATGTCGTTTCCTTTGATGAAGGCTGTGAATGAATATGGGGAGTTGTTTTAAAACGATTATTGTTAAGATTAATTTCATATTCATATGTATTTAAAAAATGATATAAACAAAATTATTAATCTTTAAAATGGATTTTAAAAATCAATATAAAGTGTTTTTTTCTAAATATTTATTAATTAATGTTTACAAGTTTATTAATTTTTTATTAGGTATTTTAGTATTTTGAATAAATTAAATAAAAAATTGGACAAAATTTGCTGTAATAGGAATATTATTGAATTATATATATGATTAGAAATATAATTACACTTATGAAGGAATTTAGTAGCACTGATGAAAAAATTATAAGAGCCACTTTCGGAATTCTACAAAATGAAGGATTCACCAAAACAACTACCAAAAAAATAGCCGCTGAAGCGGGAGTAAATGAAGTAACCATTTTTAGAAACTTTCAGAATAAAAATAATCTGGTTGAGATTACAAAGGAGTACTATCTTCAGATGCTTCTTGAAAAATTTGATGAGATTTTTGATTTTAAGGATGATGACGAAATTGAAGGATACCTTCAAAGCAACTTTGTTGGCCTTTTAGATCTTTCAGATAATGATTTCAGCATTATCAAAGTTGCTATGGAAGAAGTTAGAGACATTCCTGAGAAAAAGCAATTGATTTCAAGAATTACCAATGCAGTTATCGGCAAATTAGAGGAATTTTTCAAATCTCAAATCGAAAAGGGCAAGATTAGGAATATCGATTCCCGGGTATTGGCTGCTATGTGCTTTAGTATAACGTTCCAGTCCATTATTCTATGGAGGGTATATGATAAAAATCCTAGTGTTGAAGCAAATCAATATGCAGATAGATTCTTGGACATATTATATAATGGAATAAAAGTTTAATCCGAATCATTTTCTTAAATAAGAAAATAAAAAAAGTTGAGAAGATAAAATCAAAAGAGACAATAATCTTCTTCTCATTGGTTTAGAAAGTCTTTAATAATTTTTTGAAAATCATCAGGTTGTTCTGCAACAGCCAAATGGCCGGAATTCTCAATCAATTCAAACTGAGCATCCTTAATTCCATCAGCTACTTCACGGCCCAATTCCGGGGGGTTGATACCATCATATTCTGCGCCAATAACCAATGTTTTACAGTCTACTTTATCATAATCCTTCGAATTATCGAAATTAGCAAGTGAAGCATCTTCTGCAGCCTTCTCTTCTTCATTCAATTCCTGATTTTCATCGCCATTTAAGTATTTGTCAATGTTCAGTTCCCCATTAACGGCTTTTTCATATGAATCTGGAGCAAGGCTAGCTTTTAGTATAACTCCCATCATTTCTTCCTGTGTTACTTGAGTTATATCAAGATTTGCTTCTTTCAAAAGTCGTGCAACAGATGAGGTTTTGCCGTTTGGCTTAGTGCAGACCAAAACAAGATGGTCAATATCATCGCTTTTGACTTCGGCCGCTCTAAGAGCGATATATGAACCCATGGAATATCCTAAAACATCGACTTTCTCCAAGTCCAGCTCTTTAATGATTTCATGAATATCATCTGCATGATCATCAATTGTGTATTCTTTAGGGCGTGTTGATTCGCCATGTCCTCTTGTATCGATGGTAATTACACGATAATCATCTTTAAACATATCTCTTACAGGATACATTGTTGATTTGTTTCCTGTTAGTCCATGAATCAATAATAAGGATTTTTCTCCCTTTTCTGTGTCATCAATGCAAATTTCAATATCATTTATGTTCAAGAATTTTTTCATAGTGAAACTCCATTTTTCTTATAAATTAATATTTTGCGGTAATTATGGGATTATTCGTCCCACATGTCGGCAACTTTGTTTGCAATAAACACGCAGCAGTCAACGCATGGGGATTTGTCCTTACCATTGTTTGTTATTGTGCCGCAGCATACGCTTCCGTATTCATCTTTAAAGGTGTTAAAGATTTCTTTGGCATTTGTTTTGATTTTACTGACATCATCCAGAACGATACCGTTTGCCATCAATGCGCCGGTTACGGCACCGCAGGTTCCTTCGTCAAATGTTCCACCTATTCCTCCAGCAAATCCGGATCCTAAGCGGGTTATTTCATCGCCAGTAATGTCCGCATCAGCAGTTTCACAAAGTGCCCTTAAGGTTGACTCGGAGCAGCTTTGGCTTTTTCTGTATTCCCTAATTTTTTCCTCTAATATTTCTTTGTCAAGTTTCATAATGCAATCCCCTGAATTTGTTAATTAATTATATTAATTAAGAATTAAAAATACTTATTTGTTAAAAGCATATTAGGTGATAAAAATTATACATCCGAGACCAAGTCCAATTGCTGCTACCCTTTACACATTAAGAGACATGAATGTCGATGTTATTGTCATGCACGGGCCTACCGGCTGCTGCTTTAGAACAGCCAGGCTTTTAGAAGGTGACGGTGTACGTGTCGTAACTACAGGAATGTCCGAAAACGATTTCATTTTGGGTGCCGGTGAAAAATTAGTAGAAACTTTGACTGAAGCCTATGAGACATTCGAACCAAAATTGATGGGTATTGCAGGTACTTGTGCAAGTATGATTATCGGTGAGGATTTAAAGGAAGCAATTGCTACTGCAGATTTGCCGTGTACTGTTATCCCTGTTGAATCTCATGGGGGATCCGGTGAAGGTGACAATACTGTTGGAGCAATAATGGTTTTAGATGCGGCCGTTGAATGTGGCGTTATTCCAAGGGAGGAAGCGGACAGGCAAATCGAAATGCTTGAAAAGGCAACTGAAGTTGAAAAAACCCGTGGAATGGCACAGGGTAAGTATATCAAGCCTAATTTTGGAGATTCAAAAGAAAATGTTGCTAAAATCGTTGTCAAAGCCCTAAAAGATAATAAGAAAGTTGCTTTTATTTTAAATGTTAAAAAGGAGACATCATATCTATTTGCAGATATCATAAATTTTGACTACAAAGAGATCAATCCGGACAATAAACCTATTTTTGTAGCAAATCTGGATGAGAATATTGGGCTTCCAAGAATCAGGCAGCATGCGGTAAACATTAGAAATCAATTGAATATTGGGCCTGATTTCATCACTGGGGGGCTTGATGAATACCCAATCACTGCCAATAATGCGGCGGAATACCTTAAAGATAAGGATTTGGATTTGATTGTTGTATTTGGAGTGCCTCATGCATTTCCAATTGAGGAATTTGATGTTGAATCAGTTGCTGTCACCGATGGGCCTCGTTTGGTGCAACCATTAAAGGAGTTAGGTTTCACCCATGTTGTTGCGGAGCTTGATGCACACTCAAAAACTTTAGGAACAGATGAAATCGTATTTTCTGATTTTGGTGGAATGATTAGATCAGCTATTGGATGGTTAAACGAATGATTACGATTATTGATTATAAAAGTGGAAACTTAAAAAGCATTTCAAATGGTTTTAAGAAAATCGGCGTTGATTATCAGATAACAGATGATAAGGAAATCATTGCAAACAGCGATTTTATGGTTTTGCCGGGTGTCGGAGCATTCGGAAGTGCAATGGAGAATTTAAAACCCTTTGAAGACATTATTCATGAGCATGTTAATGATGACAAGCCCTTTTTGGGAATCTGCCTTGGCCAACAGGTACTAATGAGTTCAAGCGATGAGTCTCCCGGTGTCAAAGGCCTTGATTTATTCAGGGGACATGTTGAAATCCTGCCTGAAGGCGTTAAAATTCCTCACATGGGCTGGAATAAGTTAAATGTTTTAAACGATTCACCTATTCTAGAGGGCATCGACGGTGAATACTTCTATTTTGTTCACTCTTATCATGTAGTTCCAGATGATGAAAGCATCATCGCAGGAGTTTGTGAATATGGTGGAGATGTTGTTGCATCTTTGAGTCAAAATAATTTGTTTTCTACACAGTTTCACCCTGAAAAAAGCGGTGTAGCAGGATTGAAGATATTAAAGAATTTCACTAATTTGGAGATATAAAAATGGATATTGAAGGATTTGTAAGAGCAAGAATCGATGATTACAGTTATGATGATTTAGCAGAGATTTTGGCTGTAAGAATCAGAGAATACAAAAAAATCTCAGAAGAAAACTCTATTGAAATGGCAAAGGCAGTAATTGATGAAGTGTCAACTACCTTGAAACTGCAGGAAAGCGATGATGAATTCCTAAAGGAAATAGCTAGTGTTAATAAGGCTGGCGTAGGCATGGGCGAGATGGGAGTGGGATCTCGTGGAGCAGGAGACTTCTTTGTTCACAGAAAAATCGCGGAAATCGTATCCTCTACCAACACTGCATCTTTAGTTAATCCATCAGAACAGGACGACGGAGGTGTTGTAAAAGCTGCAGTTAAAAATGATGAAGTCTATATTACAACAGCCGTTGATGGAATACACTCACGTTTAAGCGAATATCCATTTTTAGGAGGATTCCATGTAACCCGTGCTACTCTAAGGGATGTTTGTGTAATGGGGGCTGATCCTGTTGCAATCCTAAGTGATGTTCACCTGGCAGATGACGGTGATGTTGCAAAGATATTTGACTATACGGCAGGAGTGGCGGCAGTCTCAGAGCTCGTTGATGTTCCAATCGTTGCAGGAAGCACATTGCGTATAGGTGGAGACATGGTTCTTGGGGACAGGTTCGTTTCCGCTGTTGGGAGTGTAGGTGTATCACCGCATCCTCCAACTGCAAGAAAAGGAGCAACAGAAGGAGACATCATACTTTTAACAGAAGGTTCCGGTGGAGGAACAATCACAACAACAGCGCTTTACAATGGATTCTTTGATGTCGTATGGGATACAATGAACGTAAACTTTGTTCAGGCATCACAGGCATTGTTTGAAGCAGATCTTGTAAAGGACATCCATGCAATGACTGACGTGACAAACGGAGGTCTTAGGGGAGATGCCCATGAAATATCCAACACTACCGGTGTTGGGTTGGAGTTCTATGAAACCGAAATCAATAAGATGGTTGCTCCAAATGTGTTGAACATGCTAAAAACATTAAATATTGACCCATTAGGCGTTTCAACAGACTCTTTGATGCTGATTGCACCTCCGGAAATCGTTGGAGATATTAAAAAGGCAGTCGGAAAATACGATGTTGCAATATCTGAAATCGGTGAGGTCAATAACTCCGGCGAGCCGATTTTGATTAGGGAAGATTCATCCGAGGAAAAGCTGGTTCCATTATTCAGGGAAGCAGCTTATACTAAAATCAAAAAATTGGTCGGCGATACAACCCCTGAAGACTTTGAAGAAATGAAGGAAAAAGTTCAAAAGGCTTCAGATGCGGCAATTCGCAAAAAAGATAAAGTGATAAAACACATTCGTGCAAATTAATTTTTGCACACTTTACTATTTTTTTAATACTTTTAAATCCTATTTTAATCCATGTTAGATCAAAAAGGATATTTTTACATAATTGATGCAGTTCTTGCAGTAATGCTACTTTTAATGGTATTCTTAATTGTAAATGCAGCCATTTCCATTCCAAGCCCTGATTATTCATATGATTCAAAAGACATTAGGGCTGCCCAAGACACAATGGAGATGCTGAGCGGAAAGGTGAACTTTACAGACCAAACTTTTCTAGGCGAAATCTCTGAGATTTTGAAAAGCAACGAAAATTCAAAGGAATCCATTCGTGAGGTCTCAAAGCTTTGCAAGGACAGGTTTGAATCATTCAACATTAAAAACTATAAGTTCACAGAAAACAATGTTTTGAAAGGCAAGGTTTTAGCATCATCCGGCAATTATTCAAGGGCAGGTGATGTTTCAGTGGCAACAAGGAATTACGGGGATTATTCATATAGTCTGTCAACATGGCAATAATTAAATACTATAAAGAATATATGATAAGTTGTTATCTTATTTTGTTTAGCCCTGGTGGTGTAGTTTGGATAACACATGGGACTGCGGATCCCATTCCCCGGGTTCAAATCCCGGCCAGGGCATTGTAATTTTCCGTGATTATTATGTTGAATGCTAATACTTATGTTACAGCTCAGAAAGGTATTGGTGGAACAATCAGAAACCAATATGAAGATTTTTATGTTGAAGAAATTCCAGAAATCATTCCTGAAGGCGAGGGGCCTAACGTTTATGTGTGGATTGAAAAATTGGGAAGAACAACACTGGATGTTGTATTGGACATTGCCCGCGATTTGCACATTTCAAGAAAAAGGATGGGCTTTGCAGGAATGAAGGATAAAAAGGCAATTACCCGTCAGTGGATTTGCATAGCCAATATGGACTCAGAAGAGCAGTTCAGGCAAGTTGAAAACCTGGATATTTATAAGACTGATTTTTTAAAGGTTGTCAGAGGCCGCAAAAAGCTTAGGATGGGTCAGCTTAAGGGAAACAAGTTCAAAATTCTCATCAAGGATTTGGATGACATTCAGGAAAGTGCAGACATTGCAAATGAGGTCCTAAAGGAGCTTGAAGTGACAGGTGTTCCCAATTACTTTGGCTGGCAGAGATTCGGCAAGCCTAGAACAATAACTCATTTGGTTGGCGAAGCGCTAGTTGAAAACGACCTTGAAAAGGCTGTCAACACTTATATCGGAAATCCTCAGGATGATGAAGGTGAAGACAATCGGATGGCAAGACAGGCATATGATGACGGAAACCTTGAAGAATCACTTGAGTTGATGGGCAAAAGCATGCGTTATGAGAAGATGATGGTTAAGGAACTGATAAGGGATTCCAAAAAGGGAGAATTGACAGACAAATCTTACATGAACGCATTGCATGCACTTCCAAAGCCGCTTCAAAGAATGTTTGTACATGCCTATCAGTCTTACCTTTTTAATGAAGCGGTAAGCAAAAGGGTTGAAATGGGAATCAATACCTACATTGAAGGTGACATTGTCATTGACCCGGAAGAGCATATTGTCCGTGACAAGACTCCGGAAGAGATTCAGGAAATGATTGATAACTTCGAAGCCAGTCCGACCTGCCCTCTGTTCGGTACTAAAGTTCCGTTTGCCGATGGTGCAGTTGGGGAGATGGAAGAGAATATCTTAAAAAATTATAATATTACAAAAGCCGATTTTGAAGTTCCAAAAATGCCTCGTTTGGGAAGCCATGGCCTTAGAAGGTCAATGAGATTCCAGGTATGGGATGCGTCTGCAACTCCAACAGATGAAGGCGTTTTATGCGAGTTTTCAATAAATAAAGGATCTTATGCTACTGCAGTTTTAAGAGAAGTGATGAAAAAGGATGTCGTTTAATTTTTTATATTGTAAACAATAAATGAATATATGGTGTTAATATGGTGATTTGTCCAGATTGTGGAAAGGAAGTAAAGGATGCAAAATTCTGTTCTAATTGCGGTTCCCTTCTTCCAAAAGCAGAAGAAACTGTTGATGTTGCTGTTGAAGAAGAACAAGTGGAAGATGTAGTTCAGGAAGAGGAAGTTGAAGAAGCTACTGTTGAAGAGGAACCTGTGGAAGAAACTTCAGAGGAAGAAACTGTTGATGTTCCTGTTGAGGAAGAAGTAGTTGAACAAGAACCAGAAGAAGCTGTTAGTGAAGAATCAGTTGAAGAGGAAGTCATTGAAACTCCTGCTGAAGAGGAACCAGTTGAAGAGGCAGATGAAGAGACAATCGAAGTCGTTAAAAAATCCAAATTCTGTCCTAATTGCGGAACTGAAGTCGTTGCCAAAACAGCTTTCTGCCCTCAATGTGGTTTTAAATTCATAGGTGAAGAAAAATCCGAAACTAAATTCTGCCAGAATTGCGGTAAGAAAATAGACATCAATGCTGAAATCTGTCCGCATTGCGGTGTTAGGGTGGCTAATGCTCCTGCTTCCGGAGAGAAAAATGTGCTTTTGGCAGCAATTTTAAGCTTTTTATTCCCCGGTTTAGGTCATTTGTACCTTGGTTTAAACAAAAAAGGAATTTCATTTATTATTGCTTATATTGTTTCAGCAATTCTTGTATCTTTATTAATTGGACTTGTTTTGGTTCTTATTGTATGGGTTTGGGCTTTAGTTGACTCCATCAAATCAACAGAGGCTATTAATAAAGGAGAATTCGTTGAAGATAAGTTATTCTAATCTTAAGTGATGTCTATGATTGAATGTAGAAGTATTGCAAAGGGAAAAGGAAAAGGAGAGTTAATTGTTTCATCAGAACCTATCAGCTTTTTAGGCGGGGTAAATCCAGACACTGGGGTAATAATTGACCCTAATCATGAATTGAAAGGCGAGTGCATTAAGGATAAAGTTTTATTCATTCCGGGCGGTAAAGGCTCAACAGTCGGGTCTTATGTGATTTTCCAAATGATGAAAAGCAATACCGCTCCAAAAGCTATAATCTGTCTTAATGCAGAACCAATTATAGCAACCGGCGCCATAATGTCTGATATTCCGATGGTCGATTCACCTGCCGAAACCAAAGATTTGGTTACTGGAACTTTGGTTGAAGTTGATGGGGACAACGGAACAATCGAAATTTTATAGGTGTAAATATGCAAACTCTAATTGAAAATGTAAATGTTATCAACCCATTAGATGATGTAAGAACTCATCAGAATGTGTTGATTGAAGACAATTTGATTAAGGAAATTTCATCAGACAAACCGTCAACAAAAGATAATGTTGATGTTGTTGATGGTGAAGATAATTATTTGCTTCCGGGTTTTATTGATTGTCACACTCATATTTTTGCAAAGGGTTTCCACAAAGAGGAAAATATGGCAAATCCATTAGGGATTCATTTTTATAATGCCGTTCCACATTCCCTGCAGACAATCAATGCAGGAGTTACAACAATTAGGGATTGCGGATCTGCCGATTTAAGTTTCAAATTGGCTCAGCAAAGAAAGCTATTCGTCGCTCCAAAAATTCATTTGTCAATCACTCCTTTGGTCATGACTGGGGGTCATTTTGACTTATTGCTGCCTTCCGGATGGGATATGGAGATAATGTATCCTGGTTTTCCAAAAGGTAGATGTGATGGCGTTGAAGAGGTCCTAAAAAAGACCCGTGAGGTAAAAAGAGCGGGTGCTGATTTTATTAAGGTAATGTGCAGTGGTGGGGTTTTGACCACAAACACTTCACCTGAATTTCCACAATTCAACAAAAAGGAACTTAAAACCATAGTATGCGAAGCCAATGCAAGCGACATGAAGGTTTCAGCCCATTGCCATAGTTTAAAGGGAATGAACAATTGCATTGATGTCGGATTCAGCTCAATAGAGCATGGAACATTCATTGATAAAAAGACCGCTTGCAAAATGGTCAAAAGGAATGTTAGTTTGGTTCCAACACTTCTGGTTCATCAATTCCTGTATAAAAGCGGTTTTCCTGCATGGGACAATTATGCTGAAGAAAAATCCGCCAAATTAAAAGAAATAGTTAAGGTTCACAAGGAAAATATCGTTATTGCTTACCAAGAAGGTGTTAGTATCTTGATGGGAACAGACAGCGGCGTTATTCCTCATGGGCATAATTTGGAGGAATTGGTTCATTTGACTGATATTGGAATGAGTGAAGCAGAAGCGATAGCCAGCGGCACTGTTAAAGCGGCAGAATTTTTAGGAAAAGACAATCTTGGACTCATTAAGGAGAATTATGTTGCAGATTTGATTTTAGTTAATTCCAATCCTTTGGATGATATTTCTATTTTAAGCGATAATGATAATGTTTTAAGTGTTATTCAAGATGGTGAATTAGTGAAATGAAATTAGTAATTGATAAAGAATTATGCACGGCATGCAAACAATGTGCTTCTGTTTGTATTCGTGATAACATTATTGTAGAGGATTTTGCAGTTGAAACTGGAGGCAATTGCTTTGAATGTGGCCATTGCATGGCAATCTGTAAGCAAAATGCCATAACATTGAAGTCTTTTGAAGGTATGGAAGATAGGATTCAAGATTATAATCCCCGTGAAATACCGGTCGATTATGATGACTTACTTCAATTATTAAAGCAAAGAAGATCAATCCGTTGGTTTAAAAACAAAATGATTGACAAAGGAACTTTTGACAAGTTATTTGAAGGCGCTTATTATTCGCCATCAGCTCAAAACCAGCAGGATGTCGAATTTGTAGTTTTGGATGAAAAACTTGATGAATTCATGGAGCTTGTTTATGATATCATTAAAGTCCAGGAAGACGAATTTTTTAGAATTAAAGAATTTGGTGATTATCTAAAAGATAACTCTACAAAAGAATTTCATCCTTTACTCTGGCAAGGCAAACAGCTTATTTTAACATTCTCAACCGATAAAACAAGCGCAGTTATAGCTAATGTTCGCTTGGAACTGCTTGCTTATTCATTAGGGTTAGGTGGATTTTATTCTTTGTTCATTCTAAAAGCTGATGAAATAGATCATGATAAATTGATGGAATTTTTCCCAGATATCGATAAAAATAAACACATGTATTCTGCTTTCATTATTGGATATCCTAAAGTGAGATTCAGAAGAACAATTCCTCACAAAGACATTAAAGTTACTTATTTTTAGATTTACCTAAACTTTATATTACTAAAAAATGATATATTGTTGTATATAATATAACGGTTGTGATAGATGGTGAAACATAAACATATGGATTTGCCGATTGAAGGAATGCATTGTGCATCTTGCGTTTTAAGTGTAAATAAAACTTTTGGGAAGATTGAAGGTGTAGAAGAGGTTGATGCAGACCTTGCAGCTAATAAATTGCATATTACTGTTGACACTAAAAAGATTTCCTATGAAGAGATGGAGAGGTTAGTAAAAAACCTCGGATTTGACCTTCATACTGATGAGATGACCATAAGAATTCAAGGAATGCATTGTGCTTCATGTACAATGAATGTTGAGAATTTCTTAGTCAGATTAGATGGAATTTTTGATGTTAAGGCTGATTTGACTTCACAATCAGCAAGAATTAGATATGATTCATCTAAAGTCACATTGGATGAAATTGATGAGGTAATCACTTCTTTAGGTTTTGAGCTTCTAGGTGTCGAAGGGCAAACTGAAATCGATGAAGAGGCAATTTACCAACAGGATCTAAAGGATAAACGTAACAGAATCATTGTTGGTTTGATAGCATCAGCCATCCTAATGGTTTTAATGTTTACCATGTGGGATCCATTAGCGGGTGTTGTCAGTAGTATCAATGAGTCCTTAGGCATTAACATTTCTTCCATGGGATTATTGTCATTGCTTGTAAGTATTTTACCATTTTTATATGTTTCTCTGCCAATTTTAAAAGCGGGATTTAATGGATTGGCGCATAAGAACTTGAATATGGATGTAATGTATTCAATGGGTATTGTTGTAGCTTATGTTTCAAGTATTTTAGGAACTTTCCATATTGTTTTGGATCATTCCTTCATGTTTTATGACTCTGCCGTAATGCTTCCCGCATTCTTGATGATTGGAAGATATTTGGAAGCTAGAGCCAAAAAAAGAACTTCTGATTCTATTCGTGAGTTAATAGGTCTTCAGCCGACTGTTGCAACAGCTATTGAAGTTGATGAAAATGGGGAGATTGTATCACAAAAAGAGGTTTCCATTGCCGACATTGTTGTAGATGATTTGCTTTTGGTAAAGCCTGGTGAAAAGATTCCTGTTGACGGCGATGTTGTCGGTGGGGAGTCTTATGTTGACGAATCAATGATTAACGGCGAACCGATTCCAAAAGTAAAAAAAGATGGTGAAGAGGTTTTTGCCGGAACCATCAATCAGGATGGCGTATTGCAGATTAAGGCCAAAAAGATAGGAAAGGAAACTGTACTATCAAATATCATTCGTTTGGTTGAAAAGGCACAATCTTCAAGGCCTCCGGTTCAGAAGTTCGCAAATACTATTGTTTCTTACTTTATTCCAGTTATCTTGACAATTGCCATTGCAGTATTTTTAATTTGGTACTTTGTATTGGGCGCTTCATTGCTGTTCTCACTTACTTGCTTAATTTCAATTTTGGTGGTTGCATGTCCATGTGCTTTAGGTCTTGCGACTCCGACTGCTGTTACTGTTGGTGTTGGAAGGGCTGCTGAATACGGTATTCTGATTAAAAACGGGGACACATTGGAAAATGCCGGTCAAATTGATGTGGCCGCATTCGACAAAACAGGTACAATAACCGAGGGAAAGCCTGAAGTTGATGACATTATTCCATATGGAGTTTCTGATGAGGATTTAATCAAGCTTGCAGCCAGCATTGAGCAGAATTCAAATCACCCTATTGCAAAAGCCATAGTAAATAAGGCCAAAGAGTTAAATATCGATTTGGATTCAACTTCAAGCTTTGAAAATATAACAGGTAAGGGTTTGAAAGCCGAATTGAATGGCGGTGAAGTTTTAGCAGGTAATCTGACCTTAATGCGATCAGAAGATGTCAATGTCTCTAAAGAATTGGTTGATAAGTATCATGAACTTGAAAAGTTATCTAAAACAATTATCCTTATTGCACAAGACAAATCAGTTAAAGGCATTTTAAGCTTGTCTGATAAAATCAAGGCAACTTCCAAAAGGACTATTGAAGAGCTGCATAAGATGGGTGTCGAAACCTACATGTTGACTGGGGATAATGAGGCCACAGCATTGAATGTAGCTCGTGAAGTTGGAATTGACAATGTCAAAGCGGGTGTTCTTCCTGAAAACAAATTGGACATTGTTAAAGAAGCTCAGGCAAATCACACCAAAAAGGTCTTATTTGTTGGAGACGGTATCAACGATGCTCCTGCACTTACGCAGGCGGATATTGGTGTAGCAATGGGTAATGGTACGGACATCGCTATGGAAAGCGGGGACATTGTCGTAATGGAAGGAGATTTGGAGAATGTCGTTGCCGCAGTGCAGTTTTCCAAAAAGGTAATGCGCAGAATCAAGGAAAACATCTTTTGGGCATTTGCATACAACTCAATTCTGATTCCGATTGCAGCAGGTGTCTTGTATCCTACATTTGGAATAACATTCAAGCCAGCATTGGCAGGCCTTGCCATGGCATTGAGTTCAGTAACGGTCATAACTCTTTCATTAATGCTTAAGAGATATGTTCCGGAAATAAAAAGAAGTAAAAATTAATTGATTTTCAAATCAATTAATTCTATTTTTTAAAACCAAGTTTCGGATTTTTCAAGCAATTCGTCAATGATGGTTGGTATGGATCCGATATAGGTGTGAGGGTCCATCAGTTCGTCAACATCTTCCTTAGTTAGGTATTTCTGAACCTCTTCGTCTTCTAGAATCAGTTCACCTAACAGGAGTTTTTCTTTATTGGCTTTGATTGCGTTTTTCCTTACAATTCCGTATGCGGTCTGTTTTCCCATTCCTGCACGGGTAAGCTCCGCCATCAACCTTTCAGCCATAATCAAACCATTTGTCAAATTCAAGTTTCTCTCGATGTTTTCATCATAGAATACAAGATTGTTCATTAATTTGATGGTTAAGTTTAGGATATAATCAGTTAAGATACAGCTTTCTGGAAACATAATCCTTTCACAGGAGGAATTGGTCAAGTCTCTTTCGTGCCAAAGCGGATTGTTGTCCAATGCGGCATTCACATATGATTTGACAATTCTTGCAACGCCACAAATCCTTTCAGCTGTAATAGGATTCATCTTATGTGGCATTGTGCTGCTTCCTACTTGTTTTTCAGGATCGAAGTATTCTCCGACTTCCATGATTTCAGTTCTTTGCAAGCTTCTGATTTCTAATGCGATTTTGTCTAATGTACTTGCGATATTGGCTAAAACACTTATGAATTCAACGTGGTTGTCTCTTTGCAATACTTGGTTTGTAATTGTTGCTGCAGGAAGGCCTAAAATTTCTGCAACTGTTTTGTGGATTTCCCAGCCTTGTTCTCCTAGTGCTGCTGTGGTTCCCACTGCCCCATCCATCATTCCAATACATACATTGGCTTCTGCATGTTCCAGTCTGTCGTATTGCCTGTGGAGTTCATCAGCCCATAGGCCAAATTTCATTCCATAGGTTGTAGGAAGTGCATGCTGTCCGTGTGTTCGTCCAATACATACTTTCATCTTATGTTCTTTTGCTAAATCAAGCATTATTTTGGTTAATCTTTCTAGCTTTTCTTTTAATACAATGATTGAATCTTTAATCAATAATGAATTTGAACTGTCGACAATGTCATTTGATGTTGCTCCGAAGTGAACATATTCACCTGCACCGTTTTCACAAACTTCAGTAATCGATTTTGATAGGGCGGCAATATCGTGATTGGTTTCTGCTTCAATTTCTTTCATTCTTTCTAGTTTTACGTATTTTGTATTTGCTTTTGCCGCAATTTCATCAGCAACTTCCTGTGGAATAATACCGAGCTTGCCTTCAGCTTGAGCGAGTGCAGACTCAACATCTAACATTCTTTGCAATTTATTTTCTTCTTCCCAGATACTTTTCATTTCGGGTGTCCCATATCTAAATTCAATTGGGTGTATAGCCATTTTTTATCAACTCACCTTTAATATTTTTGATAACATTATAATATTTTGCTTTTAAATTATTAATATTTAAGGATTTTAGAAAGATTTATATTATTTCATATAAAAAATAGATATAACTATAATTATGAATTATAGGTGATTAATTGGAAACTAAAATAAGACTGTTCCGCCAAGAAAAAGGTTTGACTCAACAGCAACTTGCCGATTTGGTTGGCGTAACTCGTCAAACAATAAATGCTTTAGAAAACGCTCGCTATAACCCTTCCTTATTATTGGCCTATCATATAACTAAGATCTTGGGTAAAGATGCAATTGAAGATATTTTTATCTTTGGTAATGATGATTGAACGCTGTTAATTTGTGTGATGATTCGTACTTGACTAATTAGTCATTCTTATCAAATTTTTTTTAATGAATTTTTTTCTTGATAGATATGTCTTTATTTAATGAAAAACTTAAAAATATTTCTTTAAAAGAGGTATTGATTTTAATAATTATTTTATTTATAATTCAATTTATTTTTAATTCTTTAAACATTGTTCATATTAATTCTGTTTGGATTTACATTTGCATAATTTTTTATTTTATCTTTAGATTAAGAGATAATTTTTCAAGCCTTAAACAGGATTTAATCGATGTTTTTTCAATGGGAACCTTGAAAAACATTTTAATCATTGTTATCTTGAATATTTTTCTTTCTTATGGATTTTTATATTTATCCGGGTTTATTTTGAATGCATTTCCGGATATGGGCCATTTAATTAATTTTCAAGTATCCTCATTATATTTGAATAACTCCCTGATTGCCATTGAAAGTTTCATTGCTACAGTATTTATCTCTCCGATTTCTGAAGAACTGATTTTCAGGGGAGTTTTATTAAATAGGTTGAAGATAATTGTGCCAACGGTCTTTTCAATATTGATTACATCCTTATTGTTCGCTTCTATGCACACTTATGGAAGTATTGTTGCGGCATTTATCTTTGCAATATGCATGGCCATCCTGTATTTGAGAACTGACAATATTCTGGTTCCGATTTTTGCACATTTTTTAAATAATCTGGTTGCAGAGAGCATTGTTATTCTTGATACGGTAAATGTGCTGTTTACAAATACTTTTGTCGTTTTCGCAGTTTCTATTTTGGCCATACTTTCGTTTGGTTTGGTTATAAATTCGATTATTAAGGAATTGAATAGTATTAAATAATAATAAGTTTAGATATGTAAATATGGATTTGAGAAAAATAGGTGTTCTTTTAATATTTGTTGGAATTTTCACTACTGTTCTTTTTGTAAATGATGATAAGATTTTTGTTCCTGCATTGACTATAACCGTTTTGGGATTTTTCATAACTGTTGTAGGATTTGTGATTGAAGTTAGAAAACAAAAAATCAAGAATGACAAATTGGATAAGGACATTGGCACCGTTCTTCAGCCTTTGATTACAAAATACTCTAATTTAAATAAACAATATCGCAGTGAATTCGAAGGGGAGGAATATGCTCAAAAGAGACTTCAGCTGAATCGTGATTTGGAAAAGGAGATTAGCGAAAAGCTCCCTTATTTGGAAAGCAGGGAAATTAAAAAAATCGTTATTCAATTCAGCCAACAACAGGACAAGATGTATTGATATTTTTTTTCAAAGTTACTATAATGTACAAATTGTTACAACAAGGTTTTAAATAGTACATTATACTAATTATATAATAGTAAATTTAAATGTGTGATAGGATGTTTTCCCCAAGTTTAGAAGATGTTAAAAAAATTGGAAAGGATGAGGAGTATAAGCGAATACCTGTATCTTATGAACTTTTTTCAGATATAGCTACTCCCATAGAGGTTTTAAGAATTTTGAAAGGTATCAGTGACCATACTTATATGTTGGAAAGTGTTGAAGATTCACAAAAATGGGGAAGATACACATTTTTAGGTTACGATCCTCTTTTGGAGTTCACTTGCCAAAATGGAATTGTCACCATAAAAGGGGATAAAGACTTCAATGAACTTACAGATGATGAGGTAACTGTCGAGACCGATAATCCCGGTGAGATTATTAAGGGTTTGGTTAAAAAGAACAAATCTCCTAAATTGGATTATTTGCCTCCTTTTACAGGGGGTTTTGTAGGTTATTTCGCATATGATTATATAAAGTATGCTGAACCTTCCCTAAAGCTGGATGCCGAAAATCAGGATCAGTTTAAAGACATTGACTTAATGCTGTTTGATAAGGTAATTGCGTTTGACAACTTCAAGCAAAAAATAGTCATTATCGTAAACATGAAAACCGATGACTTGGAAGGTAACTATGGAAAGGCATGCGATGAATTAGTTGAAATTGCCAATTTGATTAAAAACGGTAAAAAAATAGATGTTGAACCGCTCGAATTGAAATCTGATTTCAAACCGGCATTTTCACGTGAAAAATATTGCAATATGGTTGACAGGGCAAAATACTATATTCGCGAAGGCGATATTTTCCAGGTTGTTTTATCCAACAGAATCGAGGCGGATATTACGGGAAGTTTATTTGATACTTATAGGGTTTTAAGGACAACTAATCCATCTCCATACATGTTTTACTTCTCAAGCAATGATATTGAGATAGCTGGAGCATCTCCCGAAACTTTAGTCAAATTAAATGATAATAAGCTATACACATTTCCTCTGGCGGGAACAAGACCTCGCGGAAAAACCGAAGAGGAGGATTTGAGGCTGGAAGAGGAATTATTGGCTGATGAAAAAGAACTGGCAGAGCATAACATGCTTGTTGACTTGGGTCGAAATGACATTGGAAGAATTGCTGAAATCGGTTCTGTTAAAGTGGACAAATACTTATCAATTGAGAGATTTTCACACGTGATGCATATCGGGTCTACCGTTACAGGCGATTTAAGAAAAGGTTTGGATTCCTTATCAGCAATCGATTCAATTTTGCCTGCCGGAACATTGTCTGGAGCTCCAAAAATAAGGGCTTGTGAAATTATAAATGAACTGGAAGACAATAAGAGAGGAATTTACGGAGGAGCCATAGGGTATGTTGACTTAAGCGGAAACCTCGACACATGCATTTCAATAAGAATTGCCTTTGCCCGCAACAACAAAGTATTCATCCGTTCAGGTGCAGGAATTGTTGCAGATAGTGTGCCCGAAAAGGAATTTGACGAATGCTTGAATAAGGCGGCAGCAGTCATTAATGCATTGAAAATTGCTGATGGGGGGATTGAATGATTCTTTTAATAGATAATTATGATAGTTTTTCATATAATTTGTTTCAATTGATTGGTGAAGTTAATCAGGATATTCTGGTTTATAGAAATGATAAAATAAGCATTGACGAAATCACTGAGTTAAATCCTGAATGCATCATATTGTCCCCTGGACCGGGAAAACCGGAAAATGCAGGAATCTGCATTGATATCGTAAAGGAATTCCATGACAAGATTCCTATTTTGGGAGTTTGTTTAGGTCACCAAGCGATTTGCGCCGCATTTGGAGGAAAGATTTCCCACGCAAAAAGATTGATGCATGGGAAGTCATCAAAGATATCACTGGATTATGATTTTATTTTTAAGGAATTGCCAAGTGAAATCAGCGTTGGAAGATATCATTCCTTAAGCTTGGTTAAGGATACGCTTCCTCAATGTCTAGAAATCATTTCAAAATCAAAGGATGATGGAGAAATAATGGCCGTAAAGCATAGAGATTTCAATGTTTATGGTCTGCAGTTCCACCCCGAATCAATATTGACTCCTGACGGTTTAACAATTATAAGAAATTTCACAGAAAAGGTTGAAAGAGGAATATTATGATTAAAGAAGCTATTTTAAAAGTATACAAACATGAAGATTTGACTTATGATGAAGCATACCAGACTATGGATGAAATCATGAGCGGCGAAGCAAGCGAAGTTCAGATGAGTGCTTACTTGACAGCGATGTCCATGAAAGGTGAAACAATCGATGAGATTACTGCATCCGCTGAAGCAATGAGGGCACATTGTGTAAGATTATTAAATGATTTGGAAGTTTTGGAAATAGTAGGAACCGGTGGAGACGGTTCGAATACTTTCAATATTTCAACAACCTCATCCATTGTCATTTCGGCTGCAGGAGTACCTGTAGCAAAGCATGGAAACAGATCAGCATCAAGTAAATGCGGCGCCGCTGATGTATTGGAAGCGTTGGGGGTTAATATTTACATTGAACCTGAAAAAAGTTTAAGATGTTTAAGAGAAATTAACTTATGTTTCCTATTTGCCCAGAATTATCATCTGTCCATGAAATATGTTGCAAGCGTTAGAAAGGAACTTTCAATCAGAACCATATTCAATATTTTAGGCCCTCTGACAAATCCTGCCGGAGCTACAATGCAGGTTTTGGGAGTCTATGAAAAGGAATTGGTGGAACCGTTGATGGATGTTTTGAAGAATTTGGGAGTTGCATCAGCAATGTCAGTCTATGGAATGGACGGCATGGATGAAATTTCAGCAAGTGATAAAACTTTTGTATGTGAACTTAAAGATGGTAAAACAATGTCTTATGAAATTTCACCTGAATATTTCGGCATGGAACTTGCATCTAAAGAGGATCTTATCGGTGGAGACGCACAAGAAAATGCTGAAATTACATTATCAATATTGAATGGTGAAAAAGGACCAAAAAGAAATGCGGTCCTATTGAATTCTGCTGCAGGATTATATGTTGCAGGCAAAGTAGAATCTTTAAGGGAAGGTGTGGACCTTGCAGCTGAAATAATCGATTCCGGAAAGGCATTGGAACAACTTGAAAAATTTATTGAATTTACAAACGGCTGATTATTATGTTGGATGAAATTGTAGAAAAAACCAAAGAAAGAATTGAACAGGCTAAAGAAAATATTCCTTTGGAAGAGCTTAAAAAAGAAGTTTCACAATTGGAGATTTCAGACGAATTTCCATTTAAAAAAGCATTAAGTGAGGATGGCATTTCAATAATTGCGGAGGTTAAAAGAGCGTCACCTTCAAAGGGATTGATTGCTGAAGATTTCGATTATTTAAAAATTGCAAAGGAATATGAAGATGCTGGTGCCAGTGCAATTTCAGTTTTAACAGAGCCTTACTTCTTTAAAGGGGACAATGAGTATCTAAAGGAAATTGCTGAAAATGTCAGCATCCCCATTCTGAGAAAAGATTTCGTAATTGATGAGTATATGATTTGGGAGGCAAAATTGCTCGGAGCATCAGCCGTGTTATTGATAGTTTCTATTTTAGATATTGTCACACTAAGGAAATTTTTGGATTTGGCCCATGATTTGGGTCTTTCGGCTATTGTAGAGGCTCATGATGGTGATGAGATAATGCGTGCAATGACTGTTGGCGCTGAAATAATCGGAGTTAATAATAGGAATTTAAATGATTTTACTGTAGACATCGAAAATAGCATCAGCTTACGTAGATGCGTCGCTAATGATGTCATCTTTATTTCAGAAAGCGGCATTAAAACAAAAGAAGATGTCGCCAGATTAAAAGAAAATGATGTTGATGCAGTTTTAATTGGTGAAACTTTAATGAAATGTGATGATAAGAAGGCTATGATTTCGGAGTTGAAGAATGGTTAAAATCAAGATCTGCGGACTTAAAAGATTGGAAGACATTGATATAGTAAACAAGTATAAACCGGATTATATAGGTTTTGTATTCGCAGACAGTAAAAGAAAGGTTTCACATGAGATGGCTTGTAGATTAAAGGATAATCTAGATTCCAATATTATTCCTGTTGGTGTCTTTGTAGATGCTTCTCAGGATGAAATATTAAAATTGTTTAGCCAGGGAATTATTGATGTAGCGCAACTTCACGGAAGTGAGAATGAGGATTACATAGCAGGTTTGAAAGATAAAACCGATAACAAGTTAAAGATTATAAATGCAATAGAAATGTCAAAGGATGTTGATTTGGATAGTTTTGCTGATACGCAAGCTGATTTTCTACTTTTAGACAGTGGCAAGGGCAGCGGAAAAACCTTTGACTGGCGTTTGATTAGAAAAAATTTGAATAAGGAATTTTTCCTAGCTGGTGGATTAGACATCTCAAATATCTGCCAGGCTATTGAGGAATTTAATCCATATGCTGTGGATTTAAGTTCCAGTCTTGAGGTTGATGGATTTAAGGATGAAACTAAAATCAGAGAAATAATGGAGGTTATAAGGTGAATAACGGAAGATATGGGGAATATGGTGGTCAATACATATCTGAAACATTGATGAACGAATTGCTTTACTTGGAAGAGCAGTACAATCATTATATGAATGATCCTGAATTTGTAGATGAATTAAATACATTGTTGAAGGAATATGCCGGAAGGCCATCTTTATTGTATTATGCTGAAAGAATGACAGAAGACTTGGGCGGAGCCAAAATCTATTTGAAACGTGAAGATTTAAACCATACTGGTGCTCATAAGATCAATAATGTTTTGGGTCAGGTTCTGCTTGCCAAAAAAATGGGAAAGACAAGAGTGATTGCGGAAACCGGTGCGGGCCAGCATGGAGTTGCAACAGCCACTGCAGCAGCACTTTTAGACATGGAATGTGAGGTATTCATGGGGGAAGTCGACACCCAACGTCAGGCATTGAACGTTTATAGGATGGAACTATTGGGAGCAGAAGTGCATTCGGTCAAATCCGGAACTAAAACATTAAAGGATGCAGTAAATGATGCATTCAGAGATTGGATTGCTCGTGTCCATGATACTAATTATGTAATCGGTTCCACAATGGGACCACATCCGTTTCCAATGATTGTACGTGATTTTCAAGCAGTAATCAGTGCTGAAGCACGTGAACAGTTTTTAGAAAAGGAAGGAAAGCTTCCAAATGCAGTTATTGCATGTGTTGGGGGTGGAAGCAATGCAATGGGTGCCTTTTATAATTTCATTGATGATGATGAAGTAAAACTTATAGGTTGTGAAGCCGGAGGAAAAGGCATTGACACTCCTTATAATGCGGCTGCTTTGACCAACGGTCAAATTGGAATATTCCATGGAATGAAATCCATTTTCAGCCAAGGGGAGTATGGGCAGATTGCTCCGGTATACTCAGTTTCAGCAGGCCTTGACTATCCTGGCGTTGGGCCTGAACATGCTTATTTGAGGGATATTGGAAGGGCAGAATATGTTCCAATTACGGATGAAGAAGCTGTCGAAGCATTCGAATACTTGTCAAGAATGGAAGGAATCATTCCAGCTATAGAAAGTGCACATGCCGTTGCTTATGCAATGAAACTGGCACCACAGATGGATAAAGATGAAATTATAATGATATGCCTTTCAGGAAGAGGCGATAAGGATGTAAGATCAATTGCAGAATACAGAGGAGTTGATTTAAATGAGTAAGATAGCTAATGCATTTAAGGACGGCACAGCATTCATAGGTTTCTTGACTGCAGGAGACCCTACAATCGACAAAACGGTTGAATACATTTTGGCTATGGAAGAGGCAGGGTGCGATTTGATTGAAATAGGCATTCCGTTTTCAGATCCTATGGCTGAAGGTGTTGTTATCCAAGATGCAAATGTCAGGGCCTTAAAACACAACACCACTACCGATGACGTATTTGATATAGTGGAAAGGGTTCGTGAAAAAACAGACATTCCATTGGTATTTTTAACTTACATTAACCCGGTTTTCTTCTATGGCTATGAAAACTTCTTTAAAAGATGTGCAGAGCTAGGCATTGATGGAATCATATCCCCTGATCTGCCGTATGAGGAAAAAGGCGAAATTGCAGACATTGCACTTTCAAATGATGTTGATGTCATTTCATTGATTGCTCCAACATCAAGCGAAAGGATTAAAAAGATTGCAAGTGATGCAACCGGATTTATTTATGTAGTTTCATCTTTAGGGGTTACTGGGATGCGTTCTGAAATCAAAACGGACTTGAATGCAATTTTATCAGACATTCGTGAGGTAACTGATTTGCCGTTGGCGGTCGGTTTTGGTATTAATACTCCTCAACAAGCATCAGATATTTCTAAAATTGCAGATGGGGTCATCGTAGGTAGTGCAATTGTTAAAATAATTGAAGAACATGGGGAAAATGCCACTGAAGCTTTAAAAGAGTATGTTTCAAGTATGAAGAAGGCGTGTATGGAATGATATGCTAAAAAAGATAAACTTATAATATATAAAAAACAAATATAATTACATTATTTATAAGAGGATTATTTATGTTTAAAGCTGAATTAAGTGATTCTAGTATATTAAAAACCAGTTTTGATGCTATTTCATCAATTGTTGATGAAGTACAGATTCAAACTGACAGTGAAGGCATGAGATTAGATGCCTTAGACCGCAGTCACATAACTTTCGTTCATTTAGAACTCAAATCTAGTTTATTTGATGAATACATTTGTGATGTTCCAGAAAAGATTAACATTGATACTGATGAGTTTATGAGAGTTCTTAAAAGAGCCAAATCACAGGACAGAGTATTGATGTCTGTAGATGAAGGCAACTTCATCATCACATTTGAAGGCGATGCCACAAGAACTTTCAAAATCAGATTGATTGATATGGAATATGATAACCCTGTTCCACCTCAAATCGATCACCCAACCAACTTTAAAGTACGTTTCTCAATCTTAAAGGATTGTATCAACGATATTGATATCTTCTCTGACAAGATTGCTTTGCAAGTCGATGAAGACTACTTCATTGCATCCGCTGACGGTGAATTCGGTGATGCAAGCATCAAATATCTTCACGGAGAAAATATTCAGGAACATGCAAAATCCTTATTCTCACTGGACAAGATTAGAGAAATGCTTAAAGCAGATAAATTTTCAGAGGAAGCTGAAATCAGTTTAGGTACCGACATGCCATTAAGCCTAACACTCACTATGGTAACCGGTGACGGTAAGCTTAGTTTCTTGCTTGCTCCTAGATTAGAAACAGATGAATAGTTTTCATTTGTTTTATCCTTTTTTTTATTTTTTAAAGACAATTCTAGAGATGGTATTAAGTGGATCAATTTTATCAGGAATTACGTAAAATTCAAAAAAAAGAGCGTAATAATGCTACTTTGGCTCGTGTAGAGGAAGACTTTTATACTCGTATTCATGAGTATATAGACGAGTTGAGGGTTCAAGCAATTAGGGATCCATTTTCCAATGTCCACGGAATTCTTAAGGAAGCTCAGATTATAGCTACTGAAATCTGTGAGAGAAGGGAACATAAAATAACTGCTGCCGCTGTTTTGAATATTCATAGGTCATATCATCTGTTCACAGGCAAGCCTCAGTTCGATTTGGTCGATACCACTCCGCTCAACCTAACTCCTGAAGAGGAAAAGTTCTATTTCTCATTGATTGATACACTGAAAAATCATAGGGGCAACATTTCCCTGGAAAAATTATCCGATGAGGAAGATGATAAAAAAAGCATCAAACCTAAGGAAACCCAAAAGAATACTCTGATTCCCGAAGAACCTAAAAAGGTTGAAGATAATGGGGAAGATGAAGTTTTAAATAGGCTTGATGAGATTAGTAAAGCAAAGCCGATTAAGGAAGAGCCAAGACAGCCTATTGAGAAGCAAATCTTAAAATCCAAAATTGAACAGGAATCCAAACCCGCTCCAAAAGCTAAGAGTGTTGAAGACAATCCAAATGCTCAAGACGAATTTTTTGATTTTGAATCTAAAAAAGTCGCTAAGGATACGGAACTCGTCACAATGCTGGTGTTTGATGAAATTGGTCCTATTGTGGGAGTTGATGAGAAGGTCTATGGTCCTTTCAGGCCACAGGATTTGGTGACATTGCCTTTGATAAATGCGAAAGTATTTTTCAAAAATAGAAAGGGTCGCCAAGTTAAAATTTAACTTATTTTCCATTACATTTAAATAACTTGATGGATAGATATAATGAACGTATCTATTTGTGATAATAAAAAATTATATTTTATATAATTTGGATTTTTGCTGCATGTAGACTTGATGCGTTACAAGGTAGTTTGAATCTCTACGTTTTTTGTGAAATAAATTGAGTTAGATAAATTCATGGATAGATTTACAATGATTTATTGATTACGGTGAAAAAATGAAGATACCAAAAGAAAAAAGAACATACTGTCCTCACTGTAAAAGACACACTATGCATGAAGTTCATACTTCTAAAAAAAGGAAAGCTAGTGAATTAACCTGGGGACAAAGACAATTCAGACGTGTAACTGCTGGTTATAGAGGTTACCCAAGACCTTTACCTGCTGGAAATAAACCTGTTAAAAAATTAGATTTAAGACTTAAATGTAAAGAATGTGGTAAATCTCACATTAAACAATCTTTCAGAACTGGAAAACCTGAATTTGTAGCTAAATAGGTGGTTAATATGGTTAGTAAAGGTAGAGGAAACTTTTTAAAAGTCAAATGTTTAGATTGTGACAATGAACAAGTAATATTCGATCGTGCAGCTTCTGATGTAAAATGTATTATTTGTGGTAAAACTCTTGTCAAATCTCGCGGTGCTAAAGCAAAAATCACTGCACACATTGAAAAAGTTCTAAACTAGATTCTCTAGTTTTTAACTTATTTTTACTATTTTTTTATAATTTTTATATAATGTTGGTGAGAGTATGGTAAGAAAAAGTCAAGAATGGCCTGATGAAGGGGAACTTATTGTAGGTACTGTTTATAAAGTTCTTAATTATGGGGCTTTTGCTAAATTAGAAGAATATCAGGGCAAAGAAGCTTTTATTCATATTTCTGAAGTCTCTTCTGGTTGGGTAAAAAATATCAGAGATCATGTAAGGGAAAATCAAAAAATCGTCTGTCGTGTTCTCAGAGTAAATCCTAAAAAGGGGCATGTGGATGCTTCTTTAAAAAGAATCCGTGAAGACCAAAGAACTAAAAAAATCCAACATTGGAAAATAGAACAAAAAGCTGAAAAATTCTTAGAATTAGCTGCAAAATCATTAGATAAAAGTTTAGATGATGCTTATGATGAAGTAGGTTATGACCTCATGGACATCTTCGGTGATGTCTATGGTGCTTTTGAAACCGCTTCAGAAGAAGGTGCGGAATCTCTTGTTGAAGAAGAAATCCCTCAAGATTGGGCTGATGCTATAACTGAAGTAGCTAAGAAAAACATTACTCCTCCGGAAGTTCACATCAGCGGTTATGTTGATATTGAAACATTCGTACCGAATGGTGTTGAAATCATTATTGCGGCGCTTAAGGCAGCCGAAGATAATGGCGATGATGAGGAAGAAATCAAGGTCCAATGTGTTGGGGCACCTAGATACAGAATCACTGTAAAATCTACTGATTATCTTTTAGCTGAAAAAGCCCTTAAAGCAGCAGCAGATAGATGTATTGCAGTTGTTGAAGAATCTGATGGTAATGGTTCTTTTCTAAGAGAGTTAGATAATAATTAGATTCTTATGAATATGAAAATGAATAAATGTCCTGAATGCGGAATTTATACTTTAAAGGATTCCTGCCCTAAGTGCGGTGGGAAACTTAAAGTTATTTATCCTCCCAAATTTTCCGTTGAGGATAAGTACGGCAAGTATCGTCGCATATTGAAAAAGGAATCAATGAAGAGGTAATTACATGAATGCTGCTGAAATTAATGTTTTAGAAGAAATTGAACTAGAAAATCCTATTTTCATTGAAGCGTTACCTGGTCTTGGACATGTGGGCAAACTTGCTGCTGATCATATGATTGATGAATTGGAGGCAACAAAGTTCGCTGAAATTTATTCTCCAACCTTTCCCCCTCAAGTTCTTATAAAAGAGGAGGGCATTATTGAAAACATGTCTAATGAGTTATATTATTTAAAGGATGTTGGAGAAAATAACTTAGATTTAATTATTCTTGTTGGCAATACTCAGGCATTGTCTCCGGAAGGTCAATACTTAATTTGTAGAGACATTTTGGAATTTGTAAAAGGTTATGGTATTGATAGGATTTACACCCTTGGTGGAATGGCCATCCCGCAGCCTGTTGAAAATCCTAAAGTTTATGGAGCGGCTACAGATGAAGCCAATATTGAACTATTAAGGGAAGCCGAAATTGAAATTAGATCTAATGATGGCGGAATTGTTGGAGCTTCTGGTTTGTTTTTAGGTTTGGCTGTGCGTCAGGGAATTCAAGGAACTTGCCTTATGGGCGAAACTCCAGGATATTTCATCGATGCAGAATCTGCTGAAGCCATCCTGAAGAAATTGTCATTGTTGCTCAACTTTGAGATTAATGTTGATAAATTGGATGAAAGAGCAGAAGAAACCAGACAAATGATTGCTAAAGCTCAACAAATGGAACAAGATTTAATTAATAGAGCTAATGCAGGAAATGCTGATGATTTAAGATATATTGGATAATTTCCGATATATTATTTTTACTTTTTTTTATGAATGTTATAGTTATACCCGATGCATCAATGATTGTCATTCCATTAATTGAAAAAAATGGGCATGCCTATTTATCCCCATCTAATTTTTCCAGATATGATAATATGGACATTTGTGAGGGCAATCTAACTTTTGATAATTTGATTTCTAAGTATTCATCAAGTGAATTGCCATCTGGCGTTAAATCAAGATTATTTCTTTTTTCTAAAATTGTAGATGAAGCTGATGCGGCCATTATAATTGGAAAAAGACCAAAAAATCGGGATAAAATGTATGATTCATTAAATGATTTGATATTGTTCGGAGGAAATGCATGCAATAATGCCCGTAATTTGGAGATAAAGATTGTTCAGGATTTGAATATTCCCACTTTAAAGCTTGCTTATCCAACAAATCAAACTCAACTAATTGAGCTAATCGACAAGACTAACTGTTTTTTAAAAAATTTGGAGGATATCGATGGAATTGTCAACGATGATAAATTATCAATCGATTCGTATCCAAAGAAAGAAAAATATCCGATTTTTGATGTAAAAAAATTATTGGATAGTTTAATATAATTCTAACTTCTAACAATTATACATGTTAGTAAATGCCGATTTTCATGTCCACAGCTGTTTTTCCATGGCATCATCAAAGGACATGTTGATTAAGAATATGGCTCCCAAATCCAAATTGAAAGGATTAAAGCTTTTGGGAACCGGAGATGCTTTCCATCCGGGATGGCTGGATATCATTGAAGAGACAACAACGTATTCCGGAGACGGAATCTATTCGGTTGAGGATATGGATTTCGTTTTGACCACTGAAGTTGAGGCAAAGCACAGAATCCATCATTTGATTATTATTCCGGACATTGACATTGCTCGCGAGTTATCAGATAAGCTTCCTTCCAGAAATAAAGCAATTGATGGACGGCCAAAAACAAATCTGGATGGTGCTCAACTTTTGGATTTGGTTAAAGACTATGATTGCTTAATCGGTCCGGCCCATGCGTTTACACCATGGACGGGAATGTATAAGTCTTATGATAGCATTTATGACTGTTATGATAAAAAGCCGGATTTTGTGGAATTGGGTTTGTCTGCGGACACATTTATGGCCGATTGCGTTAGTGAACTTAAGGATTTTCCATTTTTAACAAATTCCGATGCCCATTCGCCATGGCCACATAGATTAGGTAGGGAATTTAATCAGATAGAACTTATGGATATTTCATATTCTTCCATAAAACATGCCATTCAGCATAGGGATATTAAGGCAAATTATGGTCTTATACCTAATTTGGGCAAATATCACATGACTGCATGCACCAAATGTTATAAGTTAATCGATCCTGTTTTTGCAAAGGAAAATAAGATGAGATGCAGCTGCGGAGGAACGATTAAAAAAGGTGTGGATTTTAGAATTTCAGAGATTGCAGATTATAATGAACCTAGACATCCTGGATTTAGACCAAAATATGTTCACTTGATGCCTCTTGCCGAGATTATATCTACAATTTTAGATAAGGGTGTTACAACAAAAACAGTTCAGGGAAGATGGCAAAAATTAATTGATAGTTTTGGCAGTGAAATCGATGTTTTGATAAATGTCCCTTTGGAAGATATTGAAAATGTTGATTTGGAAATTGCTCCTGCCATCGATGCGTTTAGAAATAAGTCTGTTGATGTCATTCCAGGCGGTGGAGGTAAATACGGTCAGATTTCATTTGATAAAGTGTTGAAAAAACCAGAAAAGCCTAAAGTTATTACTTTGGATAATTTTTAAAAGCGGACTTGGAGGGATTTGAACCCTCGATCTTAAGATTAGGAGTCTTACGCCCTTCCAGACTAGGCTACAAGCCCTAAATAAAATATAACTGCTTTTTTAAAGTTTTTATAAAAAAAGAATATATTAAGAGCGGACCCGCCGGGATTTGAACCCGGGGTCTTCGGATTAGAAGTCCGACGCCCTATCCAGCTAGGCTACGGGCCCTTACATATAACAATTATATCTTTATTTTTTGTATTATATATAGTTACCTATTTTTTAAATAAAAAAATAAAAAGGATTAAAAATTAATTTTTATCCTCTTCCTAAAAATGTTCCACCAGAAGTGTATTGGAATGAATCTACATTATTGCCATCAGCATCATAGATTGTTACATACCAGTATCCGCCTGAATAATATGGAGTTCCTGGGTAACATCCTTCTTCACCAATATGATTCCAAGCATCACTTTTTATAGTTGACGCTGAAACAGAGGAACCTGAACCGGATCCACTGCCTGATCCTGAACCGCTGCCTGATCCTGAGTCGCTACTTGAGCCACTTCCTGAGCCACTTCCACTATCGGAACTTGAACTGGACCCTGAACCAGAACTGCTTGAACCACTATCACTTGATCCAGAATCGCTTCCATCTGTCTGTGCTACAGACATGCCAGATCCATTACCGGAGTCAGTTGAATTTCCTATACCATTTCCAGCATCATTATCATTTGCTGACATACTAGATAAATCAGAAAATATTGGACTATCACTATTAGTAATACCATATGCCGCAACTGCCGCTGCAACACATAAAACGATAATAATGGAGATGATTATGTTTGCTTTATCCAATTTTTTTCCTCCTATAAATTTGATTATATTAAATATAATAATACAATTAAGTTTCTCATCTAATATATATATTTCTATTTTATTTTTTCAGTATTACTTATTAATGTTTATGAATAAATATATACACGTTAGTTTCTAATTTCTATAATTGAGGTGACATATTTGAAAGATAGAGTAGTTATATCTCCTACAACTCGTCAAGAAGGCCATGCCGAACTCGTCATGGAAGTTGATGATGAAGGGATAGTTACAAAAGGTATGTATTTTAGTATAACTCCTGTAAGGGGTTTAGAAAAGATGGTTCTTAACAAGGCACCTGAAACCGCTCCTGTTCTATGTCAAAGAATCTGTGGAGTATGTCCAATTCCACACACTTTAGCATCCGCAGAAGCTATGGACATGGCATTAGGAATCGAAATTCCTAAAGCAGCTAAATTGTTAAGAAAAGCTGTCGCTGCAGCACATGGCATTAACAGTGCAGCAATTCACCACTTCTTAGTTGCACCTGACGTTGTCCCTGAGGACAAATTCGTAGATGCAGTTAATAGTGTAAGTGAAGTAAGAAAAAATGTACAGTATGTTGTTGACATGATTGCTGGTGAAGGTATCCACCCATCTGATATAAGAGTTGGAGGAATGGCAAGAAACATTACACCATTCACCAAAGAAAGATTAATTGAAAGAATGACTGCTTTAAAACCAAAACTTGAAGCACACGTTGAATTTATTAAAAACTGTGTTGCTGAAGCTGGTTTACCTGCAGATTTAGGTGTTGTTAACCAACCATTAATGGCAATGGATGCAACTTATGGTACCAACGATTTCGATATGGACAAATTCTCTGAAGTATTACCTGAAGCATGGTATGATGATCCTGAAATAGGTAAAAGAGGATGTTCAGTAATTCCATTATGGGAAGGTACTAATGTTGAAACTGGTCCAAGAGCAAGAATGGAAAAATTCTCTGGATTCAAAGATAAAGGTGTAGTTGCTCAACATGTAGCTCGTGCAGATGAAATGTTGAAAAACTATGAAGCTTGTATGGAAGCTTTAGATGCAATCGATCCTGCAGCACCTGCAAATGTATCTTACGATAAGAGAGGAACTGGTGAACTTGGGTTTGGTGTCATAGAAGGTCCTAGAGGAACTGATGTGCACATGGCAAAAGTTGTCGAAGGAAAAACCCAATTCTACTCAGCAATTGTACCAACTACTTGGAATATTCCAACTATGGGTCCTGCAACTGAAGGATTCCACCATGAGTTAGGTCCACATGTAATCAGAGCTTACGATCCATGTTTATCCTGTGCAACTCATGTAATGGTAGTTGACGATGAAGACAAATCCATTCTCAAAAATGAAATGGTGAGAATCTAATTGTGGAGGATAATAAATGCCTTATGATTCGGACATAATCGTTATTGGATGTGGAAACATCTTATTTAAAGATGATGGTTTTGGTCCAATAGTAATTAATCTATTACAGAAATATTTTAATGATAAAAACGATTATTATGATCCAGCTGTTACTTCATATGTTGAAGAAGAATTTGATAAAGATGTTTTAATTCAGATTAAAGAGAAATTTGAAGATGTGACCTTGCCAGAGGGAGTGCAATTTATTGACGGAGGTACTGCAGCGCCAACCAATTTCTTCCCATTGTATACTGAATACGATTGGAAAAAATTAATCGTAATTGATGTCGTTGAATTTGATGCAGAACCTGGAACTGTGGATACATTTGATCCTAACATCATGCAGATAGGAAAGTATGATAATCCTCATGGCTTGACAGTAGAAGAACCTCTTCAAAAAATTTCAGAAAAATGTGAAGTAGTAGTCGTTGGCTGCAAACCGGCTGAGATTCCAACTCCTGATGTGGAAGTTGGTTTATCCGAACCTATCGAAAAGGCAATTCCTGAAGCTATTGATCTTATTTTAAATGAAATCGGGGTAAAATAATGTTAGATAAATTAAAAAATATTTTTGGTGGTTCTAAAGAAGAAATTGCACCAAAAGTAGAAGAAAAAGTTGAAGCGGCTGCAGAAGCACCTGTTGAAACTGCTCCTGCAGAAGAACCTAAAGCTGCTGCAGCAAAACCACGTATTGGTTACATACACTTAAGTGGTTGTACCGGAGATGCAATGTCTTTAACCGAAAACTACGACATTTTATCCGCTGTTTTAACTGATATGGTCGACATTGTATATGGTCAAACTTTAGTTGATAAATGGATTCACGGAACTTATGCTGAAGAAATGCCTGAAATGGACTTATGTTTAATTGAAGGTTCCGTATGTTTACAAGATGAACACAGCGTTCACGAATTATTAGAAGCAAGAGAAAAATCTGGATTAATCGCTGCATTTGGATCCTGTGCAATGACCGGTTGTTTTACAACCTTTGCACGCGGTGGTCAACAAGCACAACCTAAACATGAATCCTTTGCACCTATTAGTTCATTAGTTAAAGTTGATTTAGCACTTCCTGGTTGTCCTGTAGCTCCTGAAATGATTGCAAAAGCTGTTGTTGCTTTATGCAGTGGAGACTTAGAATACTTACAACCTGCAATGGATAAGGCTGCTTGCAACACTGGCTGTGGCTGTGATGTATTAACCAATGTTATCCGTAACGGACTTTGTACTGGATGTGGAACTTGTGCTCTCGCTTGTCCTACAAGAGCTATGGGCTTTAGCGAAGGTAGGCCTAGCTGTGACAGAGACAGATGTATTAAATGTGGATCTTGTTATGCAATGTGTCCAAGAGCATGGTTACCTATAAAAAGAATTAAAGAGGAAACTGGATTATAGGAGGATTGAACATGCCATTAGGAACTTATAAAGAAGCATTATCTGCAAGAGCTACTGATAGTAAAATTACTGACGTATCACAAGATGGAGGAATTGTTTCAGCATTACTATGTTACGCACTCGATGAAGGACTCATTGAAGGTGCTGTTGTAGCTGGAACTCCTGACGAAGATTGGAGACCAATTCCTACTGTAGTAACTTCCGCTGATGAAGTTATCGCAGCTGCTGGTACCAAATACTCAATGTCCCCAACTTTATCTGCTTTAAAAGAAGCAACCCGTCAATACGGATTAGAAAAAGTTGGTGTTGTAGCAACTCCATGTCAAATCCAAGGTTTAAGAAAAGCGCAAGCTTATCCATTCGCCAGATTCGTATCTGAAAAAATCAAATTGATTATCGGAATCTACTGTATGGAAAACTTCCCTATGGCTTCTCTTGATACCTTTGCTGTTTCAAAATTAGGATTTGACTCCTTAACTGATGCTACCAAAATGGATATTGGTAAAGGTAAATTCTGGTTAACCAAAGATGGTGAAGACTCTGGTTTAGCTATTAAAGAAACTCATGGATATGAACAAGCTGGCTGTAACATCTGTATGGATTATGTTGCTGAATGGTCTGATGTATCCACCGGTTCTGTAGGATCTCCTGACGGATGGTCTACTGTTTTAACCAGAACCGATGTTGGTGAATCCGTATTTAAAGCTGCTGTTGATGCTGGTTTAATTGAAACCAAACCTGTCAGCGATGAAAAATTCGGTTTACCTATGCTTGAAAAATTAGCTAAACAGAAAAAGGACAAAAACGGAAAAGAACGTGAAAGAAGAGCTAAATTGGGATTACCACTTCCTGTGGAATACTAATTCCACTTCTTTCTTTTTTTATTTTTTTAGAATCTAATTTTTAAAATAAGAATTAAATGAAGAAAATATTCTCCATTTCTAATTTTATATTGTTGTAACTGTACAACCCTCTTTTTCAACAATTATTGTATGCTCTTTTTGACTTACGAAACAATTTTTTTTCTCCCGAAGCGGAGCATAAGGATAGATTGCCATTGCCTCTGATAATTGTTTTAATGCAATTGCTCCTTTCCTGTTTCCAAATTCGTCTGTAATCCATCTTCCTGAAAATGGAACATATGCATGATTGTTTTGAATATATTTTAGAACTTTTTGTGTAGTTCTCATTCTAAAAGGCTTATTTGCAATATATGAGAATATGTAATGGCCCGGTGCATCGTTTACGTAACCCTCCCCATTAGTTGCGAAGGGTTCGATTGCCACTGCCTGGCCTTCTTCTAAAATATAGTTGTCATTGTTGTCATAATTCGGAATTGAAATTCCCGCATGCAAGTTGAATTGCTCTAGGCTATGTCCGCATAGGTTGAATATTGGATTTAATTTATATTCTGCGATTGCTTCATGAACTGCCGCACCAATTTTTGATATTTCGACCCCTGCTCTGGCTGTGGCTATCGCCGCTTCAAGGCCTGCAGCAGATGCTTCAACTATTTCCTCGTGCAGGTTAATTTCATCTTGTGTGTAATTTTCATCGATGTTTCCGCCGGCTATTATTGTAACTGCAGAATCGGCAATGCAGCCATCAACCATTGCGCCCAAATCTAGTTTTACCATATCTCCGGCTTTAAATCGGGTTTTATCTTCTGCAGGAGATGTATAATGTGCAGCTATTTCATTTATTGATACATTACATGGAAAAGCAATTTCAGCCTCATTTTTTAAAATTTCGGTTTCTACATAGTTTACAAGGTCAATAACCAAAGCTCCATCAGTAATCATTTTTGAAGCTTCACTACGTATGTCTGAAACAATTTTTCCAGCTTTTAAATAAGATTCTATCATAAATTATTACCTTCTTGAATAAATAATTAATTATTTAATAAATAAAGTTTATATAATATTTTATAATTATTATACTGTATATATTATTTGGAGGTTATGACATGGAAAATATTCCAGCAATTCCTGATCAAATTTTCTATTTGATTATTTTGATAATTGTTGCTGTTGTATTGCTCATCATTGTTTTCCAATGGAGAAAAGTAGCAGAATCAAAAAATTCAATATTGGTGCTTGAAAAAGAAATAGAACTTAAAAAAATGTCCATGGTGGAAAAAGACATTGAATCTAAAAGATTAATGGATAATCCAATTCCATTGCCACAAGAGCAACAAGACAGCCTTTCAGCTATTAGGCAATCCACTACTGAAGTAAGAAGCAATGTTGGCTATCTTCACTCAGAAATTAATGAAAGGCTAGCAAGACTTGAAGCTGAAACCGAACAAAGAAAATTGGAAAAAATGCTTAAAGAAATTGAAGCAAAAGAGAAAAAACTCAAAAAAATGAGTAAATAGGTGGTAATATGGATGCTATGGAAGCAGTTGCAATTATTATCTTAATTGTTGCGATTGTGGTTTTAGTTTATTATTATTTATTGAATAGTCCTGAAACTATGTCTAAATTACGAAGTGTTGTTCCTGAAAGTGCTGATGCACATATGGACGAGGTTTTAGGCAAAAATAAACAGGATTATGATTTAACCAAAGAAGAGTTAGTCGATGGAGAGAATGACTCCGAATCAATGAGTAAGAGGATCAAAGTCAAGTTAAGTGACATTGACATGTCCAGCATAAATACCGATGCATTTTCTAACAAACTCGATGCATTTTTAGATGCAAAAAGTGACGAATTGATTAAAGATTGGGCTTTGGCCACTACAAATGATTTGGAGGAGCTTCAAACCAAATTCACCGAAACAACTAACAATGTGGATAATTTAGAGAAAAACTTTGAAGAATTTAAGAAATCCTCTGAAGAATTCCAGAAAGTTACTGAGGAAAGATTAGGTGATTTAGATAAAAGAATAGAATCATTAGAAAATAAATAATTTATTTTCTTTTATTTTTTTTTCTTTTGTAGAAAGGTTTATATATTATCCTTACTATAATTTATATGTAGTCGTAATACTATTTTTGTCGTATAGCAGGGTGGGGTAGTCTGGTGATCCCGCGGGGCTCATAACCCCGAGATCCCTAGTTCAAATCTAGGCCCTGCTACTATTTAATTAATGTTTTTCATGGCAAGTTAAAGACAGCTGCTGGTTTTTTTAAACTAAGGAAACTCCGCCCATCAAACAAGACTATGGCGTTGAAAAACGTATGCCGAGAGGCATGACTCTGGAGCAGAAACGATACAGCTTTTAATGGTAGACGATGATATTTAATTGAGGACATTAAAAGAATTGGTGAAACGGCCATTCCATAGGATGCAAGAGCAAAGTTGCCGATAATCGCTTGTGTAGGCAAGGTAGCACGCTAAGATGAATGCTGTTAAACAGAAGGTGGGTTACTCTTAACAGGCCATGAATATTACTTATTTTGCATATGGTTTAAATAAAATATCAGTAATGCCAAGAAATAATAAATCCCTTTCTCAATTTTTCTTTAAACTTTATAAGTTATGATTGATATAGTATTAATTGGATTTAAAATATGAAATTATTTTAAAAAAATATCAACTCTAGGGGATATTATGAGTTTAATTATTGCATATATGGGTAAAAAAGGTTGTGTAATGGCAGCTGATAAAAGAAAGATAGCTTATTTTGGAGATAGGGAAGAATTGGATGTCTTGGAAGGTGAGTTGTATGGGGGCACTATTCAGACTGATGAGGAATTCCTAAAAAGGGCAGAGGAATTGAATGTTGCAATCAAAATCACTGATGATGCAAGCAAATTGCTGGTTATTGGAGAGATTATCCGTGGTGAGGTAAGTTCCAAAGGAACTTTTCAAACAAAGAGAAGAAGGATTTACGGTACAACAAACGGTTATCAATTGGTTGAATTGTTAGGCTCTCAGACTCAATCCCGTAAGGCAGGCAATAATGGAATCATTCTTTTCGGCAATAAATATGCAAAAGAGCTAGCTCAGAAGTTACTTTCAAGTAAATGGGCGCCTTCCCAAAACTTAAGAAAAATGAGTGAAGTGTTTGAAGAGATATTAAGTGAAGTTTCCTCCAAAACACCTACTGTCGGCGATAGTTTTGATATTATAATTAAGCATCCCACCTATTCCGAAACAACCGCCCAACTAAATTTGAACAAGACAATCGACCATGACATTAAATTATTGGTCAGGTTCAGACAGGATCTAATTGAAAAGCTTGTCCAGCAAAATTTGGAAATTGAAATGTCCTATAAGATAATTGATAATGGCGATATTGGGCGTGTTGTCGATATTGATGGAGACAAAATAAAAGTTCAATTAAATGATAAAACACAGGCAGTGGATGAAAATTGGAAACAAAAAGTTGCGCCGGGCCAGATTGTTGTCATGACTACAGAAAGCGATAATGTAAAGCTTAAGGATAAGGTCATCGTTAAAGATGAGGATTTATGCCTTAAAAAAGACAAGTCCCCTCTCAAATGTGATGTAATATTATGCACATTGTAATTTAGCCACATATGTGCTATAAAGAAATGCTATTTAAGTCAATTTAGTTAAGGAAAAAATTTTATATCTATAATTAAATATTTAATATTATGGTTGAATATACAAAGGATGAATTAAGAGATTTGACAATTGCATTTATCGTGCTTATATTTTGTTTTGCATTCGCAACTTCAGGATTTAATCTTCAGGGGTTCATTTCATGCTTGCCTATTATCATAGTTGGTGTGGCGATAGGATCAGTATTGCATGAGCTAGGACACAAATTCGTGGCAATGAAGTATGGATGCCGGTCTGAATTCAAATTATGGCCTCTAGGATTATTGATTGCAGTTGCATCATCATTTTTCGGAGTTGTATTTGCAACACCTGGTACAGTTCACACCTATGCAGACAACCTTACCGATGAAATCGATGGCAAAATCGCAATTGCAGGGCCAATGGCCAATATGGTGCTTGCGTTGGTATTTATTGCAATTGCAGCTGTAATGTATCCTTTAAAGGTTTATTCAGTAGTTTTTGAATTAATATTTCTAATTTGTGCTATTGGTTTCTCTGTCAATAGCTTTTTGGCTGCATTTAACCTGTTCCCTATTTATAGCTTGGATGGAACCAAAGTCCTAAAGTGGAATATGGGCATTTGGATTCTTGTAATGGCTATTGCAGGTGTTATGGTGTTGATATCTATTGCAATCGGTGCTGAAAATATGGTTCAATTGATTATGGGCGTGTAATCCACATAATTTTTGCTAGGCTGCTTTTTATCAATATTAATTCGATTTTTTAAAAAAAGTATAAAAAAATGGATTAATTAAATAATCCATCTATAAATCCGGTTGCACTATCCGCATCAGTACTGTTTAAAACATCAGATACTTGTGCTTCATAGTTATTAATATCTCCTTGGACATTTTGAATTTGTTCAATACTGTCTGCAAGGTTTTCGATATCACTATCTGTAATGTTAATGTTATAATTAATAGTGTAGTTATTAATTATGTTTACAATAGTTTGGTGATCTGTAATATTTTCTTCTTGTACTGTTTCTTTAACGTCATCCACTAATTTGGATAAGTCATCAGCGCTAACATTTGAATTTTCAACAATTTCTGCTTGTGTGTAAATTTCATTGTTGGCTGCTTCTTTTACAGTATCGGGAATTTCTACTTCTGTTGCCACTTCATAGGAATTCATAATTCCTGCAAGTGCAGATTCACCAGTAGCTGTGACCGGACTGGTTACATATACATGTCCGCTTGTAATTCCAACTGATTTCAATGCAGATAAATACATGTCTCCTGTTATTGTTGTAATTGTGGATTTGTCAACGCTAACTTCGAGATCATCATTATCATTCAAATCAACTAATGCTGAAGAGAAAATTTGTTCGGAATTATAATATTTTCCGGTAATTGTGCTTGAAATTTTGTTTACCTCATCAGCAGTGATTATTTTTAAGTCGACAGCGTGTAAATCAACATTTGCTTGATTTTCAAAGAATGTATCAACGATATTCTTGTAATTTGCATTGTGGTGAGTAGTTTCACCATAGGTTATAACAACTTGATTGTCATTAGCTGAAAAACCTGCTGGGATAAGCATTCCTATCATGATTATTGCTAAGATAATCATACCAATACTAATCTTACGCATAATATCACCTCTATTATATTAGTACATTTTAATTTGTTGATTAGGTATTTAAATGTATCTTATTTGTTTTAATGTAATGTGTAAAATTATAATTTGGATTTTAGTTCAGCAAGTTTTATATGTTTTCAAATCAAATTTAAACTTATAGTAAATATTTTGCTATGTGTTTGTTATAATCGATTTAAAAGGAGGTGAAAATACGGTAAAAATAAGTAATAAATTAGTATTCGCATTTATTATTTCTACTTTGCTTCTGTTTTCTGCAAGTGCAGTATTTGCAGGAGATAATGAAACAATTTCTGATGTAGTGGGTGTTTCAACTGATCTGGACTCGGTAAATGGGTTTCAAGATATTCCAGTTGCTGCAACATCTCAGTCAGAGGAGGGGATATTAGAAGCAAATAATAATGTAATCAATATTCATGTTACTGATTCTTATAACGAAACTGGCAAGACTTGGGATGAAGACGGGTTTGATTTAGCTGGCGCTACAGTTAAGGTATACAATTCCAATAATAAATTGATTTCAACACAAACTACTGATTTGAAAGGTAATGTGGTAATCAATAATTTGGCTTCAGATAAATACAACCTTGAAGTAAGTTATTCAACTTATGAACCAATCAAATTGAATAACATAGATTTTACAAAAAATAGCGGTACACTTAAAATCGATGATGTAATGTTCGTCCCGGACATATTATTGTTGGTGGACTATAACTCTCACAATGAGAAGGTCGACCTATTGATGAACATGTCAAAAAGGGTGGCATACATCAGTACTACAGATTTTGATAAATCAAGAGCCTGGCTTGTTGAATATGCCAATTTCATGCATATAGATATGTTTTCGGAATCAGCTTACAGTGTTCTCACAGGACAATATCTAAAAGAGCTTTTGGCAGTATCTCCAGCTAATGCAAAATATAATGTGGCATACACTTTCAGTGTTTTCTCACAGCAAATCTTAAACAACACGGGCTTGCATATTGTCGGAGCCTCTGCTGGAAACAACACTTTCGATACCATTGAAAACACTTATATAGGTTCCTATTTCCAAGCGAAAGACATTGTGGAATCCAATATTTTACAGGCCAACATGAAAAATTATTTAGATTATGTTTATTATTTGATTAATCCTAACAAATATTCCAATCCGACCTTAGATGAGGCCAATGCTCCTTTAATGTCTCCGGAATGCGGATTTTACCATCCTGATTTAGGCATTTATACCTTGGTTCCGGGTGGAAATCTAATCAATCAATGGATTTGCGAAAATCCGGGTTATACTCACAGCTCAGACGGTAGTCTGAATTGGATGACTGAGAATTATGTGGAATGGCTAAGGAATGTTTTGGACCCTACTGAATTGTTCAAAAAGTTTGAAAATGATTATATTGCCAAATTCAACCCCGATAAATCTTTCATAGTAATTGCTTCTTATTATGGTGGTGAAGAAGTCACTGATGCGCTGATTAGGGGTTATGAAGCACAAGGTAGACCAGCTTTTAACGTATTTAAAACTGGAACCCAGCCTCCTATGTCTTCAATAATCAATCAGATCAAGTCTGTATCAACTGTTGGCCTATCTGCTATTAACTCTTTATGCAGCTGGTCATTGGATTATGCCAATGGTACTGCAGAGCCTGATTTGACCGACATCGATTTGCATGTTTTGAAAGGAATCGTTGAAATTTCAGAATACAGTTATAAAAGTGAATTGGGTCCACAAATTGAATGGACATATATGGTTACTTATCCAAGTTTTGAAGGAGTATTCGGTCAGGTTGCACTGACTTGGGTAGATGGTGAAGGAAAGACCCATATTATTCAGGAAGGTGTTGAAAAGATGGTTCAGTTAAACTGTAAATGGGCGGATCTTCATGATTTGAACAACGCCGATAAGAAAATCGCAGTCATGCTTTACAATTACCCACCTGGTAAAGCTGAAATTGGTGCGTCATACTTGGATGTATTTAATAGTGCATATGATTTGCTTATCAACTTGTATAGTCAGGGATATGATATCGGGGGGTCTGTTGAATACTTAAACTGCTATAACAATACATATGAATGGATTATCAAGACTGCAGGCAAAGGATACAATATCAATGGAACCTTAACCAAATTAATTTCATTGTATAATCTGACTCAAATCATATTTGACATGAACAACAAGGGGTCTTGGGCTTCAGGATTGCTTGACAAATATGTTGAGGATAATTGGGATTATTTGATGGGACATCATCAATTGATCTCCCTTGAAGATTTTGAATATCTGACAGCTGATATTAGGGATGATTTATTTAATCAGATGATGCTTTATTGGAACGATGGTTTAGGTCCTGCAATGGTATATCAGGACAGCTATATTGTAATTCCTGGTGTCTGGTTTGGTAATGTGTTCATTACTTTCCAGCCAAGTAGAGGTTGGGAGGAAGTTCAGGATTATCACAGTTTGACTATTCCTCCGCATCAGCAATATGTTTCATTTTATAAATGGATGGAAAAGACAGCTAAAATAAATGCAATTGTAAGTATGGGAACTCATGGTACCTTGGAATGGTTGCCGGGTATTAATCTGGGTGCATTTCCGGGGGACTGGACTTTTGAATTGACTTTGATTCCTACAGTTTATCCTTATATTGTTTCCAACCCTGGTGAAGCGATGGTTGCAAGAGACAGAAGCTCTGCATTGCTACTCACTCACATGACTCCTGCTATGGTTTCGTCTGAGTTATATGGTAATTACACTACCTTGAAGAATTATATCAATTACTATAAGGAACAGTTGTCTCTTAATGTGACTTCCAATGCGGAATCATATAAGAACATGATTTTGGAATTGGCTCCAAAATTAGGTTTTAGAAACTATTCAAATAACGAAACATTCCAGGATTGGATTGATGACTTGCACCATTACTTGGATGCGATGGAGGATGACTTCAATACTTATGGTCTTCACACATTAGGTAAGGTTTTAACAGGTTATGAAATGGCCGAAGAGGTTATTACAATCGTAACTTCTCAAACAAAAATATATAATCAGTTAATCGAATTCTTGTATCCTGATTTGAAAGGTTTGAATTTCTATGATGATATGCAAGGCAATTTCAAATATGCTAAGGAAGTTGAAGCTATCAAAACTTTCTTGAACAAGTATTCTAATCGTCTTGTAAACGGAACATCAGTAAAAGATTTAAATAAAGAGTTAGGAATAGAAGAAGGTTCTGCATTATACAATTCAACACTTTATTGTGAGGATATCATTGCAAATATTCAGAGAAATAATGAGTGGAATGCCATTTTATTATCATTAAGTGGACATTATGTTAAATCAGGATTATTCGCCGATCCTTCTTATGGGGATTCAATACCTACAGGATATGATGGTTATGCTTCAGACCCTACAAGAATGCCGTCTCCTGCGGCATACGAATCTGCCGTTAGGATTGTTGATATGCTTTTAGCCAATTACTATGAGGAACATGGCAAGTGGCCTGAATTGACCTCATTGATATTATGGGGTACTGAAATATCAAGAACTGAAGGAATCGGTGTTGCTGAATTTATGTACTTCTTAGGTTGTAAGCCAGTATGGGCGGATAACGGTAAAGTTCTTGGAGTTGAACAAATTCCGTTAGAAGATTTAAATGTAACATTGAATAATGGTTCTGTTGTCAATAGGCCGAGAATTGATGTATTTGCCAGTATGGTTACAAACAATAAGGATTGGATTACTTGGATGCTGACTTCAGTTAATTTGGCCCTAAATGTCACTGGTGAGGACGCATCTAATAATTATGTCAAAAAGCATTATGAAGAAAATCCTACTTTGGATAGGTTATTTGGTCTTCCAGGTAATGTATTAGAAGGTACAGGTATGTCAAATCTTATTCCGAATACTGCTGATTGGAGCATTGATTCAATCAATGAATATGCAATGGATATATATTTAAGTAAAGTATCTTACTCATGGACCCTTGATGAAAAGGGCAACATTGTTGTCAACAATGAAAAGGAGAACTATAAGTACTTGCTTGATAATGTAGATGTAATTACTCAGAACTTTGACAGTACTTGGAGATTATTTGACTCAGATGATTATTATGATTGGTTCGGCGGTTTATATAATGCTGCAAATACATTGAAAAACAAATCAGGCAAATCTAAGCCGGATACAGCATTTTTCGATATTAGAAATAAGAACAACTATATTTCAAGGACCTATCAAGAAGAAATAGAGTTTGAAATACGCAGCATGTTATTGAACCCGCAATATTATAATGCATTGGTTAAAACTCCTGCTGGAATGAATTCATATGCTTCAAGATTCCAAAACTTCTACGCCAGCAACATTTTAGGCGGTGAAAAGTTAAACAAGGAAATAGGTAATCAATTGGCCGATACTGTAGTTACAATTAATTCCGGAGTAACAAATTCTCAATTGGCTGCAGGTGCCCAATCTTCAACTGCTTGGATGATTTATATGGCACAACAGGGAGTATGGGAAGGCGATGCAAAAACTGTACAGAAATTAGTGGACACTTATATGCAAAGCGTTATTGATTATGGTGTTGCATGTTGTCACCACACATGTAAAAACCTTGC
>NZ_JBGUIH010000042.1:0-23050 GCF_045112895.1 Methanobrevibacter sp. | reverse complement strand
TGGAGCACAGTCTTCCACAGCCTGGATGATTTACATGGCTCAACAGGGCATATGGGACGGAGATGCAAGTACAGTGCAGAAATTGGTCGACACTTACATGCAAAGCGTTATTGATTACGGTGTAGCATGTTGTCACCACACATGTAAAAACCTTGCTTGGAATGCAGAAATTATTCAGTTAAGTTCTTTAACTCCGGCTCAAAAGCAGAAATACGCCGAAATTCTAGCCCAAGCAACAAACACTGATCCATTATATCAAATGAATGATTCCAGTAGCAATAATGCCCAATCTGGTGATTCAAATAATGGAAATCAAAATGCAAATACTCTAACTAACAATACCTCCCAGGAAAAATCTGACGGATCAGATTCTGGTGGTAAGACCGCATTTGGTGTAGACCCATCCCAAGCGGGCAATGCAAAAGATGCTGCAGATTCTCAAAGTTCAGATGCTTCTTCCGGAGCCAGTGGTTCTAAAGTATATGAACTGTCTGAAAAACAATCAGCTTCCAAATCTGTAAGCACCACTGAATCCAGCATGCCAATATTTGTAATTATTGCCGTACTTGTGTTGATTGCAATATTTTTAGTTGGATATCTTAGAAACGATAGTGATGAATATGATGATTATTAGTTTAATCATCAACTTTTTTTTATTTTTTAGCAATTTTTAAATAGTATACTTTATCAAAAATAATAATATATTAGAAAATTTTTAAAGTCAAGTTTATAAGTCTTTATTAATATTTTTTAAAAGTCAAATTGATGAGGTATAATAATGATTAAAAAAATTAATGTTTTTTTAGTTTTATTGCTGATACTGATATCGATAAGTGCAGTTAGTGCTGTTGATGATGCAAACATGACGGAAACGGTCAGCAGTGAAGCTAATCAAGATACTTTAGACGCGTCTATTGATGATGCTGATGAGTATGCTTCTTCCGGTTTTGAAGATACGATATCTGTCGATGATTCATCTTCAGAACTTTCAGCAGGCAAGTATACAATAACTAGTTCGAATTATAATCAATATTTTGATTCAAAAACTGGTGAATCTTCAAAATTTAAATCAGGAGATACTGTTCAATTGTCAGGAACTTTCTCAAAAACAAAATTCGTTTTCAACAAGACAGTAAACATTGTTGGGGTCTCTAAGAATAATATGAAGGAGTCAACAATCACTTTATTAAGTGGGGCTTCCGGAAGTACCATATCCCAATTGAATATTGTAAATACCAAAAATGAGACTTATGGTATATTTTTAAATTCTGCAAGTGATTGTACTGTTCAGAATTGTGTTATAAAGAATACTGGTAGGGCTTCATATTGTATCTGTCTTGCAAATAATGCTAATTACAATACTGTAAGCAGCAACACTTTAACAACATATGGTGTTACCTATGGCCACAATCAAAGATCCACTCCTCCGTTGGTTCTCAGTGGTTCTCATCACAATACCATTAAGGATAACACTATCGGTGTCGATGATGCTAATGCGATTTACTTGTCAAGTTATGCCGGTGGTCCTTTGATGGGTGGAGAGTCAAATTATAATATAATTTCAAAAAATACAATAAAATATAATGTTTTGCCTACCTCCTGGTCTTGGGGTATTCAGGTGATGGGTAGCAATAATAAGATTCATTCAAACACAATAACCGGGGCATATAGGGGAATTAGTACTGCAGGTTATTCAAACAATATCACATCCAACACTATCAATAAAATCACCGGGGCAGATTATAACAACCCTAAGGTTGAAGTAGGTGGAGAATACGGTATTGTAGCTTCTTATAATTCCTATGTTGCAAATAATAAGATAATTGGAGCTAAAATAATATCTACCGGAGCAGGCATAAGTGCCGCTGACAATTCCATTGTTGAGAAAAATAATGTTGAAGTAACATCAAAAGGTAGGGGAATTGTTGCAAGTGGATATAATATAATCGTTAGAAACAATGTAATTACTACAGACTCTGGTTCAGGTGTTTATCAGAATGGTGATGTCTCAGATTTAGTTGTGAAAAGTAATAATATTACCTCATCATCAGGTGTTGGTGTTCTAGTTGAAAAATTAAGCTCAAAAAGAATGCCTAAAGATGTAACAATCAGTGGAAATACTATTAAAACTGGAAACAAATATGCTATTGATGTTTCAGGTGTTCAAAAAGGCACCGCAGAAATATCTTCAAATAAAATAGTAGGTTCCAGTTTGATAAATTCTCCTAATGGAATTTATGATGCATCCAGACCTACATATGTCTATAAAGGCACCACCCATAAAATTACTCCTAAAAACATTCGCACATACATTAATGATAATGGTGGATTGACTTCTGAAATCAAGGATGGAGATATCTTGTCCTTTGAAGGAATTTTCAGAAATGAAGTAATATATGTAACAAAAGGAGTGAAAATCACAGGTAATAGTCCTAAATTTTATAATTCAACATTCAAAGTAACTTCAGGTAATGTATTGATTGAAAATTTAATAATAGTCAATAATAAAGCAGATAGGGTAAATGCTTGGGGTATTTATGTCAATCAGGCTTCCGGCGTTAAAATAATGAACAATAAAATTAGCGTATGTGATTCCAAAGCGGCTTATGCAATCTATGTATTGGAATCAAGCTATATCGATGTTGTAGATAACACGTTAACTTCTGAAGGGGATTATCTAACTTTCACATTGCTGGCATATTCATGTGAAGACTGTAACTTTACAGACAACACCATCAACACCAAAGGTACAGGAGATGTCTATAACTTTAAAACCGAAAGATGCATTGACGGTAATGAAGTTGTCATAGATGGCGTTCGCTATTGTCTTGACGGCAATGAACTTTTCATTGATGGTAAAAGGTACTGTTTAGACGGTAATGAGATTTGCATCGATGGAATAACCTACTGTGTCGATGGAAACGAAATTTGCATTGATGGAAAAACATATTGCCTTGACTGCAATGAAGTCATTATTGATGGTAAGTCTGTCTGTATTGATGGCAATGAGGTTTTCATTGATGGTAATAAGTTCTGTTTGGACGGTAATGAGGTTTGTATTGATGGTGTAACCTATTGCATTGATGGTAATGAGGTTTGCGTTGACGGTGTAACCTATTGTCTTGATGGTAATGAAGTTATTACTAATGATGGTAAATCTATCTGTATTGATGGTAATGAAGTCTGTATTGATGGTGTGACTTATTGCATTGATGGTAATGAGGTTTGCGTTGACGGTGTGACCTATTGCTTTGATGGTAATGAGGTTTGTGTTGATGGCAAAGAAACTTATTGTTTCGACGGCAATGAAAATCAGGTAAGCGGTGCTCACGTTGTTTCAGAAATCTATCAGACTTATGGAATTTTACTGTTGTACTCATCCAATAACATCATTGATAAAAATACAGTGAATGTCACATCAAAATTATCAAAACAATATCCGACTACTGGCAATGGTGCATCTACAAACTCAATTGTAGGAATTGATTTATACTTCAATACCCATAACAATACCATTTCAAATAATAATGTTATTGTGTCAGGTAAAGACAATTACATTTATGGTATGGGTGTTTTAGGATATTACACCGGTCATTCTGCATCTAAAGGTCAAGGTGCAACAAATAATGTATTTGCTCACAATAAAGTAACTGTTAGTGGCCCTTACTGTGTTGAGGGTATTATTGTGGGTGATGAATCTCAAGACACCCTTATTGAAAGTAATGTAGTAAAAATTAAAAATGGTGCTGCTGTTTATGGTATTTACTTTGAATTGTCCCATAAATCAACTGCTAAAAACAACAATCTAACATTAAGTTCAAAAGAAGTTATTTATGGAATTCAAGGGTATAACTCAAACAGTAATATCATAAGCAACAATATTGTTAAAGCAAATGCTAAGGAAGTATTTGGAGTTATCTTGTCAAATGGTAATGATAATGCAATCACTGATAATACAATTAATGCAAATGGTAACGGTGAAACAGTCACTACCAGAATATTGGATACAATTGCTTCTGGCAATGCAGGAATATATCTCAAAGCCAACTCCACCAATAATCTTGTTGAAAATAATAAGGTCACATCAGCCAAACGTTTTGCTGTGTTGCTTGATAGTGAGGCTATTAATAATATTATTGTCAATAACTATTTGGATTCCGAAAAAGGCATTGGAAATAAGGCGGTATATATTTCTAAAAATAACAATGTCACTGGTAATTATAAATACATAGCTAAACCTAAAACCAGTGAAGTCAATGTTCAATATTTAGAATCTGCAGATATTAAATTAACTTTTGATAGCAGTATTGATGGTGCTTATATAAGCTTTTATGATGTGGATGGAGCATATATAGGTAAATCAAAAGTAACCAAAGGAATAGCTAGTGTGAAATATAAATTTGATAATACTTACGCTCCAGGTGATTATTCCTTTTCAGCAGTATTGTCCAAAACCAACTATAAATCCTCAAATTATGATATTCGTGTGGTTGTGGATAAAGGAGATCTTGTAATTGATGTTTCTAAACCTTCAATCCAACAAGGCAGTACAGGCAAAATTACCGCAACTGTTTTAGATAAGTTTGGAAATCAAGTTAAAGGTCTTAAAGTAGACTTTTATAGAAAGACCTCAGCAAGATATATGTCTATTGGCAGCGCAGTAACCAATGCCAATGGTGTAGCAACACTTAATTATGAGGTGCCGCTTTCCCTAGATGATGGATCTTATGTGATACTCGTAAAAGTAAGTGGAAACAAGAATTATAATGATGCAAACAAGACTTCTACATTGAAAGTCACCAAAAAACCTCTGCTTTCTGGAGGCAAAGATTACTCCGTATATTATGGTAGCACTGTAAAATATAAGGTTCGTGCTCTAACAAAGTATGGAAAGGCGGTTTCCGGAAAATATGTTACATTTTACATTGATGGCCAAAAGGTTAAAAATGTTAAAACCGATAAAAATGGGTATGCCTCTTATTCAGTAAAACTAAAAACAGGAACCCATACTATTAAGGCATCATTCAATGGTTATAGCAAGTCCAATAAAATTACCTTTAAGCCTACCTTAATAGCTAAAAACCTTTCTAAGAAAAAGGCTAAAACTACCAAATTCACTGTTAAATTAGTGAATAAGAATGGTAAGATTCTGAAGGGCAAAAAAGTTACCTTCAAATTTAAAGGTAAGAAGTACACAGCTAAAACCAGCAAAAAAGGTATTGCTACTTTGTCTTTAAAGAATCTAAAAGTTGGCAAGTATTCTGTAACAGCTTCTTATGGTGGCTGCACAATTAAAAAGACAATTAAAATTACTAAATAAGGTTTACTATAAACCTTCATTTTACTTTTTTTTATTTAATTGTAAGGAATATTTTTCAATTTCCACATTTTTTTATTTTTTTATATAGATAACTAAATTCATATTTCCTATTTTTAAAATATCCTTTAATCATCTTGGGTTTATCTTCCTTAATTTCCACATATAATGATAAAACTAATTGTTTTATTTAAGCAATATTCAATTATCTTATAGGTAAGTAATGGTCCAAATTATTGAGTCATGGTAATGCTCAATGGAAAATTAATAAAAATAGGGAGGAAAGTAAATTAGTGAACACTAACTTACTTCATTGCATCTTTGACTCTATCAAAGAGTCCTTTTTCGACATGCTTGATTTCGTCACCACTGATTTCAGCAAACTCTTTAAGCAAGTCTTTTTGTTTTTGATTTAATTTTTTAGGGACAACAACCTTAACGGTCACATAAAGGTTTCCTCTGCCGTTATGCCTAACGGAGTTCATACCTTGGCCCCTTAATTTATAGACCGTATCGCTTTGTGTTCCAGGAGTGATTTTAAATTCAACTTCTTTTCCTTCAATTGTAGGAATGCTAATCAAATCCCCAAGCGCTGCCTGTGGGAAGCTGATTTGCTGGTCTAAGTATAAGTGATCTCCTTCACGGACGAATCTTTTATGTCTTTTCACATGCACAGTAACAATTAAGTCTCCTTCAAGGCCTGCTGCATCACCGCAGTTTCCTTCTCCTGAAACCCTTAAGTGATTTCCTTCATTAACTCCTTCAGGAATTTCGATTTTAATTGTTTTTGTTTTCCTTATACTGCCTCTTCCGTGACATTCTTCACATGGGTCAGTAATGATTTTACCGGTACCTCCACATTCTCTGCATGGTCTCACATTGACCATTTGGCCTAGGAATGTGTTGCTGACTTCTTTTATTTGGCCTGTGCCTCCACAGGTTTTACAGGTTTCAGGGTTTGACCCCGGTTTTGATTTAGACCCATGGCATGTTGGACATAATTCGCTTCTAGTAATCTTGATTTCCTTTTCGCATCCGTTAAATGCTTCTTCTAAAGTAATTGGAACTTCAGTGTAAATGTCTGAACCCCTTTGAGGACCGGTTCTCGCAGCCCTAGATCGACTTCCTCCACCAAAACCGAATATGTCAAATATGTTTCCTATGTCGAATCCTTGGAAAATATCCTCAAAGTTTATGTTTTGGTAGAAGTCTTCTGCAGTAAATCCATCCATTCCTGCATGGCCGAATTTATCATATCTTTCACGTTTTTCATTATCGGACAAGACGGCATAAGCTTCACTAACTTCTTTAAACTTATCTTCAGCATCAGGTTCATCACAAACATCTGGATGGTATTTCCTAGCTAAATTACGATAAGCTTTTTTGATTGTCTTTTCATCAGCAGATTTATCTACTCCAAGAACTTCATAATAATCTCGCTTGTCTGCCATTTGTTCACCTTAAACATAATTTTTTAAAAAAAATAGATAGAAAAAATAATAGTTTTATCTATTGTTAGTTTATTGATTGATTCTGATTTTATTTGTTATATTCCTAACAACACAATAAAACTTAATTATTTAATCTAATCGTCTTTTACTTCATAGTCTGCATCAATTGTGTCATCATCATCGTCTTTAGCACCAGCGTTTGGATCTGCTCCAGCTTGTTGTTGAGCTTGAGCTTCAGCTTGTGCTTGTTGATAAATTTTAGCTCCAATTTCTTGAATAACATTGGATAATTCATCAGACTTTGCTTTAATGGCATCAACATCATCGCCAGCTATAAGTTCTCTTAATTCGGCCACAAGTCCTTCGACTTTTGTTTTTTCATCTTCAGATACTTTATCTTTGAGTTCATCTAAGGTTTTTTCTGAAGTGTAAATTAAGGAGTCTGCATTGTTTCTGATTTCGATTTCTTCTTGTCTTTTTGCATCTGCTTCGGCATTCATTTCTGCTTCTTTAATCTTTTGTTCAATTTCTTCGTCAGACAATTTGGTTGAGGATGTAATGGTAATTGCTTGTTCTTTACCGGTTCCTTTGTCTTTAGCAGTTACATTGATAATACCGTTTGCATCAATATCGAAAGTCACTTCAATTTGAGGAATGCCTCTTGGTGCAGGTGGAATGCCTACAAGTTGGAAACGTCCGAGGGAAGTGTTGTCAGCCGCCATTTTTCTTTCCCCTTGCAACACGTTAATGTCTACAGAAGGCTGGTTGTCTGCGGCAGTGGAAAAGATTTGGCTTTTTTTGGTAGGAATGGTAGTGTTTCTTTCGATTAAAGTGGTTGATACTCCACCTAAGGTTTCGATACCTAAGGATAATGGAGTTACATCTAACAGAACGATGTCTTTAATCTCACCAGCTAATACTCCTCCTTGAATGGCCGCACCCATGGATACACATTCCATTGGGTCAATACCACGTTCGACTGGTTTTCCTATGAATTTTTCAACGTATTTTTGCACGATTGGCATTCTGGTAGGTCCACCAACTAAGATAATTTTATCAATTTCAGATTTGCTCATTTTAGCGTCATCTAATGCTTGTTGCATTGGTTTACCTGATTTTTCTACAATAGGGTCAACTAATTCTTCTAATTTTGCTCTTGTAAGGGAATGGATTAAGTTTTTAGGAGTTCCATCGCTTCCCATTGCAATGAATGGCAAGTTGACTTCGGTTGTAGTGGTGGTGGATAATTCGATCTTTGCTTTTTCAGCAGCTTCTCTTAATCTTTGAACTGCTTGGTCGTTATCCATTAAGTCGATTCCTTCTTTTGCTTTGAATTCATCAGCCAAGTACTTGATTAAGATGTTGTCCATATCGGTACCACCGAGTTGGGTGTCTCCGCTGGTGGATCTTACTTCAAATACTCCTCCACCGAATTCCATGATTGTTACGTCTAAGGTACCTCCACCTAAATCGTAAACCATAATGTTCATGTCATCAGCGTCAGCTTTGTCAAGACCATATGCCAAGCTTGCTGCGGTTGGTTCGTTAACAAGTCTTACGACATCTAATCCTGCGATGGTTCCTGCATCTTTAGTTGCAGTTCTTTGGTTGTCGTCAAAGTAAGCAGGTACGGTAATTACAGCTTTTTGAATTGGTTCTCCTAAGAAGGATTCAGCATCTTTTTTGATTTTTTGCAAGATGAATGCGGAAATTTCTTGTGGAGAGTATTGTTTTCCGTTTACAGTAACCTTGTGGTCGGTACCCATGCTTCTTTTGATAGCACTAATTGTGTTTTCCGGGTTGGTTACTGCTTGTCTTCTTGCCGGTTCGCCTACTAACATTTGACCGTCATCGGTAAATGCTACATAACTTGGGAAAGATTTACCATATTGGCTTGCTCCTTCAGCAGATGGAATTGTGGTTGGTTTTCCAGCCACAAGCACTGATGCTGCGGAGTTACTTGTTCCTAAGTCAATTCCAATGATTTTTTCTTTTTTAGTATCAGACATAATTATCACCTATTTTTTTAATGAATTATTTAATAAACGTTATTTTTTACAAACTATAACTTTTGAATATTTAAGAACTTTATCCTTGTACATGTAGCCTTTCATCAGTTCCTCTATGATATATCCGTTTTCAACATCTTCGGATTCCTGAACCATTAACGCTTCATGTCTGTTCAAGTCAAATTTTTCACCTTTTGCAGGTATTTCCTCTACACCTTCTTTAGTCAAAACATCTTTGAATTTATTATATATGAGTTCGACTCCTTCTCTCAAGTCTTCATCATTTTCAATTTCCAAAGCTCTACCAAAGTCTTCATAACAATCTATAAACTCTTTTATAACATTTTCATTTGCGAATTTTATTAGCTCTTTATTTCTCTTATCGGTAATTTTTTTGAAATTTTCGAAATCTGCTTGAAGTCTTTGTGATAGTGAAATATATTCCTGAGTTTCAGCTTCTTGTTTTTCAAGATCTTCTTTCACTTTTGCCAGCTCTTCATCCTTGAGAGTTAGCTCTTCAAGAAGTTCATCATATTTTTCTTGAATATCTTGAGTTTCAACTTCAGTTTCGCTCTTATTTTCGTCAGTCATATTTGCACCTTTCCTAGGTTTTTTGAAAAACTGTTGTAATAACTCTTCGCCGAGAATTTGAACTTTTGGTTTTTAATATTGGTTATTTGGGAATTTATGGACATATAGGAAAATGGTTCATCAATCAAGAGTTATTACGTCAAGTTTTTCTGAGCCAAATATTAAAGTAACCAAAAGTTATCTTTCTCTTACATTATTATAGTAACAAAAAGTTATATAAAGGTTTCGATATAATGTATAATCATGAGCGAAACAAACGACATTGAAAAAAATGATAAAAATCATAGAAATGTCAATTCTTCTAATGGCCACATAGAAATTAGAGGAAACTATAATGACCAATTGGGAGGGATTGATAAAGAAGACATCCTTGATGTAATGGGTTGCAAGACCAGAAGAGATATTATAAATCTTTTAAGGGAAGAGCCTATGTTCGTAAGTGAAATCTCAAATGAACTGGATATTGGTCAGAAAGCAATTATAGCTCATTTGCGTGCTATGGAAGAGATAGGAATATTGAATTCTTCCTATAAAAAGATTATGAGGGGTCGTCCTCGCAAATATTATGATTTGCAAAATGAAGTCAACATCCATATTACCATTAATAGGAATACCTTTGATGTTAATTTCACAGATGACATGCTCAATACATTGCAACTTCCATCAGGTGATGAATGGTCTAAACTATTAGATATTGAAAAAAGAATAGACAATGGACAACTTGAAGCTATCGATGAGTTGAAAAACCAAATAAGGTTATATGACAATCTCAAGGAAAGGGCAGAATACATTCTTGAGAGGACTTTAAGAAACAGATAACTTTCTTTTTGCCATTGTTCGATGGTTTTTTTAAACCATCTCTTTATAATTTTTTAGCAATGATTGCTTGACCTAAAGACACTGATCCATCTCCAGCACAGGTATTCTTATGCTGGATAAAATTAAAACCATTGCCTTCGATATGATTTTTGACAGTATTTGTAATGGCTTCGTTGTAGAATACGCCACCAGTAGCGCCGATATTTTTAATATTCTTATTTTCACATGCATTAATGGCAAGTTCACTCAATCCGCTGGCAACGGCCTTTTGTCCGGCAGCCGCAACATCAGCCTTTTTTTCACCATTCTGATATAATCGCACGACTTCCCTTAAAATTTCAGTCGTATTCAGTATATTGTCTTCAAGAATCACTGGAATTTCCAAATCCTCAGTTGAATAATATGCTGCAGATTCAAGTTTCATGGAGCATTCGCCTTCATATGTCCTCTCATGACAGATTTCCAAAGCCACAGCCATGGAATCGAGGACTCTTCCGGTACTTGTTGTAATTCCAACATTTATTCCAGCATCAATCTGTTTGAAGATGTTTTTGATTTCCATTTCACCATACTTAAAGTAATTGGAATAATTTTTAATCAAATCTTCATCTTTTAGGATACTTGCAAGCATTCTTGCGGGATATTTTGTTGCAACATCTCCGCCGGGCATCAATTGAGGTTCCAGATGGCCTAATCTTTCAAAGCTTTTGATATCAGTATATAGGATTTCCCCGCCCCAGCTTGTGTTGTCGCTTCCGAAACCTACTCCATCGGCAGCAATCACAACCATCTCCTCAATTGCACTATCGTTTGCAAGTGCTACGGAGTGTGCATGGTGATGCTGTATAGGCATTACTTCAGAGCCATATTTTTCAGCCAATTCATAAGCAAGGCGTGTTGTAAAGAAATGAGGGTGCAAATCACAGGCAATAATGTCAAATTCATTGATTTTGGTGATTCTTTCCATATTTGCAATGGCTTCTCTTAAGAATTTCAATGTTTTTGGTTTATTTGTATTTCCAATATGCTGTGATGGATATGCGATATTGTCTTTAGCTATTGAAAAGGTTACGTCAAGCTCTGGACCTAAAGCAAGCACATTAAAGTCATTTACATCATATTTTATTGTGTACGGTTCGGGAGTGTAGCCTCTGGACCTTCTAATGAATGACAGTTCATCATTTCTAAATCTGATCACGGAATCATCGCATCTGTTTAAAATTTGGCGATTGTGAATTAAGGAATAATCATTTACTCCGTTGATTATTTCCTCATTTCTAATCATCATCGGCTCTCCAGGGATGTTGGCAGAAGTCATGACATATGTGTCAATGTCTCCCTCATCAAAAAGCAGGTAATGCATTGGAGAGTATGGCAGCATCACTCCGATGTTGTGAAGTCCCGGAGATAAGCTATCCGGGAAAGGATAATTGTCTTTTTTCTTTAAGATAACGATTGGCCTTTTGTTTGAAGTAATTGTGTCAATTTCCTTTTCTGTTAGCTGCGCATAGTTTTGAAGGCTTTCAAGGTCTTTGCACATTACTGCAAAAGCTTGATTTGGCCTGTTCAATCTTTTTCTAAGCTCTTTTACGGCTTCGTCATTATATGCATCAACAACCAGATGTGTTCCTCCGATTCCTTTTATGGCTAAAATTTTCCCTTCCTTTAGTTTATCAGCGCCTAATTTTATAGGGTTGTCGGTATTTATTTTACTTGATCCTTCATATATTTCCATTTGGGGGCCACATTCCGCACAGCAGATGGCTTCACCATGGTAACGTCTGTTCAATGGCTCTTTGTATTCAACAAGACAGTCATCGCATAAAGGGAATTCATCCATTGAAGTTCTTATCCTGTCATATGGAACACTTTCAATGACTGTAAATCTTGGTCCGCAATCAGTGCAGGCATTGAATGCGTATTTGTAGCGTCTGTCATTAGGATTTCTAATTTCCTCAAGGCACTTGTCGCAAATTGCAATGTCTGGGGGAATCACACTAATTCCTGAATATGAATCTCCACTTTCGATTATTTCAAAATCAGTATAGTTTTCATCGTCAATGCTTTCTACCTCCATGGAATTGATTTTTGCTATTGGAGGCAATTCTTTTGGAAGTCTATCGACAAATAAATCGGTGTTTTCGCCTTCAACAATGATTTCAACAACATTTCCAAGGTTTCTGACATGCCCTTTTAAGTTGAGTTCGGTGGCAAGCCGATAAACATATGGCCTGAATCCTACACCTTGGACTATTCCTTGAGTTAAAATCTTTAAAGCATTCATTAAATTATAATATTGTAAGTCAAATTTTATATAATTTTATCTTAAATATTATATTATGAAAGAGATTCTTGAAAGTTTGATCAATGGCGAGCTTAATATAGATGAGGCGGAAAAACTCATCAGTGCCAATAACATTTTGGAATTTGAGGACATCGCTAAAATGGATATCAAAAGAAGTGAGAGAACAGGTTTTCCGGAAGCTATCTTTTCACCAAGCAAAGACTATGATGATTTGCTTTTGATAATAAAGAAATACATGCAAACAGATCAAGATAATCTGATTGTTACAAAATTGCCTAAAGACAGATATGAAAGAATTGTAGATGATTTGGGTAGAGATGATTATATTTATGAATACAATAAGAGAGCACAGATATTAATAATTAGAAAAGAGCTCAAAGAAAAGGAAATCATTGCCAAAATCGGAATAATCACTGCGGGCACATCCGATATTAATATTGCTGAAGAGGCACGGGTCATTGTTGAAGAAGGAGGATGCCAAGCCATCACCTCTTATGATATTGGTGTTGCAGGAATTCATAGATTGTTCCCTCAAATTGCACACATGGTCGAGGAGGGCGTTCGGGCATTCATTGTTTGTGCAGGAATGGAAGGCGCACTGCCCTCAGTAGTTGCAGGCCTTGTTGATGTTCCGGTCATAGGCGTTCCGACATCAGTGGGCTATGGTGTTGGTGAAGGTGGAAGGGTTGCTTTGGATGCGATGCTTCAGTCATGTGCCCCTGGAATAGCCGTCGTTAATATTGATAATGGATTTGGTGCGGCCGTATTTGCACTAACAATAGTGAATAGTGATTAATTTGAGATATGAAAATTTCAATCCTCAACTTCATGATACTCATAAGGTAGCGACATATGTTTATGATGTCGACTTTAGAACTTTTGACCTATTATTCAAAAATAAAGAGAAAGCAATATCAACAATAGAGCGTGACTTGAAAAAACATGAAGTTGACAATAACTTTAAAGTAATTTTGGATGATGATGGGAATCTAATTGGCATGTTGATGGCCTACATTTCCAAAATGCCCTATGATTTTAGATTGAAGTCATTAAAATTAATAATCGTTGATATATTGGATTATTTTGTATTATGCGATATTGAAAAGGGAGATTTGTATGTTGCAGAAATAGCCATTGATGATTCTTTAAGGGGCCAAGGTTTGGGCAGGGAAGTTTTGCTTGACGTAATAGAATATGCCAAATCTAAAAATCTGAATAGGGTTATTTTAGATGCTGATTTTAGAAATGTTGGAGCAAAAAAGCTTTATGAAAGAATAGGTTTTAAGGTTTTCAATAAAAAAAGGGTTAAGATAGGAAGTTTTGAAAGGGGAATGCAAAATATGGAACTAATCCTTTAGGGGAATCTCTTTAATTTTGTCATGGACTCTTTGACGATTGTTTCTGTCAGTAAATATGAAGAATTCTTCAATCCTTTCAAGATATTTGTCTTTAGTTCTACAATCATTTTCCAAATATTCAATGATTAAATCAATTAATTCCTCTTCTGTTTTTGCAATTTCCCCAAGGCCCATAGTTTCATAGTCAAAGAAACTTTCATCTAAATCGAAATGGTAATCCGCTTTATATTGATAATATATAACCGGTTTTTTAAGATATGCGAAATCGAATGCTACTGAAGAATAGTCGGTAATCATTATTGATCCATTGTTGAAAAGTGTTTGATAACCTGTTTTATCATAATCGATTTTAACAAAGTCGTTTTCATCAAAAAGGTCAATGTATTCATATACTTTTGGATGAGGCCTAAATATTATCTCATAATTTTTCTCTTGGGCCTTCTCAATTAATCGTTCATTATTTATCAGTGAATTGAATCTTTTGAAAAACTCACTTTCTTTAACATATTCTTTTGATTTATGGTCTAGATTTCTCCTCCAGGATGGCATGATTATGATTTGTTTTTTATCTTCTTGATTTTCAAGGGTATCATACCTAGGCAAGCCCAGCAATTGAACAACATTTTTATCATAATTGTAAGGATATTTAAAAACTGATTCATATTCCCGTGTTGAAGATACTAAAAAGAAAGCCAAATTCATATTTGATTTGTTTAGCCATGAAGAGATATTATCTTTAAGAATGCCGTGCTGTAAAAATAGGGTGTTAGATTTTAAAAGACCTGCAAAAAATGGATATCCTCCCCAGAATGGATAGATAATCTCATTGTCGGGGTGGGAGGTGATGATATTTTCAACGAACATCGCTAAAAATCTATGTTTGATTGATTTATAGGGGATAACTTTACCAATCTTTTTAATTTCATTATAATCTTTATTCTTTGGGTCTAAAATGAAATATCTATCAATACCCTCTTCTTTTTTAACAGAATATTTAAATAAAGCCAATCCGTTATCGTCAGATTCGTTTGGCCGATCCATATAAAACCATATTTTTTTGTTTCTTAAGAATGGATAACTAAGCAAATAAGCTATTCTAAAAGGAATAGCTTTTTCAAAACCATCCTCATGTTGTTTTATCATATGCATTAAACTTTTTAACTCTTGTTTTATCCATTTAAAAGCAGTTTTCTTTTGAATGATGATTTCATCATTTTTCAAAACACTCAAATAATGCTTTGTTTTTGCATAACCCACATATCTTGAGAAATTGCATGGCCTTGAAAAATCAATATGCAGTTTTTTATTTTCTTGTTGGAATTCAAGATTAGATATTTTATTATTAGTCAGCGGAATAGAGGCTTCAATTGAATAATCTTTCAGGTATTTATTATTTAAGCTAATTTTGTCCTTTTGAGGAAATTTCAATTCCTTTTTATCTATTTTTTTTCCATCTACAATGATGTCAATGTTATTGAAGGAGGTAGTTAGTTTGCTGGCTAAAATATTGAGATTATCATTGATGATATCATAATTATCAATAAAAATGGTATTTAATTCAAGTTTTTCTTTTAAATCATCATTTAAAACATAGTCATATTTTAATAAAAATGAGAGTATTTTATGTTCACGGTCGACTAATCTATTGCTTAAGATTACTTCATCATCAATATATCTGATAATTTTAGACAGTTTTGATAAATCCACTTCTTCAAGAGTTTTTTCAATAGTTAAAATCCATCTAAGATGGTTTATTAAATTAAATTGAATAAATTTTGGAATATCTGAAAATTTATTCAAGCATTCCTCTATTAAATTATTAAAATTTACATCAATGAATTCGTTATAATCATTTAAATTAAATTGTATATCTTCAGAGGGGTATACCTTTTCATCGATATTATTTGAAAAATAGGTTCCCTTATTTGTTATTCCCAAATTAGGATTATTTATTAGGATTTTGCTGAAAAGGGAAATGTTTATATTCGGAACATCCAAATACTCTAGATTTTCAAGGGATTCTCTTTTGATGAAAGTGGACAATCCCAATAATTGAACATATTCAGGCTGTTCTAAAAGATTAACCTGTTCTGTTTTTTTGATTTTATAGTTTAAATAATGTTCTTCCCTGTTGTTCTTAAAATAGATTATGGGGATTGTAATCAAATCAACATCTTTATTTTTATCAATGAAATTTAAGACAATTTTGAAAGCATCTTTTGAATAGTAATCATGTGCTTGCAAAAAAGTGATAAAATTTCCAGAAGAATTTTTAATGGCACTATTGAGTGAGCTGGCAAAATCTGAACTTTTTGAGTCGAAGAACTTTATATTGTTCGGATATTTTTCATTATATTCCTTACAGATTCCTTTGGTATTGTCTTCACTGTTATTGTCAACAATAAGTATTTCAATATTCTTCTCAAAAGCATATGTTTGGTTAATAATCGAATCAATGGATTTTTTAAGACCTAATTCTGAATTTTGAGTAGGAATAATTACTGAAAAGCCAAATTTTTTCATTTCATCACTTAATTTAGTCTTGTGCTTGTTTGAAATCTGGGGCGATCGTAGTAACCATGAATTTTAGGTCTTTATTCAAATCATTTTCGTTAGGATAACCTTCAAATTTAATAGCAAATGTATGTCCGCTGGAATATATGTAAGCTATTGACACATTTTTCAAGTCATTTGTGTAATTTTCCAAATCACTTTTATAAATAGTAATATTGCCTGCATTCAATGTTGAATTTTTAAGAAGATGGATGTTTGAAGTTTCGCTTAATGAGTTAATCTCTCTATTAAATGTTTCATAAGCCAAATCTCCTTTACCTATATCTTCAATGTGTATTTTCCTGTTGTCTTTTTTATCAATTAAATCAACACTATCTTTATCACTGTCTGCAATTGTAAAATCGTCCGGTAGTGTTATTACAGATTTGTTAACTACGGTTATAGCATCTCCAACAGTGGTTGATGATTCCGCAACAGTAAATGTCCAATAACCACCAACAACCAATATTATTAATATTAAAATCCATCGTTTATCCATTTTAAAACCTTATTTTATTTTTTTGCATGCTTGACGTAAGCATCACAAACTTTTCTAGTTTCACCTTCCATGTATACTCGCCCATTTTCAAGCCAAATGCATCTGTCACAGATTTGCCTGATTTGGTTTATAGAATGAGAAACAAGCAGAACTGTCACTCCTTCTTTCATCATTGATCTGATTTTCTCAGAACTTTTTTTTCTAAATTTAATATCTCCAACTGCTAAAATCTCATCAATGATTAAGATTTCCGGGTTAACTAGTGTAGCTATTGAAAAACCTAGCTTAGCCCTCATACCTTTAGAATAATTTTTTACAGGATAATTAATGTGTTCTCCAAGTTCGGAGAATTCTACAATCTCATCATATTTTTCTTTAATGAAATTTTCATCCATACTTAATAGAGCACCATTTAGGAAAACATTATTTTTTCCGGTGTAATTCTTATCAAAGCCCGCACTTATCTCTAGTAAGGGAGCTATTTTTCCATTAATCTTTATTTCGCCCTCAGTTGGTTCATAAATGCCGGCAATAATCCTTAAAAGAGTACTTTTTCCAGCACCGTTAAATCCTAAAATACCAACCCGTTCTCCCTTATAAATCTTAAAGGATACGTCATCAAGGATTCTGATTTTTTCATGCTGATTTTTGTTTCGTTTTATTGTTCGGATTACGTATTCTTTCAATGTATCAATTTTATCTTTTGATACTTTAAATTCCATTGCAAGATGATTGACTTCAATCATCACATCCCTATCAATGTTCCTTGTCTTAATCTCCAATTTGGACTTTTTAGTAACAGGAGAATATTGATCATTTCCTTCAAATGTAGTTGTTATAGTGTAAGTGTCAGGTGGAAGCTGCAAATCTAATCTGATAAACCCTTCTCTATCAGTTATTCCTTCGTAAGTAACATTATTTACATTAACTCTAAGTTTTTCAAAAATCAGAGGATTATCAAGATGGTCAAGCAACCTGATACAATAATCCGGTTCGTCTTTTGAAAATATAATCATATTTGGAGCGTATATCTTGGCATTTTCTTCTGATTCTTCAAAAATATCTACATCTGCCGGCATTATTAGTTTAGCTCTTATTCTAGGACAGTAATCTTCATCTGGAGGATAATATACTTCAATTTCTTTTCTATTGCGGACAGGAGATATATGTAGCTTTGCATAACCGTTTTCATCAGTTATCTTTTCAAATGTTTTTCCGTTTAATTCTAAAACAACGGCCTCATTTTGAATAGGATTATTTGCACTATCTAAGATTTGCACATGATATTTATCTTTTTTATTCATCACATAATCCGGAGCATAAATTTTAATATTCTTAAATCTATTATGGTTATATTTGGGATCATATGGAGCTGTTTCCAAAGCTTTTTGTTTAGGCTTACGTCCGAATATATTTTTTATTTTTGTAATTAAACTCATGATAAAACCTTATATTTCTAATACTAATTTATTTTCATAAATTTTAAATAAGCATATTCCGATTCCTAATGTAGTTATGGAAAATGCGGCTAAATAAAGTAATGTAGATGAATTTGGAATTATTCCATAACTTATACATTCTCTAAAGCAAGTAATTGCTGAATAAACTGGGTTTAATGTGAATATTTTTTGAACGAGAGGCGGAACAATTTCCATAGGATAGAATAATGCAGAGGCATACATTAATACAAGAGTAAATACATTGTATAAATGCCCGATATCTGTGAAATATGTGTTGCAGACAGCTAAAATTAATCCAACACCGAATATCAGGAATAATAAGAACAGTATAGGTATAACTGCTAGAATTATAGTCCAATGGAATGTTGCGCCGGTGATTACCATTACTCCAAATAGAATCACGAATGATATTAAAAAATTAATAAATTCATAACATATGGTACTTATTGAAAACATATATTTTGGCACATAAATCTTCTTTAATATGTTACCGTTTCTTTTGATAGATCTCATAGCACCTTTGGTTGCTGTATTAAAGAAATCAAATATTATTCTACCTGATAAGAAATAAACTGGATAATTTTCAATTTGACGGCCGAATAACATTGAAAAAATTGCAGTAAATACTAACATGATTAAAAGAGGATTGAAAAAACTCCAAAGTATACCCAATACGGAATCTTTATATTTTGAAGTCAAATCCCTTTTAACTAATTCCTTTAATAAAAATTTTTTTTCAGAGAACGTATCAAACATTTTTCTAACCTATTTAAATTATATATTTCATTGACCATAAATTATTTTCGTCTTCTTTCAAATTCCTCGAAAACTTCATCAAGGCTTACTCCTTTGTATGCAAGTAATAATAATGTGTGGAATATTAAATCAACAGATTCATAAATTAAATTTTCATCATTTTTAGATGCAATAATTACTTCTCCGGATTCTTCGGCAATTTTTTCAAGAATCTTATCTTCCGCTTTTTTATCGCTGTCTTGCATGATGTTGGATGTATATGAATCAATAGGATTGTCACGACGTGATTCTAGAACTTCATAAACTTCCCTTATAATTTCATCACTCATGTAATCATTCCTCTTTTCTTTCTTGTTCTTGAAGACTTTCGGTAAGTGCAATTAAAGGGTGTTTGTCATCATCAATGATTTCAATATCATCAAATGTTTTTATTCCAGCTTTGTCTGCTGTTTTTTCCATACCCAATTTGATATCCTGTCCTAAGTCAATAACATATGAATCTACTGTGGCATAACCTTGTTTTGATGAAGCCACTGCCCTATGGTGTCCATCAACTAGAATCCATCTGTCACCAGTTTTTACAACAATTGCCGGTTCGGCCAATCCTCTTTTCAGTTCATAGGTTCTTCCTTCGAGTTCATCAGCATAAACTCTGTCTTGTGTAGGGCGTAATTTATTTGTATCAACACGCATGTGTCTTAATGTAGTTTTGATTCCGTATAACTGTTCTAATGTCTTTTTGAAATACTCCACTTTATTTGGTGTTGATCTTTCAATATGTGATCGAACCATATCAGTATTTGTAATGATTCCAACTAGTTTCCCATCTTCATTAACAACTGGCATTCTTGAGATTCCTCTTCTAAACATCACTCTGGATGCGTCATTAATGGATAGTTCTTGATTGGCAACTACTAGTTGAGTACTCATTAATCCTCTGACATTATCAGCCCATTCTTTGGACACAATATCAAATGCAGTAACCATTCCAACAAGTTTGTCGTTTTCGACTACAGGATAACTGTTGTGGCGACTTTTTCTCATTAATTCAATAACTTCTTCAGTTGAAGTATCTGGGGAAACACTAATAACATCCTTTGTCATATAATCTTTAACATAAGATTTTTTTTCTCCCATTGTGTTTCCTCCCTATTCAATGTTTTCTTTTAAGAGTTTAACAGTTTCTCCAGGATCAGCTTTTCCACGGGTTATTCTCATTACTTGACCTACTAAGAAGTTAATAGAAGCTTTCTGACCAGCTAAATAATCTTCAACAGCTTTTGGATTTTCATCAATCGCTTGTTTTACTGCTGCAAGCACTTCATCATCTTTGACAACACCAAGCAATCCTAATTCTTCAGCAATTTCTTTTGGGGATTTATCGTTATTTGGCATCTGTTCAATGATTCTTTGGCCAGCTTTAACGGTAATTTCCTTTTCTTGAAGCATATTAAAGAGTTCAACTAAATTTTCAACTGTAATGCCGCTATCTGCAAAGTCGATTTTATTGTAAGATAAGACTCTCTTAAGTTCATCTCTCATCCATTTGGCTGCAAATTTAGGGTCAATTTCTTTTACAACTTCTTCATAAGCAATAGCCAAATCAAGTTCGGATGTTAAAACTTTTGCAGACTCGTCATCAATACCATAATCGGCTACAAATCTTTTCACTTTATTGTGAGGTGCTTCCGGCATGGTATCTAGAATTCTTTGGATAGTATCATCGGAAATTTTCATTGGTGGCAAATCAGGATCTGTGATGAATCTATAATCGTCGGCATCTTCTTTTAGCCTCATTCCCACAGTAATCATTTGTGATTCTAGATAAGCACGAGTTTCTTGTTTGACTTCAATTCCTCTTTTAGCGAGGTTTTTTTGCCTCACGAGTTCGAATTTCAAAGCTTTATATGCTCCTTTAATGGAGTTTATGTTTTTCATTTCCACCCTGTTTCCTCCATTAATGGAAATGTTAACATCGGCTCTCATTGTTCCTTCACCACGAGCAGCTCCACTATATTGCAAGACACGGATTAATTCTTTCAGGAAATTCCTTGCTTCTTCAGGAGATTTAATGTCGGGTTCGGTTACAATTTCAACTAAAGGGATTCCAGAACGGTTGAAATTCACATAACCTCTGTCAGGGTTATATTGGCCTGGGTCTTCTTCAGCGTGTATCTCTCTTATTCTGACGCCGTTTAGTTCGCCTTTAATTCCAATTGGAACTGAAGTTCTTTGATAACCTGATGGAAGGTCAGGATAATCGTAATGTTTTCTCATAAAGTAAATTACATCTTTATCAATTTCACAGTTAAGCATTAAAGCAATCATTAATGCATTCTCCAATGCTTTTTTATTTGTTGGATGCGGTTTGGCACCAGGTTGATTCAAACAAACTGGACAGATGTTTGTATTGGCTGGTGCGTCCTGATAATTAGTAGGACAACCGCAGAATAATTTTGAATCAGTTTCTAATTGCACGTGGATTTCAAGTCCACACATCATATCGACATCGTCGCTAATAATAATTCCTCCACATTGATAATTTTCAATAATTTATATTATAATTATATTTAGTAAATTAGATTTATAAAGATTGTTAAAAATAGTTGTTTTTTTGGAAGTATTTTAAAAATAAATCATAATATTCTTTCTAATAATCTATTTTTTTAGGCATGTTAATATTTATTTTTCAAGGATTCTTTTACATATCTTTTAATGAATTTGTCTAACTCGGGTGAAAATTCACTTTTTTCTTCACCTAACATGGATTTATCCGTAAAGGTTCCTTTAAGTTGACGACCTGTCCATTTAACTTCTTCTTCAACTCTTTTGCCGTATTTTGTTCCAAACATTTTGAACAATGGGAATTTTGTTATTCCATTTGCACCACTTAAAATTAGTATTCCAATGTTTGCCAGGTTATCTATCCATGTTCCGCAGATTATTTCAATATCTGGGAAAGCTAATCTAACTTGGGCCACGACTTGCGCATAGTATAGTGAAGCGGGTTGTGATGAGTTTGCATATACAGTTTCTTTATGGGGATTTAATGAGTAAAATATGACTCTATCAATATTATGGGCTTTAATATAATCTATGATGTAGTCAACATCGTCCAATGTCTCTCCAAGTCCAAGTATTATGGTTATGGCTTTTTTAAATCCCAAATCTCCTGCCACATCTAACATACTGCTTATATCATCCAATTTTTTTGAAGGGCAAACTCTTTCATGGATTTGGGGATTTGCTACTTCAACGGCTCCTGTGATTCCCTTGATTTCAGATCCATATTCATTTAATTCATCTGTGATTCCTGTATTCAACCAAACACCATCACCTGTAATTGTTTTTATTGTTGTTGCTATTTCTTTTATCTCTTGGGTTGTAAAGGATTTATATCCGCCAGATAAAAATTCAATATTCCAATTGAGGCGTTTGCACATTTCTGCTTCAGCATAAATGTTGCTGATGTTTCTTCTTGCTTTTGTTGGATCTTTTATTTTTTCTTTTTGTGTAGACATGTAACAGAATGCACAGTCTCCCTTATCGCACCACCAGGATAGAAATACTGCTCTTTCAAGTGTGACTAGATTGCCATGTCTTTTTAGGGTAATCTCATTAGCTTTTTTAATCAAGTCAAATATGTTGGAATCCATGTAGTTATATATGGTCTTAAACTTTATATATTACTTTGTGGAAATTATTTTGTTGATTTACTTAATTTTTGCATAATTTTAGGAAATACCAAAACCTTTATATATTATGGGATATAAACCATTTATTACTGTTTAAAGTCTTTTGATTTTTAAACATGGGTTTTATTTGGTTAAGTGAGATGGGTGTCATATGCCGTCGTAGCTCAGTAGGTAGAGCGTTCGGCTGTTAACCGATTGGTCACAGGTTCGAGCCCTGTCGACGGCGCTTTTGGGCCC
>NZ_JBGUIH010000041.1:0-9457 GCF_045112895.1 Methanobrevibacter sp. | reverse complement strand
TCTTTGTTTTGATAAAGTGTGGGTTAAACCTAAACCGAAGAAGAGAACACCGAATTCAGCGTTTTTCATTTCTTCTGCTAATTCATAAATGTCTTCTTTAGGAATTCCAGAAATTACGTCTTGGTATAATTCTTTTCCTCTGAGAACAGCCCTAATAGCATTGTAGAAACCGTAGTCTCCGTTTTGTTCGAATCCAATCCATTTGTCGGAACATTTTGCAGTATCGGAGAATTTTGGATCCATAGTAACAACAGTTCTGTCGAATCTTCCTCTTTGTCTGAAGTATCCACGACAGAATGCAGCATATCTTGCTAAGTGTCTTGGGTGAGAGTTCATAGCGTTACTTCCAGAGTAGACAATCATGTCAGCTCTGTTTTGAACTTCCCCTAAAGTTTGAATAGGGTAACCTGCGTTTTGCACAGCTTGGAGAGAAGGACCGTGACAGATAGTAGCTTGGTTGTCTAATACAGCACCGATGTATTCACCTAATGCTACTCCTTCTTTCATACATTCAGTAGAGGTTTCAGACCAACCGTAGAATACAGGTCTGATGGAATTAGCGATGTATTCAGCAGCTTTGTCTAAAGCGGTATCCCAGTCTACTTCTTTGAGTTCTCCGTTTTCATCCCTAATCATAGGAACAATTAATCTTTGGTCCATATCTTCCATGATTTTACTTGCTCCTAATCTGCATGCGTGTCTTACAGCAACGACGTGACCGTTTTTAACTAAGTAGTCTAAGTCGTCACAGTTACAACCACAAAATGCACAGGTACAATTTTCAACAATGTAATCATAATCAGTTACAGGTGGTTCATAAGTCATGATCAATCAACTCCTCCCATTTACGTCCGTGATAAACAGGTAATTCACCTAAAGATTCCATGTTTTCAACAACATCGTCATCTTCTTCATCGACGTATTTTTTGTATACCCATCTCATTAAGTCAGCCATGAGTAAAACTTTTCTGTCGGTTTTTTCGACAGTACATCTAATTCCTTTGTAAGTAGGGTCAGAGCAGCAGTAAGTATCGTGACTTACGATAGTGTTAGCCCATGGACCTTTACAAATAAATACAGTACCTTCGTGAGGTGCATCCCTTGATACGGCACAGTTTACTACAACTTCACCGAAATCGGTTTTGACAAGTACGGTATCCCAGTTGTTTACACCTAATTTTGCCATATCCCTTGGATCCATGTAACAAGTACCGGAAGCGTTTTTGTATTCTTCTTTTAAAGTGGATCCTCTTTTCTTACAAGCACCTTGGTAAATGTCAGACCCGGTGTTTAACATACATTTTAAAACATCGGTTGTTCCTTCACCAGTGATTTTTACATCAGGCACTACAGGTTTTTCTAAATAAGTATTAGCATAATGCATATTGAAATCCCCCTATTCTAACCATATAGCATTTACTGGGCAGAACATTTGACATGTTCCACATTCTTCACATTTTTCCGGACTAAAGAGTTTGATAAATCCGTTTTCAACCATCATAATAACTTCTTCAGTCTTTGCACCACTACCACCAGCGTTTTCAGGACTGATAGCTGCGTTAACAGGACATGCAATTACACAAATCCCGCATCCTAAACAATTATCTTGATTAACTTTAAGTTCCATCCAATCACCTAGTCTTTAATAGCATCTAAAGCTTCTTTCCAAGTAGTTGAGCTAATAGGAGTGTGGTCAACTTCAGTTCTTGTTACGGTAATAGCTCCGTTAGGACATGCTTTTGCACATGCTTTACAACGTACACAGTAGTCGTCATAAGCAATGACATGTTCCATTCTTGAACCTGGGCCTGAAGATACTGGGAACGCTAAAGCATTACATTGACAGATATCTACACAAGCACCACAAGCTTGACATTTATCATCGTCTACTACAATACTGCCTTCAAATGGTTTTTTGACTTTTGCTGCATCGGTAGGACATACACCTTCACACCATCCACAGTATACACATAAATCTGAATCTATGATGGAGTTTCCAGTTACAACAGCATTTGCAGGATCTAAATCATATTCTCCGTAAGAACAAGCTCTACAAAGTGCTTTGATTGCATTAACAGGACAAGATTTTTTACATACTAAACAGTATACACATTTGTCTGTATCAATGACAATGGATTCTGCTCCGGTTTCCTGATCAACAACAATTGCTTCTGCAGGACATAATTCTTGACAGATACCACAGTAAATACAATCATCTTCATTTACTTCAATTTCACCAGTTACTAAATCAACACGATTTGGCAATATTCTTTCAATGACGATTGCATCACGAGGACATGCGACTTCACATCTTTTACAGTAGATACATTCTTCATCATCAATTTCTGAGAAAGCGTTATAATGAGGATATGCTTCAATTTCACTGATAGGTACATCATCAATGGTTAATACTAATGCATCAACAGGACATAATCCGCTGCACATACCACATAATACACATTTACTTTCGTCAATGCTTATTCTTTGAACATCAAAGTCTTCTTTGGTGTTTTGGGCAATCTTTTCATGTCCACTGAAATAGACATCGTTAATAACTCTGTGACGAGCATCAACAGCAATCGCATTTAATGTAATTGCTTCGACAGGACAAGTAGATTCACAAATCCCACAACCTAAACAGGATTGGTCATTGAAGGACAAGTTTCTGACTTCCTCTGCAGACCTTGTGATGTCAAAGTTATTGTCTTTAACCTCTTTTAAATTTCTAATCATATTCAATCTCCAAAATTTTTATCGAATTAGTTGGGCATTCATCTTCACAAAGCTGACAACCACAACATTGTATGGAGTCTGCATGTGCTTTCAATGATTCTAACTTAATAGCCTTCATTGTACATGCATTTACACATAAACCGCAACCAATACAAGAATCTTCAACAATTGCTTCGAAATCTCTTTCTCTGCAAATATTCACAATTTTACGACTCTTTTCTGGTTCATCAAGAACAGCAAAAACCATAATCATGAAATCCCTTGGACTCAGTTCGGTGATAGTTCTTGCAACTTCAATCGAATTCCAAGATAAGTTACTTCCATTCAAGTAATGGGAGATAGTTGATCTATCGACCGATAACTCCTTAGCGATTTCCTGATGAGTTTTCCCCATGTCCTTCAATTTGACCGCAGCCAAATATTTCAAACCAGAGGCAATATGTTTTGGCATATAAATCACCATGTGTAATGATTATATTTATATTATAATACTAATAAAATACTTGTCTACTAGAAGCAAGACACAAACCTTATATATTACTGTGTAGTTACTACACATAAAAAAAGACAAATAAAGAATATTAGAGTATATTTCATAAAAATAAAAGATAAATATTATTTAATAATTAAATTAATACTTCATGATTATTTATTTTAAAATTAAATAAAATTTATCGATATAATTATATGTTCATATCGGATGAAAATGCAAAAAATGTAATAATTTTTATAAAAAAAATATTAAAAAATGCAAAAAAATTACTGAAAATGAGTATTTTTTAGGATAGCCAAAATTAATGTGTAGTTACTACACATAATTGTTTGTAACCATTGAAACAAATAAAAAATCGAATAAAAAAATGGAAATAATGAGATGAACTCATTTATTTTCCAATTAATGTGTTTAAAATTTCATTCCAGGATTCTGAATTAATGTTGGTTAATTTCATATCGGTTCTGGATAAAACTCTAATGTTTTGTGGACATGCTGTGATACAAGCTCCACATAAGTTACAGAATGTCAAATCAGTAGTTGCTTTTCCATCTACAATGGAGACCGCATTACATGGACATACGTCTTGACATGCATGGCATGAATCGCCTTTGCAGATTTTTTCTTCTGCTTCATTTTCAGATAATTCCAAAGTACCTTCAAATGGTTTAACTATTGTAACAGCATCTTTAGGACAAATTTCAGAACACCATGAACAATTTACACAAGAATCTTCTAAAATTAAAGTTTGACCAGTGACTTCTGGAATTTCAATTTCTTCTGAATACATACAAGTTGAACAGACTTGTCTAATTGCCTTTTCAGGACATACTCTTTTACATACACCACAGAAAATACATTTAGAAAGGTCTACTTCAATTGAGTTATTCAATTTATCAACAGTTGATGTAGGGACATTTGTAATTGTAATTGCTCCAGCAGGACACATGTCCGCACAGAAAGAACAGTAAATACATTGATCTTTATCAATAGTGATTTCTCCTCTAACTAAATCTGCAGCATTTGGAAGTTGTCTTTCGAAAATAATTGAATCTCTTGGACAAACATCATAACATCTACCACAATAAATACATTCTTCATCATCAACTTTTGATTCAGTTTCCCATACCGGATAATTATCCATTTCTTTAATTGGTTCACCATCAATTGTTAATTCCAAAGCATCAAATGGACAAGCTACGGAACATAATCCGCAAAATACACAGGAATCTTGGTTTACGGAAATAAGGTCCATTTCAATTAAACCACGTGCAATCGGCACGAGAGGCCCTAATCTTAAGGAAGATGTTGGGCATACATCAGTGCAGATTCCACAACCTACACATTTTTTGTCAGCGTATGATAATTTACGGTTTTCTTCACCGATTCTTTCGATGTTAAACATAAAATTACCTCACTTAAGCTTTGGAAATAGCTTGGTTTGGACAATTTTGGATACAAAGATCACAATCATCACAGTTTTCAGGGACGATTTTTACATCGCCATCCTCTTCAATGATTGCACCTTGTTCACAAAGTTTTATACATAATCCTTGTACTGGACAATTATCGATGTGTCCACATTTATCAGCATCAATTTTTACTGCCATATAACTACCTCCGAAATAACATAAAATAAATTAATTTTAATGTTATAATTTCAATTTTATCGAAATGAGTATATAAGCATATTGACTTTATTCTCAAAATTTTTAAAAATGGACAAATATTTGACTTTAGGTATGCCTAATTCGGTTATATGATTAATTTAAAGATAAATAGATAAGTTTAAAATATTATTTATACTTATTAATAATTTTAATTATTTTAAAAAATAATTTAGAAATATAATTTAATGGATACAACTAAAATAATTCTTACGCTTAACTTATTGAAGAATCTCATTATAATTTTAGTTGAATTCAAAATTAAGTCGTTTTAAAGAAAGATATAAATGAAATTTTATGTGTAGTAACTACACAAAATGTAAAAAAATTATTACATTATCATATAAAGTGGACTCACTACATATATAAATCAAAAAAGTTGATTTTTAAAGGAATGTGTAGTAACCACACATTCGCTTAGAAACGATTAATTAATAAAAAAAACATATAATTATACAAGGGGGATTTTTAATGAAAATAGTATCTATTGTCGGGAAAAAAAATACGGGAAAAACTTCACTAACAGTGAAAGTTATTGAAGAGTTAACAAGAAGAGGCTATAATGTAGCCTCAATAAAACATTCACACCACTCCATTGAAATGGATAAAGAAAATACAGATACCTGGAAACACAAACAGGCTGGAGCCAATCTGGTAGTGGGCGTAGGATCAACCACTTTTTTTAATGCCCGCAAAGAAATGGATTTGAATAGGATATTATTTTTAATAAAACATTTTGATGAATTTGATTTTGTCATAATTGAAGGATATAAAAGCTACAACTATCCAAAAGTAATAACTTCCCCCAATGTAAGAGATGAATATACAATTAAAGAGGTAGATTCATTTACAATTGATGAAGAAGGCATCAGCGAACTAGTAGACCTGATTGAAAAAAGAGGGCATGATATTGTCGACACATTATTTGCAAATAATTGTGGATTTAACAATGGCGAAGCGATTGCTAAAGAAATTCGTCAAGGAACCTTGACTATTGATGATTTAGATGAAGTTTATAGCTACTTATCCATTGATGACAATGTAGTGGGCCTTAATAGATTTGTAAGTGATTATTTAAAACAAAATGTAATTGGGGTCATTAACACACTAAACCTCGAAGACTATGATGTTAAGGATATTGGAAAAATTGAACTTATGGTTCCTAACAAAAAAACTCCCCAAAATCCGATTGATGCCAATTGTACTATCCTAATTAACAATAAAAATCTTGAAATAAATGAATTTACAACCAATATCGTGTCAAACTCTATTAAGGCAATGGTCAACTCTATTAAAACTGAAGGCAATGTTAAAAAAATAGATGTTGAAATTACAGGCATCCACAATGAAAACTTAAATGAATCAAATATAACCCTAAAAACCAATGGCAATGATGTTGAAATTAATGAATTCACTCAAGGAATCCTTAAAGAAACAATCTATTCGATAATCAATTCCTTAGAACTTGAAGATGAGGAAATTCATGAAATAAAAATTAATGTGGAAGAATGATAATATGCTCGAAAATGTGGTTAGAGACAAATTTCAAAGGCCGATTCTTTCACTGAGAATTACAATAACAAACAGATGCAATGAAAGATGCATATACTGCCATCACGACGGCATGGTTTCATCAAAAGATGAAATGACTCCAGAGGAACTGTATACAATCTGCAAGATAGCTAAAAAAATAGGTGTCAGAAAAATCAGGCTTTCCGGCGGAGATCCGTTAGTTCGAAAAGACATTGTGGAAATCGTTGAAAAGATTTCAAGCCTTGATTTTAAGGACATTTCACTTACAACCAACGGCGTGCTGCTTGAAAAGTATGCTCAGGACCTAAAGGGTGCGGGCCTTGACAGGGTCAATGTTAGTCTTGATACCTTGAATCGCGACACCTATAAGTTTGTAACAAGCAAGGACTATCTTGAAAAGGCAAAAGCGGGCATTTTAAAGGCCGTTGAAGTGGGATTGTACCCTGTTAAAATAAACATGGTAATCATGAAGGACATTAACACTCATGAAGTGAAAGACATGTTTTATTTCTGCAAAGAGCATGGGATTATTCTTCAGTTGATAGAATTGATTGAAAGTGAAAATTGTGATGATGACAAATTCAATGCAGATTACCATTATCCATTGGATTCTTATGAAAATAAATTAGCTGATATAGCTGATGATGTGCGAGAACGCAAATTTATGCAGGGACGTAAGAAATATTACATAGACGGTGGAGAAATCGAGATAGTCAGGCCGGTTGATAACTCTACATTTTGTGCAAATTGCTCCAGATTAAGGATAACACCAGATGGAAAAATCAAGCCTTGCCTTCTTAGAAACGATAATCTTGTAGAATTGATTTCACATGTCAGGGCTGGTGAAAGTGAAGAAGAGCTAGAAGAAATTTTCATCAACGGCATCAACAAGCGTGAACCGTTCAACTCTTAATCTCTTTTTTTATATTTATAAAAAATAGCTGTTTTTATTAAATTAAATTATTTTAAAAAAAAAGAAAAAGGTGTATAATAAGAAAATCTTATTATAACCATTTAGCTTTGGATACGTGATCAGTGAATGGAAGTGGGTCATCATTGACCATACCAGGGATGTATCCGTAGATTTCTCTTACTTTGTTGTTTACGGTACTCCATACTTTAGCTACAGGGATTTCACATGGACATACGTCGGAACATTGACCGCAGTTAGTACATGCGTCAACCATGTGCACCATACGAGTTAAGTGGAAGAATGGAGCAGCAGGAGTGTATCCACCAGGTACCCATTCAGGACCTTCAGCTTCGAGACAGCAGTCTTCACAGAAACATAATGGACATGCTTCACGACAGCCGTAACATTTCATACATTTGGAGAATTCGTCTTCGTATTGGTAGAATACATCGATGATGTCTCCAGTAGTGCCTGCGTAATCAACTTCTTTTTTAGCTTGAGATTCTTTTAACATGAAGTTGTTAATGTTTTCTCTGATTTTGATACCTTTTTCGATAGGTTCTTCGGTAGCAATTAAACCAGCTTCAATAACTTTGTCTAATATTTCTGCACCTTTATCTGAGAATACTTCAACAAAAGTAGCTTTTCCTGCTAAAGGACCAATAACTCCCCAGTTACCTAAAGCTAAGTCAGCGTTGGATGGTATTTTGAGATTACATCTTTGACAGTTTTCTCTTCTTCCCATACCTTGTTCTTCTAATTCATCAATTTTGAAACCTTTTTCCCCTTCAGCGGTTTCCATGATGAGTTTTCCTTTGGAAATTTCTTCTTTGATAACATCCTTAGGATCTAATTCGTATACATCTCTAATCATGTTCATGGTTGGAACAGGTGACATAGTTCCACCACAGTTAACACCGATCATAATGACGTTTTCTTCGATGATTTTTCCTTTTTTCATTAATTCTCTGATGGTCATTGCATCACAAGGTTTACATGCAACAGCGAGTTTCATGTATCTTGCGCCATCTAAGTATTTGGATACGAATTTAGCAATGTTTAAAGTACCACAGTGAATGGAACCTGCAGTTTTGATTACATCAGCAGGGTCAGTTACAAGGGTTGGAACACCATCATAAATATCGTGACCTTCGGTTACACCTACAACACCGTCAACGATACCTTCTTCTAATAAGTATTTCATGATAGTAGTTACTACTCCACCGTATTCACCTTTTTCTTTGATGTCTTCGATAGCAGAGTATGCGTAGTACATATCGTTAATTTTTGCGCTCATTTAAATCTACTCCTCATTTATTTACCTACTTTAATGGTGGTAGTTGCCATGTTTTCAGCTTTGATTTCAGTATCAGTACCTTCTTTGTAGACTTCACCTTTCATTTCAACAACTTCAGGGAGTTTTTCTACTTGAATAGCACAAGCTTTTAATTCAACCATTTTAGATTTAGGGTCGAAGGAATCGGAGTTGGTTAATACATTTGCAGCACATTCTACAAAGTGCATTGGGATGTTTACAATACCTTCTCTGATGTTATCAGTTACACGAGCAGGAATTGCAATTTCTCCTCTTCTTGAGAAAGCTCTTACAACTTCATTATTGAGAATTCCTCTTGCTTCAGCATCCTTAGTGTTGATTTCGATGAATCCGGTTTTAACTTCGTTACTTAAAGTTTCACATCTTCTGGTCATTGCAGCGTGATAGTGGAACAATATTCTTGTAGTAGTTAATAATAATGGGTATTCGTCGTCTACAGTTTCAACAGGACCTTTGTGTTCTAATGCTTGGAAGACACCTAAACCATCAGGGTGTGCGAATTTTTCTTTGTGCATTAATGGTTGACATGGGTCGTCTTCGGAAGGACAAGGCCAGTGAAGTGCTTCAGGAGTGTCTAATCTTTCACGGTTCATACCTGCCATGATAGGAGCACATTCTCTGATTTCTTCAAAGATTTCTTCAGCAGATTCGTAGTGGAATAATGGTCTTGGTACGCCCATTCTGACAGCGATTTCTTCCATGATTTTCCAATCTAACCATGCGCCTTCAGGAGGTTCTTGTGCTTTGTGTAAGCATTGTACTCTTCTTTCACCACTGGTGAA
>NZ_JBGUIH010000040.1:0-79997 GCF_045112895.1 Methanobrevibacter sp. | reverse complement strand
GGCGGGAAAATGGGTCCGCCCGGATTTGAACCGGAGTCTCAGGCTCCCAAAGCCCAAAGGATCGACCAAGCTACCCTACGGACCCACACACCAAAAGTATGTAGATAACATACTAATTATAATCTATAGTATCCACTATATAAATGTTACTATAATACTATAAAATTTTTAAAAAAGTCATATAATTGATATAAATTAAAAGCCCCGGACGGGAATTGAACCCGCGACCACGAGATTACAAGTCTCGCGCTCTACCAGACTGAGCCACCGAGGCATAATTTAATATTATATAACAAAATTAAATATGTGAAAAGTGATTTAAATACTTTACTATAATCGACAAGATTATTGCTTAAATTTAAATATCACAAAATTATAATTAATAATCATGATAAATAGTGAGAAAGAATTATTGGGAAAAGTTGATGCGACTTTAACCAACATTAAAGAAAAAAACGCATTAACCCATTGTATAACCAATTCTGTGACTATTAATGATTGTGCGAATGCTGTTCTTGCAATAGGCGGTTCCCCATTCATGGCAGAAGATGCAGAAGAACTTGAAGAAGTAGTGACAATTGCAGATGTTCTTGTAATTAATATCGGCAAATTAAGTCACAATCAGATAGAAGCCATGAAGATAAGTTGTGAAACTGCAGATAAGACCAACACCCCTATCGTTTTGGATCCTGTGGGTGTAGGAGTAACGCAACTTAGAAATAGAACCACATTAGATTTGATAGAAAATTACAATATCACAGCAATTAGAGGAAATATAAGTGAAATTAAAGCAATAGCAAAATTAGTCGGCGTTTTAGATGAAAGTAACACCGCAAAGGGTGTGGATGTAAATGCAGATGACATCATTACAGAAGAAAATCTAAAGGCAAACGGAGATTTGATTTGTGAATTGGCTTCTAAACTGAATACTGTAATATTGGCCAGCGGTCCGATAGACATTTTAACAGACGGTGAAACTACAATAGCTATTGATAATGGGGATGATATGATGCCATTAATCACAGGTAGCGGATGTATGTTATCATCAATTGTTGGAAGCTGTATTGGCGGGTCAACACCCCTAGAAGGAAGCCTCATTGCAATTTTAGCAATGAATATTGCTGGTGAAAAAGCAAGAGCAAAAGTTGATGAAAGAGATGAGGGAACTGGTTCATTTAGAGCATACCTAATCGACTATCTCTATAAAACCAATAGCGAATCCCTAATAAACGAATCAAACATTAAGATATTATGAAAAACCTAGATTTATCCCTATATCTTGTCACTGATAAAAGTGAGGATATAGAAAAATTCCTAAATACAATTGAAGAAGCAATAAAAGGGGGAGTTACTGTAGTTCAGATTAGAGAGAAAACAGCAGAAACTCTTGACTTTTATAATCTGGCATTGAAGGTTAAGGAAATAACATCAAAATATGATATTCCGCTAATCATTAATGACAGAGTAGATGTTGCATTAGCTATTGATGCTGATGGAGTTCATGTTGGACAGACAGATATGCCCTGCGACGTTACAAGAAAACTGATTGGCGAGGATAAAATATTGGGCGTGTCTGCAGCAACCATCGATGAAGCTAAAAAGGCTGAAAAAGATGGTGCTGATTATATTGGAACTGGAGCAGTATTCCCAACAGCAACCAAAGATGATGCTCCATCAATTACAAAAGAAGATTTGAAAGATGTTGTTGCTTCAATAAATATTCCTGTCGTTGCAATTGGAGGGATTAATTTAGAAAATGCATCCCAATTGAAGGATACTGGAATTGCAGGATTGTCTGTTGTTAGTGCAATAATGAGTGCCGATAATCCTAAGAAAGCATCAGAAGAGCTATTAGAAATATTTAATAGCTAACTTATTTTTTTAAAAAAAAGAATTAAAAGTAAAAAATATTATTTTTTACTATTTTTTAAAGCCTCTACAGCAGCTAGCTTTTTACCGGCCAACATGCTGATACAAGCCCCGCCACCACTACTTAAATGGCTCATTTGATCTTCCAAACCAAGGCCTGCTGTAGCTGCGGCGATATGTCCTCCACCAATTAATGTAAACCCTTCGGCGGTCGCCATTGCATTAATCAGGTCTTCAGTGCCCATTGCAAATTTAGGGTCTTCAAATACACCGGCAGGACCATTGGCAAATATATATTTGGCGTCTCTGATTTCTTTTGCATATTCATCAATAGTTTTGACACCAATATCAAAGATTGCTTCATTTGGAAGTTCATCAATATCAATATCCACCCTTTCGCCATCGATTTCACAAGCCGCATCAATAGGATATTTTACCTTATCGCCAAATCTTTCAATCAATTCTTTGGATTTTTCAACCATATCTTCATATCCTTTACTGGCTATGAAATCTCGGTTAACTTGGCCAATATCCGCTCCAGATGCCCACAAAACGATGTTTCCTACAATACCTGTGGTCAAAATAACATCGGCAGTTCCATTGCTCAATACATTTTCCATGACCTGAATGGAGTCGTCAGGCTTCATGCCCCCAAGAAGGAATACACAAGGATGTTGAACATTATCCAAAGCATCCTGAATTACTGTCAACTCTTTTTCCATGACACGACCTGCTGCAGAAGGAGTATTGACAGTGAAGCCAACCAAAGAAGCTTGAGATCTGTGGGCCGCAGCAAATGCATCATTGACAAAATAGTCAATCAATGGAGATAAGTTTCTTACGAGTAATGTTTTTGATTGCTCTTCAGGAGTTCTTGATAAGGATTCTTCTGAAAAAAAACGTGCATTTTCAAGCAAAAGAATTTCATGAGGCTTTAAATCTTTGATTGCTTCTCTTACAGCGCTTGAAAATAATGAATCAATATATTTTACTCTTAGATTTAAAATCTCTGAAAGAGCATCGGCATGTTGAGATAATGTTGTGAAGTCATCTTTTCCCGGACGACTTTGATGAGCAAGGAGAACCACTTTTGCTCCCTTATTAGATAATTCTTTAATGGTTTGGGCATGCAACTTCAGCCTGGTGTCATCTAAAATAATTCCGGAACTAGGATCTACAGGCGCATTAATATCAACTCTAACAAGCACGGTTTTATTTTCAATATCAAAATCGTCAATTGTATTAAATTCTACCATGTTCCCCACTCTATAACTTACTTACCAAATCGAGCAAAGCATCTTTTGGACTTTCTGCCTTAATGATTCCTGATGCCAACAACACTCCATCAGCACCTAAATCCATAGCAGCTTTCATATCATCCCCAGTTGTAATTCCTGCACCGCATAAAACTTTAATATTTTTATTTATAGATTTTACTTCTTTGACTGTATCTTCCACAACTTCAGGTTGAGCTTGAGATACTGGAATGCCAGTACCGATAAGTTCAGGCGGTTCGACAGCGACGGCAACAGGGCCAAGAGCTGCCACAGCTTTGGAAGTTTCTATATTATTGGTACATACGCATGATTCAATGTCATTTTCTTCACATAATTTTATTACTTCGGCAATGTCTGCCAATTTCATTCTTTGTTCAGAATGGTTAATCAAAGAACCACTGACACCCGCATCAACTAATGTATTAATTAAATTTGAACCCGTATGCCCTCCAGGAGCAATTGGATCAATGTGTTGTGCAAAAATAGGTAGTGAAGTCTCTTCACTTATTCTATAAATATCTGCTGCCTGAGGAGCTGCAACCATAGTAATTCCAGACTCATTAGCAGCACTTTCCAAGTCATGTGCAAGCTCTAAAGCGTTTATACCACTTGATTCCAAATAAGTTTTATAGTTTAATATTACAATTGGTGTGTCCATAATAATCCCACAAATAACTCTTATAGTAATATATATTGAAAACATTATTAATAAATTTTTGATTAAACCCTATTGTACACATATTTTCAATATCATGAAATGAAATTTCTTTTAATTTACTTTATATATTAGCAAAACTAAAAATAAACTTGATTTTATGTCATTTAATAAAAGCCAGATTGAAAAATTAGAAAAAAGCGGATATAGATTTATAGGAAAGCACGGCCATGCAGCTGTAAAAACCTGCCATTGGACTCGACAGAGTATTATAGATAAAGGAGTTTGCTATAAAGAAAAATTCTATGGCATACAATCCCACAGATGCTTACAGATGTCCCCTGCAGTTCCTAACTGCCAACAGGAATGCGAATTCTGCTGGAGGGATTTGACATATACGCAAACCAGCTGGGAAGATGACGAATATGACGACCCTAAAACCATTGTCGATGAAGCTATTAAAGCACAAAACAATCTGTTATGTGGCTTTTATGGAAATGGCAAAGCAAACAAGAAGAAATTAGAGGAAATTAAAAATCCCACTAATGCCGCAATTTCTCTTGCAGGAGAACCTACCCTTTACCCTAAAATTGATGAACTGATTGGTGAGTTTAACAGAAGGGACTTTACAACATTTGTGGTCAGCAACGGCCAATGCGTTGAAAGACTTAGAAATCTGGAAAATGACCCTTACCAACTATACCTTTCCTTAGATGCACCCTCAGAGAAAATATTTAATGAGGTGTGCAGACCTAGAATAAGTGATGCATGGATGAATTTAAACGAATCACTGGAGACACTTGCCAGTTTTGACTCACGTACATGCATAAGGAATACCTGCGTTAGGGGAAGAAATATGGAACAACCGGAAGAATATGCAAAATTAATAAAAAAAGCAGACCCTGATTTTGTAGAGGTCAAGGCATATATGTGTGTTGGATCATCACGTGAAAGATTGACATTAGACAATATGCCGTCATTTGATGAGGTTAAAAGTTTTGCACAAAAAATAGGGGATGAATGCGGCAAAGAAGTAGTAAATGAATCTGAAATCAGCCGTGTTGTTTTGCTTGAATAGCTATTTTTTTACCGATTTCAAATGCACTTTCTAAATCTTTTGGAAATTGAGTTTCACGAATTTGTTTTCTTTCGGCTTCATCAAAAGCATCTGAAACGTATCTTGAGTAATCCTTAAATTGATATGTCTCATATACAAAGAGATGCTCTGGCTTAGTAAATACCATACTTAAACCCATTTCAAAGTGATTATGAAGGTCATGATAACCAATTTGACGTGAAACTTCTTCAGAAGCATTCATTGTATAAATGTAAGCTATTGGCATCTTTTTATGTTCAACCGTTTCAGTTTTACTGTATGCAACAAAGGGAAACATGAATCTTTCCAAAAAGCATCTCATATTTCCTGTTACATCACTAAAGTAAATTGGCGAACCCAATATAACACCATCAGCTTGCACAATTTCATCTAGAATAGGTTTTAAATCATCATTCTGAACACATCTACCATAATGTTTCCCGTTTTTTATTTTACAAGCAAAACAACTCTTACAACCATGGAAAGGAAAATCGTATAGATTTATCCTTTTAATTTCTGCATCAGGATAAACTGATTTGACGCCTTCTAAAGCTTTATCTAAGAGCTGTGCCGTATTGCATTTTGGTCTTGGAGAACCATTAATGGCAAAAAATTTCATCATTTTCCTTCCGCTTTTAATTCATTGCATAGCTCAACAGCCTTTAAAGCCGCCTTTTCCATTGAAGTTTCATATGGAATTCCGGCTTCCTCCAATATTCTTTGGCCTTCCTTTTCATTGGTACCGGTCAATCTTATTACGATTGGAACATCACGTTCAACGTGTTCTAAGGCATCGATAACACCACGAGCAACATCATCAGCCTTTGTAATGCCTCCTAAAACATTCAGGAATACAACTTTAACACGGTCATAGTTTAACACGATACTTAAAGCTTGGTTAATAATCTGTTCGGAAGCTCCACCACCGATATCCAGGAATGTTGCCGGTTCGCCGCCGTTAAGCTTAATCATGTCCATTGCGGTTAAGGTTAAACCTGCACCATTACCTATAACGGCAATGTCCCCATCCAATTGAACAAAGTCCACGGCTTTCTTTTTATAATGCATCCTGTCAACCAAGTCCTGATGTCTGAATAATGAATCGTTTTCAACAACAAGTTTGGCATCAGCGGCAATCAGTCCCTTTGGAGTTAAGACCAATGGGTTTATCTCAGCAGTATCCGCATCATATTTAGAAAATACGTTATACAATTTCCAAATGATATCCCCCATTGAGGAAATCAACTCGGATGGCACTTCCATCTTACGTGCAACTTCACGTGCCTCATAAGGTAAAAATTCAAGCAAAGGGTTTGGATAATATTTGATTATCTTTTCAGGGTTGGTTTTAGCCAAGTTTTCAATTTCAACACCACCCTCCTTACTTGCAATGATAACAGGTCTTCTAGCGCCCCTGTCAACAGAGACTGTTACGAAGAATTCGTGCAAAATTTCGGCTTTTTCTTCAACCAGTAAATGATTTACCTTTTCACCTTTGATTTCCATTCCTAAAATCTCTTCAGAAATTTTTAATGCTTCACCCGGGTTGTCTGCAAATTTAACACCACCTGCTTTACCTCTTCCACCGGTTAAAACTTGAGCTTTGATGACAACAGGCACCCCCATCTCTGAAGCAACAGCCATTGCTTCTTCAGGATAGTTTGCAACATGACCTTCTAGGATTGGAATTCCTTCTTTATGAAAAATCTGTTTTGCTACACTTTCAAAAAATCTCATTTTAACACCTATTCCGCTAGAGCATATCCTGCTTCAAAAGCACTGATATTTTTATCCTCGGTTCCTTGAGGAACACTCACTTCAATAGCTTTAATAGCTGCTTCTTTGGATATTACTCCAGTTATTTTTGTAATAGCTCCAACCATGACAATATTTGCTACGATTTTAAGACCAATTTCATCAGTAGCTGTTTTTGTAGCGGGAGCCTCATAAACTTTAATATTATGTTCATCGATGAACTCTCTTACATCTTCAACATCAGTTGTTCCCGGATCAACGATTAAAGTCCCATTATCCTTTAAATCCACAATATATTTAATTAGAGCTTCGTTAGACATTGCAACTAAAATATCTGGATTTTGAACCTTTGGATAATCAACTTCAGTATCGCTAATAACAACTTCACATTTGGAAGCTCCACCACGAGCTTCCGGGCCGTATGATTGAGTTTGAACAGCTTCCTTACCGTCAAAAAGACTTGCGGACTTACCTAAAATAATCCCCGCAAGAATAATTCCCTGACCTCCAAATCCACAAATTCTAATTTCAGTTCTCATATTATCCACCTATAGCTCTGTTTCATATGCGGAATTGATAAGAGTTTTCTTACCGAATTTTTCCACACTTATTTTATCAACATTTTCTGTGAATTCATCTTTTTGAGTATTAGCAAATTCACCAACAACTATCTTACCTTCCAATTCTTTCGGATTCATCCTATCTGCAGCGGATTTAAATACAGTATTCGCTTTCATGACAGCAGCCATTGCAGTAGCAGTTTTAAGTTTGTTTTTACGACCGAAATATGTTGGACATTGAGTTGCAACCTCAATAAATGAAAATCCTGGGTTTTTCAATCCAGCTTTAATTGAAAGCACTAAATTTTCAATTTGAACTGTTGTCCATCTTGCAGAATAAGTTGCACCTGCTGCCGCAACAAGTTCTGCTAAGTTAAATGGATTATCAAGATTACCATATGGTGCAGTTGTTCCAAAACTGCCCTTAGGAGATGTAGGGCTGATTTGACCACCAGTCATTCCATAAATATTATTATTGATACAAATAACAGTCAAATTAATATTTCTTCTAGCAGCATGGATTAAATGATTACCCCCAATGGAAGCCGCATCCCCGTCACCGGTGAATACAACAACGTCCAAATCCTTATTGGCTGTCTTTAATCCTGTTGCAAAACTCAATGCTCTTCCATGAGTGGTGTGCAGGGAATCGCATTTTAGATATCCTGGAATTCTTGAAGAACATCCTATTCCAGAAACCATTGCAATATTATCAAAATCCATTTCCGCCTTTTCCATAGCCGCTAAAAATGCATTGATGATTGCGCCATTTCCGCAACCAGGACAGAAGATGTGAGGCAACCTATCTTCTCTTAAATAAGGGAGAAATCTATTTTGTTTAGTATCAGACATTTTTAGTTTCCTCCTATTTCATCAATTTTTTCTAAAATTTCGTCAGGACTTGGCAATAAACCTCCAATGACACCTAACAAATGAACATTCTTATCTTTAATGACACGGTCAACTTCATAATATATTTGACCCAAATTCATTTCAATAACAATAATATCTTTAGCATTTGCTGTTAGGTCTTTAATCTGTTCTTCTGGGAACGGCCATGGAGTGTCAATTTTAATATATCCAACTTTCTTATCAGTTTTATTTACTGCCTCAACAACAGACCTGACAGGAGCCCCATATGAAACAAGTACGATATCTGCATCTTCACAGTTTTCGCTTCTTACAGAGCAAATCTTATCCCTATTGTTTAAAACCTTATCACAAATTCTTTGAACAAGCTTATGATGAGTTTCAGGGTTGTTAGTGTCAGGATAGCCTCTCTCATCATGAGTTAAACCTGTTACGTGTATATTGAATCCATCGCCAAATGCAGGCATCGGAGTTGTTCCGTTTTCAATATTTTCAAATGGCAAATAATCATCACTTTTTTCAGGTCTTTTCCTTGCAACAATTTCAATATCGTCGCCTATGACTATTTTTTCTCTCATGTGACCTATTACTTCATCAGCCATGACCAAAACAGGAACTCTGAATTGTTCAGCTAAGTTAAATGCCTTAACTGTAAAATCAAAGAACTCCTGAACACTTGATGGGGACAGGACAATTGGTTCATAATCTCCATGTGAACCCCAACGAGCTTGCATCATATCACTTTGTGAAGCCATTGTCGGTTGAGCAGTTGAAGGGGAACCTCTTTGAACATCAACAATAACGATTGGAGTTTCACTCATGAATGCATAACCTATATTTTCCTGCATCAATGATATGCCCGGTCCGGATGTTGCAGTCATTGATTTAGTTCCACCCCATGAAGCGCCAATAATAGCACCGGCAGAAGCAATTTCATCTTCCATTTGAACAAATGAACCTCCAACTTTTGGCAATTCACGAGCTAAAGTTTCTGCAACTTCTGTAGATGGAGTGATTGGATAACCTGCAAAGAATCTGCAACCTGCAGCTATTGCTCCTTTAGCGCATGCCTCATTTCCTTGAATAAATAATTCTTCAGCCATTTCTAACACCTACTTTTCCCCTTTTGTGAAATTAGGATTAAAGTTAATATCTTTCTCACTGTTCATCCACCAATTTTCAGGCAAATCAATAGTGATTGCTTGATCGGGACATGCAATTTCGCAAGTACCGCATTTAGTACATCTTTCCTCAAATTTAGCGAAAGGCAACTGTACTCCTTTTTTGTTAATTTCAGGAGATATTGCATATACATTCTTATAACACATAAATAAGCAAAGATGACATCCTTTACACAAATTTTCGTCAATAATAATCAATTTATAATCTCCTAATAAATCTTGATAACTAAATCTAGAATGTATATTATCTATGTTGATATACATTTAAATATCTTATTAAAAATAATGATAAATTCAAAAATTTTAAAATAATTAAAAAAAAATAGTTAAACATGAAACACTTGACAACACCAATTAGTGATGAAGATCTGGCAAATCTTGAAATAGGTGACCAAATCGCCATCTCCGGAACCATCTACACCGGCCGTGATGCGGCGCTCCCGCAGTTTGTTGAACTAATCAAGCAAGACAAAGTTCCATTTGATGTTGAAGGCATGGTTATCATGCACACTGCTTTCAGCGAAGCCGGCATTGCACCGACAACCAGCAGCAAAGAGGAAATCGAATCAACAATCCCCTTCTTAAGTGAAAATGGCGTTAAGATTCATATCGGAAAAGGAATGTTGAGTGAAAAAACCATCACATCACTGAAAGAAAACAATTCAATTTTTGTAATAACACCGCCTGTTGCAGCATTGCTTACAAATAAAGTGCTGGAAAAAAAGTGTGTTCTATTTGAAAATGAAGGCATGGAAGCCATGTTTGAATTAAAAGTAGAAAAGATTCCTGGAATTGTAGCAATCCAGGATGGAAAAAGTATTTAAGAAAAAGACCTATTCGTCTTCTTCTTCATCATCGGATTCTTCTCTTTTTTCGAATTCATCTACGAAATTGACTTTTGTAATCTCGTCGATGTTATCCCAAATGTCTTTAGCTATTCTAAATCTTGCAAAGGTAATATCCATGTAAGATTGTTGGTCGAATTTAGCCATTTCATCCAATTTAATGTTTGCAACGCCATCAACGATGTCGATTTCAGTTTTATCAATATCAACATTAGGATTTGAGTAGTGTAACTCAATCATGCTTTTGATTTTTTCTGCTTCATCATCGATGATTTCAGTCACTTCAACATCATAGATTAAATCTTTTCCTGCTAATTCGTGGTTGAAGTCAACCTTTACTCTTCCACCGTTTACGGTTAAGATTTTACCATTTGCACCTTCAGAAGTAATTCTCATACCTGGGAAAGGGTTCATGCCTTGTTTTTTGAATTCTTTCATAGGCACTAACTGAATTAATTTTGGATCCCTTGGACCAAATGCGTTATCAGAATCAACTTCAACATGTTTGGTTTCACCTGCTTCTAATCCTTTAATAGCTTCTTCAATAGCAGGCAATAAGTGGTTTCCTCCTACAACAATAGGAATTGCTTTGTAAGTTTTGTTTTCATCGAAAATTCCAGCTTCTTGTGCAATTTCATCATAAGTAGTATCGAATACTTCATCAGTTTCTTTTATTTTACCAGTAAAATTTACTCTTACAAAATCTCCGTTATCTACAGCCATAGTAATTACGCTCCTTAATAATTTTGATTGAATAATTTGTTAATGAATATAACATTATAAATTTTAGTTACTATCATTTATTAAAGTTTTGTTTATACTAAAAATTAACATGAAAAATAAGCATCAATAAGAAAATTAACCTTTCATGAAAAATACTTATCAAATGCTCTATCTAAAAAACTAATATTAATAACAAATATAAAACAATTCATGCAAAGAAGAGGAGCAGTTAATTTACCACTTCATGGAGGTCATCCCCCAGCATGGTTATTTTCAAGAATGGTCAAACTATCAGGAGCATTAGCTTCCGTTATAATCGAAGAGTATAGTTTAGCCGAATTTTTAAATAGGATATCCAATCCATACTGGTTTCAGGCATTCTCTTGCGTATTGGGTTTTGATTGGCATTCCTCAGGAACAACCACAACAACTCTCGGTGCTTTAAAGGCATCCTTAAGTCCAGAAGAACATGGAATTTACCTAACTGGAGGCAAGGGCGCCAAATCTAGAAAAACACCTCAAGGAATTATGCATGCCGGCGAAGTGTTTAATTTAAGAACAAAAACAACGGAAAAGTTGGTTGAAACAAGTAAATTATCTGCTAAAATCGATAACTCTTGCATCCAAGACGGATACACACTATACCAGCATAACTTCTTCATTACGGAAAAAGGGGATTGGGCTGTTGTACAACAGGGATTGAATACCAAAAGCAAGTATGCAAGGCGTTATCACTGGCTAGGCTCTGAAGTTGAAAAACTCTTGAATGACCCTCACAGCGGAATATCATGCGATAAAAAAACTCCGAATACACTCAATATGTCATCAAAAGACAGTGAAGAAGCTCAAAAGATAAGTGTTGACTTAATTAATGACAATCCTAATCATTTAAGACAATATTTTAAAAGAAAAGATAATCAAATGCTTTTAGAAGACTTTACAATGCCTTCTCACCATCCCGTTTTAGACATGGATATTTCTGATAAAGAATTTGAAGTGTTGACACGAGCCTGGGAAATTCAACCCGAAAATTACGAGGAATTAATCTTACTTCAGGGGATTGGTCCTAAAAAAATAAGAGCCCTGGCTTTAATTTCTGATTTGGTTTATGGGGAACCTGCAAGCTGGAAAGACCCCGTAAAATATAGTTTCACACATGGAGGAAAAGACGGATTTCCATATCCAGTCGATAGGGAAGTTTATGACAATTCTATTCAAACAATCAGGGATGCTATTGACCAAGCACGAATAAAAAAAGATGAAAAATTAAAAGCCATTAAAAGATTGGATGATTTCATCTCTTAACGGTTTTCATTATGAATATTTACTGTTTTGCCATGAGCCGTTGGAATAACTTCCAGTACAGGATTTTCAAATACCAAATCGAACTCCTTACCATCCATCAATAAATGCTGAAATACTGCTAATGATGAAACTTCAGAGTGAGGTTGGGTTGTAACAGATACATTCCAATCCGCAGCCTTATAGACTTTACCCGGAACTTTAGCCCCACCGACAACGATTAAAATATCAGAGCCGTCTTCCCTAATTTCAGGAGCTATCTCATGGGCTTGAGACCCATACATTGTTAAATGAACAACTTTTCCACCATTTGCTTTCCATTTATTAATGACACCCATGTAGCTTTCAGTGTATTCTATCTCAAAATTTCCGCCAAATCTTGAAGCGGTATCGCGTACGTTTTCCATTAGTTTGTTATCTCTTTCTCCAGCAAGATAGATTTTGCTTGCTCCAAATGCACGGGCAGTTAAGCATACATGAGTGGTGATACGAGTATCCCTTTTTAATCTGTGGTCCAATCTTAAAACATTAACATTCATAATATCAACAATCGTGAAAATAATAATCTAATATTTCAAATTTGAAATATATAATGATTTGCTTACCTTAAAGATGAAGTTACCACTTATGACTTTGAATTTGTATGAATTGGTATTAAATTTAAAAATTAATGGAGGTGAAATATATGTTAAGAAATGATAAGTGATAACTCATCAAATAGTATTATACATCACCTGATTAATAAACTAATCGTTTATTTAGCTTCAATATTGATTTAAAGCTGTAAAATTAATTTAAATATAATATAAAGCTACTGTCATAAATAATAACGTAAATAACCTGCCAACTTCATTACTCATTCCAAGCACATCACCATTTGCTAGGCCAAAATTGCGCCTTGCAATAAGGGCTATTATGATTCCGCTGACAACCGCTCCCGCAACACCGACAATTCCCACCATACCACCCAATAAACCAGCGATGCATGCCACAATTATGGTTGAAGCAAAGAAATTGGCAATATTGGTTTCACGAATGAAATAACTGCCGATTCCAGGAGTTAAAGGAATGGACAATAATGCGGTTGTTATTAATGAAGTTTTTGAAGCCATTTCACAAATGATAATGCCAAATAGGAAATTATAATCAAGAATATTATAAATTCCCGCAATTGTGAGGCTTGCTACTAAAAATAGTGTTGCAACACCTCCTGCACCGACAGAAGGGTCTTTCATTATTTTGATCTTGTGTTCAGGTTCCCCATGGACCATAACCCCATCAGCCATATCCATTACGCCATCCAAATGATTGTAACCTGTAATAATCATTAGGAATCCATAAACGATAGCGGCAGTGAAAAATGAATTTAAATGTAAGAATTCCAGTGAGATATAACCGCATAAAGCTGCCAAAATACCAATGAACAGATGTATGAACGGCCAACACCAAGTTAACTTGGTCATATACTCGATTGAAGTATATACTTTAATTGGCAATATTGTTGAAAATGTTAAAAGTCCTAAAATTGACCTAATCGGTGAAAAATCCTCATCATCTTCAAAGTAACTATCGTCTTCCATAATCATTCCTCAGAGCACATGAAATATCTATTGATAATATATATAAATTATTTAATTTAAAGTTATATTATAACATTAAAAAGGACTTATATCATGACAATTATCATTGACCCACAAGGAAGTGGAATTGCAGGAAATATGCTAATAGGCGCATTTGTTGATTTAGGAGCCAATGCAGACAAACTAAAAGAGATTATGGAAAAATCCGCCAAAGATTTTGGGGGAGTGAAGGTTACTTTTGAAAAAATAAATAAGCATGGAATCGAATCCACATTCTGCCATGTTGAAATGCTTGAACATAATCATTCCATCAGATACTCTGAATTTATCGAAAAAATTAACGATTTGGACTTGGACGAAAAGGTTAAGGAAACTTCAATTAAAGTATTTGAAAGAATAGCCAAAGCCGAAAGCAAAGTTCATGGAAAAAGCTTAGAGACAATACATTTTCATGAAGTTGGAGCTGGTGATGCAGTAGCTGATGTAATAGGTTCCATCTATGCATATTATAGTCTAAGTTTAAATAAACAGAAAGTCATAGGCCTTCCAATAGCCGTTGGGGGCGGAACAATTAACACAGACCATGGGATATTGGCCATTCCAGTACCTGCCGTTTTAGAAATTTTAAAAGGCGTGAAAATTATCGGAGGACCTGTTGACAGCGAACTTGCAACACCAACCGGTTCTGCAATATATATGGAAATCTGTGATGAAATAAGGGAATTCATTCCACAGATAAAACCTAAGAAAGCAGGCTATGGAGCCGGAAAGAAAGACTTTGACCATCCGAACGTCTTAAGAATAATTGAAAGCGATGACGTTTGCGAAAGCGATGAAATCGATGTGATTGAAACAAATATTGATCACCTGACCGGTGAAGAAATAGGATATCTGTTTGATAAATTGCTTGATAAAGGAGCGTCTGATGTTTCTGTTACACCAATAATAATGAAAAAAAACAGACAAGGAAGTCTTTTGAAAGTTGTCTGTCGCAATGAGAATAGAGATGAATTAGTCAATGCCATTTTTAGTGAAACCGGCAGTTTAGGTATAAGAATCATTCCAAATATTCACCGAGGAATTGCAAAAAGGGAATTTGAGAAAAAAACCGTTGAAATAAACGGCAAAGACTATGAAGTTACTTATAAAATCGGATACATTAACGGCGAAGTAATCTCCAAAAGACCGGAATATGAAGATTTAAAAAGAATTGCTGAAGATAGCGGACTTGCTTTGAGAAAAGTTAAAGAGTTGATTAAATGAAAAAAGCAATTTCAGTTTTATCCGGCGGCCTTGATTGTACTGTTGCAACAAGCATCTTCAGCAAAGATTATGAAATCCATGCCATAACCTTTGATTATGGTCAAAAAGCATTTATGCGAGAACTGCAGGCTGCAAAAGAAATTTGTAATAAAATGAATTGGACCCATGAGGTGATTAATCTCCCATGGCTAGGTAGAATCAGCAATTCAAGTTTAAATACTGATGAAGAGATTCCTGAGCTTGCGGAAAGCGACTTGGATGATTTAGAAAAGAGCACACAGAGCGCCAGTAATGTTTGGGTTCCTGCAAGAAATACTGTTTTTACTTCAATTGCCTTATCCTATGCCGAAAGCATTGGTGCCGAGGCAATAATCGTTGGATGGAACGGCGAAGAGGGAGCTACATTTCCAGACAATTCAAAAGAATATTTGGAAAAATTTAATGAACTGGTTGAAGTCGGCTCTCCTGATAAAATTAAAATTGAAGCACCGCTAATTGATTTAGATAAGGAGGAAATAGTGAAGTTAGGTCTCAATGTTGGTGCTCCAATGGAATTAAGCTATTCCTGCTATAAGAGTGGTGACAGACAGTGTGGTGTTTGTGAAAGCTGCATGAGGCGGAAACGAGCATTTAAAAACTTGGGTGTTGAAGATAAAAGCGAATATGAAAATTAATCATATTCATCCAACTCTCTCTTCCAATTATAATCCTCCAAATCACGATTTTTTCTCAAATGCATTGTTGCATTTTCTACAGAATTAAACATTCTTTCAACGCCTTCAGCTGATTTTCTATAATTGGCTACACGTGATTTTCTAATTCCAAGGTGGCCAGCTTCTGAGTATGAATCAATGTCTGCACCGATGAATATGAACTCCCAACTATGATTTTTAATCATATTGCTGATTTGAGCTTTTGAAAATTCGATAGAAGCGTTTTCCTTACCATCAGTTGTTATTACAAAGAGCACTTTGTTATCTATTTCCTTATCAAGAGAGGTTATTGTTTTACCAATTGCATCTAAAAGAGCAGTTGAACCCCTAACGAAATATTCTTCACGGGTTAACGGATCAACATCATTAATTGATTTTCTTTTGTATAACATTTCATATTCATGGTCGAATAGGATTGTTGTAACATTTGTATTAAACTCTTTTTTTCTCTCTTTTTCTATAAAAGAGTTGAATCCACCGATTGTATCATCTTCAGAGCCATACATTGACCCGCTCCTATCAATTAAAAATATCAAATCTAAATCTTGGTTTTGAGGTAACTTTTCCATGTTTTACACTTCCTGATATTAAGTTATAAATTACTTGTAAATAATTTATTAGTAACTTATACACAATATATTATCAAATATGTAGTATATAAAGTTTTCCAATAAATGAATAAAAAAACAAGAAAAAATGTAAAATAAAAAAAAAGTTATTTAAGGTTATTTAATAGGCAGAACCTATAACAACCCCTGAATTATCCAATTTAAAGTTTAGTTCCACAATTTGTGCAAAATTTAGAATCTGCATCAAGTTGAGCTCCACAATTTGTGCAATACATTACCTTCCCGTTAGAATCCGGCGCTTTAGTTTCATTTGGAGTTGAATCATTTCCGATTACAGGTTTTGAGGAAAAATCTGTCTGATTTTCTATTTCAACTATTAACTCATTCATAGCGGCAATCCTTTTAGAATCGGACGGGTGAGTTGAGAAGAAGTCATTCTCATTAGAATTTTTTGAAGACATGGCTTGCCAAAATGCAGGAATCTGCTTGATATCATAGCCTGCCCAATGAATTATCATCATGCCCAACCTATCGGCTTCAAGTTCCTGGTCTCTTCCCCAAGGATTCAATAAAAAGTACTGGGAACCTACGCTGGCAGCGTTTGTAGCGGCTCTGGTTAAAGAACCGATTGCACCCAATCCAAAAAGATCCATTGCCAAACTACCAACCCAAGCGGCTGATGTAATAGCATTCTGAGCAGTTTGAGCACTTGCTCTTGTTCTTGAGTGATCTAAGAGTGCATGAGCCATTTCATGACCTAGAATAAATGCAATCTTTTCTTCAGTATTTGCAACTGAAAGTATGCCTGAAAACATCACGATTTTACCACCCGGCATGCAAAAAGCATTTACGGTGTTATTCCCAACTAAATGAACATCCCAATCATAATAATCCTGAATATAGTCAAGTCGCCCAATCTTGCTCAAATATCCTTGCACTGCATTGATTAAGTTTACCGCAACATTCCTAACAATTTGCCCCTGAGGAGTATTGTCTAATAATTGGGCCTTATTAATCAAAGCATAATATTCCTTATAAGACTGTTCAAGGAATTTATCATCGTTGACAATGTCAAAATGCTTTTTTCCGGTAAATGGATTTACGCCACTTCTATCATTTTTTGCCATGATTAAATATATAATGCAAATATTATATTAAAATTGTGTTATGAACCTATTTTTATTATAAAAACTGAAATAACCGAAATCATGTTAAATTCTAAATGTTTATATAATTTAATTTTAAAAACTAATAATGTATACTTATATATGTAAAATTTATTTTATGTAATTTTAAATTAGGGTATGGGAATTAAAAATGAAAAGGTCAAAAAAATTGATAATAGCAATTCTTGTAGTTATTCTTATTGGATTGCTAGCAGTGATTGCTGGTGCTTTATTCATGGGGCCTGATTTAACATATGAAGATAAAAACATATTAGTTTTGGCTTCTGATAAATATGAGCAATCAAACGGGGGAGTGGACATGGCATATATGGTTCACTTATCAAATGGAAGTTTGGCAAACTATACTCCGGTATATCCTGGAGATATGTATCACCCTACACAACCTGCTCCTGGAGGACTTCCTGGAAACATGTTCTTACATGACTGTCTTTGGGATGGACTTGATTCAGGTATGCAATATGCAGCAGAAATTGTAGAATATCGTACTGGAATGCATGCAGATGCAGTGGTTGTTGTTTATGATGAAGGTATAGATCATGTTATTGACTCCATTAGACCACTTTACGTAGATGGTGAAGAAACTAACCTTAGTGCAACTGACATTGTTCGTGAAAACGATGCATATAATGGATATCCTGGTAATGAAAATGTTCCTGGAACCATGTCAAGAGCAGATGCAGTTATGGTATTAACAAAAGCCCTTTCCAATGCTAGTAAAGATCCTATTAAAAAAAGCACTATGGTTGAAGCTGCTTTAAAAGAATATTCCAATGGAAATATTGTAATGAAACCTGAAGGATCATTTACAAGATTGCTTGCTACAAAAGGATTTGAAAATATAGCGTGAAATATTTAATCTTTAAAGAATTCAATTAAATTCTTTAAAGAACTTTTTTTATTTAATTTTCTTAATATTTGAAACAAAACTAGTTTGTATGTGGCCTTTATAACATTTATGGATTGAAAGACTCAGTCATCCCTAAAATTTTTAATAAAGGTTTTATTTTCCCATGTTGTAAATTTATAACCGTCTTTTTCATGTTCAATATTTTGTATTGGCACTAGAGGTATTTTACCAAGTCCACAAGGGGAATTATACACGTATGTTGGCTTGCACATGCCGCTTGTTCTGCCTTCAAGATGTTTCATAATTTCCAGGCCTTTATCAATGCCAACTTGAAAGTGTTTAGTTCCTTTAACCTCTTTTGGATGGAACAGATAATATGGAATTACACGATATTTCTGCAATTCTTCATTAGTTTTTTGAATACAGTATTTATCATCATTTACATTATGCAATAACACCATCTGATTCCTAACAAGTATTCCATGGTCGACCAACATGTCAATTGCCCTAACTGCCTCGGGAGTAATTTCACAAGCATGGTTAAACTGTGTTGAAACGTTGACTTTGTATTTTCTAAGTAAAATAGCTAATTCATCATCTATCCTAAATGGAAGTGTTGGCAATACTCTTGTACCTATCCTTATCACTTCAACATGGCTAATCTGAGATAGCCTATAGAATATTTTTTCCAGTTGATTATTGGATAACAATAAAGCATCCCCGCCAGTAACCAATACTTCTCTGATTGTATTATTATTCTCTATAAATTCTATTGATTCATCAATGCCCTCTTTAGATATGTTCTGGTCATGATTACCAATCAATCTGCGACGTTGGCAATGCCTACAATACATAGGACAAGCATTAGTAACATTAATAATTAATTTATTGGGATATCTTCTGGTGATTCTTCCGGAAGGATTAGATTGCCCTTCATTCATCGGATCTAATTGTCCCCCTTCCTCCAGTTCCCTGATATCTGGAAATGATTGTAATCTTATTGGACAATCTGGATTATTAAAATCTGTCAATGCGAAATAATAGGGAGTTATTGCAAATCTATACTCTTCACTTACTTTATCTATATCCTCATATTCCTCTTGTGTAAGATCCGCATATTTTGAAATCTCATCAACACTGCTAATACGATTTTTCAATTGCCATTTTGGATTAATCCAATCCTCTTCTGTTGCATTTAATTCTGTTAAAATTTTATCTTTGGTATTTTCATATAAATTTATAGAAAAATCACTAAATCCCAATCTAACTTTTGATTTATGTTTCATATCCTCAATAGCTATTTCATCGAGCTCATTAGAGCGAATCAAGGATTTTTTTCTATTCAAGTCTATATTATCACACTTCTTTTTTTAAAATTTTTTTGATTAGATATAGTTCCTTAACAAATATAATATTTTTGATATATGTTTTCCTAAATATGCTTAAAGCAAGTACTGGTCTTTTTAGAATAGCAATTATTGCAACTTTGACAGATTGCAACCCCTTCGCCATTTTCCTTCCACTCCGCTAAAAAGTCAGCTTGAGCTACAAATGGTTTTGACATTGAAATAAATTCGACATTTGAATTATTCAATACATCATTGATTTTAGCCATTTCACGTAGGGACCCGCCCAAAACAACAGGAATATCTACCGCGTCAATCAAATCATCGACGTAAACTAAAAATGGATGTTTTACACCCTTATCATAAATTTGAGATATGGTGCGTGCGGTCAATTGAATACTATCCGCACCGGCCTTTTCTAATTCCTGAGCGATGGCAATGCTTTCATCCGCTGTGATTCCCCCTTTTCTGACATCCCATGGATTAATTCTGCAGCTAACATGCATATCCATAGTCTTTTTAATAACCTTAATAATTTCGGAAGAAATCCTTACGCGATTTTCAGTATTTCCCCCATATTTATCTTCTCTTTGATTGAAATATGGATTCATGAATCTTGCCAAATAAAAATTATTCCCCATATTAATCTGAATTCCATCAAAGCCTGCAAATGAGAATTTTTTAGCGGCCATTATGACTTCAGCCTGCAATTTTCTTATGCCTTCTTGTGAAATGTCATTAGCTTCAACTTTCTGATTTTCGCCATCATCATAGTAAAAAAATGCCAATTGCCCTAAAATTGGAACATTATATCCATGAACAATGTCAGTGACCATCTGATAATCTTTAATAAAGCCCCTGTAATTTAAGTTGGTTGAATATGGGAAAAATCTATCCTTATGGTCAAGCGCAAAGATTTCTGATACGATTAATCCAGTCCCGCTGCTTGCAATCTTTTCATATCTATCATAAATCGCAGGTGTTAAAAATCCACCCTCTTCAGTTTCAGTTTCCCAAGTTCCGGTTCTGACAATTCTACTGTTTAATTTTAAATCACCTAACCAGCATTCATCAAAAATATCTTTCATATTATCACACCACATAACTTCTAATTATAAATATTATTTAAACAAATTTATAAATTTTAAACAAAAAATAACGAAAATAAAACAAATATATATTAACCGTGATATTTAAATTTAATAATAACTAGTTAAATGGAGGTAAAAATATGGTAAATGCTATACTCGCTGCAATATTATCCTTTTTCATCCCAGGTTTAGGTCAAGCGGTAGCTGGAGATATTAAAAAAGGTATAATATTCTTTATAATTGCAATTGTCTTAGGATGCATCGTTTCGTTTGTTTTTGGCCAAGGAAGCTTCGCATATATCATAAACCTAATTTATGCTATTTATGCTGCATATGATGCATATCAAATGGCTCAATAAGGAAAGTATTAATTTATTTTTCTTATTTTATTTTTTAAAAACACTGAAAAAACCATCTAATAAAAAAAAATATAATTTAAAAAAAAAGAGTAAAAAAAGGCAATCTATTTGATTACCATTAATGTATCACCTGCACTAACCGCATCACCAGGCTCTACAAAGATTTCTTTGACTTCACCATCGACTTCAGATTGAATATCGTTTTCCATCTTCATAGCTTCAATGACACAGATAGTGGATCCCTTAGTGACTTTATCTCCAACATTGACATTGAGTTTGATTACCATGCCCTGCATTGAGGAAGTTACTCCCCCTTCGACAGGCTGGAAGTTTCCGCTTGCGGTTTCTTCAATTTCCATGAATCCAGTAGGCATAATTTTAACTTCATACATGTCGCCATCAACTTCAACATTATATTGAGTTGGAATTCCTATAGCTTCATCTTCGGTGAATGCATGAGGAGGTTTGAGTTCTTCTTCTTCAGCTTCACCTTTAAGGAATTTTGGAGCAATCGGAGGATATAAAGCATAAGTCAAAGCGTCTTCATCGGATTTGACAAAGCCTTTTTCTTCACCTTCTGATTTGAATTTATCAAATTCCGGTTCCAATAAATCTGCAGGTCTGCAGGTAATAACCTCTTCATCACCGATGATTTTTTTAGAAACTTCTTCATCAACCGGTGCAGGCGGTTTACCATACATTCCTTTCATGTACTCTTTGACTTCATTAGATACGGTTTTGTATCTTTCTCCACCTAAGACATTCATTACTGATTGAATACCTACAATTTGGCTTGTTGGAGTTACAAGAGGTGGATATCCCATATCTTTTCTTACACGAGGCATTTCTTCCAATACATCATTGTATCTATCAAGTGCATTTTGTTCTTTGAGTTGGGAAATAAGATTTGAAAGCATTCCGCCAGGAATTTGGTATAACAATACATCAGCATCTATACTTGTTGAAATCGGATCTAAAATACCGAGGTATTTTTCTTTAATATCATCAAAGTATTTTTTAATATGAGCCAATAACTTTAAATCAAGGCCAGTGTCAAATTCTGTGCCTTGTAAAGCTGCAACCATACTTTCTGTAGGTGGTTGGCTTGTTCCCCATGCAAGAGGTGAAATAGCTGTATCTAAAATATCAACTCCGGCCTGACATGCGGCATAATAACTGATAGGAGTCATTCCACTAGTACAATGACAATGTAAATCTACAAGCAAATCAGTTTCTTCTTTTAGTTTTGATACTAATTCATAAGCGGAAGTAGGAGTAATTAATCCAGCCATATCCTTAATAGCTACAGAATCACAATCGAGAGCTTCTAGATTTTTAGCCAAATCAACAAAATCATCCAATGTGTGTACTGGACTAATGGTGTAACTGATTGTACCTTGTACATGAGCCCCTTGCTCTTTAGCTACTTTAATAGCCTTTTCCATATTCCTAATATCATTTAAAGCATCAAAAACCCTGAAAATATCTACACCATTTTCATAGGATTTCTCAACAAATTTTGTTACAACATCATCAGGATAGTGTTTATAACCCACTAAGTTTTGTCCTCTTAAAAGCATTTGAATAGGAGTTTTGTTAAATTCAGATTTTAATTGTCTTAATCTTTCCCATGGGTCTTCGTTCAAATATCTAATACAAGTATCAAAAGTAGCTCCACCCCAAGCTTCTACTGAAAAATAACCTACTTTATCCATTTCTTCAGCAATAGGAATCATGTCTCTGGTTCTCATCCTAGTTGCAAGTAGAGATTGGTGAGCATCACGAAGTACTGTTTCTGTAAATCTTACTTTCGCCATTTATTACACCTCTTTCAATTTTCATTAATAAATAATCCTAGAATATCCAACTATATAATATGTTTTTTGTATTATATAAAGTATACTAAATAATAAATATTAGATAATATTCAAAAAAATTGGGAAAAAAATAATGCAATAAAAAAAGAAAAAAAGTAGAAAAATTGAAAAATTATCTTTCTAATTCGCCAGAAATGAATTTTTCAACATTTTCATATGCTTCATCATCATCATATTGAACTGGAGGATGTTTCATTGTATAAGAAGAGATAGAAGTTAATTGTCCACCAACACCTCTTTCCAAACCTATTTTACAACATCTTACAGCATCAATTACACAGCCCGCAGAGTTTGGGGAGTCCTCAACGCTTAGCCTGAGTTCTATATTCATTGGAACATCACCAAAGGTACGGCCTTCCATTCTGAGGAAACATAATTTGTTATCGTTTTGCCATGGGACATAATCACTAGGTCCAATGTGAATATCTCTATCGTCCATTCTTTCTTTTAAGACTGATTGAACTGCTTCAGTTTTAGATTCCTTTTTAGAGTCCAATCTTTCACGATTGAGCATATTTAAAAAGTCAGTATTACCTCCGGTGTTGATTTGATAGGTCCTATCTAATTTTACACCCCTATCCATAAATAAACTAGCTAGTGTTCTGTGTGTAATAGTGGCTCCAATTTGAGCTTTTATATCATCACCGACAATAGGAATGCCTTTTTCTCTAAATTTAGCATCCCATTCATCATCACTGACAATAAATACAGGCATACAATTTACATATGCCACTCCTGCATCAAGTGCACATTGCGCATAATATCTTGCGGCTTCTTCTGAACCAACCGGCAAGTAATTGACTAATATTTCAGCTCCACTTTGTTTTAGAACTTCAACTACATCAACAGGATCTTCATCACTTACAACAAAAGTATAATCATCATCATAATTTGACATGTGCTCTGCAACCCCATCCAAAACATGACCCATACTTACTTTAACGTCATATTTTGGAATATCCTCTTGGAAAACTGTTGTACAGTTAGGTTTTGCAAACATTGCTTCATCAATAGTTTTGCCGACTTTTCTTGCATCAACGTCAAAAGCTGCAACAACTTCAATATCACTAGGTTCGTATCCACCGATTTCCCAATGCATAAGTCCTATTGCATCTTTTGGGTTTTTACCATCATAATAATGTATTCCTTGAATAAGAGAACTAGCACAGTTTCCTATTCCAACAATTGCTATCTTAATCTTGTTCAATATAAACACCAGCTTAATAAATTATAAAGTAATACTTTAAATTAAATAAAATACTAATAATATGTTAAATAATATACTTTATATAATTATGCTTTTGTTATAAATAAAAGTTCAAGCAAAATGAATAAAAAGGAAATAATACAATGAATCCATATATTGAAATTCTAAGACCCGGCAATGCATTGATGGGTGCGATATCCATCATTCTTGTTGCACTTATTGATAAAACATTTTCAATCCCCATAATACTTGCAATGATTGCGGTATTTTTCGAAACTGCCGCCGGAAATGTAATAAATGATTATTTTGATTATAATATTGACCTAATAAATAAACCTGACAGGCCAATACCTTCTGGAAGAATTTCACTTAAAAACGGTAGAAATTATGCATACTTTTTATTCATTGCAGGAACAATATGCGGTTTTTTAATTAGTTATCTTACAAACAACTGGATTCCGTTTGGAATAGTCATTATTGCAGACATCATACTCTATTTATATGCATATAAACTAAAGACAACCCCATTGATTGGGAACCTGACTGTCGGTTTCATGACCGGTTTCGGATTTGTATTCGGAGGATTTTCAATCAACAACCCAAGCATTGTAACAACTTCAATACTTTTAGGATTCTTTGCATTTGTAATGACAACAGCACGTGAAATAGTGAAAGATATTGAGGATATAGAAGGGGATAAAGCCGATGGCGCAAAGACATTGCCTATTTTAATTGGCGAGAAAAAGCCTGCAATATTGGCTGCAGTTCTGATAATTATTGACAGCGCATTGTGCCCTTTATTATATTACTATCATATTTTTGGAATTCTGTATCTGGTTGTGATAGCAATTGCAGTTATACTCTTCCTCTATTGTGCAATATCAATTCTAAAATCACAGGAAAAAGAGACAGCTACAAAAGTTTCCAAATACTTGAAAATAGGAATGTTAATAGCTTTTGTTGCATTTGTATTCGGATCCTTTTAGATTCAAGCAATTATTATTTATACCAATTAACCAAAGAAATATAATCAATGTTTGCTAATTTCAATATAAAACAAAAGGACAGAATTTATCTGATATTCATTGTTCTTTTCAGTGCAGTTCTGGTTGGATACTACATTAATTTCAACGACAGCATTGGAATTTCATGCTCCGATGTATACATCTACCTTTTGAATGCACTTTACTATACTGGAACAAATGTGAACTCAACGGATTTCATTTACCTGTCCCCTCTGATATGTTTTTTGACTTCATTATTTTTCCAAGTGGGTTTTGTAGATAAATTAGCAATATACATTGTTACCGGAGCTTTTGCAGTCTTCGGCAATATCGGATTTTACCTGCTTTTAAGAAAATACTTCAATGAGAATTTAAGTCTGACCGGTGCAATTCTTTACTCAAGCTTTTCCCTTTGCTTGACCTGGCTTGCAAACGGCACTCTTGACATTCCGGCAACCGGAATGATTATTTGGATTGTATTATTTACATACGTCGCCATAAAGGAAAATCCGAAATATTATGAATACCTGATGCCCTTGATAGTTCTCGGATTTTTCACAAGATACACTGTGATTTTGACATTGCCTGCATTGGCTTTGTTTTATGTCTATGAAAAAGGATTCAAAATAAACTATTCTGATTTAAGGCATATAATAAAAGGGGTCTTGATTGCAGCGGCAATTGCAATAGTGATATTATCTACAGTGACAATTATGGGCCATGGCCAATTTGAAGCCAAAAATCAGATTTCCCATGGAATTATAGGAAATATCGGTTCTGATAGCGATCCAGCCTTCAATCCTGACCCAAGTTACTATTTGGTAAACTATCCCAACTTCATCTCAAATTCACATTCCGTATTCAATGCAAATCCCGATTTGGAAAATCCTACAATATTGTCCTGGGCGATATTTGCAATGCTCCTTATAGGTGCCGGACTCTGGTTATATGACAATAATATCAGATTTGAGAAAACGGATATTGTTCCTCTTGCAATATTTTTGATAGCCATTCTGAGCTTTACAAGGGTGAGCTCCGTAATTACAACATTGCTTATCTTAATTGGATTATACTTAATCGGTAAAGACACAGACAATAAAACCGGACTTTTCATGCTTGCATGGATATTGTGCAATGCAATATTTTTAAGTTATTATCAAATCAAGGTAAACAGGTACATAATACCGACATTTCCACCGTTCATTTACTTTATTCTCCTTTCAATTGAATACACCAACAGACATGTGAAAATCAACGAAAACCTAATTCCTATTCTCTTAATTCTAGCATTCATAATTCAGGCTTTCGCATTTACGGCCACATTTGAACCTACCGACAAATACACTTCAACAGAAGAGATGTCCAACTACATCATTGAAAATAATCCTGATTATCAAAACATGAAAATCGGAGTTTATAACCTCAGACCCTACTGCTGGTGGCTTGGAGGAAATACAACCGGCATACCTGTAGATTCAGTAGATGAAATAGATAAAAGCAATGTAACGTATTATATTTCAAATAAGAAGTTGGACAATCTTACAAATTACACAGAAATAAAGAATATTGACCAATTATACCTTTATGAGAATATTAATGTTTAGATTGAAATATTAACAAAAATTTATTCAATTTATTTTTTTTATGAAATTTTAACATTAACATGGCAATTTTTAGAAACATATATAATAAAAAAAATAAAAAACTAATATCATAAAAAGTAATTCAAGAGGGTAATATGAAAGTTGTATGCTGTAAGAACTGTGGTGCAAAATACCAACTCGATGATGATGACGATATCACAACATACGAGTGTTCTTCATGTGCAGGTGACTTAGAATATTTAGAAGATTATTCTGATGAAGTTGAAAGTTCTCGTTCATCTTTCATTAGTTCATTCAGGTATGATAATTCCTACATTGTCCAATGTCAGGATTGTGGGCTAAAATACAAAATCAAAAGTAGCGATAGCATACTTGATTATGAATGTGAAAGTTGTGGAGGTTCTTTAAGATATTTAGATGACGAGATGAATAAAGAATTAGATAAATATATTGAAGAAAGACGCAAAGAACTTCAAAACATTAGAAAAGAATCACAAACTAAAGAACCAACATCTGAAGAATTAAAAACAGAAGATAACGTACACTCCTTAAAATCAATTACTAATAGGCTTGAAAATTTCTTTTCAGAAGAACGTATGCTGCAAATAGCAGATGATGAGAAAAAAGAAAAGGAATTAGAAGAGGAACTGACTGAAAAAACTGCAAGAACTACAATACCCCAATCTGTTCAATCAAAATTTGGAAAAGAATTTGCTGTTCCAAAAACTGATGATTATGGTATTTTAAAAAATTTCCTTAAAGATGAGTTCTTAAAAGGAATGAATGAATACTATCCTAAAACTGAAAGTGCAGAAAATAAAGGATTTCTTGATAAAATCAGTTTGCGTGAACCAAATAGTGAAGAAACCGAATCTTCAATCACTTCCATTCTTGAAAATAGATCTGATTTTGACATAAGAGATTTGGATATTAATAATACAATTATTATTATCGGTGCAGTTATCTTCATTTTGAGCATAATTGAAATATTAACTATAAATAGTGGCATAGGCATTATTGCATTATTTATTGGAGTAATTATCTTATGTTATGGAATTTATAAAACTAGAGACGTGAAACAAACTGAAGAAAGAACAAGAATTATCAGAGAACATTTGTTAACTCTTTCTGATGAATATTACGTATTCTATAATGTTAAAACTCCTACTTCAAATTCAGGTATTAACCATGTAGTTATAGGCCCAACTGGAATTTATGCTCTGCTTTCACAAAAATACACTCCAAAACTCAGATTAGAATCAGAAAATGAAAATCTGAATCTGATTGGATCAAGTGAATTGGATGAAGAAAAAATTGAAGAGATTCCAATTTCTGGAAATATGAGAAGATTTAGATATACTACAAAACAAGCTAAATTTTCACAAGACAATAAAGTTAAACAAAAAGCATTAAGTTTAGGTGAAGATTTAATTAATTTCCTCAATGACAACAACATTAAAAACTGTTTTGTTGAACCATTAGTAGGTTTTATAAATAACGAAGTAGTTGTTATAAATATGCCTTTAACCGATGAAGACCTGTTTATTGAAGAATTATTAAACAAAATCCAAACTGCAACAATAAAATTAGATTCTGAAACAATTGACAAATGTGCTGTTTTAATTAACAGATATGCCGCAGATTGTTCTTCAGAAATTTAATTTTTCTTTTTTTATTTTAAATTAAATCTTTTAAGATAGAACATCATAATTTAATAAGGATCCTTTTTCAATGTCTTCGATTGTTACCTTACCCACTACCTCATCAATATCAGATGGGGATATGCCGGTTCCAGGTTTTTTAAACTCAATGTCAGATATTTCAATCGTTTCGCCTTTTTTGATATCTCTTTTTGCAACAATAGATTTTCTAACATTTCTTCTTGAAAAAGACTCGCAAATCAAAGGTTGTTTATTTCTAAAACCATTAATTTTAGATAAAACCTGAGTATTCAATCTGAAAATATAAACATCCTCTTCATCCATCGAAAATTCATGACCCTCTGAAGATTTATCCAATGTGAAATATTTCTCCAGAACTACAGCACCATAGTTATAGGCTGTTGTTAAAACAAACATGTTTTTATCAGGGATTGTATAATCGCAATACCCGATATCATAATCAGCAAATGACTCCGCCAAATCCTTAATCATTAAAAGATTAGCATCTTCCAAGCTTGTAGGATATGATAAAACTGAATGCATCAATGCAATTTTAAAATTTGATTCGTCTTCAATAGCATCAATAGCATCTTTAATTTCTTTTATTGTTGCAGCTGCAGTAGACAATATAATCGGTTTATTTTTACTGGAGACATGTCTGATGAATGGAATGTTGGTCAAATCGCTGGAAGCGATTTTATAAGCATCAACATACTCATCTAAGTTGTCCACATCATCATAATCAGAAGGAGTTATGATGAAAACAAGACCCAATTCTTTACAATAGCCTGAGATTTGCATATAATCCTCATAACTTAACTCATCGGATGGGCTTAATGAATCCTCTTCGAATTTGCAATGCAGAAATTCAGAATCGCCAACATGAAAATCAACTGCATTAATACTGCAGTCTCTAGCTTTTTTGATTAGCAATTTTGCAACATCCAAATATGGACTTTCATCTTTTCGAGCAAGGTCATAGAAATTAAAACTAATTTCCGCGATTAAAAAAGGATATTTCTTAAAGATATTCATTTGTCTCTCCCATTTTAAAAAGAACATATCTTTCACGGATAACTGATTTAATATTCTCAAATCCGTGTCTTAAGTCTATTCTCTTCATTTTATTGTTCATTTGAATTCTAAGTTCATGACTATTAACTAAATTTGAAAATTGAGTAGCAATTTCCTGTTCAGTTAATTCTTCACTCATGCCTAAGTTTATAAAGCCGTTGTCTGCGTTTGCAAAGACATGCATCTTTTCCAAATCATTTTGGCAAACACAAATTGTTGGAACGGCCAGTGCACATGCATCATACATCATCTTACTGGCAGAAGTAATGATGATGTCTGCCTTAAACATGAACTCACTAACATCAGATACATTTTGATAAATCTGGATTAACGGATTAGATTCATATTTAGAAATCAATCCTTCAATATTATCATATCCTCTGCCCAATATAATATTTATCTTACCTTCATAATTTGTGGAAAGAATTGCGCTTAAAAATAACTCGGAAAGATTATTGGGATCGCTTCCTTCAAAGATAATCAAAACATTACTGACATCCTGAGTAATTACTTTAGTGGGCTGGAAATAAAATTCATCTTTTAAAACATAATACTTATAACCTGAAAAAACATTTTTTTCACTCAAGTCATGTTCATATAACGGATCAAATACCGCATCGGCATAATCTATTCCAACACCCAAATCATCAAAATTGACAACAAAATAACCTTCATTCTTCAAAGTGGCCATGTAATCTTCAGAAGTGTCCTGTATGTCATTAACAACAATTTGCGGATTAAATTCCTTTAAAATAGAAAATAATTCTCCAAATCCATCATAAACTTTATAATCAAAGCCATAATCTTTAGTTATCTTAATGCCGGACTCATAATTTTCATCTAAAAGAATAATTAAATCATGAGAAATCAGCTTAGAAGCCATTGACAAGCAGTTATAAATAGGCCTGTTGCTAATCTCGTTATCCGAATTAACAATGAATGCCCATCTTTTCTTTTGAATGTTATTCTCTACAACCAGCCAGTCATCATAATTTTCTATATTAATGCTTTCTTCACGGGACAATTCAATTAAATCTATATTTGAACCAAGATATGAATCCTCATGAATATATCCTCTGCGGCTAGCTATAATGGCTCCAGATTCTCTAAAAGATTTCGGCAAATCTTCTTTAAGTCTTCCAATATAATTTGGGAAATATCTCTCATTAGCTTCATCATATCCCCAACTTAAATGAGAATCTTCAACACATCCAATTACGCTTTCAATAGCAAAGTCTTCAAATTTTTCTATTACTTTATCCAAAGTAGTTGCTTTAAGCAAAGGTGCAGTAGGCCGGATAATGATTACAATATCATACTCATCAAAAGCCAGCTTTTCTTTTTGAACCATTGCATCATAAATAACTGACTCAAGAGATATGCCATCATTATCCAAATCTCCGGATCTTCTAATGACGCTCGCTCCAAATCTTTCAGATATCAATGCAAGTTCAGAATCATCAGTAGTTACCACAACATCATCAACATATTGTGATGATTTAGCAATTTCAATAGAATAAGAAATCAATGGTTTATTGTTCATTAAACGGATATGCTTTCTAGGAATTCCTATCAAATCATCAATAACTGGAATAACTACTAAAATTTTATTATTGTTAAACATGTCTATCCCTTAAAAATTACAATAAAATTTAATTAATCCAATATTAAATATATCTATAATATATTATTAAATCTTCGGTGTTAAAATGAATATGAAAAATATGTCACAAAAGCTTATAGAAAAAATAAATGAATTAGCTACACCTGTTAAAATAATGCACGTGTGTGGTTCACATGAACATACTATAATGGAAAATGGGATAAGAAGTCTGCTTCCAGACGATGTGGAAATCATTGCAGGTCCCGGATGTCCAGTTTGTGTTGTGCCTTCACGTGAAATCGATGAAGCATTGGAACTTATTGACCGGGGAGTTACAATAACCACCTTCGGAGACATGTTAAGAGTTCCTGGTTCTGAAAGATCTCTTGCAGATGCTAAAGCTGAAGGAGGGGATGTTAGGGTAGTATACGGAATCAATAGAGCTATTGAAATAGCGCAAAAGGAAGATAATGATGTCGCTTTCATTTCAGCAGGCTTTGAAACTACCGCCCCAACAACTGCAGCAGAATTATTAGCCACACCTCCTGAAAACTTCTCAGTACTTTCATGCCACAGGTTAATACCTCCAGCAATTGACTTTTTAATAAATTCCGGAGAAACAAGTCTAAATGCGCTAATCCAACCTGGACATGTATGCACAATAATCGGAACAAAACCATTCGAATACTTCTCAACTGACTTTGGAATCCCCCAAACTGTAGCAGGATTTAATCCATTAGACATATTAATGTCTGTTTACATGATTTTAAGACAGATTAAAAACGAAACACCGAAAATTGAAAATGAATACAAAAGAGCAGTTAAAGAAGAAGGAAATGTTATTGCACAGGACATGATTGACCAAGTATTTGATGTAACCTCAAGGGAATGGAGAGGATTTCCAAAGATTCCAAATTCCATTCTGGAAATAAAAGATGAATTTAGTGATTTTAACGCTCGCGAAAAATACGACATTGAAGTTAAAGATGTTAATGAAGCTCCAAAAGGATGTATTTGTGGTCCAATTTTAAGAGGACTTGCAAGACCTGAAGATTGTAAATTATTTAGAAAAGCATGTAACCCTCTACACCCAATCGGAGCATGTATGGTAAGTAAAGAAGGTACATGCAACATCGCACATAGATATTCAAGAGGATAATATGACAGTAGAAGCAATTGCAGTAGATATTGACGGAACAATAACAGACGATAAAAGACAAATTTGCATATCCGCAATTAAAGCTTTAAGAAAAGCAGAAGCGGCGGGAATACCTACAATAATCGTTACTGGGAATGTTGTAAATTACGCATATGCAACTGAAGTGCTAATTGGATGTAGCGGAGGGCTTGTCTGTGAAAACGGAGGAGTCGTTTTTAAAGAAGGTGAAAACAACAACGCTGTTGAAACATTAGTTGAAAGAGATTTTGTAACCTCGGCTGAAAATCACCTGAAAGAAAAATTAGGTGAAAAATTCGACGAACATGCCTCCCACGACAACATGTACAGATTGACAGAAACCGTATTCTATAAGACTTTAGAGAGAAAAGAACTTGAAGAAGCACTTAAAGATTTTAAATACTTAGACCAGCTTGAAATCTATGATAGCGGTTTTGCACTACACATTACTGATAAGCGCGTGAATAAGGGAACTTCACTAAGGTATCTATGTGAAAGAAACGGAATAAACATGGAAAATGTAATGGCGATTGGAGACAGCCAAAACGATGAAGATTTCTTAAAAGAAGCAGGATATAAAATAGCTGTCGGTAATGCTGAAGATAAACTTAAGGAAATCAGCACATATACCTGTAAAGGACTTTACGGCGATGGAGTCGCCGAAGCTATTGAAAAATTTGCATTATAGTGATAATATGATATATGAAATGGCACAGGAAGCAAAAAAGGCAATTGAAAACGATTGTGATGCTTATGAAATTTATATTGACGAATCAAAATCCATCCAATTGGATTCCCTGAAAGAGGAATTGAATTTCGCTAAGGAAGAGATAGAGCGTGGAGTGGGAATTCGTGTAATTAAAGGCAATAAAGTCGGTTTTGCATTCACTTCCAATATGGAAAAAATCGCTGAAACTGCAAAGCAGGCTGTTGAAAACACCAAACTAAATAAGGTTGATGAAAACTACGCCTTTGCGGAAGTTGAAAAGATTCCGAAAATAGAAGATGTATATGACAAAAAATTCAATGATTTAAGTCTCGACGAATCAATTGAATTCCTAAAAACAACCATTGATACTGCTTTGGAAACCGGATGCGAAGTAACAGGAGCTGGATTTTCAGCAAGTGAAGGAAGATCACTCCTTTTAAATTCAAATGGCGTTTCAATAGAAGACGAAGGAACTGGATTCGGCATTGGAATATCTGTAAATCTGCAAAAAGACGGGAAGATTGCAACCGCCTATAACTCCCAATCTTCAAGATTTTTCGATTTGGAAGGGGAAAAATTAGCTAATGAGGTGTGTGACCTAGCAAAAAAATCCCTTGATACAAAACCAGTCGAAACAAATGACTATAGTGTTGTGCTTGACTATTACGCTGCCACCGGACTTTTACAAACATTCATTGGAGCATTTAACGGTGAAAATGTAATGAGGGGAAGGTCAATTTTAAAAGATAAGATGGACACCGAAATTGCAAGTCCAAAATTGACATTAACTGACAATTCACTTCTAGAAAAGGGAATGTATACTTCCAAATGTGATGGCGAAGGTAGCGTTAGCCAAAAAACCGATTTGATAACAGAGGGTGTCTTGAATTCATTTATTTATGACATCTATACTGCAAATAAGGTTGGTGTGAAAACAACTTCAAACGGACTTAGAGGGTCATATTTGACAACACCAATGATTGCACCTACAAATCTGGAGTTTAAATTTAGCGAAATGAAAGATTTGGAAGAAATAGACAAGGGTGTTTTAACAACAAGTGTTTTGGGCGCACATACTGCAAATCCGATTTCAGGAGACTTTTCAGTTGAAGCGAGCAATGCATTCAAAATCGAAAATGGTGAATTGACTGATCCTATCAATAAGGCTATGATTTCTGGAAATATCTTTGAAATTATGAAAAAAGTAGAAGGTCTGAACTCAGAAATAAAACAATATGGTTCATTCATCTTACCAAAATTGTTAGTTCACGACTTAAGGGTTGTCGGGCAAAATTAAAAAAAAGAAAAATTAAATCTTTTTTAATTTTTCTCTATATCTGTCAATTGCATCTTGAGTATAATCAATAGTCAAATACTCAGAAGTTAATTCTTTAGAATCATCAAATGCCTTAATTTTCCTATTCATTACCTCATCGATATCCTTATCTAATCTTTTTAGCCTATTTTCAAAAGAATCTTCTGATTTTTTCATGTTAATATTGGATTTGCGAGATAATTTTTCAATTTCTTTATCTATATCAAATTCTTCTTTAGACATTTAAAACACCTACATTTCGATAATAGGTAATTGAATTTCAGTTATGAAATCGTTTTCATTATCGCAATTGTGGACACCTTTGATTAAAACTTCTTTAGGTGATCCGATAATATCATAATGGTTAGCTTGAGCAACATCAACCAATTCAGCGTAAGTATCTAAAATATTGTCAGTCGGACCGAAATGCTTTCCGGCCAAAACTTTGTTTTCAATCATGTCAACAACACGAATCCTATCATATTCATCAGCATCCTCTTTGATTGCAATGCTTACATCATAAACTACATCGCCTTCGTTGACTTCATGCCTTGGTGAATAATAAACAATGAACGGTTCACCATCAGTTTCTATTTCCTTTGCTTCAACCCAACCCATTAACATGGAAAGAAATATATCTAAATCTTCAATTGGAGTCTTGCAGTTAATGACTCCTAATTTTTGTTCTGGAATTACTTTTACCTCATAATCCATAATTACACCTACTTAAAAATATTATCCTAATTAAATAAATAAACTTCTACTTGCTCCCCTTCGTCTAAAAGTTCAACAGATTTTGGAACTTTCACATAACCGTCAGCACTTGATAGGGAAAATATTGCTCCTGAATCCTTAAATATTGGATTTACATCTTCTCCATCAACTTTTACAAGTTGATATTGCATTCTTCCAACAGGAGAATGGATTCTGCGAGTCATTACTCCTTTAACTGTTTTAAGTTCAAAGTCCTTTTCAATGCCTGCCAGTTTAGTCAATGGTTCTGCCACAAATGCATTGAATATCATCAAAGCGGATACAGGATTTCCCGGAAGGCCAATAATTATTTTGCCGTCAATAACCCCAACAATGGTTGGCTTTCCCGGCTGGACTGAAATTCCATGGATGTAGACTTCACCCAATTCATCCAAAACATGTTTTAGGACATCCCCCAGACCTGCTGAAGTTCCGCCGGAACAAAGCAAAATATCTGCATCTTCAAGGGATTTTGTAATTTTTTCCTTTACCTCATCATAGTCATCCCTCATTACGCCTAAAAATTTGGCATCTGCACCGCAGGAAATAGCATCGTTTTTAATCATTCCACCATTTACATCGTAAATCTTACCATATGGCAAGTCTTGGCCTTGAAGGGTAATCTCATTTCCGGATGACACTACACCAACACTCGGTTTTTTGTAGACTTCGATTGTTTCAAAACCCTGTGAAAGCAAAACCCCAATCTTGCCGGGATTTAAAAAATCGCCTTTTTTAAGAATCAGATTTCCTTCTTCAATGTCAGACCCCCTTTTGGCAACATCTTGGCCAGGAGTTGCGGTAGTCAATAAATTAACTTTATCATCAAATTTTTCCGCATATTCGACCATTACAACAGACTCTGAACCTTCTGGCATCGCAGCGCCAGTGCTGATTTCAATACATTTTCCTTTTTCAACTATCTTGTCTGTTGTTGAACCTGCCTCTAAAAAATCAATTACTTCCAAGGTATTTGGGGATTCTTCTGAAGCACCGAAACTGTCCTCTGCAAGTATTGCAAAACCGTCTTTCAGTGCCTTGTCGAATGGCGGAAAGTCCATTCTTGAATAAACATCCTCAAATAAAATTCTTCCATAAGCTTCAGTAACTGGAATTTCTTCACTTTGTGGTTTTAAATATTCATCGAATAAATTTTGAATAATATCAATAGCTTCATCACATTCCTTAATTTTTAAAAATTCAGTTCCCATAATCACCACTTATATAAAATACCATAAATTAATATATAATATATTGATAAATATATAAATAATTTAATCATATGGAGAAATGTATTATTATTTCGGAGGAGAGTATTTGTCTAGACCTAATCAAAATCAACAACAAGAATACAGAAGAGTAAGGACTCCCAAGAAAGGGGAGATTCCTGGAATAGTTGAACAAATTATGGGACATGGAAAATTAAAAGTCCGCTGTGCCGACGGACATATAAGAATGACCAGAATCCCTGGAAAAATGAAAAAACGTATTTGGATTCGTGAAGGAGACGTAATCCTTGTAAAGCCATGGGATTTCCAATCTGATGAAAAGGCCGATGTAATCTGGAGATACACAAAAACAGAATCCAATTGGCTTGAAAGAAAAGGCTACCTTAAAATGTAGTCTCAATACCTATTTTTTTGATTTTAATGGATCCTAAAGTAGCTAAAGCAGATGCGAAACATGAAAAACTGCATTCCCAAAAGAGAAAAAAGGACAGTTCCGATAGAAAAACAGGGAATGAGATTTTCGACAAGATCACTCTAGAAACATTATACAAATTAGCTAATCAAGGATACATTGACATTTTAAACGGTGCAATAAGCACAGGAAAGGAAGCCAATGTGCTTACGGGCATTACCGATGATGAAAAATTCGTGGCCGTTAAGATTTACAGAATCGCCACATCTGATTTTAAGAAGATGGATTACTACCTTAAGGGGGACCCGAGATTCAACATCAAGACCAAAAACAAAAGGAAGATAATCTATTCCTGGGTTACAAAAGAATTCAAGAACTTGACTAGACTTGAATCTGCGGGAGTAAATGTACCCCATCCGATTACAAGCTCAAACAATGTATTGCTTATTGAATTTATTGGCGATGAGGATGGAAATCCTGCACAGCCGGCCAAAAACCAGCCCCCAAAAGACCCTGAGGATTTTTTCAACAAGCTGCTTGTAAATCTGAAACTATTCGTGAATGAAGCAAAACTGGTTCACGGGGATTTATCCAATTACAATATTCTAAATAAAGATGAAGAACCAGTAATCATTGACGTTTCACAATCCGTGGTTTTGGACAATCCGATTTCAAAGGAACTTCTTGAAAGGGACATCAACACCCTTGTAAGGGAATATACCAAACTCGGTGTTAAAACTAGTTTTGAAGAAGTTTGGGAATATGTTGCGCCGGTGTTTTAAACATTACATTAACAAACATTGCAAAAACACATTAAATTCAATTATCACTTATCATACTAAATCTCCCAAATAAATTATAACAATAATGAAATATAACATGTCATATAAATAAACTTAAATTTATGCACTAAACTTCTTGTGGGATGCAAAAGCACCGCGGACAATAGATGGAAGATGATATCATAATCAGCAGTGAAGAAAAAGAAAAAATCAAAGTAGAGATTGTAGAGAAAATAAACTCTGTTTTAGAGGAAAATGACGAATCCTTTAGGTTGGACAGAGTAAATGTCCTGAACAAAAATGATACAGTTAAATTCATGGGAAATTACAGGGTTTATGACAGAAGAAAATACGACTCCATTTCTAGAGAGATCAATTCCTTTTTAAAGCAATACGGGGACGTTGAGATAAAATCTAAAAAAATCAGAGATAGCGGAATGAAATTTACGGCAGTAAGCTTCAATTTCGAACTTTAAAACAAAAAACAGCCATTAGTTTTGAATATTGCCTATTCGATAATGTAAGTTGATATGAAATACTTTACATCAATCAGGAAATTCCTTAAAAAAATATATAAATTTATATAAAAAAATTTTTAGAAAATTAAATGTATAATTAAAAATCTTAATCTTTTTTAAATAATTCTAATAATTTTTAAATTCAATAGGTGAAGCGAAATGAAAATCAAATCTGAACTTTTTGTATTTTTAATTATTATCTCTATTTTATTCAGCATTACGGCCGTTTCGGCAAGCGAAATCCAATCTAATATTACTGAGGATAATGATTATCAATCAAATAGGGAATTAACTCAAGATTCAATAGAGTTAAATTCTAATCTGAATTCAGAGGGCATTGAAGATATTTTAGGCGTTTCGAAAACTGATAATATCAAAAGCGGTCCTGAAGACGAATCATCCTTTACAGCCCTCGCTACAGAAATTAACCAATCCAAAGAAGAACTCAACCTCACTCATGACTATAAATTCGATGAAAGCATTGATAAAGACAATTTAACAGAATGGGGGTTTACACTGATTTCTGTAGATAAAAATAAATTTGTGCTCAATGGTAACAATCACGTCCTTGATGGCGCAGGAAGTGGAGCATATCTTAATTTTGAAAACCAGGAAGGAGAAATTATCATTAATGATTTAACCTTTAGGAATTATAATCAGTCCACTTTAAAAACACAGGGAAAACTTACATTAAACAATGTTAATTTTACAGACTTCAATAACACAAATGCGGATATTATTGTAACATATACCGATGCCCGCCTCATTGCAAATAACTGCAGTTTTTATTCAAACCAAGCAAACCATCTCATAAGGGGCGACTATTCAAGTACAATCATCAACAATTCAAGATTTTATGGAAACCACAATAATGGCGCAGCGATTCTAGTCAACAGATGGCAGCTGATTATTAACAATTCCTCTTTTGAAAACTTCACCTATAAAAATGGAGCCATGATTGAATTCAAGGGCGACCGCTTTGAAATCATAAATTCAAAATTCATAAATGCATATTCCAATTTAAGTGGAGGAGCGATTCTCGGAAAATATTTCGCGAATATCTATTCGGATGACCCAGACTATTCAAATAGCGGAAATTATCCAATTTTATTCAAAGATTGTATATTTACCAATCTTTCATGCAGCAACAATGGTGGAACAATACACATTGATCTGGATTCCGCCGCCCATAATATTCCAAAAACCATGAATGTCATCAATTCAAATTTCACTGACTGCAGAGCCAAATTTGGAGGAGCGATATCCATTTTAGGCGGAACATTAAATGTCCTAGAGTGTAATTTCATGAACAATACTGCAAACTTCGAAGGAGGTGCAATTTACTCATCCTGGACTAATTTAAACATCAGCAAGTCAAATTTCACAAACAATACTGCCGCTGAAAATGCGGGAGCAATATATTTTGACAAGCACAAGCTGACAATAAAAGAATCCAATTTCAAGGACAATAAGGCTATTGATGGACCTTTCAATTCAGCAAATGCAATTTATGCCCATGATGTTGAGGCACACTTCTCAGATTCCACCTTTGATAATGGAGGAGTTGCTGTTTATGCAGACTTTGCAAGCGATTCAAAATTAGAAAACATCGAGAAAAATGACGATATTTTCCTGATGGACAATCAGGATTATATTGTTTCTGTTGAAAACAAAGGAATCAAGATTAATCTAACAGACAATGAGATAATTGTTGATGAGCTCCCATCCAAGTTTGATGCACGTGACTGGGGATGGACAACACCTGGAAAAATACAGGGAGACAATGATGACTGTTGGGCATTTGCTACAGTGGCATCATTGGAAACCAGCCTTCTCAAATCAACCGGAATCGCATACAACCTATCGCAAAACTATGCTCAAAAACTACAATTGAAATATTATAATGTCGGAGATTTAAGAAATAGCCTAACCGGCTTTTCATACAGCGGTTTAGGCTATGCATTAAGCTGGTATGGAGTTCTTTCCATGGACAGCGCATATGATGACCGCGGAATGATTGCCGATACAGATATGGATGTTGAGAGAATTCACGTTCAGGATGCCGCGTTCATCTATACCGGAACGGATGACACCATAAATCAATTAAAGAGAGCCATACTGAAATATGGGGCAGTCGCTGTCCAAAAGTATGTAAATGAACCTGAAGATGAAATACCAACTGAAGGCGAGGACATTTCCCTTATGGATCACGACACACATTTCATTACACTCATAGGATGGGACGACAATGTTGCCGGCCATAATGACAATAAAGGTGCTTGGATAACCAAGGATTCCTTGAGCGGTTTCGACCAAAACAGTTACACCAATTTCCCGCAAATAGATTACTATGCAATTGCGCCCCAAAGGGTTGCAATAGCCTATATCTTTGAGAATGCAATTGATTATCATGTCAACTATCAGACAGACCTTACCGGCTTGGCGGGTTTTGATGGAAACTACACTTATTATTCAAATGAATTTACATCAAAGTATGATGAGTTGATTGGTGCCGTTGGAACCTACTTCAATGAGTCTGGAATCGACTATTCATTTGACATTTTTGTAAATGGCAATAAGGTACATTCACAAAGCGGAATTAGTGAATTTGCAGGTTTTAGAACAATTGTTTTAAATAAGTACATTCCAATTAAAAAAGAAGACCAATTCAAAGTAGTATTTAAAAGCAATGCCGTTCCTTATCAGGCATGGTCAAGAATGCATTACTTGAATGGTACATCTTTAGTAAGTAAAAAAGGTAGCAGCTGGATTGATTTTGCTCCATTAAACAAAACCGTTTGTCTTAAAGTCTACACTGTGGTTGATGATACTAAAATCATAGACAACAAAGACATTTCTGTTGATTATGGTAGCGGATCCTACTTTAGTGTTAAAGTCGTGACCGATGACGGCCGCCCAGTTGGTGCAGGTGAAAAAGTCAGTTTCAAAATCAACGGCAAAACAACTAGCACAACAACAAACAATGATGGAATAGCTAAAGTAAAAATAACAAATGCCCCAGGTACCTATAATGTAGTAACTACCCACAATGGCAAAACCTACAAAAATAAGCTTACTGTAAAATTAAACTTGAAAATATGTAAGATAATGGGCAATAAAAACATTAAAGTAGATTATGCAAGCAAGTCTTACTTTAGCGTAAAAGTGGTTTCATCCGATGGTAAAACAGTTGTCAGCGGAGCTTCCGTAAAATTCAAAATTAACGGGAAAACAACCACCGTAAAAACAAACAAAAAAGGAATCGCAAAAATTAAAATAACTGGGGCTCCTAAAAAATACACCATCAAAACTACATTCAACGGCAAAACCTACAAAAACACCATTACCGTAAAACATGTGCTTAAGGCAAGTAAAGTTACCGTCAAAAAGACTGGTAAGAAATTTACCTTAAAAGCTAAGCTTAAAATCAACGGAAAACTCCAAAAAGGAAAAAAGATAACCTTCAAATTCAACGGAAAAACCTACAAGGTAAAAACCAATAAAAAAGGTATTGCACAAAAAACCTTCAATAAAAAAATTATCAAAAAGCTCAAAAAGGGTAAAACATACACTGTCAAAATTACTTACCTAAAAGACACAATAAAATCTAGCATTAAAGTCAAGTAAATGATATTTCATCTACTCTTTTTTCTTATTAATTGTTGAGAGGCCCCAAGGACATACAAAATAACTAACTAATTTTAAAGGAAAACCTATCCTTTCCCAATAATTTTTTATTTAAGATTATTATTAATCCTAAATTTTAAATAATTTCGATTAAATAACTATTATTAATTCTAATTAAAAATAAAGGTGAAAAATTATGCCAGAAACAGATTATTTAAAAATACCTCAAAATAGAGTAGGGGCATTAATTGGAAGCAATGGTAACGTTAAAAAGTCCATTGAAAAAGCAACTGGAACCATTTTGGACATTGATAGTGATGAAGGCACAGTTTATATCACACCTAGAGAAGATATGGAAGACCCATTGGGAGTCTGGAATGCAAATCATATTGTTAAGGCAGTGGCAAGAGGATTCAATCCTGAAGTTGCACTCAAATTAATCAGCGATGACATTTATCTAGAAGTAATCAGCTTACCGTTATACATAGGCAAATCCAAAAAAGCCCTTGCAAGACACAAAGGAAGAATTATAGGAAAGGACGGCAAGACCCGTGAAATAATCATGGAAATGGCAGAAGTGGATATGGCGGTTTATGGAAAAACCGTTTCATTGATTGGTGAGATGGACAACATCATGATTGCAAAAGAAGCCATTGAAATGATTCTGAACGGATCAAGACACAAGTCCGTTTACGGATTTTTGGAACATAAAAAAGAAGATTTGAAAAGAAAGGAATTCAATGAACTTGTTGGAATCGAAGAAGATAAGATTGAATTCAAGGAAGGCATTGAATTTGACGAAAAACATTTCTAGGAGTGAAAACTCCTAACTTTTTTTACTTATTTTGCTAACATAACAATTTATACAAAACCGTTTTTAATTCAACATCAAAGAAATATTACAAACACAAATCAATTTTAATGAAAGATACCTATAAAAATTATAGGCAATATAGTAAAACCTTATATACTTTAACCAACATATATAGATAACATAGTACAAATACTATTATTTCTACAAGTTTTAAATTATTATTTTACCATATTATTATACAAGTTAGATAGGGTACTGAAAAAATATTACTTACCAAATGCTCTCTGGCTTAATTTAAATATAGGAAATATGATAACTTTAAACATATATGTTATAGGAGGAAAAAATTTTGGCTCAACCAGAACAATTAGGACTTGATTGGGAAGAAGATTTTCAGAGATTGACCCCATCCCAGTTCTTTAGAAAAAACAAGCAGATGCTTGGATTTACTGGTAAGATTCGTTCATTGACTATTGTATTCCACGAACTGATTACAAACAGTTTTGATGCATGTGAAGAAGCTGGAATATTACCGGATATTGATATTGAACTAAAACGTATCGATAAAGAACATTATATTTTAAGACATAAGGATAACGGACCTGGAATTCCTGAAGATTATGTAATGCAAGTATATTGTATGATGTTTGCAGGATCAAAATTCAGAAATATTCAATCCAGAGGACAACAAGGATTAGGTTGTAGTGGATGTGTACTTTTATCACAAATGACTACAGGTAAACCTGCTCGCGTAATTTCATGCTATAAAGACGGAGATGAAATTAAAGGAGTGAAAATGAAATTCCAAATGGACGTTGAAAACAACCGTGGAATTTTAATGGAAAGGGAAGATTATCCTGCTGAAAGTACTGGAGTATGTATTGAATTGCAGTTCAAAGATGTTTCTTACTCTTTAGCTGAACAAGGTGCATTTGAATATATCAGAAGAACAATGATTGGAAACCCTCACGCTAAAATTACATTCAGGGACCCTTCAGGACACAAATATATATTCAAAAGAGCAGCAGATGTAGTGCCAGTGCAACCAAAAGAAGTACTTCCTCACCCTAAAGGTGTAAGCGCTGACGATTTAATGACAATGGCTAAAAACACTGACAGCAGAAGATATAAAAGTATGTTAACTTCTTCAATGTCCAGAATGTCAAATAAAAGGGTTGATGAAATTGCAGAAATTACTGGAATTGACATGAACAAACGTCCGAAAGACATGACATTCCAAGAAGCGGAAGCTATTGTTCACTGCTTTAAGAAAATGAAATTCATGGCTCCGCCTACTGACGGACTTATACCAATCGGATCCGAACAAGTTGAAAAAGGTATGAAACAAATCCTTAAACCAGAATTTGTTGCGACAATAACAAGAAAGCCTGTAACCTATGCAGGTGGTGTTTCATTTATTATTGAAGCCGGACTTGCTTATGGAGGAAATGCTGGAAGGGTCGTTAGTGAACAAAGAAAATCTGAAATAATGAGATTTGCAAACAGAGTTCCATTGACTTTTGATGCAGGAAGCTGTGCTATTACAGAAGCTCTTAAAAGTATTGACTGGAAACGTTACGGCCTTAGAGACATGGATAATACTCCATTGACATTATTTGTAAATATTATCTCAACACAAGTACCTTACCTTTCAACTGGTAAACAAAGCGTATCACCAGAACCTGAAATCGTTCAGGAAATCAGACAAGCTACCATGAAATTAGCTCGTAAACTTCAAAAACATATCAGAGCTAAAAGAGCAGCGAAAGAAAAAGAAAAACGTTCTAAAATATTTGAAGATTACGTTCCAGTGATTATTGAAGAAGCTGCGAAACTTGGTGAAACCGGAGTTCCTGAATATCAGGAAGTTTTAGCAAAAGTTACAAAAAGAGCTCTTGCGGAACTGCTTGGTGAAAAAGTTGAAGATGAAGAGGAAGAAGAAGAACTTGATGCAATCATCATGGAAGAAGTTGATGAATTTGGAAATGCTGTTGAATCAGGAAATTCCACATTAGACAACTTCGTTGAGGATGATGTTGATGAATTTGAGGACGAATAGGTGATTAAATGGCTGAAGCAAAAAAAGAAGGCAAATCACACAAAGAACTTAGGAAAGAATACACCTACAACAAGCTTAAAGGTTTAGGTGCTGAAATTATTGAAGAAATCGAAAAAAACAAAGTTCCTAACATTAAAGTTCCTTCAAGAGGTACTGGAAACATCGTTTATGATGATGCTAAAAGATACTATGTCTTAGGTGATAGATACGGTAGAAGATCTTTAGGAAATGTAAAGCAAATCAGAAAATTAGGTCAAATGGTTTATGTTGCCAATTTCTGTAAAGACTTAGTGGCTCGTGAAAAAACAGCTACCATCAGGGAAATGTATTATGTTTCCGAAGGTTGGGGAATCAGCTTTAAAAACCAACAAGAATCAAACATTGTTGGGGAAGATTTAGAAGTAACACTTGGTACTACTCGTGAAGATTTGGGCTTAATGCCGGAAGAAGACGGTGCATCAGTATATGGAGACATTACCTTACTTGATGAAGTGGAAGTTAACGCTTCAAAAATGGGAAAATCCGGTTATACCATTTCACCAACAATCGACCAAGTAGATTTCCTAGACCATAATGTAGACAAAGTATTGGCAGTGGAAACAATGGGAATGTTCCACAGGTTAGTTCAAGAGAACGCTCATGAAAGATTCAATTGTTTGATTGTTGGGCTTAAAGGACAAGCCGCACGTGCTACAAGAAGATTCATTAAAAGAGTAAACACAGAACTTGATCTTCCTGTATACATCTGTAACGACGGAGACCCTTGGGGATTCCACATTGCACAGGTAATTATTTCCGGAAGTGCAAAACTAGCTCATGTTAATCATGACCTCGCAACTCCTGACGCTAAATTCATTGGAGTAACAGCATCCGACATTATCAATTATGATTTGCCAACCGATAAACTCAAAGATGTTGACGTTATGAGACTTAAAGAGCTCTCTAAAGACCCAAGGTATAAAACTGATTTCTGGCAAACTGAAATCAAAAAGATGCTTAAAATCGGTAAAAAAGCAGAACAGCAATCTTTCTCCAAATATGGTCTCGAGTATGTAGTAGACGAATACTTCCCGGCCAAATTTGAGGAAATGGAAAATCAAGCATAATTTTATGCTTTTTCCTCCTTTCTTTTTTTTATTTTTTTTTCAAAAATGCAAATCTTTATATACTATTTCTAACATATACCCCCTATGGTATAGGAGGTGAAACTTATGAAAGAATGCATGGATAGTGAAAATTTGCATAGAAGACTCAAAAAAATCATCGGTCAAATAAATGCAATCGACCGTATGATTGACGAGGATATTCCTTGCGAACAGATATTAATGCAGGTAAATGCATCAAAATCAGCATTACATAAGGTCGGATCAATCATTGTTGAAGGGCATTTAGAAAATTGTGTTAAAAACGCTATCAAAGAAGGAGACGCAGATGAAGCATTAAGTGACATTTCATCAATTTTAGAATATTACTCTAGACTTTAATTTTTTTTAAATTAGGTTTATACCCCATAGGGTATATTGGACTAGGGGAGGCTGTTTAAAATGAATTTTACAATAGATGAAAAACAAGATATTATCTTCATAATTATTTCCACAATAAGTGTTTTTGGTAGTTTTATCCTATCTCTCGACTACCTTGCATGGATTGCCGTCATACTATGCGGAATACCAATATTTAAAGAATGTATTGAAGGATTGATAACTGAATTTGATATAAAAGCCGATTTACTTGTTTCAATAGCTATTATAGCATCCATCATAATTGGAGAGGTATTTGCGGCCGGTGAAATTGCAACAATCATGGCAATAGGAGGATTTTTAGAAGAATACACTGTAAGAAAAACTCAGGGAAGAATTGAAGAGCTTGCGAAAATGACACCCAAGATTGCAACAAGAATTAAAAATGGAGTTGAAGAAAAAATATCTGTCGAAAATGTACAAGTCGGAGATATCTTAAAGGTGCTTCCAGGTGAAAGCATACCAACAGACGGTGTTATTGTCAATGGCGAAACTTCAATCGACCAGTCAACATTGACTGGAGAATCACTTCCTGTAGATAAAAAAGAAAACGATGAAGTCTATAGTGGAACAATCAATCTTTACGGTTCATTTACAATGAAAACAACAAAAATCAGCCAAGAGAGTTCCCTTCAAAAATTAATCAGATTGGTTGATTCCGCTAAACCTGAAAACGCAAAAATCGTCAGAACAGCAGACAAGTGGGCTACAATGATTGTTGTAATAGCTTTTATAGCTGCAGTATTGACTTACTTATATACATTTGAAATAATAAGGGCAGTGACAATTTTAGTTGTGTTCTGTCCATGCGCATTAGTTCTGGCTACACCAACTGCAATCATGGCCTCAATTGGAAATCTTACAAAATACGGAATTTTAGTGAAAAATGGCGAATCTATTGAAGAGCTGGCTCACATTAGTGAAATAGTATTTGATAAAACTGGAACATTAACACATGGCACACCCAAAGTCGTTGATATCATCTCAGACAACCCTAAAGAAATGATGTATTTGCTCACATCACTTGAATCCAAATCAGAACATCCACTTGCAAAATCAATTGTTAAAAATTATGATGATAATGATTTGGCTGATGTGAAAGATTTTAAAATGCACATTGGAAAGGGAGTTAGTGGAACAATCAACGGATCAATGATACTTGCTGGAAATAAAGAATTATTAAAATCAGCAAATATTCCTTTAAAAAACAGTGATGAACCTCAAAATGGCGAAATCGTAATATATGTTGCAAAAGAGGGAGAAATCATCGGAAAAGTATATCTTGCAGATACATTACGGGAATCTTCCAAACAAACAATCAGAAATCTCAAAGGACTGAGAATTAAAACAACACTATTAACCGGAGACAACGAAAAAACTGCAGGATACATTGCAAAGAAAATCAGAATTAGAAATGTTAAATCTAACTGCTTGCCTGAAGATAAAACCAACTACATTGCCCAAGAGCAAATCTTGGGACATAAAGTAGCAATGATAGGGGATGGAATAAATGATGCCCCATCTCTAAAAAAGGCCAATGTTGGAATAGCAATGGGCAACATGGGAAGCGACATCAGCCTTGAAGCTGCAGATATTGCATTAATCAACGACAATATCGAAGACCTCCCCCAATTAATTGGAATCGCAAGAAAAACAATTAAAACAATAAATGTAAGCATTGCTTTTTCATTAGCAGTAAACATTATTGCAATGGCTTTAGCAATATTAGGATACTTGAATCCAATTGAAGGTGCTTTAATCCATAATATCGGTTCATTTATTGTAATTGCCTATTCATCAACACTAGTCAGATATAAAATATCAAAAAAAGACTGCAAAAAATCAGGAAAGTTAGGCATAACTAAAACTTTAAATAAAGCAATGACCTAACTATACATATCGATAATAAGGTGATTTATTATGGCTGAAAAAGAAATTAAAGTTGTGGGTATGCACTGCCCATCCTGTGTAAATGCTGTAGAATTATGTTTAAAAGACGTTGATGGAATTGAAGACGCTAAAGCTGATTTAGACACCGGAATTACAACCATTACAATGTCTGATGACGTAAGCGATGCAGACATTAATGAAGCTGTTGAAGAAGCAGGCTTCAAAGTAGAATAATCATTCTACTTAATTTCTATTTTTTTATAAAATTTTTTTAAACTGCTCAGGATTTTCTCATTATTCTTTCCAACCAAAAGATTGTGCTTTACATTTTCAAAAACAACCATTTCAGAATTTTTGATTTGGCACTGCAATTGCTTTTGTGAATCCAACAAAGTAATATCATCATATTTTCCGGCCAAAATTAAAGTCGGGACATGAACTTTCGACAACTCGTTTTCAATGTTGAAATCTATGAAAGCGTCAATTGCCTTAATATATGCTTCAGTATTTGCAGTAATTGAAGCAATTTCTCTAAGCATATCCAATTCTTCACGATTCTGACTAATAACCTCAGGACACAATACCATTGGCAAAATTAGGTCATAAAACTCTTCAAAGCCAATATTCAAAGAATTCTTGAATTGAGTAAAAATATTTTTCAGATGATTGTCTGTTTTGATAAAACTTGACATCATCACAAGCGAATCCACTTTATGAGGATATTTAAGCACATAGTCAATGGCAATAGCTCCACCTAACGAAAACCCTATCAGATTAACATTTGAAATGTTTAAATCATCTAAAAGGTCATTTAAATCTTCAACATAACTATCAGCAGTAATTTCATCATCATCCAATTCAGACTCTCCATGACCTCTTAAATCGATTCTTATAACCTGATAATCTTTTTTAAGATTAGATGCCAAAAATTCCCAGTATAACAAATTATCGGAAAGCCCATGAATTAAAACCAAAGTTTTGCCATTTCCTTCAACTTTAAAATTCAAATCCATATTTTATGTTTTGTTCTAAGGGCTATATAAGTTAAATATCAAATTTTAAATAACTTAACTGACAAATCATAAATCATATAATAACTTTTTAAAAATTATTATAAAATAAAAAGGGATTGAAATGAAAACAGTTGCTATTAATGGTTATGGAACCATCGGGAAAAGAGTAGCAGATGCCGTATCTGCTCAAGATGATATGAAGATAATAGGTGTTAGTAAAACTAGGCCTAACTATGAAGCAAGAACTGCTGTTGAAGAAAAAGGCTATCCATTATACATTGGAATTCCTGAAAGAGAACAACAATTCAAAGATGCTGGAATTGAAATAGCCGGTACTGTTGAAGAAATGATTCAAGAAGCAGATGTGGTTGTTGACTGTACTCCTGGAAGTATAGGACCACAAAACCTTGAAATGTATAAAAAAGCCGGCGTTAAAGCAATTTATCAAGGTGGAGAAGACCATGAACTGACCGGTCTTTCATTTAACTCCATTTCAAATTACGATGATTCATACGGTGCAGACTACACCAGAGTAGTTTCATGTAACACTACTGGATTAACCCGTACATTACATACAATCGACAAAATTGCAGACATTAAGAAAGTAAGGGCAGTAATGGTTAGAAGAGGATCAGACCCATCTGAAATCAAAAAAGGACCAATCAACGCAATTGTTCCAAATCCTCCAAAAGTACCTTCTCACCACGGTCCTGATGTGCAGACCGTTATGAAAGGCATTGACGTTACAACCATGGCATTGCTCGTACCTACTACCTTAATGCACCAACACAACATTATGGTTGAAATCAACAATGATGTGGAAACTGAAGACATTCTTGAAGCATTGGAAAAACGTTCCAGAGTAATTATCGTTTCTGCTGAAGAAGGATTAGGTTCAACTGCAGAATTAATGGAATATGCCAAAGAACTTGGAAGAAGCAGAAATGACTTATACGAAATTCCAGTTTGGAAAGAGTCCGTTAATGTTGTAGGAAACGAATTGTTCTACATGCAAGCAGTGCATCAGGAATCTGATGTAATACCTGAAAACATTGATGCTATTCGTGCACTTCTAGAAATGGAAAGTGACAACGAAAAATCAATTGCAAAAACTAACGAAGCTATGGGAATCTTCTAAATTCCCTCTTTTTACTATTTTTTTAACGATTTAAATGAAACATAAAGTACTTTTTGGACCTGCGGGAAGTCCAGTTGACTATAAAGGCGCGGCTTATAAAGCCCCCAAATACATCAATGAAGAAGGACTTGATTCATATGAATACCAATCTCCCTATGGAGTGAGAATTGGTGAAAAAGCGGCAACAACACTAAAGGACGAATCTCAAAAACATGACATTCTAGTTTCCATGCATGCGCCATATTACATTAATCTGTGCGCAAAAGAAGAGGAAAAACTTGATAAAAGCATTGGCCACCTAATAGCCGCAGCCCGTGCCGGTGAGTGGATGGGAGCCTACAGATTGGTTTTCCACCCTGGAGCATACATGAACAGAAAACCCCAAAAGGCTATGGAAATATCCAAAAATACCGTGAACCGCTTGTTTGAAGAGCTTGAAGCTGAAGGCATTGAAAACTTTACTTTCGCTCCAGAAACTACGGGCAAGAGAACACAGCTTGGTAATGTCAGTGAAGTTGTTGAGCTCTGCGCTAGCTTTGATCACTTCGAACCTACAATCGATTTTGCACATGTTCATGCAAGAGGAAGGGGATTTTTAACTAAAAAAGAAGATTACAACTGTATTTTTTCAACTATTGAAGACAGATTGGATATTGATATCCTGCATTGCCACTTTACAACAATAGAATATGGGCAGGGCGGAGAAGTGAAGCATCATACCATGGATGAAAGTGATGAATACGGGCCGAATATTAGGGATTTGCTCGAAAATCTGATTGATAACGGTTGGAATGCAAACATCATATGCGAAACTCCTCTTCGTGATGTCGATTCCTTAAAAATGAAAAAAATGTATGAAGAGATGATTTAGTAGTCTTTTACAGAGCGGATCAAATCATCCATATCATTGAAAAGATTATTTATGTCATCATTATCCTTCTTATTTGAACTCAAATGAATAACCAGTTCATTAATCAGATCTTCCATCTTATCAATGAAAGCCTCCAATGTCTTAATTTTATTCTCGATTTCCTTTTCAACAAGTTCATTGTTGTCAGTATCCAGCTCAACCATCTTTCTTGTTACTTCCAATTGGTTGTTGAATAATTGATTAGACCTATCAATAGAAGAAGAAAACTTATTGTAAGCCATGTGAGTGGGATCGAATAGTTTTTCAACTAATTCCCGTGCCCTTTGTTGTTTAAGATTATATTCCTGCTCTATATCGGCAATCCTTTCATCGTATTTTGAAGAAACCGGCTCGACAACAGGCCCCTCATGATAGATTTCCCTTCCACACTGAGAGCAGAAATTTTGTCCGGGGTCCAATTTCTCCCCACAGTAGATGCAAAAATGATTTTTGTTATCCTGTGACATACAATTACTATTTTTATGCTTATCTTTAATATATTTTAATTCGCGACTTAATGATTCATTGAAAACGACAAATTCATCTATGTCTTTTGAAAATCGTGCTTTTGAATTTTCAAATTCCAATGATGGGTTTTCAATATTTATAGATAATAAAGATTCTTTTGACATCTTTGAAGTTTCTACCATACTTTCAATAGACCTGATAAGATTAGAATGGCTTTCATCCAATTTAGATATATCTTCTTTAAATTTAGCGACGATTTCGAATATGATGTTTGAATACTCAAGCAATTCAAATGAAACATCCTGAATTGAAGCAAGATTATTCTCAAACAAGTCCGACAAATCATTTAAAATTTCCATCAGCTTAACTTCAAATTCCATTGGAGTTATTTGAAATTTATCTGATTTTTCAACTATGCCATTTAACTTCAAAGAAGAGTTATCTATTCCTTGTGAAAAGTCTCCCATCAGATTATCATATTGTCCTATAGTTTTCACGAATTCCACTGCCACTTGGGCCAATAGGTCTTCATCATCACCAGAATAATCCAAATTCGATGGTTTAATTGAGTAATCCCTTAACAATTTGCCGCATCCAATGCAAAAAAGATTATTAGCATTATTATTTTTATTGCATCCCTCACAAATCATAGTATCCAAATAATGGTTTAATTGAAGTAAGTAATATACTTAGGTATATTGAATCAACTATTTTTTCCTTAATTTCAAAATCACTATCTCGGAGTCTGTTCCCCACCTCATTGGAGTGTCCATTGAACCGACACCGGTCGTAACATGAAGATATTTTCCCAACTTATTTTTGAAAAGGCCCCTATTATACTTAAAGAGGATATTGGCAAAATTAATGGCCGGATAGAACTGCCCTCCATGAGTATGTCCTGACAATTGAATATCAAAACCCAATGAAGAAAAATCCTCCCAATAATATGGAACATGATAATTAATAATATTAACCAGATTCGGATTCAGGCAACTTTCATCAATCTTTGGAACATCCCTATCATCAAAACTAAAAGTTAGGCCAAAAATACTCAAATCACCAAATTCCTTTCTTTCATTATCCAAAACAATAATGCCTGCATTTTCACAGGCCTTTACAACATTATCAATCCCAGGATAGAAATCATGATTGCCTGGAGTGAATATTATCGGCATGCTCACTTCCTTCAGTGCAGCGAAATCGTCTTTTTCAACAGCCGAAGATCCGTCGGCCAGGTCACCGGAAATGATGGCCAACTCACAGGTGCTTTCAAGTTCCTTTAGTTTGTCGGCTATTGAATCGATGATTGGCTTGTGATGCACGGAACCAAAATGAACATCAGACAAGTGTGCAATGTTAACATCCCTATGCAAGTTATCCAATTCCAATGTTTTCTCATTGACAACTAATTTATGAGCTTTATAGTAATTATAGGCGCCTAAAATCGGGACGATTAAAATTAAGGCTAAAATCAGTTCAAATGGCAATGCTATAAACTTTCCAACCGAATAGATAATGATGATATCGATTAGAAACATTACGGAGGCCCACATCCAAACACCATTGATTGTTGTTAAAAGCCTGCCCAAAGAAGTTGATTTTTTAGTTTCAAAAAACATTGGGATGCAATGCAGCAATCCAATTAAAATGGTTAAAACGATTAGATAGATATCATTTAATCCACCAAATAATAAAAATAGATATTTTAGCAGGAAAAACTCAAATAGCATATAAAATGGCGTTACAGACAATACCCTTCGTGTACGAAAACTCATGATAGAACCTCTTAAAATAACTATATTTCAACAAGTATTTAAATAATTAAAACTAATGTTAGTTTGTAACAAAAATATCGGAGGTGAGTGATTTGAAAAGTGATAATAAGATAACGGAAATCAAAACAACTAACCAAAAACAACCCATTAAAGAAACTGAAAGCAAGGAATATGCAGAATGTGTTGTTCTAAAACCGGTTGGCTATCCATTTGAATTTAATTTAATGGACGAGAACATTGAAATTACCAACAAGGAACTTTTTGAAGAGTATGCCCGTGAACAATGGCTTGGATTGGTTGTTCGTGAAAACTCACATTTATTTGACCAGAAGATCATACCGGATTATGGTTTTGAAATAATAAAGGCAAGACCAAACAACTCAATAATATCTGAAAATACAAAAATCAAGCTTATCACTGATGAATTGAAACATAAAAGCAATGAATCTAAAATAAAATCAAATATACTCCTTTCAGATATTGTCGGACAAGTCAACGCCAAAAACAAAGTTAAGGTTATAACAAAATATTTGGAAGATCCGGAAAAATTCGGACCTTGGGCTCCGAAAAATATTTTGTTCTACGGCCTTCCAGGTACCGGCAAAACCATGCTTGTAAAAGCGCTTGCCAACGAACTTGAAGTTCCATTGTATTTAATCAAAGCAACATCATTGATTGGTGACCACGTCGGGGATGGCGCATCGAAAATCCATGATCTATTTAAAAAGGCAAGCGAAAATTCACCATCCATAATCTTCATTGATGAAATGGATGCCGTTGCACTCCACAGATCCTTTCAATCACTAAGGGGAGATGTTTCTGAAATAGTGAATTCTCTTTTAACTGAAATGGATGGAATCAGCGACAATGAATCAGTCATAACTATTGGAGCTACAAATAATCCGACTTCCCTTGATTTTGCAGTTAGAAGCAGATTTGAGGAAGAGATAGAATTCAAATTACCTGATGATGACGAAAGATTGGCAATTTTAGAAAATAATCTTAAGACTATGCCTTTGGATTATGATATTGACCTAGAAAAAGTTGTTAGAATAACAAAAGGATTATCTGGAAGGGATTTAAAAGAAAAAATTCTAAAAACCGCCCTTCACAATGCAATAGCTAATGATTGTGAAATTATCACAATGGAAAATATCGATTATGCCATTAAAAACAGTAAAATAAAAAATAGTGATGTTAAAGGAATGTTCGAATAAACCAACATTCACTTAACCATTATTAAAGATATACTCACAAGCGAGGAGGATATCCTCGTTTTCTTCTTTTGCAGCTTTTTTAACATTTTTAGAAATATCATAAAATATTTTATTGACAATGGAATTTGTTAAATTATCCAATATTTTTACACTACCATCTACATCAGCTAACTTAACACTGGCTTTTTGAGTTTCACGTTGTCTTATCTCTTCCATAGATGCCCTTAAATTACCAAGTATTTCATCAACTTCCATTATTTTGAAGGATTCTTTAAGTAAAAGGAACTCTTCATTGATGATATTTTCTGCTTCGCCAAATTCCTTCTTTCTAAGGCGAGTGTTTTCATCAGCAATCTCCCTTAAATCATCAATGTTAAATGATTTGACACCCAATTCACAAACGTCATCGGAAATATCACGAGGGTTAGCAATATCAACCATCATCAAGTTTTCGTAATCCATATCAATTCCTAAAAGACGTTCTTTGGTAATAATATGGTGAGGAGCGCTTGTAGCACTAATAACAACATCTGCAGTAGCCAAATATTCCTCCAAATCATTAAACAATATTGCTTCACCACCCAAATCCTGAGCAAGCTCAACGGCAACATAATAAGTCCTATTTGCAACAAAAATAGCATTCAAATCTTTTTCGGCAAGTGCCTTTGCAACCAACCTGCCCATCTTTCCAGCACCGATAACCAAAACGGATTTATCATCAAGACTGCCAATGTGCTTTTCTGCCAAATCGATTGCAGCAGAACCAATAGAAACAGAGCCCTTATTAATGTTGGTCTTATTTCTTACGACCTGACCGACATGAATCGCTTTTGTAAATACCGCATCCAAGACTTTACCGCAATGATGATTTTTAACAGCTTTATTTTTAGCATCCTTTACCTGACCCAGAATTTGATCTTCACCAACAATCATGGATTCCAAACCTGAAGTCATACGTAACAGATGCATTATGGCAGATTGCCCATATTCAATTACAATACTCTGGTTTTCATGAGACAGCAGTTCCTCATCTTCAGGAATATAATCATTATTGATATAATACTCTTTTCTGTTACAGGTTGAAATCTCAATATATTCACCTATCGAATATTTTTCCTGCAATTTCCAAAATAAGTCATCAATGTCCTTTGAAATAATCTCCATTGATTGGATATCTGCAATTTTATGGTCAACTCTTAAATTAAGTATCACTCTAATCCCCTTATTAAATTATCAATATAACATTTGGCCTCATCGATTTGTCTATTTTTAATCAAATCATTGATATTTTCATCATCAAATATCTCATAGAGATATTCCCTTCTCTCCTTTTGATTTTCAATGACTTTTTTCAATTCAGTGCGAGCATAATCCTGAAGTTCAATTTCTAAAATATCCTCTTCAGTGATTATTGACTGAATCTTTTTTCGAAGCTGCCGAGCCATTAATGGACTTTTACCATTAGTAAAAATAGATATTTCAATTTCTCCTATATTAAAACTTGTTGGAACAATAATATCTCCTTTTTGCGGATAATCTGCCCTATTAACTAATTTATTTTGAGCAATATCACAAACATGATTACATAACTCTTCATCGCCACTAGCCACTACAACCAAATCTGCCCATTCAACCAATTCATCCACATTTTCAGTGGAACATAAAACAGCCCCGTTATGTTCCAATTCTTCAGATAAATTGTTTCCTGCCAATTTTACATTAGCCCCATGACTTAAGAATCTGTTCGCTCTTCTAGTTGCAACTTCACCAGTGCCTAAAATAAAAACGTTCAAATCAGCAGTTTTTAAATAAAGAGAAGTCCAATCCATTTTAATCAGAATTTTCAAGAGATCTTGCATGCAAAACTTTTACAGCCGCTCTTAAATCATTATTGCATTCAGTTAAAACATTCATTGCTTCTAGTTTTGTTACATTGAATGTTTCAGCTAATGCTTCAGCTTTTTCATCAGGATTTGGTTTATTTACACCGACTAACCTTTCTGACAATTCTTTTTTCAAGTCCAAATAATCATCATGAGTCATGCCCATATTTCTTAAAGTCATATCCCTCAATGGACAAGGCTTAGATGGTTTACAACACCATACAAGTGATCCAAAACAAGTTCCGGCTCCTTCACCCAATCTAGTTTCTTTTCCAAACTGAAGTTTAATGTTAATAAACTCTTGAGGAGTTAAATTAACTTCCTGCAATGCATTTAAAACCGGGCAGGGTTTGACTGGAGGACAACAAAAAGCAAGTCCCCTTACATCTCCTCCTCTGCAAATATGAGATGGTGCATCTTCCCAAGTCATGATAAACCTCCAAAATAATTTTCATTTCTAATTACATAATAATTATCAATAATTATAAAATAATGATATAATTTATTTGAACAATGCATATATAATCTTTTTTATAAATAGTTAATTTTATTTAAACTCAGCAATTGCAAAAATAACAAGACACGAAAAAAAAGTTTTTTAAAATATTAGGACTTACTTAAATATAGATAATCATGACTAAAGAAGAAATTACAATCGAAGATATTCCAATCACTTTAGAGAGAAAAAACATTAAGAACATGTATCTTCGAGTGTTACCGCCAAATGGTGAAGTTAAAGTCTCAGCACCCTTATTTTTATCCTATGAAGACATATCAGAGTTTATAAAATCTCGCAAAGAATGGATATTAAAAAAGCAAGAACTGATTTTGAAAAATGAAATCAAAGCCCCATTTAAATATTTAAATGGAGAAAAGCATCCATTATGGGGTCGCGAGTATGCATTACAATTAATTAAGAATAGCACGATTAAACGTGTAGTTGTTGATAAAGAAAAGGAAATTCTATACTTGCCGGTTCCTAATCGAAGCACCATAGAAAAAAGGGAAAGAATTCTAAATGAATTCTACAGACAAGAACTTCAAAATGCAATTCCTCCTGTTTTAGGTAGATGCAGCAAAATTGTCGGGAAACAACCAAAAGACATTAAAGTAAGAAAAATGAAAAATTGGGGAAACTGTAAAAAAGATGGAAGGATTACCCTAAATTTAAATTTGGCAAAAAAAGACCCCATTTGTCTTGAATATGTGATGATTCATGAATTATGCCATCTGATTGAGTTCAATCATGGAAAAAAATTTAAAAAATTAATGGACAAATATTGTCCGAACTGGAAAGAAATAAAAAAAATATTAAATGAATAAGAAGATTATCTGTCTTTAAGCATGTCTTCTTTTTCATCTACAGTTAATTTTTCAACGATTTCTTCAGGAGTACCAATATCAAGGAGTTTTCCTCCTCTCATTAAAGCAGCCCTATCACAAACATCCAATACAAAGTCCATATCGTGAGAAACAATAATGAATGTTTGTTCTAATTCAGTACGTGCTTTTAATATAGAATCAGTTACAATAACACGAGTGACAGGATCCATAGTACCTGTTGGTTCATCTAAAAGAATGATATTAGGCTCCTTAATTAAAACTTGTGCCAAAGCAACCCTATGTTTTTCTCCCACACTTAATTGGTCAGGATACTTATCAAGAATCGCTGCTGCAACATCATCAGTAAAACCCACGGTGGTCAATGCATGAATAGCTTTAATTTTACCAAATTCAGCAGGCAAATTTAAACTGATAGCATCAGTCAAGTTACCGAGAATTGTTCTGTGAGGATATAATGAATATTCCTGATGCAATAAACCGATATAAGGCATGATACGTCCACGGTTGAGAGGACCTACTTTGGTCATGTCAATCCATTCATCACCAAGCTTGATTTGAATATCACCACTACTTGGCTCAGTCAAACCTATCAACATTCTAGTGGTGGTGGTCTTACCAGAACCGCTTAAACCTACAATACCAAAGATTTCTTCCTTATTAATGGTTAAGCTTACGCCGTCAACAGCTTTAACTACACCACGTTCAATAGAATAGTAATGTTTTTTGACATCTTCGAGAACAACTTCAGGTTCACCGAATTCCGGAATTTCAGGTTTTTTAGGAACAGGCACAGTTGCCATAAATTCTTCTACAACTTTATGAGGATCTCCTTCCTCCTTAATCTTACCTTCTTCCAACCAAATTACGTTGTCAGCAAGTTCAATCATGACTTCAGGCCAATGTGAAGTAATTAACATGGTGATTCCTTCATCTTTAACACCTTCTTTTAAGGTATTGTGAAGTTTTACTGCAGTTTGTGGGTCTAAAGTACCAGTTGGTTCATCCGCTAAAAACATCATTGGACTTTTAGCCAATTGTCTTGCAAGCACAACTCTTTGCTTTTCCCCACCACTTAAATCACGGGCAATATGAGTTACCCTGTGATTCATTTGAACCATTTCTAATAATTCTAAAGCTTCGTAAATGCCTTCTTCATATCCTTTATCTTCAGGCATTGCCCTCATAATATTTTCAATTACGGTCTCTTCATCATATAATGCGAAGTTACGTTGCAACATGATGGAGATTCTTCTTTTAATACTTGCGAACAACTTCCTTTCAGCGTTGAAGAAATCAACTTCCTTAGCTTCTAAAGTTGCACCGCAACTACATTTTTCACCAGCATGAGATGGAGAATCAACTGCTAAACAATCTGGACAAACAGCCACATTCATAATAATCTGACCAGCATCAGGTTTATAATCTAATGTACCCCTCAGCATGTTAATTAAAACAGATTTTCCACTTCCACTACGTCCCAATATACCTAAAGTCTCCCCTTCACTAATCTTCAAATTAATATCTTTAAGAACATCAACACCATCAAAAGTTTTTGTAATATTCTTAAGTGTTATAAAATCCATGAAATCACCTTATTAAAATAATCTTTATTTTCGACTATTAATATAAGTTTCTAATAACAATTGTTTTAAAAATTTTAAAAATTAGCAATATTAAAATCTAAATTTCCTGAAATTACTGAACGAGCTATTGAAAATCCATCTACACCAGTATTAATCATTTTTATAAGATTTTCTTCAGAGTTTACAGAATTGTTTCCGATGACTTTAATATTAGTATTGTCGCAGATTTCAGTTAAAAGTTCCCAATCCGCTTCAAAAACGCCTTTTTTCATGGCATCAATATGCAAATAGTCAGCACCCGCATTTTCTATGATATCTGCAACATTTGAAGTATCAACACCTTCAACATTTGCCCTGATTTTCACTGATACTTCACAGTCCACATTATCGGCAACTTGAGATATGAAGTCTCCCAAATCTCTGCGAGTTAACATTTCTTGCCCACAACCAACCGCTAAAATTTCTTCCTGACGGCAATGACAATTAATTTCAACAATATCCAAATCCTTAATCTTTCCAATATCAATAATTGGCTGCGGAGTTGTTGCACGTACATTTGCTGAAACTTTTACATCATTATGGGCTTTTTTAATTGAAGCAACTTCACTTTCAATATGTCTAAAAATAGTATCTGAAGGAAAAACGAACTCTTTCCTTCCTCTTTCGATAATCTTTTCACTTGCTTCAATTGTGGGGTTATCCAAACTGTATCCTCCTAAAGTAGCTACATTAAAACCATAAGGAATAACCTTATTTAGAAAATCAGCGTTAGTTATTCCCGCCATAGGCGCAACTACTTTAAGCATGATATTCCTCAATATTCTTTTTCAATGACCCAAGTCCACATTTCATTATTGTGAGCGCGAATTTCTTCAAGCCCTATGTCAGCCATATATGCTGCATCTTCAGCATTTTTACCTCTGCCAATACCGGCTTTGAGTTTAATGCCGATCTCCTCATCGATTTCAACCATTATATCTTCAATTTCCTGTTCAGATAATCCGTTGCATGGAGACATGAAATTATCTCCACCAATGAAGAACAATAGTGATCCTTTCTTAATAAGTTTAGTCATTAAATAATGTTGAGCTTTATTGACCATAAAACTAGTGTCAAAAGCGGATTCGATGTCAGTTAAGGTTTCTGTAACGCTATTAATATCAATGTGTGCTGCTTGAACAAAACTATCTTCTTCACTAACTAAACTATCAATAGCCAATATTTCTTTTCTTTCCCCTGATTGAGCGCTTCCAGCTTTTTGAAGTGCAATTGTAGCTAATTTTTGAGCTTCATGAGGAGTTTCAGCCGCACCTACACCCATACTTATAGTGATTGGGTATCTATTTCTAATAGATCTTTGAATCCTTAAATGATCTTCTTCATCAAGACCATTTGAGATTGCAAGTAAGTTATCGAATCTAGTAAAGAAGACTAAACCTTTTTTATTTCCAAAATGATTATTTAAATCAGCGAATAAACTTGCTTGAAGCATTTGTAAATCAGATTCAGTTCTCGGCCTTGGAGTAACTGTCCAAGGGCCATAATTGTCAATTTGTATTAAAGTCATTTGTATCATTGAATAACCGCCTATTTCATATTAAGGAATACTATCAATAATAATTTCAGCCAAATTTTTTTTAGCATATAAATTATTCATAATTGTATTTGTAACTATTACCTTATTAATTATTTGGTTTACCAAAACTTTTTTATCTTCATCTTTATTATCAATTACCATTACATCTAAAAAATCTTCATATAATGATGCGACACCCACTGATGAAACATCAATGCCCAAAGCTTTCATGAATTTACTGGCAGGCCCTGAAACAGAATCGGAACCTATAATCGGAGACACTGCAATGACATAAGTATCCTTTAAAGCTTCACGAACACCCTCCAGTGATAATATTGGTGAAATTGAAGTAATAGGATTTGATGGACCTATAATCACGGCTTCAGAATTTTTAATGATATCAATAATCCCTTCGCTTGGAGAAACCTTGGAGAATTTAACATCCAAAACTTCAGGACTGGATTGATGCTTGATTAAAAAATCATGAAACTCCAATTCCCCAATATCAGTGATAATCTTGATATCCGAATTTTCTTCACTCATCGGGATGATTTTGGATTCGATGCCCATATTTCGAGCTTGAATTTCAACAGCTTTTAAAAGGCCATGCTTTTCCATTAATTGTGTCTTTTGAATTTTTGTAGCACGATCTATATCCCCTATTCTGAGCAATTCAGGACATCCTATCTCTTCAAGTCTCTCATGAGTGATGAAAGTGTCATCTTTAACACCATACCATAATTCATCGTTAATCATGTCAGACATCGTATACAAAACAGTATCAATATCCGCAGAGACATAAACGCCTGAAAAATAATCATTTTCCAAGGTATTAACAATAATTGTTAAATCTTCAGGATTGATAATTTCCTTCAGCCCTTGCAATAATTTTGGGGTGCCAGTTCCACCAGATAAAACAGTAATCATAAAAACCACTTATTTTCTAAATACGTCAAATTCCTTTGGCATGATAACAGATTTAATATTTGAATCGGCATTTCTTAATTTATCAAAACTATCAAATCCGCGTATAATGACTACTGGAAGGCCTTCATCAGCCTGACCCATTATGAGAGATGCTGCTGCGGCCAATTCATCGCAAGTTGCAATCTCAGTAGTTTCTAACTCACGACCATATAAATCTTTTTCACCGACTCTTCTCCAAATCGGTGTGATTCCAGAACATCCAATCGCAGTACCGATTGCTCCAAATCTAAAAGCTCTTCCTTGAGTATCAGTGATAATTACTGCTATTTCTTCTCCAAATTCCTGCTCTAAAAATTCGCGAATTTCAAAAGCAGACTTATCGGCATTTATTGGCATTGGAGTAGCTAACCCATCACCAACATTAGATTCATCAATGCCTGCATTAGCACAAACAAAACCATGAATTGTTTCGGTTATGATAAAATTAGGGCCTATCTCAACAATTTCATTTGATTGTTGAATGATAGCTTCAACCAATTTAGGGTCTTTTTTACATTGTTTTGATAATTCAATAGCTTGCTCGGATGGAACTAATTCATCCAATTTTATGAAATTTTCTTCAGCTTTTGAAATTAAAGTTTCGGCAATCAATATAATATCCCCATGATTTAATCCGCAACCTTGCTTTTCAATTGCCTCTTTAATAATCTTTGAAATATCGCTACTGCCATCTACAATAGGAATATTCTCTAAACCAAATAATTCAATACTCATAATAATCAACTAAATAATTAAAAAAAAGAAAAATTATGGATTATAGACATCAATAGTCCATTCTCCATCAAAAACAGCAGCACAAGATGTGACTGGTTTTTCATAATTCGCAAAAGTACCTTCATCAAAAATATATTTTGCAGCCCCTTCAGAAGTTTTAGCTTCAAAATCAACTTTGTCAGGTACTTGACTACCATATGTTGAAATAAATGCTGCTTCACCATATGGAACTTTTTCAACTAATATCTTGTTGTCATTAACAATTCCAATATAACACTCATATTCATCTTCTTTATCGGTTGATGTAACAGCAGCAGCAATTCTTGGAGTATTATAATCATCTTTTTCATAATCCATAGTAACCAATGAATATGCCATTGCATCCCTAATATTCATTCCTACACCAATCTTATCTGCTATAACATCTGTTTGAGAACCATTAGAAACAACAATTTTATCATCTACAATTTTAATAGAATTGTAAGAAATATAAGCGTTTTTATAGATATCCTTTTCAAAACCTTCTATCGGAACAACAGCTGCGCGGCCATCATATTTCAAACATTTCCTATTTGGAAATGACCTGCTTGATACCCTGTATGCAACAAAAGGTTTACCATCACTATTCATACCTGCTGATAAAATTCTTCCTGTATACATTTTCATCCCTCGATTTTTAAACTTCCGGACGTTGAACAGCCATGTCAACTGAAATTCCTGGAGGAGTAGTGATGACAATTTCTCCAGGTTTAATTATAACCTGACCCTCATCAATTACTCTTGCTTGAACTCCAACTGCACTGCCCGCTATTGCATCCGAGCGATCTTGACCATTAACTGTAACCTTATGCAAATTGGCTACAGGCATAATGTAATATTCTGCATCACCGGAAACATCAGTGACATTAGGTTTTCCACTCGCATCTTCTACAACATCAGCATCATCCGTTTGAACATCAGTAGCTGAAAAGTTACTTGTAACAACTAAAAATATCATTATTGTGAATAGAATATCAATGAAAGGAACCAAGTTAATGCTCGGTTTGCTATCCGAAATCTTCTTTTTATGTTTTCCAACATCAATTGCCATCTAATCACCTATTGTTTTAGTTTGCTTTCAGTAATTTCAGCATTAACGTTACATTTTTCCAATATAATATTGGAAATACTTTTATCTAACATACTTGGTTTAAAGGAAACCTTGATATTGGCATAAGGATCAGAAATCAACCTTGTGTTAACAACACCCTCTGCTTCTTGCAAAGCTTCAAGAGCGCATTCAACATTTGAGTCAACTCTAACCTTGACTACGGCATAACCCCAGTTTGTCATTTTTGTTGCAAGTTCAATTTTATCCATTTCCGCTTCAATAAGTCCTTGGATATATGTGTGAAGCGGCATCAATACAATTGCTACGAACATGCCTAAAATAGTTGTGGTTAAAGCAGTGTAAATACCTTCCGCCATTGCAGCAGAATCTGGATGAACACCTAATGCTTTAAAAGTCATCCAAATACCAATTACAGTACCAATTAAACCTAAAAATGGAGCCAATTCTATAATAGTTTTAATAGTATTTAACCCATTGGTCATTTTTCCAACTTCAACAATGAAAATTTGCTCCATACTTTCTTCAACTTCGGTTTTGTTTTTATAACCAATCTTCAAAGTTTCAGAAATAATTCTAGAAATAGGATTTTTAAAGCCATTAATCTGTTTTAATGCTTCAACAGCACCTCCTCTTTCCATAGATGCTGTAACAACACCAAAAATTTCAGTAGTGTCTACTTTACTAATTTTTCTAAGATATGCTATCTTTCTTAATGCAATAATGAGACCATAAATACCAACAAAGAGAATTATATAAGTAATAATTCCTCCCTGAGTGAATATGTCCACCACTCCATCAATAAAAGGCATAATATACTCAATAATCATATTCATCCTCTATATAATATTGAAAAATTGTTTATAAGAATAATTTATTCATTCCTATACTTAAATATTATTTAAAAAAAAGAGGAGTATTACTTCATTTTAGCTACTGTGGCCCAAGATTTTCTGACAAAATCCGGCATTTCGTCATAAGTATAATTTTTTAAGAATTTTTTTGTAGTCGGGTCTGAAGGATAACCTGAACCGATTCCCCCGGATTTAATATACTGCTTATTAATCTCTTTGATATAATCATCTCTTTCAGCTTTTGCAATAATAGAAGCTGCACTGACTTCGATATATTTATCATCCGCTTTATGTTCCGCCTTTACATCAATTCCAGTATCATTGCATAAGTTTTCTTGAAAACGTTCAGCCTTTACATCAACAGCATCGACAATTGCCTTTTCAGGTTTTAATTTTAAGATAATGCTTTCCATAGCATTCTTTTCTATTTCATTAAGGTTTACTCCACTGGCTCTTAAATCATCAATTTCACGAGCAGAAATCACTACAATCTCATATTCGAACATCTTTTTCAATTTTCTAGATAATATTGTGCGCCTATTTGGAGTGAGCCTTTTAGAATCTTTAACGCCCATTCTTTCAAGAATTTTATCCATTTTTTCAGGAACAACAACCCCTGCAATAACCATCGGTCCCAAAACAGAGCCTCTGCCCGCTTCATCAATTCCTAAAATATCCATAAAAATCAGCAAAAAAAGTAAAAAAAAGAAATAAATAGAAGACTATTTATTTCATAGCTCTAAGACGAACTTCAGGTTCTAAAGCAAGAGGTTCGGCCGCAACAATAGCAGTACCTTTTGCCACAACAGTCATCGGATCATCGGAAATTTCAACAGGAATAGAAATCTCATCGAAAATCCTTTCTTTCACTCCGCGAAGTCTTGAACTACCACCAACAACGACAGAATTATTGTAAACACCCATCATCAATTCTGGAGATAATCTTTCCAAGATTAAGTTTAATCCACCGATAATTTGTTGCATAAATGGCTCAACTGCATCAGCAACAAGCATTGAATCAATTATAACTTTTTTAGGCCTATTTGTTTCTAGAGATTTACCAATGACTTCAACACTTAAGTTTTCGATTTGTTCTGAACAATGAACCATACCAACTTCAATCTTTGCTGATTCAGCATCATGAATTCCAATAGCTACATCATATCTTTCTGCAACGAGTTCAACAATTTTGTTATCGACATCATCTCCACCACATCTAACAGTTTCAATGTCATTAATGCCACCAAGAGAAATTATCACAATATCAGTAGAACCTGCACCGATATCTATAACCATAGTTCCATTTGGTTCAGCAATCGGCAATCCTGCACCAATGGCTGCTGCAAGTCCTTCACTAATAACTAAAATATTTTGTGCACCTGCTTTTCTGCCTATTTCTTCAGCCGCATTTTTTTCCACTTCGGAAGCATCTCCAGGAATACCAATGACAATTCTTCCGACGCTTTCCCCTTCATTAATGCCTATTTGCATTGCTTTGATCAATAATGCTTGAGCCTGTACAACATTTTCAATGACACCTTTTTTTAATGGCCTTACGGCAAGAATATCTTCAGGTGTTCTTCCAAGCATTCTTTTAGCTTCTTCACCAACGGCTAAAACTTCTGAAGGATCATCTTTCTTAACTGCTACAACAGATGGAATTTGGTATAAATCAAATTTATCACCTGAAGGTTTTGCAATAACTGTGTTTAATGTTCCTAAATCAATACCTAAACTGTTACTAATAACCTTAGTGTCATTAGTTTCTGGTTCTTCCTCTTCTTTTCCAAAAATGTTCATGATTAATCCTCCGTTACAATATCTTTAAAATCTATAACGAAAATTCTGTTAGATGTAGCTATACTTTGAACTTTTCCAATATCTTCGTCTTTATCCACAGAAATTAAAATTGTTGATAAAACAACTTCATTTGCATTGTAAAATGGTTTTAACGCAGATTTGACAAAATTCGGTAGTTTGACTTCACTATTAAAATCAATATCAATGAACCCAGTAGTCTGTGATTCCTGCAGAATTGCAAAAGGTATCCTTGATTTTTCAACAATGGACACGGTATCCTTTATTGTATCATCAGGTGCAACAAATACCATCAGATTTGGTTCATCCTCTAAGTATTTGTGAGAAATTCTCACATAGGCTGCGCCTCCTTGATTAGCAAGAGTTTTAAACTCATCAATGATAATGGCATTGCCGTAAAGCATGATGAAATCAAATTTTTTATCTAATTTGCCATCATTTAATATAACATGCTCCCGAAACAAAATTTTAACACTGTGGTGAGATGCAATAGCTTTATAAGCCATATCATCAATTATATCAGTGTTTCCTGCAATAACACACCAACTTTTTTCGATTTTATAACTACTATCTGATGTAAATTTTGCAGCCTGTCTGAGAACACGTATATTATCTTCAATCATCTAACTACTCGCATTAATATTAATCTAAATTCATTTTACAGAAATAAATAACCTCTTTATTAAAAAATATTAAATTTAATTAAATAAGAATTAAATTCAAGATTTAAGAACAAAGAATTTAATGGCTATCTATTAAAGTCTAACAATTAATATTTATTAAAAATGTTATTATATATATTTTATCTTTTATGGTTATTTTTCAAAAGAATATGATAAAAAATATTATAAAGGAATAATAAAGCAAAACAATAATCTAAAACAAAAACATAATTAATAATATAAGTCAATGAACAAAAGATAATATAATTAATTAGATTAAATAAAAATAACACTTATAAACTATTAAATAGAAATATAAATAAAAATAAAACGAAAACAAAGATAAATTTAATAAGAAATAAAATAAAAAGTATTACTGGAGTTTGAACATGAAAATTGAAAGTACAAATATGAAAAGTTTTCTAGCAATATCAGATGTCATATCATTACTTAATATGGCATCAGGATTTTTGGCGATAATATTCTCCATTAATCAAGAATTGAATATCGCCGCGATCCTTATGATTGTTGCAATCATGTTTGACTCAGCAGATGGTTGGGTAGCACGAAAAACAAATAGGCAAGACGAATTAGGTTTTGGGAAAAATATTGATTCACTATCCGATATTGTTTCATTTGGAGTTGCACCGGCAATATTCATCTATAGTTGCATTAACACCACCCCAGGCATTTTTCAAATAATAGTAGTACTAGTTAGCTTATTAATAGTTGTTTGTGGAGTTTTAAGATTAACTAGATATAATGTAATTGCAGGCAAAATCGATACACAGGATTTCATTGGCTTTCCAATTCCAGGAATATCTTTAATTATGGCTTCATTTTACCTTAGCGGATTTTTCAATCCATATGTCGCATTGATTTTGGCCACAATAGTTTCACTGATTATGATAAGTAATATCAGATATCCGAAATTTGATAATATACCTTTAATTGCGATTTCTTGCATATTAATACTCATATTAATCCTTCAGATCAATATTAGCATATATTCCATCAATATTCCGGCTACATTATTACTATTATTCTGCTTATACTACCTAATAATTAATTTAATTAAAAAATGAGCATTACTACTCCTATTAATTAAATTAACCATCGCAGCATTAACTATTAGGAGTATGAAAATGAATAAAAAACGAGACCCTCTATTTCCAAAAGGTTTTGAAGAAGCGAAGGAATTGAAAAATCAAATCCCTCAGGATTATCCAAAACCAAGTAAGAAAGATGATGAACTAACACCACTAAAAAAATTAAACCATAAAATTGGAGTTTACTTAAGCCCGGATTCGGTAGAAATAACTGATGATGAAAAAAAGAAAAGGATAGGGTTGATAATTACAACTTTAATATTGGCAACATTAATCATTTCAGCCTATTATTTTGTAATTTATGAACCCTACCAGGAGGATTTGACGCTTGCAAAAACAACAAAGCTTAATGAACTTCATGACCTGTATAGTGGAGCATTAACAACCTCGCCTAATGCATTCTTACTAGAAGATAAAATAAATGCCGCAAACAGCCCCGAGGAAATTGATCAAATCAATATTTTGACACCTGCAACCAAAGACTGGAAATCATTTCACAAAAAATCGATTATTTCAAACCAGGACAAATATAACCGGACAATGGCAATCTATTCAAATGAAAGCAAAAATGTAATCCTGCTATCATCACAGGCCCTGCAGATTGTAAATGAGAATACCGCCGAAGTACTCTCAAAAATCAAATTTGAAAACCCGAATACCGTTTCAGTACCCATTTTGGTCTCTAGATTGCAGGCCGGAGCAGGATTGATAAATGTAGGCAGTGTTGTCGACATCTATACAAATAACAATTATACCAACGAAAGTTATGTCCCAAATCATACGACCCCCAATATAAGCGGCTGTACTGTTTTAGCCATAATGAGATATGAAAACAACGGAGAAATTGATTCAGAATACTCTAAGTCCAATATGTTAGTTAAGGGAAACACAACAAATCCCAAAGAAAACACAAAAACGTTTTCATCCGATGTATTGGAACTTATTAAAGGTTCCATGCTTGATGGCTATGACGAGCAGGAAACGTTTGAAATGCTTAAAAACTATGGGGTTAAATTATCAAATTATGAAAGGCAAATAAATTTAGGTGATTTGGATGCACAATATATGCTTCTAATTGAAACGCCACAAGATAAAGTTGATTATGTGATAAATAATATGGACAATATCATATTAACAATTCCAACATCAAAAGCACCAAACTGGATGATAAATGAAATAAGTTCCAACAGCCAATATTAAGAAAAGTATTATATTAGATTTAACAAAAGTGATACTATGAATAAACCAAGCATTTCAACAATCATAGTTATTATCTGCATACTAATAATCGGCTTATATGCAATGGGTGAAGTCAACTATTTCTCTTCAAAGATAGTTGTGGAGAAAAACATTGAAGCGCCGGCTATTGTAATACCGAATATCGGTGTTAATGAAAAAATCAATAATGTATCTTTAAATCAGGGCGTTTTAAGTGACCCTGGAGAAAATATTCCAACAAAAGATCCGATTGTGCTTTTCGGACATAGAACACTGCAAGGTTCACCATTCTTAAGGTTGAATGAGCTTTCAATTGGGGACCCATTATTATTAGAATGGCCCGGAATTGGAGAGTTGAATTATACCGTTGTAAACTCAACCATTGTTCCGGCAACAGCATATGTGGAATTCACTGGCAATAATTCACTATATTTAATAACATGCGATCCGATAGGATCAACAGCAAATAGACTAATCATAGAAGGTGAATTAAAAAGTCAGGATGCAATAAATAACGAAATTATTAAAGATAACCCTCAAGAATCAAATGCTTACATAATATCTGGAATATTTTTAATACTCGGATTAATATTTAGCTATTTCTACCCTAAGGAAAACAGAATCTATATTCTGGCTACCGTATTAATCATATCTGCCGTACTATTCTACTGCTGCATAAATCCTATTCCGTCAGAACTAATTTATGAAAAAATAATATTTTTAAATGGAGGAATGTAATTGGATGTTGATAAGGAATACTTTTCAAATATAAGCACCAGAGAAAGAGCAATTTTTGAAGGTGCAATAAGTATGGGGGCGCTATTCCATCAGTTTGTAGGAACTCCAATAAATAAGGATACTAAAAAAAGCCTAGAAAATGCTATGGAAGAATCTTTAAAACTGCAACCAGCTATCGAAGACGTTAAAGTTAAAATCAGATTTGACAAGCTTGAAGAGTCAATGACCGAATTTGACTATACTTCACTTACTGGCGATATGCTGGATGTCAAAATATTTACAAAAGTAGACAATGTTACAGCAGTAATTAGAATTGAATTCATTGAAGAACTCAATTACCCTCTAATGTATGTTGAAAATATTGAAGAAGATTAAAAGTTAAAATATTTCTTTTAAATCTTCTAATAATTCTTTTATGTGGCTTAACTTTATATGATTCATTAAGACCACTCTAATGGCTACAGGACATTTAGCAACAGAAATTTTCCAACCTAATTTTTCTAATTTTTCGGCCAGGACATTTGTTTCCATATCAGGATGATTAAAAGCAACGATGTTTAATTCGGGTTCACAGACAACTTCATAACCCAATTCATCCAAGCCTTCTTTAAAAAATTTAGTAGTCTCCATTAATTCTTCTGCTAGTTTAGAGTAGCCCTCTTTACCAAAATATTTCATGATTGCATAAGTTGCAGCTGAAGATGCTCCTAAACGAGTACCTACAATTGTAGATTGGGTTTTAACTGTTAAATATGGGGAATCGACAGCCATGACTTGGAGATATTCTTCTTCTCTAAATATGATTCCTCCTGCAGGAATTGGAGCCAATCCCATTTTATGAGGATCAACCGTAATAGAACAAACACCCTCTAATGAAAAATCAAAAACAGGCAAGTCAAATCCGATTCTCCTTAAAAAAGGAATGATGAATCCTCCAAATGCGGCATCGACATGGAAATAGATATTGTTCTCCAATGCAACTTTCGAAAGCTCTTCAATCGGATCAATCAAACCTAACTCAGTAGTTCCGGCTATTGCAACAATAGCTACTGTGTTATCAGAAATCAATGATTTAACAGATTCGACATCAATTTTATAATTATCATCAAGATCTGCTTCGACGATTTTTAAATTTAGCATGTCAGCGGCTTTTTTAAATGAAAAATGAGCTGAAGCAGGAATAATGATTTCACCATCAGTTATGCCTTTATATTTTCTAGCATGATTCCTAGCGGCCCTTATGGCCATTAAATTCGCTTCTGTTCCTCCGGTTACAATATTACCATAAGGATTTTCAATAGATAATAATTCTCCGATAGATTCAATGACCTTCCTTTCAATCAAGTTTGTACCTTTAAACAGCCCAGGGTCCCCTAAATTAGTATCTAAAAATTTAAAATAAACTTCTTTAGCGAATGGATGCGCTTCAGTACACATTGAACCTAAAATTCTACCATCAGCATAATCATAATCCAATTTATGCATTTCAGACAATTCTTCTAAAATGATTTCTTTATCTATTGGTTTCTCGTCCATAAAATAACCTAATTCGTATAATTTAATAAAATAAAAATAAAAAAAAGAAATAAAAAATTATTATAAACGTCTGCGAGCAGCGTCAAGAATAATTTTTTGTTCAGCTCTAGCAACAGTTTTTCTAACATCTGCTATAGCATCAGTATTTGAAGATACACTTGTAATTCCAAATTCAACAAGTTTTTCAACAATGTGTGGAACACTTCCTGCTTGACCACAAATACTGCATTTTACACCTGCTTCTGCACATTTTCTGATTGTTCTTTCAATCAATTTCATTACTGCAGGGTGTTCTTCAGTATAGTGTTTTGCTACAAACTCATTGTTTCTGTCAACTGCAAGGGTGTATTGAGTTAAGTCATTGGTTCCTAAACTTACAAAGTCTATTCCAACATCAATATACTCATCAATCATTATTGCAGCTGCCGGAATTTCAACCATCATACCAAATTCCACATCTTTGTGAGGTTCGAAACCGATTTCAGAACAAAGCTCTTTAGCTTTTTTAAGTTCTTCAGGGCTCTGTGATAATGGAATCATAATGCCTATGTTTGTGTATCCTTGTTCGTGCAATTTTTTAATAGCTTTAAATTCACATTGAAGGATTTCAGGTTGATCAAGTTCTCTTCTAATTCCTCTCCAACCAAGCATTGGGTTGTGTTCTCTAGGCTCGTTTTCTCCACCTTCCAAAGTAATAAACTCGTCAGTAGGAGCGTCTAAAGTTCTGTACCATACCGGTTTTGGATAGAATGCGTCTGCCACAATTTGAACATTTTCCGCAATGGTGTTAATCAATTCGTCTTCTCTGCCATCCATGATGAATTTATATGGGTGAACGCCAGCAGTCAACATTAAATGCTCAGTTCTTAAAAGACCGACACCATCTGCACCTGTTGCTGCAGCTTTTTCTGCTGCTTCAGGCATGCTCACATTAGCTTTTACTTCAGTTACTGTAATGATTGGAGCTGCAGCACCTGCAACAACTTGAGGAGCCGCTTCTTCTTTAGTTTCGGTGATTCCTTCAAATACTAATCCTTTCTTACCATCTAAAGTTACACCTGTATTTTCTTTTAAAGTTGTAGTAGCATCACCGGTACCAACAACACAAGGAATTCCAAGTTCACGAGAGATAATTGATGCATGGCAAGTTACTCCACCTTCATCTGTGACAATACCGCTTGCTCTCCTCATAGCAGGCACCATGTCAGGAGTGGTCATAGTGGTAACCATGATGTCCCCATCTTTAATCTTATCCAATTCATCAATATCTAAAACAATTTTGACTTTTCCGGATGCCATTCCAGGACTTGCTCCAAGTCCTCTTACAAGAACTTCACCAAGTTGTGAAGAAGCATCGCCATCATCTGCTACAGCATCGCCTAAAGTAGTAATAGGTCTTGCTTGTAATAAGAATAATTCGCCATTTTCAAAAGCCCATTCAGTGTCCATCGGTTCACCGTAATGCTTTTGAATTCTTTTACCCATTTCAGTTAATTCAATGAGCTCTTCATCAGACAATACTCTTTCTTTTCTCTTTTCTTCTGGAACATCGACTCTGACACTTGTTCCATTTTCATCGTTAGTGTACATTACTTTTTTATCACTGATAGTGACATTTAAAATTTCATTGTTAGCTTTATCAACTTGATAATTATCAGGAGTTACATCTCCAGACACTACTGATTCACCAAGTCCCCAGGATCCTTCGATTAAAGCAATTTCTTCACCAGTGGATGGGTGTGCAGTAAACATTACCCCTGCCTTATCAGCGTTTGCCATTTTTTGAACAACAACAGCAATATATACTTTAGAATGTTCAAAGTTATTTTCTTCCCTGTAGAAAATAGCCCTTGCTTCAAATAAAGAAGCCCAACATCTTCTGATATATTCAATCACTTCATCATCACCAGCAACGTGCAAGAATGTATCCTGTTGACCGGCAAATGAAGCTTCAGGCAAGTCTTCTGCAGTAGCTGAAGAACGGATAGCTACATCAGTATCATCTTCCCCAACTCTTTGACAAAGTTGATTATAAGCTTCACGAATCATTATAATCATGTCTTCTGGAATGGAAGATTCCTTAATCATATTTTTAATCTCTTCAGCAGCAGCTTGAAGAGCTTTAGTATCATTAATGTCAATTTCATCAAGAATACTCATGACCTTATCATTAATTCCAGCCTCTTCCATGAATTTTTCGTAAGCTTGTGCAGTTACTACAAAACCTGGCGGTACTGGAATGCCTGCTTGAGTTAATTCCCCCAAATTAGCACCTTTCCCACCTGCAATTCCGATATCGGATTTACTTAAATCCTCAAATTTTATAACATACATGAAATATAACCTCTTGGCTTGAAATATTAATACATTGACAATATCCTAATAAACAAAACATAGTCAATATTATATTTTAATATAAATTTCAAAGTTTAAATATTTAATTATAAAAATAGAATGTTAATAAAAAAAATAGAAAATATAAAAAAAAGAGTAAAGGAAAATTAATTAAAAAATCTATTTAATTAATTCTGCACCTTTGTCAACAACTATTTTGCATGGAACCGGCATTTTCATGCCTGCTCTTTTTAATGCGACTTTAGCTTGTTCAAAGTGTCTTTCTTGACAATCAATTGTAATGATTCTTTGATCTTTTTTAACAACAGCTTCGACACTGATAGGCTTACCGAAAGCATTTCTCATACCGCTTTGTACCCTGTCCGCACCTGCGCCGGTTGCCATTGGGTTTTCTCTTACAATTTGGTGAGGATATACTCTTAATTTTAAGTGGTAACCCATTCTACCTGCAGCCCTTTGCATTAATCTGTTAGAAGCAATCCTTGCAGCTTCTAAAGAATTGTGTCTAATTTGAGTTGGTTTTTTAACAGCTAAACTTACAGATACTGGAAATTCATCTCTTAAGTTACCCATATCATATTGTACGATTCTTGAATTTGGGTTTTTTCTAATATACTCTTTTCTTGTATAAGCACGAACCATTTATAATTCCTCCGAAATAAACATAACATTAATTCATGTTTTAATTAAAAATAGCTATAATATAATTAAGTTTCCACAATAGCTATATAAAAATTATATATCTTCATAGATAGAATACTTAAATATATTAATTAAGTTATTAATAAATGTTACCATAAATCAGAAAAAAATTTTCAAAAAAAATAATAAAAAGAATAAGGGACAGCATGAAAATAAAAGGCAAAATCTGTTTGAATTATAAAGATAAGAATTCTGCAAAATTAGTTTATGATTCGCTTGAAATAGACAATGAAAATTATCTAAAATCAAAATTTGAAGAAGATAAAATAATTTATGAAATCAATAGTGATACATTAGGCAGTTTTTTATCAACTGCTGACGATTTAATTGCATCTGAAATAGTTGTAGAAAAAATAATGCATAATGTACAATAATAATAAAAAGTTTTATATAAATAAAAAAAAGATATATTAATTTAATATGTTTAATTAATCATTTAGAGCGTGGAATTTATGGAATGTTATTATCATCCTGATAGGGAAAGTATTAATAAATGTGCAGTATGTGGAAAATCCATTTGTGAAGAATGTGGCATACAGATAGCTGGTAAAATTTATTGTAAAGAATGTTTAGAAAAAATTGTTGGAGTTGGAGTGGCAGAAAGTGCCCCTGTTGCACAGGAACCTGTTGAAGCAGAACCTGTCAGGTTGAATCCTCAAAGACCAACTGAAGATGCAGTTCAACAAAAAGATCAAATAGATTTTGAAACACCATATGCACCTCAAGAAGAGATTGCCCCTGCTCCTGAAATAAAAGGAATAAGTGAAGATTCCCCATACAATATCAGAAGCAACATTGAATATTCCGGCGGTCTTGAGTCTTCCTATTTAGATGATGTGGAAAAAACATACCAAACCCCTCAAGAGGAACAACCACAAATTGCTCAAAATGAAAGTACCATTCCTGAACAGGCTGTAACTAAAACTGAAGATGATTTTATTTATCCGGACCACAGTTATCAGCCAGAGCCAACTAGCGCAAGGCAAGATTTAGAGGACAAATACGAAAAATACCTTGATGACTTATACTTTGATGAAGTTGACATCCCATTAGGAGAACAATTAGCAAAAGACGAAGCCATATACGGTTCTTTAACAAAGAAAGAATATGTTCCTAAACCAAAAGAAGTAGAAGAACCTAAAATCCCTGAAGAGGAACCTGCTCCAAAAGAAAAAGTTTCCAAAAGGAGATTGCTTAGAAGAAAAGAAAAACCAAAAATGGAAGCTCCAGAAGCAGAAGCTCCAAAAGTGGAAGCTATAAAAGAAAAAGCTCCAAAAGCAGAGACTCCTGAAGAAATGGAAGCAAGAATTCGAGCTGAAATCTTAAAAGAACATGGCCTATTAGATGAAAAAGGAGAAGGCAATATCCATAATTTGAATTATCAAGATCAAAAAGAGCCTATGGGCATCATAGATATTCTTTTATCCATAATTCTAATAATAGTGGTTTTAATCGTGTTATATTACTTGGCTTATTTATTCCTATTAAGTTCAAATTACCCAACTTTCTTGGATGCATTATTTGCTCTTAAAAATCCGCAAAATGTTATTAACGCTATTTTAACCCATTAAATAATGAAATATTTTCATTATTTACTTTTTTTATAAATTTTTCTAAACTTTCCTTATTTTTATATCCCAGTATTCTAATGTTTGAAGGATATTTATCAATGTATTCAGAAATAATATTTTTAGGTATCGGATTTTCTAAAATGCTTAGCACCCTTTGGTGAAAATGAGAAGAAAATCCGTGCAGTATTGATTTTTCCAATTGTTCCAAACTATCATAAGGCCCATTGTCCACAATATTTTTTGCTAACTTATCATTGAATAAATTTAAATTTGATAATTCATCAAAGGAGAAATCATTTGCAGTGTTCAAGATAGATTCTTCATCCCTAATTCCATAAATGATGCCATCCCGCTTGATCTCCCTCTTTAAAACTTCAATAGTTTTCGCAGGCATCATATCCAAGACATTTTCAAAATTATCCTTTTGGATGCTTTCACGAATCAGCGTTCCGCTAACTCCTTCGATTCTTTCAACAAAAATAAACTTGCCTGTAAAATCAAAGCCTATTTTGCTTAATGAGTTTGAAAATGAAGTGATTACATAATTGTCCTCTTCAAGCTTATCTTTTAGAAGGATTTCGTTAGTTGTCTTATCGACGATTTTATATGGCTTTGGTGCAACATGATGGCCCATATTAATTCTTTTGAGTATTTCATCAAAGCCTTCAATTGGCTTATAGCCCCGCGGAATGTGACTTGTGTTTAATGCCTTAAACATCTTGCATAGGCATAAGGAATATTGGCCAGATCCCATTATCCCCATTGGAGGACCTTCAACAACAATGTCTGCACCAACAGAAATTGCAATTTCTGCCCTAATTTCCCTAGGCAGTATATATGGAATACCCCTACCACTTCGCTCAAATAGTCCCGGTACAATAGCTACAAATAATGACTCGGGAAACATATGTTTGGCAGTTTTCATGCAATGAAAATGACCATTATGTAAAGGATTATATTCTGTAAAATCGGCAACTAAATTAATGTCCGAGGTGGTGCCAGAATTTTTACATTCACAATCGAAATCATTGAAGAATAATTCCATATCCCTTCTAAGAATATTTGAAACTTGAGACATAAGATTAAATATAATTCTCAAATTAAAAAAAACTTATGATTTAAAAATATTAAAAGATATATATGAAAATATAACGCATGGGAGATTGACAATGGATTTAGTAATAAAAAATTGTAGGTTAGTTGACAAACCTGGTGAATACGACATTAAAGTTGTAGACGGTAAAATTTGCGATATTTCAAAAACACCGATTAAAGCCGATGAGGCAATCGATGTAAAAAGCAACTATTTGATGCCTGGTTTTATTGACCCTCATATACATTTCAGAGATCCTGGATTAACACAAAAAGAGGATTTTAAAACAGGAAGCTTAAGTGCGGCAAATGGAGGCTTTACTACCGTAATCGATATGCCCAATACAATTCCAAAAACAGATACCTACAAAGCACTGAAAGAAAAAATCAGAATAGCCGAAACAAAATCCGTTGTTAATTTTGAACTTCAAGCAGGCCCCAATACTCTTGAAGAAATGGAAAAGATGCTTGCATTGAAGCCAATCTCCTTTAAGGTATTCATGGACTTGGAAACTGACGAAGACTTAGAAAAGATATTCAAAGATTTGTCAACATTGAAAAATACTACTGATTACAACGGGCTTGTAGCAACTCACTGTGAAAAAAAGTCAATTGTTGAATGCGAAACTGAGAAACTAAAACAAAAAGAAGAAAATGAAGCTATTGACTACAGTTATGCAAGACCTGCAAGAAGTGAAGATGAATCTGTAAAGCAAGCTATTGGACTTGCAGAAAAAAATGATTTGAGATTGCATATTTGCCATCTGAGCTCATTGAAATCATTAAGGATGTTGGAAAATGCCAGTAAAACAATGCCGGTTTCCTGGGAATTTACACCACACCATTTATTGCTCGACAATTCTGCATACAATATATACGGCACATTCATAAAAACTAATCCTCCCTTAAGGCCAAAAGAGGAAAGTGTTAACTTAAGTTGTTTAAACGATGATTCGATTATTGGAACTGACCATGCACCACATACATTAGAAGATAAAGCAAAAGGAGTTTGGGATTCATCACCGGGGATACCGAATTTAGAAACAGTCGTGCCATTATTATTGACTGAGGTGAATAAAGGCAATATTGACTTGAAAATTATTCCAAAGATCTTTTCTGAGAATGCTTCCAAAGTTTATGGGCTTGAAAATAAAGGAGAAATTGCTATTGGAAAAGATGCCGATTTTACCGTGATTGACTTAAAAAGAGAAGGAAAGTTCAATATAGATGAATTTAAAACAAAAGCGGAATATTCTCCATTTGATGGTTGGAGCTACATTGGAATGCCTATAATGACAATCGTAAATGGAAAAATAGTAATGGATAAAATATAACTAATTTTTTTAAAAAAAGAAAAAAATAGGGTGTGTGTTATCACACCTATTTATAACATAAAGCGTCTTCAGGACAAGCTTGTATACATTGACCACATAATGTACAGAATCCTGCAATTGGTAATTTAGGATTTTCTGTTTCATGAATCATGTCATATGGACAAGCTTCGATACAGTCACCACATTGATCACATTTAGATGGGTTGAATGCAATTCTGTCTCTTGTGACAGCTTCGCCATCAATAGTAACTTCGTATTGTTCAACTTTTAATGCGTCGTTAGAACACATTGAAGCACATGCTCCACATCTAATACAGCTTACAAAGGATGGTTCACCATCAGTTTCTACTAAAGCAGGACAGGACATACCAGTTTTGGTAACTACACGAATAGCTTCAGTAGGACATTTGTTAGCACATGCACCAATGAAATCACATTTTTCTACATCTCTTCCAATACCTTCTGCATCTACAGGTGCACCTTCACCCCATTCGACATTGATATCTAATGCATCAACAGGACAAAGTTTTGCACATAAACCACATGCAGCACATACGCTTGGAATTGCAACAGTTAAACTAGCACTGTTTGCAGAAATGAAATCACCAGGACAAGCTTCTACACAAGTGTTACATCCAATACATTTAGCTGAATCAAAGGTAAATGAAGTAATTTCTTTTGAACGTTTAACAGGTATTTTTTCAGAAATGAAAATTGCATTCCAAGGACAAGTTTGTGAACATAATCCGCATCTGATACAATCATCATTTACAGTAATTGGGCTTCCTACTTCTTCAAGTGTAATAGCGCTTACAGGACAATCGTCGACACAAGTTCCACAACCGACACAGTCGTCGATGAAAACAGGGCCTTTGCCTTTGAGGTCTAACTCATATTCTGCAGGTTCTTTTACACCTGGAATACCAATTACATCAACTGGGCAAATGTCAACACATTTTTGACACATTACACAGAAACCTTCAACTTCTTTTAATTTTTCACCAGTGACTTTAAGAGTTTCTTGTGGACAGACTTCTTCACATTTACCACAGGAGTCACACAATACAGAGTTGAATACTAATCTGATTTGGGTTACGCCATCAGCAATTTCGTATTCTTCTGCTTTTAATGCTCCTTGAGGACAAACGTCTGCACATTTAGGTTCTTCTCCGCAAGTGTCACAGTGAATGATTGTGTCAGGTTTTACAGCAATAGCTGATGTAGGACAAGTACCTTCACAAGCGCCACATTTAATACAGCCATCTTCGTTAAATACTATCATTTTATAAAAACCCCCTTAAATTTAGAATTTTTTAATGAGGTTTCCTTCACTGTCTACAATATCTACTTCAGCTAATCTCATTTGACT
>NZ_JBGUIH010000039.1:0-10834 GCF_045112895.1 Methanobrevibacter sp. | reverse complement strand
AAGTGAGCTAGATTTAATATAATTGGTGGTATTATTGATTAAACTTGTAGTATTTGACTTAGATAACGTTATTATTGATGGTGAAGCAATAGATGAGATAGGAAAATTAGCAAATGTTGAAGAGGACATAGCTGCAATCACTGAAAAAGCTATGCAAGGGGAAATAGACTTTGAAACTTCTATTAAAGACAGAGTACAACTTCTCGAAGGAACTTCTATTGAAGATGTCGAAAAAGTTGCTGATGATCTTCCATTAATGCCTGGAGCTTGCAAAACCATCAAATGTCTAAAAGATAAAGATGTAGATGTAGCTATCATTAGTGGTAGTTTTGATGTAGTGGCTGATAAAGTTAAAGATAAACTTGGAGTTGACACAGTTTATACTAACAGTTTCACAGTCGAAGATGGTAAATTAACTGGTGAAGTGACTGGTCCTTTAGTATCCGGAACTAAATTGGATGTATTGAAAGACCATGTCGAAGAAGCAGGAATTACTTTGGATGAAGTAGTTGCTGTTGGAGATGGCGCTAACGACATTTCCATGATTGAAGCAGCTGGTTGCGGAATTGCATTCAATGCAAAAGATTCCGTAAAAGAAATAGCTGACGTAGTAGTAGAAGAAAAAGACTTGTGCAAAGTCTTATGTGAAATTCTTAATCAATTAACCACTGATGATGCTGAAACTGAAACTGTAGAAGAAGTAGCTCAAGAAGCTGAAGCCGAAGAAGTGGCTGAAGAAGCTGAGGCTGTTGAAGAAGAAGCAGTCGAAGAATCCGAAGCTGAAGAAGAAGTGGCTGAAGAAGCTGAGGCTGTTGAAGAAGAAGCAGCTGAAGAATCTGAAGCTGAAGAAAAAGCTGAAGCTGAAGAAGCTAAAGAAGAACCTAAATCCAAACCTAAAAAAGCTGATAAAGGTCTTCCTGAATCCAATTTTGTTCTCGCCGACACTATGGAAGGTGTAAGAAAACAAAAAGATGAAAAAGAAGCTGAAATCTCCAAAGTTGCTGAAGAAAGAGAAGAATATAACAAAATAGCTAAAGAACAACGTAAAATTAGAGATGAATTAAACGCATCTTTAAAAGAAAACTTAAACAAAGCTATTGAATACAGAAACGAGCGTAATGAAATCAACAAACAAGTTGAAGAAGCTAAAAAAGCTCGTAATGAGGCAAACAATAAAATTAAAAGTTTAGAATGGTCTTCAGGAAAACGTGACAAAATCAAAATAGAAAATGAAATCAAAAAGATTGATAAAATCATTGAAACTCGCGTTTTAGACATTAAAAAAGAAAATCAGCTTGTTAAAAATGCAAATGATCTCAGAAAACAATTAATGGAAATTCATGAAGATGAAACCGTTAAATCTGAAGCTCAAGAACTTAAGAAATTATCTGAAGAAGAGCACGAAAAAGTTATCACTCTATCCGAACAGGCTCAAGCAGCTCACGAAGAGATGCTTACCTACTTCAGAAAAACCGACGATATCAGAACTGCAGCTGACGAAGCTCACAAAAAATTCATTGAAGCACGTAAAAACGCTTCCGCTAAACATGAAGAGTTCAAAGCAATCTTAAGTGATATCCATGTTATCAACAAAAAATTAGGTTCCAACAAACCTAAGAAAAGGAAAAATGATAACAAATCTTCCGGCGGATCCAACAAAAACCGTGAAGAAAAAGAAAGAGCTGAAGAAATCTTTGCTAAATTTAAACAAGGTGGTAAAGTCTCTACTGAAGAGATTTTACTCTTGCAAAAATATAATATAGGTTAAGTTCTTTAACCTACCTTTTTTATTTTTTTTAGGTTTTACCATGTCCGAAGAGAAAATTGAAACTTGTTTTATCTGTGGTAAGAAGTTTGATATGAACAAGGCAGAGCTTGGCTATTATAGATATGGAAAATATCCAATCTGCGACTTCTGTGCCGATTTTTACCGTTTTTACAATGAAGAACTTTAGATTTTAATCGTTTTTCTCATTATTCAAAAAATCTTTTTTTCATAGAAATGTTTTTATATTAGATATGAGTTTAAATTAAATTCAGTACATTTTTTTTTTATTTGGGGAGTAGATTATGCATGAAGTTATAGTTTGTGAAAAGCCGACATCCGCTGAAAAGATAGCAAAGGCGCTTTCGCCAAGCGCAAAAAAGAAGGTTTATAATAAAAAGGTAAAGTATTGGGAACTTAAAAAGGATTCAAAGGATATAACAGTCGTATCTGCTGTTGGACATCTTTATTCACTGACTCCCGATAACCCTAAAGACAAGGTCTATTTTGACCTGCACTGGGCACCTGCCTACGAAGTCAACAAAAAAAGCAGCGGATTCACTAAAGATTATGTCAGGGCCATCAAGAAACTTGCAAAAAACGCAGATTCCTATATTCATGCATGCGATTATGATACTGAAGGAACTTTAATAGGATATAACGCTTTGAAATATGCCTGTGGACAAAATGACTTAAGCAAAATATCCCGTATGAAGTTTTCCACATTAACCAAAAAGGATCTCCTCGAAGCCTATGACAATAGAATTGAATTGGACATGAACCAGGTTGACAGCGGAATTGCAAGGCACGTTTTGGATTATTATTTCGGTGTGAATATTTCCAAGGCGCTAATGAAATCCGTAAGCCGAGCCAAATACAAATATCTGAAATTGTCAGCAGGCCGTGTTCAAACTCCTACATTGGCAATTCTTGTTGAAAGGGAAAAGGAAATTAAGAACTTTGTCCCTGAACCATATTGGCTGATTAGGGCAATCATCGAAGGCAAGATTGAAGTCAATCATGTTGACGGCAAAATCTTTGATAAGGCCAGGGCAGAAGAGATAATGAGCAAATGCAAAGGCAAGGATGCCGTTGTCGACAAAATCAAGCTATCCAATTCAACCACCCGGCCGCCGGTTCCTTTCAATCTGGGGGGCCTTCAGTCTGAAGCATACAATGTGTTCGGATTTTCACCTAAAAAGACACAGTCCATTGCCCAGAATCTTTATACTTCAGGTTACACTTCATATCCTCGTACCTCTTCAGAGAAATTGCCTGAAAGCCTTGACTTCAAATCAATATTCTCTCAGTTAAGTCATGACGGGGAATTCGGCAAGCACATTTCACAGCTTCCATCCAAATTGAAACCTAACAACGGTAAGAAGGATGATGCCGCACACCCTGCAATACATCCAACAGGCATTTTGCCGCAAGGATTATCCAGGGATGAGAAAAAGATTTACCAGCTTATTGTTTACAGATTCATCGCTGTATTTTTCGAATCAGCCAAATTCGAAACCATGAGCACAACATTGGACATTGAAGGTGAAAAGTTCCGCTTCAAGCGCAGAAGGGTCACCCATAGGGGATGGATGGAACATTATCCATATAGGAAAATCGATGATGAGGAGTTTCCGGATATCAAGGAAGGCGATTTGGTTAAGGTATTGGATTTAATATCTGATGAGAAGGAAACCAAGCCTCCTGCCCGTTATAATCAGGCTTCTTTAATTAAGGAACTGGAAAAAAGGGAGCTTGGAACCAAAGCCACTCGTGCAGACATCATCGATAAGCTGTATGACCGCAAATACATCAACGGCACCCAACAGATCGAAGTGAATCAATTGGGTGAAAACATGATTGATACTTTGAGCACATACTGTAAGGATTTGACTTCAGAAGAGCTTACCCGCGATTTTGAAAACAAGCTTGAAGGAATAGACAATAACAGCTCCACTTGTAAGGAAGTCATCAGCGAAGGCAAAAAGGAAGTCAATGTCATTTTAGCAGACATTGATAAGAATTCTAATGAGATCGGTACAAAATTATACGAATCTTTCCAGGAAAGCAACATTGTTGGGACCTGTCCTAACTGCGGTGGAAAGCTTGTCAAGAGATATTCCGCCGTTACCAAAAGTTCTTTTGTGGGATGCTCCAACTATCCTGAGTGCACAACAAGCTATTCAATTCCAAAGGGAACTAATTTCCTTAAAAAGACTTGTGAAAAATGTGGGCTTCCAATAATTTCATTTGGAAAGCCTCGCCAACGTGCATGTCTTGATGCCAATTGCGGAAAGGACAAAACAAAGCCTTATGTTCCTGAAGAGGTTGGCAAATGTCCTGAATGTGGAAAGCCACTTCTTAAACGTTCTGGCCGTTATGGCGAGTTTATAGGCTGTAAGGGATTTCCAAAATGCAGGTTTACATGTTCTGTTGAAGAGCTTGAAAGCAAACTCAGTTAATTATTTTTTAATTTAATTTTATTCTTATTCAATTCTGCATTATTTTTTATTTTTCATGCAGGATTCTAATAGGAAATTCGATAGTATTTTATCGCTTCTAATTATTTTTTTAAATATTTTACAATTTTGTAAAATTTTTAGATATGCAAAATACTTAATAATGTTAAAAAATAAATCTATAATCTAATAAAAATATTTTTTCAAATTTCAATATTTTTATTTTCGTATTAAAAATTTCAATTTAATAATTTTAGTATTGTTTTGATTGAAACAATATAATTTAATGAATGTAAATGAGGATTTCGATGAATAGAGAAACAGTTTTGACAATAACTAAGTCAGTGATTATTATTTTAATCTTATTGGCTGTTGTTTTCGCCCTTAAGGTTCCAGCTGCAGATTTAAATATAATTTCTGACGATTACAAAGCAGACTACATTGATTCTTCAGGTCTTCCTTATTTCAGTGAAATGGATTCGTACTATAACTTAAGGTTGACTCAGGACTATGTAGATCATGGTTACGTCGGAGATGAAATGATAAACGGTAGTGAATGGGATATGCACAGGTATGCTCCGACAGGTAATAAGATTAATTATGAACTGGGTATTGTGTATCTTACTTCGTTTTTACACGACTTTGCAAATAAGCACTTGGGAGATTATTCAGTTAAGGAAGTGGCATTTTGGACAGGTGCCATCATATCTACACTTGCAGTAATCCCGGCTTATATCTTTTCAAGAAGATTGACAAATGAGTATGGAGCGATTGTGGCGACATTGATTATTGCTCTGGCTCCAAACTACTTTGCGCACACATTCCCAGGATTTTTCGATACAGATATGTTCTATTACATATGGTCCCTGTTCTTCATATTCTTCTTTGTAGAGAGTATTAGGGCAGAAAATATTGTGTATAAGATTTTATTCGCAATTCTATCAATTATCTCAATTGGATTTTTCTCACAATCATGGACTGGTTACATATTTTATATAGGTCTTATGGGAATATTCGCAGTTGTTTATTTAATTGCTTGCTATTACTTTAATGTTGGTGAAGATGACCAAAATCAATATCCGAGCAAACTGCAGTGGTTCATTCACCAGGTCGACTTGAAATCTATTGTGATTTTAGGTGTTGTCGGATTTGTAGGCCTTGCCATTTTCCAAGGTTTGGAAGGAGTTACCGGATTATTCGGAAGCTTATTAAGCTTGCTTTCCTTGCAATCCGCTTCAAGGACTATTGCAGGATTCCCGAACGTTCTTGTTTCCGTTGCAGAGATGCAAATTCCAGCGATGCTCGGTAGTGGTATGAATTCAATGTTTTTAGCTAATACCAATGGGGTTATCAACGGTTTAGGCGGTATATTGGTATTCTTCTCCGGTTTAACAGTACTTGCTACTTTCGTATCAAGAGCTTTGAAACTTAAAGATGCAAAAACCAAAACAAGTTCCACAGCAAAACCACACAAATCCAAAAGGATATCTTCAGCTAAGAAACTTGACAATGAACTTAAATCAGGCCTTAACTTAGGCAGTTTCAATCTGGATTCACTCAATGAGCTATTGTCCAACAAACGTTTGACAGTATTATATGCAACATTGTTTGTTGTATGGGTAGTTCTCACTGCACTTGCGGTAACCAGAGGTTCAAGGTTCATTACCACAATCGTATTGCCGTTCGGTCTTATGGCAGGTATCTTTGTTGGAATCGCAATGGATTACATCAAAAACAAGATTACTGATGACAGAATTTTATTAGCTGTAATATTTTTCGCAGCCGCTTTTGCCGCAATACCTTTAGCTACTGTAAATAAAATATATGGAATTGCATTATTGGTTATCCTTGTTGCTTTAGGGGCAGCATCCATATATGTTCTCAAATCAAACGCCAAATCCAGTAAAGGAATTCCAATCAAAAAGTACGTTGCGGTATTGGCAATTATTTTGGCATTGATAACTCCGTGTGTATGCGGCGCTTATCAGACTTCAGAAACTGTTGTTCCGGGTACAAGTGACCCAATGTGGAATGCAATGAAATGGGTTAATGAAACCCAACCTGAAGATACAGTACTTACATCCTGGTGGGACTTCGGTTACCTCTTTGAGATTGCTGCCGATAAGCAGGTAACATTCGATGGGGGTTCACAATCCGGTGACCGCGCTTTCTGGTTAGGTCAGGCGATGACTACTGATGATTTGGAGCTGTCTGCAGGTATTTTCAGAATGCTTGATACAACAGGTGATCAGGCTGTGGACTATCTGGTAAACATTACCGGCGATACCGGTAAATCAACAGATATTCTTATTGACATCTTGCCGAAATCATCCAGCGATGCTCAAAAGACATTGCAGAGCAAGTATCACTTGACTGCAGCTCAGGCAAAAGAGTTGGTTAGCTATACTCACCCTAAAAACCCACGTCCGGTAATATTTGTTGCATCTTCAGATATGCTTCAGAAAGCGGGCTGGTGGAGTTACTTCGGTGCATGGGACTTCGAAAACCAAAGTTCCGAAAACTACAACTACTATGTTCCAACAAGCCAAGTTGAAGTCAAACCGGGCAGCACAGGCAAACTTGCATTGCTTGAAGATCAAGGAATGACCATCAATGCAGTTATCAAAAGAGGCACTGGAAACAACACTACAACTGCCTACACCGAAGCTGTCTACACCGAAAATGGAGAACAGATTATGGTAAACAATACTACTTATAATCCATTGAACATTTCCGACATCATTGTCATTGAAGATGGATACATAATGAAAAACGAATCTGTCGGAAAGGTCAAGAATGCAAACTATACCATGATGCTGATTGGTGATAACAATCACTACACACCGATTCTGATGAGCAACAAGCTTAAAGATTCAATGTTCACCAGACTCTACCTGCTTGGTGGAGCCGGCCAGGACATATTTGAAAACGTCCACGTTGAAAACGGTGTAATGCTGTTCAAAGTAAACTTTGATAAAACCAAAGCTGCAGCTTAGTCAGCTTACAGATTAGGATTTTCCTAATCTTTCTTTTTTTTTATTTTAATATGGTGATTTAATGGGGATTGAAGAGAAAATAAAGGACATTGAAGAAGAAATACAAAAGACACCATATAACAAAGCCACTTCACACCATATTGGTAAGCTTAAAGCAAAATTATCCAAATTAAAAGAAGAATCTCTACAGAGAAGTAGCAGCGGTCATAAGGGCCAAGGATTTCATGTTAAGAAATCCGGGGATGCTACTGTGGTGCTTGTAGGATTTCCTTCCGTTGGTAAATCTACTCTCTTGAATGAAATTACAAATGCTGAAAGTAAAGTTGGAGCTTATCAGTTTACAACATTGGATATCGTTCCGGGCGTAATGGAGCACAAAAACGCAAAGATTCAGGTTTTTGATATTCCTGGAATTATCACTGGAGCAAGTAGCGGTAAAGGAAGAGGAAAGGAAATATTATCTGTAGCTAGAACTGCTGATTTAATTTTGGTTGTATTGGATACATTCAATCCGCAACATCTTGACGTTATCATAAAAGAACTCAGGAATATTGGTATCAGGCCTAATGAAAGGCCACCTGACGTGACGGTCAAAAGGAAAAAGCTCGGAGGCGTCAAAGTCTCTTCAACCTGTAAGCTAACCCATCTGGATGAAAAGACAATCCGGTCTATCATCAATGAGTACGGCATGCATAATGCAGATGTGCTTTTCCGTGACGATGTGACAATAGACCAATTCATTGATGTGCTTGACAGGAACAAGGCATACGTTCCGATGCTTGTCCTGCTGAATAAGGTGGACCTCGTAGATGAAGCATACCTCGAAGAGCTTAAGAAATACATTCCGGATTTCATTCCGATTTCCGCAGATAAGAAGACCAATATCGATGAGTTAAAGGACATGATATTCGATAATCTTGATTTGATTAGGATCTACTTGAAGCCACAGGGCAGAAAAGCGGACATGGAAGACCCATTGGTCGTTAAGAAGGGCGCTACCGTAATTGACGTATGCGGAAAGCTACACAGGGAGTTCGTTAAAAACTTCCGCCACGCCAAGGTTTGGGGAACATCCGTCAAATTCCCAGGTCAAAAGGTGGGTCCGGACCATGTGCTTGAGGATGAAGACGTTTTAAGAATTATTCTTAAAAAATAATTCTTCTTTTTTTTTGATATTATGAAAAAGACTATTTTTATAACAGGAACTCCATGTACAGGCAAAACTACTGTCAGTGAAGTTTTATCTGATAGATTAAATTGTAAATTGATTAAGATTAACGATTTGGCCATTGAAAATGACTTTGTTTTAGGCATCGATGAGGACAAGGGCTATAAGGTCATTGACATTGATGCATTAAGCGATAAGGTTTCAGAGATTATTTCATCCAGCGAAGAATTGACTATTTTTGAAGGGCATCTGTCCCATTTATGCTCCGGTGCGGATAAGGTAATCGTTTTGAGGGTTCATCCTGAAATTTTGCGAGTCAGGCTTGAAGCACGCAACTATTCCGAATCAAAGATCCGTGAAAATCTGGAGGCCGAGGCATTGGGAGTCTGCACTGCCGAAGCCTTTGACGAATATGGGGATAGGATTTCAGAGATTGATGTCAGTGATTTGACTGTTGATGAGGTTGTTGACCTGATTGAAGATGTTATTTTTGATAGAAGGGAGTTCCCCGCAGGGGAAGTCGACTTCATGGGTTGGTTGATTTAGCATCAATTTTTCATATTCAAATCAATTTTTTCAAATCACTTTAATTTTTATTTTTTGATGCAATAATGTTGTATAATTCTTTTGTTCTGCAAATACGCTTTTATGATTTTGTGTATTTGAAAAATACTTATATATTATTAGATTCATATATTATTCTGACTTACTAGCTAGTTTGGTCCAAAAGTTTTTAGAATCTTTAAGTGCTTTTGGATTGAGTATAACTTAAAGGGTTGTGATAATATCGCAAGAATAAGTTTTGACATTGATGATGGGTTGCTTGAAGATTTAAACAATAGACTTTTAGAAAATAAATCCTCTATTGAGGATTTGATTGAAAAGTATGTCCATTATGGATTACAAAAAGAGGTTGATACTATGCTAATGGTGAGTTTAAATACAGATGTAACAGAAAAAGTTAATATTGTCTCCAAATTAACTGATAGAACTCCTGAAGAAGTTGTTAATGATACTCTATGGGACAATTTGCGAAAGATTGAGGATGTTCCTGTTGAAATAGATTATGACAAAATTTGGAATATGCTTGATCATGATAAACCCGAAGGGGATGATGTATTAGAAAAGCTTAGTAAAGTTAATAAACTTCGCTAAGATTATACTGAATAAACACCACAGTGGGATATAATGATTTTTTTAGATACATCATACATTAATGGTTTAGTAATTAGAAATGATTCTTACGAAAACTTTTCAGAAAATTCACGGCCGATTCTACAAAAAGAAGCAATAGTAACTAATATAATAGTTTTGGTCGAAGTTTTGAATAGTTTAAAACCCAACAATTTCAATGGAAATATTAATGATATAATATTTTGCTTGTTGAATCTTGATATTTTTGATTGGTTAAGTGATGAAGATTACAAATCGGCAATGGAATTGTTTAAATATTATGGAGGTTCTATCAACTATGCAGATTGCACCATTCTACAATCAATGCAGAAACATGGAATTACTAAAATCGCATCTTTTGATTCGGATTTCGACAAGATTAAAGGCATAAAGAGAATAGGCGGATTCAACTAATCCATTTATTTTCTTTGAAAATTATTTTTCACTAAAAAATCCCATAAATCCATAACCTTTATAAAGGGCTATAAACATAATTATTCTTAATATTCATATTAACCTAAGGTTAAAATTCTTAACTATGGTTTTTGTTTTAAATTGCGCAAATCATTTTAATCCAATCATGAATATTAATATCCTACAAGGGAGGATATTTTGAGTAGAGGAAAACGACCAAAGTGGATGATTGATATAGCGATTGAAAGAATGGATATTCTTTTTAATCGTGCTGAGATGGAATTCATCACCCATCCGGAGAGATCCAATCGCTATGTGGAGCTTGCTTTGAAATTGTCCACCAAATACAATACCAAAGTTCCTGAAAAATGGAAGAGAAGGTATTGCAAGAACTGTAAAAGTTTCCTCTCGCCTGGTCGCAATTGCACCGTCCGGCTAGTTAACTCAGAGGTTAACATTTTTTGTGGTGAATGCGGTCATGTAATGAAGATTCCTTATCGCAAGGAACAAAAAGATAAAAGGAGAGCTAAATATGAGTCAAACAAAAAAAGAAATGATGAATAGAGCTCTTTCCGCTATGACAATTAACATTGGTAAAAACGGCGTCAACGAAAATGTGATTGAAGAAATCAAACGCCAGCTTGAAGCTAATGAGATTGTCAAGATTAAATTTGCAAAAAATATCGCTAGAGATAAAGATAAATACATCGACGATATAGTCACTCAAACCAAAGCTAAGCTTATAGATGTTAGAGGACACGTTGCTGTTATTTATAAGAAAAAGCCTTAAACATTATAAATTTAGAGTTACAGGCCCTATTTTTTTAGGTCTTAAATTTACAGTGGATTAAGCTACAAT
>NZ_JBGUIH010000038.1:0-13346 GCF_045112895.1 Methanobrevibacter sp. | reverse complement strand
GATGACCCAGCATGTATCGTAAGGGCACAATCCGGTTTCCCTGCAAACGGTGAATGTGTAGATCCATTTGCATTCCCTCACATGGTAAGTGGATGGATGAGAGGATCCCACAATGGTCCATTAATGCCTGTTTCAGAAGCAGAAGCAAACCCAATCAGATTTGACGGACCACCTAGAGTAATCGGTTTAGGATTCCAAGTAGCTAACGGTGAGTTAATCGGTCCTGTAGACTTATTTGATGACCCTGCATTTGACCCAACCCGTGAACAAGCGGCTAAAATTGCAACTTACATCAGAAGACACGGTCCATTCGAACCTCACAGATTACCATCTGAAGAAATGGAATACACCTCACTTCCTGGTGTAATGAAAAAATTAGAATCCAGATTCGAGGATATGGATTAGATTTAAAGAGATTTCAAATCTCTTCTTTTTTACTTTTTTTTAAAATTAATTTTTATGCGCAGTTATTATTGTAAAACTGCTTGAATTAATAGTTATTATGCAATCATCAACTTCAACATAATAGTTCTTTCCTTCTTTTTTAACTGCAGAATTATCCTGTTTAAGTTTTGAAATGCAGTAACTAACCGGTTCATCAATTATTCCTAAGTTTTTTTGTATTCTTACAATGCCCATTTCAGTTGTATGAATTTTATCAACATTTTCCAAAAGTGCTCTCTTATGCATCTTAACACCCGATTTTTGCATCTTGGTTAATAGTATAATTAGTTATTTATATACTATTTACCTATTTAGTATTATGTCATTTTTAAAATTCATTCTTAAAAATCCATTCAGGAGAAAGAACAGTGCAATTCTGGCAATTGTAGGAATTGCAATAGGAATTATAGTAATTGTTGCTCTTGGTGGAATCACAGATGGTTTAGTCAATACCTTCGAAGATACGATTCATGCGGGAGGTGCTGATTTTTCAATTTCAGGAAAGGAAACGGGAGATTCAGCTTATGGAACTAATACCATCGATGCAAATTGGACAGATAAGATTGCTAATGTAAGCGGTGTGGAAGAAACCTATCCGATTTATGTTGTCTTGACTTCGGTCGGTGATGACTATATGAACACATTAATAGGAATTGATCCTGAAGGAGCTACATTGGCAGACATATCTATGAAGGACGGTAGAATCTTCAAGGACAATGCTTCCGAAGCCATTTTGGGCGAAATATATGCCGATGACAATGATTATAAAGTGGGAGACAATATCACAATTGGCGGTGAAGACTTTGAAATTGTCGGAATTTACGAAACCGGCGACCAGAACATGGCTGGTGGGGTATTCACATCAATTTCCAAGGTTGGGGATTTGATGGACGATGAGGATTCAATCTCAAACATTTATGTCAAAGTCGAAAAGGGCGTAGATGCGCAGGAAGTGGCTGACAGGATAGATGCAGAGTATGGTGACAACATTACCACAATCACTTCAGTAATGGAAATGGAGCAAATGGCCGACATGCTGAACATGCTTCAGGCTTCCACTTGGGCTATTTCACTTCTGGCCATTGTTGTCGGAGGCCTTGGAATCATCAACACAATGTTGATGTCAGTGTTTGAAAGAACCCGTGAAATCGGCGTATTGAAGGCTGTAGGGTGGTCAGATAGAAAAATCCTTACGATGATTGTTGGTGAATCTTTAGTAATCACAATCGTTTCAGCCATCATTGGATCTTTAATAGGATTCCTGGCATGTACTTTGCTTGGTCCCCAAATGGGAATTTCCCCTTTGTTCACTCCTAAGATATTCATTCAGGCATTTGCAATAGCCATTGTTGTTGGAATTATCGGGGGGCTTTATCCTGCAATCAAGGCAGTCAAATTGCCTCCAACAGAAGCATTGAGGTATGAGTGAGGTGTTAACATGAATGCAGTAGAAATCAAAGACTTATACAAAAGCTATGAGGATGGCAGAATCAAGGCATTGAATGGAGTGAACCTCACAATAAAGGACGGGGAATTCGTTTCAATTATAGGTCCTTCCGGCTCCGGTAAATCAACTCTTTTGAATATGCTTGGCGCATTGGATGTCCCTGATTCTGGCGTTATTAATGTTGAGGGTCAGGACTTAAATTCATCTAAAAAGTTAAATGAGTTTAGGGCAGAAAAGATTGGTTTTATTTTTCAATTGCATAATTTGATTCCGAATTTGTCTGTAAGGGAAAACATTGAAATTCCAATGTATACTCAGGGATTATCTTCAAGCGAGATGAAAAATCATGCATTGAAACTGTTGGATGATGTTGGCCTCAAGGACAAGGCGGACATTTTGCCTTCAAAGTTATCCGGCGGGGAACGTCAAAGGGTAGCTATTGCCCGAGCGTTGGCAAATGAACCATCAATAATATTGGCAGATGAACCAACAGGATCACTAGATTCAAAGACAAGTAGCAGAATCCTTAAGCAGTTAATTGATTTGCACAAAGATAAAAATGTAACATTGATTATTGTAACTCATGATATGGATGTAGCTAAACTTGCAGACAGGGTTATCGAAGTTTTGGATGGTGAGATTATATCTGCCGGCGATGACTCTTTGATAAACAGCAAAATTGATGTTTAACTTATTTTAATTTAAATAAGTTACTCTTCTTCTTTTTTTTAAATTTTTTTATTATATTGTTATTTTGACTTCAAAATTTATTTCAGTCCGTAATATTGCAATTACTTTCTAAAATTACTTTAATTTCTAACAAAAAGCTTATTTATTCCTTGATTTTAATTAATAATTCATTGTATTATAATAAATGAGGAATAAATATGAAAGAAGAAAATCAGATACAAAAAACTTTGTTATATATCGGAGATGAAGGCGAAGTGTCGTTGGATGTTATTGTTGACCAAGAAAGGGAAACATTCTGGGCAACTCAAAAGACTATGGCTGAATTGTTCGGGGTTTCTAAATCTACAATTAGTGAGCATCTTAAACATATTTTCGATGAGGGTGAATTGAATAAAAATTCAACTGTTCGGAAAATCCGAACAGTTCAAACTGAAGGTAATCGTGAAGTTAAAAGAAATTCATCTTTCTATAATTTAGATGCCATCATCTCAGTTGGTTACAGAGTCAATTCTAAAAACGCAACACGCTTCAGAATATGGGCTACTCAGCAATTAAAAGAATTAATTATTAAAGGATTCGTTTTAGATGATGAACTATTGAAAAATGGTTCAAGATTTGGCAGGGACTATTTTGACCATTTGCTTGAAAGAATCCGCGATATAAGGTCTTCTGAGAGAAGATTCAATCAGAAAATCACGGATATTTATGCCACAAGCTTTGATTACAGAAAGTATGCTGAAGTCACAAGGGAGTTTTTTGCAACAGTTCAAAACAAGTTAATATATGCCGTTAGTGGTCAAACTGCAGCAGAAATAATTTCCGATAGAAGCGATAGCGAAAGAATTAACATGGGATTAACAAACTGGAGCAATCCAAATGGAAAAATCATATTAAGTGATGTTGTAATATCAAAAAATTATTTAAACGAAAGAGAATTGAAACGTTTGAATAATCTGGTTGACGGTTTTTTGACACTTGCGGAGTCAAGAGCTTATAATGAAATTCCTATGGCTATGAATGATTGGAAAGAGGTATTGGATGCATATATCAACCTCAATCAACTACCTATTTTAGTTGGTAAAGGTAAGATTTCATCTAATGAAGCTCATAACATTGCCAAAGAGGAATGAAAAATATAGGGTTATTCAAGATAGTAATTATCAGTCTGATTTCGATGAACTGATAATTGAAATAAAAAGATTAGAAGGAGTGGAAGATAATTAGATGATTCCATGAATCATCCTTAAGGCATCCAACAAACCATGGCTGTATTCGATGCAACCGAATGCAGTCCTCATATCCTTTTTTTCAAGATAATATTTGGAATCGTTCCAGTAGTCGATAGCCCTGTCATAGACTTCCTTTTCCTTTCCTTCAAAGGTAATGTCGGTTACCTGATTCAGGTTTCTCTCTAATTTTGCTATGTCCTTTGCAATCTTTTCCGGGCTTTCAAGTTCGCTCATTGTAGTCTCCTCCAAACGTGCAGTATTCTTTGTCCAACAGTAAAGTATGATAGGATTACTAAAATGTAAATGATGTATGTAAAGTAGATATCTCCTGCGAAGTATCCTATTACTGCTCCGACCATCAAAATAATCATGCGGACTGCCCTCTCGGCAATTCCAACATTGCAGTCCACGCCCTGTGATTCTGCTCTTGCTCTTACATAACTTACGCAGATTGCTGAATGTATCGCTAAGACCCCAACAAACCAGTCGCAGTATCCTCCGAATATTATTCCGATGTAGATTATTGCATCTGCAAACCTGTCCATTGTGGAGTCAAGAAATGCTCCGAATTTGGATGCCTTACCGTGATATCTTGCAACGGCACCATCCATAACATCCAGAAATCCTGAAGCCAGAATAGCTATTGTTCCCAAGAGCAATAGCTTGTTTGCAAATCCATAGGCTGCAATAAGCGCAATGAATGGTGAAATTATTGTCACGATATTCGGATTAACGTTCAATCTTTTAGCGATTGGGTTTAATATTTTTGTTAATAATGGTCTTAGACTTTGAAGCATAATTTATATTAAATATTTCATCTAATATAATTGTTAGGTAGGAAAAATGAAAATTTTAAAAACTAGTTCTGATGATTTTGATGAAAAAATAGTCAATGAAGCTATTAGAGTATTGGCTGATGGTGGGGTTGTATTGTATCCTACCGATACGATTTATGGTTTGGGAGCCAATATCTTCGATAATAAAGCGGTTAAGAAGGTTTTTGAAATTAAACAAAGAAGTTTGCTAAAGCCATTGTCCATACTTGTTAGTGATGTCAATGCCATTGATTTGGTTGCGAAGGTATCTATTCAGCAAAAACAAATCATAGATCAGTATCTTCCTGGACCCTATACATTCATTTTAAAGAAAAGGAATATTGTTCCGAGGGTTGTTACAGGAGGTTCAACTTTAGTCGGTGTGAGAGTTCCCAACAACGAAATCGCATGTAGGCTGGCCACCATTTTTCCAATAACAACTACAAGTGCTAATCTGTCTGATGAGGATGTATTGAGCAATCCAAAAGATATTCTGGAACAACTGGATTGTGAAGTCGATTTAGTCATTGATGTTGGAACTTTGGAATCAAGTCATGCATCAAAAATTATTGATTTGTCTGATTCAAGTCCGAAAATAATTAGAAAATAAAAAAGGATAAGAAAAGAAGATTATTCTTTTCTCTGTATTGCCACTGCAACTATTGCTGCAATTGCAATAACAACTATCAATATAAATATTGGATTTCCAACGGTTTTTATTAATTTTTCCGGAATGCTTTCATTTTGCGGTGTTTTGGTTGTCTTATTAATGATTTTGGTGTTGTTTTTGTTAATTGTGGTTGTATTATTTTCATTAATAATGAGAGTGTTTGTCTTATTTATGATTGTTTTATTGGTTTCATTAACAAGTGTTTCTTTCTTTTGGTTATTGTCTGTTGTATTCGCTGTTTTTTCGTTGTCTTGTTTTTCATCCGTTTTGTTGTCGGTTACATCTGCTTTTTTGTCCTCTTGTTTGTCGTCTGTTTTGTTGTCGTCTGCATCTGCAGTCTTTTCGTTGTCTTGTTTTTCATCAGTTTCATTGTCTGCTGATTCAGTTGCCTTTTCATTGTCATCCGGAGTATTGTTGTCGGTATCGTTGTTTTCCCCATCAATGCCATCATCTGTTATCGCAGCAAGTTTGGCATCATCAGGCATCTCCTTTAAAGATACTTTATATGCTAAACAATCAGATTTTTTACCATCGGCATCTTTTAAAAGTTCAAATTCAAAAGTGGCTCCTATGGAATCTTCAAGTTCAACAACAGCACTGTCTCCGATAGTTTCCTGTGAGTCTAAAACAGCGGAAACCACTTTATTGTCGCTATTTTTATAGTCCCCACTAGCGAAAATATCTATAATTTGACCAAGGTTATATTCACATCCTTGCCTGTAGGCTTCAATAATGGCCAATTTAACATAATTCTGAAGTTCGTCGCTGCCGGTATTTTCGCTAACAAATCTATCGCCGGTAGTTATCGAATCTTTTGTCAAATCAAGGTAGAATCCTGTAAATCCGTCGCTGAATTCAATTTCATCATTTGTAACTGAAATTGGAATGATATAATTGGCCATGTCCACTATTTCGCTTTCATTGTTTTCTAAAGTCTCATTTGTGCTGTTTTCTGCGGATACAATACCTAAACAGCCAACACAAAATAATAGAACAATCAAAGCTACAATTATTTTTTTGTTCATATTAAAAACTCCTTAAAGTTATTTGTCTATATTTATTTAATGCTTATAAAACTTTTGTTAAATTATATATCTTATAAAAATCAATATTTCATTATGAAAGTGTTAGCAAATTTTGAAGACAATCATAAAATTCCTTCAAACTCTTCATTGGATGTAATGTTGGGGGGAGGTTTTGAAAAAGGCACGATAACCCAAATATTTGGACCTCCAACCTCTGGAAAAAGCAATTTGACATTAACATTGGCTGTTAATGTAGCTAGAACTAACAAAAAAGTTATTTACATTGATACTGAAGGAGGAATATCCATTGACAGAATTAAACAGATTGCGGGATCGGATTTTTCAAATGTAGCTAATAATATAATAGTTTTCGAGCCAACCAGCTTCCAAGAACAAAATGACAAGTTAAGGTCAATTGATGTTTGGCTTAGAAGAAACCATGAAGATGTTGAACTGATTGTTCTGGACTCCGCTGTAGCGTTATATAGGGTTGATGATATGAAATCATCCAAATTAAATAAGGAGCTGGGCAAGCAGATGGGTCTTTTGTCTAAAATTGCAAGGCAATATGATGTTGCGGTGATAGTTACAAATCAGATATACAGTGCAATTGATGAGGAAGGAAACAGCGACATTAAGGCGGTTGGCGGAACCATATTGCAATATTGGAGCAAAGTTATTATTCAGCTTGAACGTGGAGATGAAATCAACCAGAGGGTAGCTACTTTAAAACGTCATAGAAGCATGCCTGAAGGCAAGCAGGCGGTTTTTACAATTACTTCAAGAGGAATTATTTAGGTAATTTTATTAACAATTAAAAATAAATATTTACTTTGGAATTTTTGGTGTGATATTATGAGGGATAAGGATTTTGATATTAAAAACCCAAGAAAAAAGTTTCATAAAACTGAAAGGGTGCCTCCAGAAGGCTATGATAGTGCAAATGACTTTTTTGAAGACATGTATATGGACAAGGAAATGATTTGGATGGGTCAAAATACAAATCATTTACACGGGGACATAATAGCCAATGCTATGATTGATGCCATTAAGGAAAAGACATTCTGCAGATATCCTGCCCCAGAAGGATTTTCCGAACTTAAGCAGCTTGTTTTAGATGATTTGGGTTTTGAAGATTCAGAAGTATTATTGACATCTGGTGCAACAGAATCTTTATACCTATGTATGCAAGCGCTTTTAGAACCAGAGGACAATGTGATTTTGTCAGATCCGGGATACTTCATCATAGGAGACTTTGCAAACCGTTTTGCAGGTGAAGTGAGATATGTTCCAATCTACTATGAAGAAAATAACTATAAATTAACTCCTGACTTGTTGAGAGAGCATATGGATGAAAATACCCGTATGGTTATCTTGATTGATCCTTTAAATCCACTCGGTTCCTCATACACTGAAGATGAATTGAAAGAGTTTGCAGAAATAGCAAAAGAGAATGACTTATACTTATTGCATGATGTAACTTACAAGGACTTTGCAAGAGAGCATTTCCTTGCGGAAAACTATGCTCCAGAGCAAACATTAACAATCTACAGCTTTTCAAAAATATTTGGAATGGCAGGCTTAAGAATTGGTGGGGTAATCTCTTCAAAACCAATCATCGATGCTATTAAAAATGCGGTTGTTAATGATTTAGGTGTAAACATCATTTCCCAATATGGTGCAATTGCAGGTCTTAAATCAAAGCCTGAATGGTTTGAAGAGATGAGGGAAACCTGTTTTGAAAATCAAAGGTTAATCCACGAAATGATTGAACCGATTGAAGGCGTATTCCTGCCGGTTTACCCATCAGATGCAAACATGATGGCAGTTGACTTATCAGGTGCGGGAATAGACCCAAAAGACATGTCAAATTATCTTGTTGAGAAAAAATTGTTCACAAGAGAAGGGGAATACACTTCAGAAGAATTTGGACACAAATATTTGCGTATAAGTTTCTCAATTCCAACAGAACAAATCAAGGTGTTCTGTGAAGAGTTCCCAAAAGCTGTTGAAGCATTGAGAAAATAATCTCACTTTCAAGAGGAAAAAAATGAGCGATAAAATAGCTTTAGTTTCATGCAGTGGATTAAGCCCTTTAGGTTTAGTCGTAAGGGCGGCCAGTGTGGAATTGGCTCTAGAAAATGAGAATATCGTTGCGGCATGTATAACCGAATATTCCGCACAGCCAAATAACTGCTCACCAATCTTGGATGATGCAAAAATCGTTACCGTAACCGGCTGTAGTGATGACTGTGCATCAGTCATCCTAAAGGATAAGGATATTGATGCAATTAAGAACATTTCAGCGGATTCACTCGTTAAGGCTTATGATTTAAATCCTTTGGATGCGGTCAGATTGGATGATGACGGTGAAAAGGCCGTTAAAATATTAAAAAAGTTCATCTTGGCAGAAATCGAAAATATCTAATACAGGATATTTTCTTATTTTTTTATAATCTCTATTTTTTCCAAGTTTTCTATTTCTTCTATTTTATTGTTTAAAAGGAGCAGTATTATCTCTAATGTTTTTTTAATTCCATCTTCTGATCTTTTAAATAAATTTTCGCTATTGTTTTCACATAAGTCAGCATAAACGCCGGTGGTGGTTGTTATTTCATATTTGTCTGTAATTATTGAGATTCCGCCATGGCCTATGCCCGCGGTAGTTCCGATAGCAATGTCACAGTTGCTTAAATCCTTGACGGCCTGCGCCATGATTTTGCTTACAATCTTATCTCCCTTTTCATCATAAACCTTAATGCCTTTAATCAATTTATCGGGTTCGGGAGGGTTTTCAACATTCAATATCTTTACAACAGCTTCAATTGTAGGGATAAACAAACTGCAGGTCACGCTAAGTTCATTATAATCAAAATCACCATAGTCCTTTGGATTTTCAATATAATCTCTTCCGAAGTTTCCTTCATAATTCTGAGCTAGTGCGTGCAGTTCCCGCCCAATTTTGCCGTGTGTAAAACATTCAGCTGTTGCTATCTTAATCATATTTATCCCAATAGTTTCAATGCATTCATTGTAATGATTTTTGCAACTTCATCTAAAGTATATGGAGTTACAGGCTCGTTATCTCTAATCAATTTGTTTGTTGTTAGAACAAGATGGTTTTCTGTTATTCCTTCTTTTCTCAACTCTTCAACAGCGGGATTGGAGTCATCATATTCGGATATGTCTTTGATTTCAATATTCTCATTTCCGAAGCCGAATATTCCAGCAGTTCCAATTGTTTTGGCACCTCTTTCATGAGCATGTTTGATGATTTTGGCTGCTGTTGGGATTGTGTTTCCTCCGGCAATGACTATAATCACGACATCCCCTTCTATTAAGTCAATATTGTCATCATCAATGTATTCAGGATAACTAACAATGTTTCTAAATTCCTCTTTGTGGGTGCAGAGTTGTTTTATGAAATCCGGCTTGTTCTGCCCGATTTCTGCACCTAACATTGTGAATATTACGTCTCCACCATCAATTTTTTGACCATCAAAGGCACCGATAACTTTTGGCCCTCCTCTGTGAACTTGCATCAAGTTAATTCCAATTCTCAAACCCAATCTTCCGCATCCGATTAGGTCAATTCTTCCATGAGGCACCTGTTTGTCTTCCATTTTTTGGATTTCATCACTCATCTTTTCACCAGCACTATGTTTATAACAATTGTTATTTATAATTTCTGAATAGGATTTTCATCAACAATTTCAATATCGATATCACATTCACTAATGGTCTCTTTTAATTTGTATAATCCTGGAACTTCACTCTCATGATGTCCTAGATCAATAAGGGTTATTCCTAGATTTTTAGCCAAAATGGCAGTTTCCTGACATAAATCTCCTGAAATTAGCAAATCCAATTTTTTATTTTTGGCCATTTTAACATATTCGGGATTTTTCAAGCCAAAACCGGAGATTATTCCAACTTTACTGATTTTTTTCCCGTCATCTAATTCATTGACAATTCTAACGTTTTCAAAATTATTCAAAAGGATATCTCTCAATTCTTTAAAGTTGGATTTTGACATGCAGATTCTTCCGATATTTGTCTTGTCATCAAAATAACCAATAACTTCCAATTTTAAGGTTTCAGCTAGCGCTTCATTTGCGCCGCCGTCAATGATGTCCCAATTTGAATGTATCGTGTAGGTTGGAGTTTCTGGGATAAACAATGGAGGATGATGTGTTATTATCAAGGTGTTTTCAGGATATTCATCATCTTTGGGCAGAAAATCCATGTAGATCTTAATTGAGGTGATTTCCTGTGTTAAATCATAGTCTTTCCTAAAGCCCACTTCATCCGAATCCAAAGCCAAAGATTTGGAAATCTTTTCATCTAAAAAATTAATAACTTCTTTAAGTCTCATTTAAACCATTTTCGAATTTATTCTGTTTAGCTCTTCTGCAATCATCTCGTCCAAATCAAATGGTTGAATCGTTGATACCTTAAATGCGCTTACGTTAATCAGTTCAATGAATTTATCTATGTTTTCTTCTTTAAAAATGACTTCTTCAAAAAAGCCCATTTCGCAAGCACTGTAAAGAACCCCCTCTTTCTCATGACATCTATTTAATAAATCTGTCAAAATCCCTATTGCCAATGTCATTGTTCCGGAGGTTTTTGTATCAATACCCATTGTTTTTATAATTACTTTATTTGGAGAGTTAACCTCTTTCAGCCTTTCATGGATGTTGTTTTTTGCTTTTAAAAGCTCATCATTATCTTCGGCAACAGGATCTTCTATTATGAATGCTTCGACATCAAATCTTGATGACTGCTCAACATTAATCCCTCCAAAGCCGGTGGTGTCAATAACAACATCTCCCGAATAGATTAAATCCAAGTCAGATGAAAATTCAACCTCGTTTTTTAAGCTTCCTCCAAGTTCAGTATGGAGCAAACCTTCTAAATGTGGATAGATATCAATTAATAGTATGTTGTTGTATTTTTCGCTTAGTCTTTTAACAATTCCGACACCTGTAAAATAGGTTCCGATAACAATTATTTTAGTGTCAACACCAATGTTCAAGCTTTCGATGTAATTGAAAACCGCTTCCGATTTTTTCAGGATAATGTCATTAAAGATATCAATCAATCTAGTCTCAGATTTGATTGTAAGCACTTCAGATGTTATTCCAGTATCAATGTTCATCATTCGACCTTCTCAAAACCAATCTTTTCAAGCGCTTCGCATGCTTCTTCATAAACTGCCTCTTCGATTGTCTTTTTATGAATCACGTGTGAAGGTGATGTTCCGGCAGTCAATATTCTTCCCTTATTGTCAATAAAAATAAGCAAAGATCCGGAGCCGGGAATTCCTAGGCGACCTCTAGCTATTATCAAATCGGCATCACTTTGGTCAAGCGCCATATATGCTTTTGCAAGAGCAGGAATCCTGCTGGTATCTGCAGTATTTGTATTGATCTGAAGTATTTGGGCTTCAGGCAGTCCATAGCTTTTCAAGACCCTGTTCAATACTTCCACTTTGATTCCATTCTTATTGGGTATGCATATCTTTTCAGCATTTCTTATGTATTCCTGAAGTTCACTTATCTCTTCAAGAGTATCTCCGAATCTACAGTTATTTTCAGATTCTTCAAATGCATTTCTTATCATCTTCTCAAATGCCATATTATCATATCTAAAAAAAAGAGATTATATAGTTTGAGGTATCAAATCCAGTTTTTCAATAACATTAACGACTTCTGAATAATTGCCGTAGTTTGGAGATCCCACTCCCTTGACCACATGAGGGTAATTGTCAGCTATAACTGTTGCCAAGTTGTTTGCGCCTGCCTTAAGTGAGAATTCCACATTTTCAGGGCCGACTGTTGGGGTTGGCATGGTGATTGTAATTTCAGGATACATTATTCTTGTAATGGCAACCATCTTCAATTGTTCTATAAGTGGAAATGCAGGCCAGTCTGCCATTGGGGTTCCTTCATATGGATTGAAACCCATTATTGGAATTTCTTCTAATGTTTTGAAGTTAGATAAGTAACGCAAATGTTTTATTCTATCTTCCTTACTTTCGCCAAGCCCTAAAAGGAGTCCTGAAGACAATCCTATTCCGGCGTCGCTCACTCTTTTACAGGTCAATATTCTTTGATCTAGGGAGTCTCCTGGTTTTCTTTGATAGAATACATCTTCGTTTATGGTTTCTAGATTGCAGCATATTGTGTCTGCACCTAATTCCGCTAAGTCTTGCACTGACTTTTCAGTCAAATCGCCACCCACATTGACAAGAATTTCCAAGTTTGAGTTTTCCTTTACAATTTTGCAAGCATTCACCGCTTGCTTTCCTTTGTAGCCATATCCTCCAGAACAGCTTACACGTGGGATATGTGCTTCTTGAATAGATTTAACAGCAGTTAATATTTCTTCGTTAGATTTATAAAATGCGTTATAATAACCTTTTTCAGAGGTTTCTTCGGCAAATCCACAATATTCACATCTAGGTTGAATTTGGCATTTGTTTGTAAGATGTACTGTAGATGTTAATTTAATTACTTTTGATTGATTATCTCTTATATCGCATGCTACCTTGAATAATTTTTCCAAATCTTCATCATTCTCGATATTTAACAATTCTAAAAATTCATCGTCAGTTAATTCTTGTCCTTGTTTTGCTTTATTTAAAATTTCATCAATCAATTTTACACCAACTTTATATAATATATATCTGAAACTTAACTTATTTTTTAATGGCTATTATTCATAACAATTAAAAAATAAGTTAAATTAATTGTTGGAATTAATCCAACAATTTAAACTTATTCTTGTTCGTCTTTACCTAAGTAATCTAACATGGTAGGTACGAGTTCTGCTAAGGAACCGAAGTTCATTGAGTCTGCGGTACCTAATAATGCAGCTGGGTTTAAAGCTTCATCCATTTTGTCAATTCCTTCACCTTGCATTAGTTCTGTCACATTGGATAATGCTTCGAATGCCATGCTTTGTGCGAATCCTGCAGGTGCGCCTAAGATTTGGGTTACAGTGTCTCTGTAAGCTAAGATA
>NZ_JBGUIH010000037.1:0-29779 GCF_045112895.1 Methanobrevibacter sp. | reverse complement strand
AGGATGGCAGCAAATTGGTTGTTAGGTTGATTGATGGTGATAATAATCCGATTTCCAATGCTCTTATCTATGTAAACAATACTGTTGCCGTTTACAAGTACAGAACCGATGCCGATGGTGTTATTAATGTGCCGGTGAACTTGAAACCTAATGAATACATTTATAATATTGTCTATGAAGGGGATGCTTGTTATAATGGGATAAATGTTACTAGAACTGTTGTTGTAGATAAAGGTGATGTTTTCATTTCTGTTGAGGATGTTAATGTAACCTATAAGGAAAACGAGAACTATACTGTTGTTGGTTGTGATGTTAATGGTGATCCTGTTTCTGGTGTTACTGTTAAAGTTGATAATGGCGCTAAGGTTTTGAGGTATCGTACTGGTGCTGATGGTGTTGCCAATGTTCCGGTCACATTAAAGCCTGGTGAGTACACATTTACCGTTTCATTTGATGGAAATACCCTTTATAAAGCAGCAGGTAATTCAAGTGCAGTTGTTGTGAACAAGGCGATTGTTAATATGGATGCAGTTGATCTTGTTGTTGGTTATAATGACGGATCTAATTTCACTGCTACATTGACTGATGCGGAAGGAAATGCGATTTCTGGTGTGACAGTCAAATTCGACAACGGTGTAAACGCATACAGATACCACACCGACGCAAATGGTGTTGCAAGCGCTCCTATCAAATTGAAACCTGGCACATACACATACGTAATCAGCTTTGCAGGAAACAGCATCTATGCTGCGGCCAACATTACAAAGACATTGACAGTAGAAAAAGGAACTCCTAACTTAGAAGCTTCTAACGTCACTGTTGAGTATAAAAACGGTAACTTAACCGCAAGACTCACTGATGCTGATGGTAATGCTATCGTTGTTGCTACAGTCAAATTCACAAATGGCGCAAGCACATACAGATATCATACTGATGCTGATGGTGTGGCAACCGCTCCTATCAATGTAAAACCGGGAGAATACGACTACACTATCGGATTCGATGGAAACTCATTGTATGGTGCTGTGAATACAACCGCAAAAGTTGTCGTAAACAAAATCGATGCAGTATTAACTGCTGATAACATCAGTATGACCTTCAAGGACGGCACCAACTACACAGCAAGATTAACCGATACCAACGGCAACGCAATCGCAGGTGTCATCGTTAAAGTCAACAACACAGTAGGAGTTTATAAATACAAAACCGATGCTGAAGGCATGATCCATGTTCCAATCAACTTGAGATTAGGTGAATATGCATTTAATGCTTTCATCGAAGGCAGCGACATCTACAACGACTGCAATGTGACAAGCACAGTTGTCATAACAAGATAAAAAATATGGTTTAATTTGAATATTTTCTTAAAATATTCAAAACCTTTTTTTCTTTTTTTTTAATCCCCGCTTTGGCAATTCCAATTTTTTTTAGATGATTTTTTCTGTTTTAAAAATGTTCAAGTTTTTTGTGACTTTGAGTGATGGTGAAGGCAATGCCATTGCTAACAGTATTGTTAAGATATGTTGTTGGTGATAAGACTTACAGTCGTAGGTTTGTCTAATCCTTTAATTTAATCACTAATTTCAAAGGTATATAAGAAAAGAAATGAAAAAGCAAATTTAGAAAAGACATTACTTCAATATCTACCATCATCAAAAAATCCTCAAACTTGAAGACAAAGCATTATTTGAAATATTGCTTGAAATAAAAAAGTTAAGAAAGAAGATTAAAAACATATTTCCGGACACTCTTCATCTTCTTGGAAATTAATTTTAGGCACGATTATCCTTAATAGTTTGGTTTTATCTTAACTTTTAACATATGCTTATTCGATATTTCTAATTGTCATGTGATTTTCATATATTTTTTTTGACTTAGTCTACATCAAAGTATAAAAGTTTAAATACTTTTTAGTTTAATTATTCTTAAAGGTGATAAAAATGGCAAATCTTGACAAATCTACCGAAGACGAAATCTTAGCAATCGTTGAAAAATATCAGAAAGAGGACACAAAACTTTTGAATTACCTTATAACTGATGATGAGATTACATTCTTCTCACCATTGGCAAACGGTAAGGCAATAACAGCTGAGGACTTGCAGAAAGTTGCAGACATTTTAAACGGCTCATTTGAAGGAATGGAAATTGTTAACCAAGAGTACAGATTCAAATTCAAATGCGGATTATAGGAGTTTTAAATAACTCCTGCTTTTTTTTATTAGTTATCAACAAGTTTAATACATATTATCCTTTAATATTTTATCATGGCAAAGCGAAAAATCATTCTGATTCTGGCATTGTTTGTTTTGATTATTGGTGCTTTTTCATTGATTGGAAATCTTTTAGAGCCCCCTAAAGCGGATTATGAAAATGATGTGGTCTTTGAAAAAATCGGAGGGGATGATTTTTTGAATGTCACAATCAAGCATTGTCTGAAAATCGATGAAAGGGACATACCTGACGGTTCGTTTTCAACTTCCGTAGGCAAAGTCAAATATTATGATGCAAAAAACATCACTTATGTCGATTTGTTCGGCAATCGGGATTATTTCATAATCTGGAAAACAAGTCCCGATAATTATGATTGGTTTGAAACGAACGAATCCGTAAATCAGTATGTGTCCTGCTATCTGACAGGCGATGTAGAGGGAAAATGCTTTGTCGAATACTCATATGAGTACAATTCCGTCTATGGGGTAATGGTAAGCACAGCTGAGGATAGCATTTCAGAATCTGAATTGATATATAAAATATTGGGCCTTGATCCTGAAGGTTTTGACTTGGCATACAGCTCAACCCAATCCAGTTATGACAGTTATTCATCAGGCTCAGGCAGCCATTATCACACGGTCGTGCCGGACAGGTATACCTTGTCAAGAACAGACCCCGGCGCCTATTACGACCACTATGAATATGGGGATAATTATGAGATTGACAATTACCTTGAATCGGAAGGCTTTGATTAGTTATTCCTTTTTCAAATACTCTTGAGTTAGCTTACACTCGCACATGCACTTTGTGCAGCCAAGGCCGGCTTTATATTGTTTGATAATATATTTGCTGCAAGCCCCGATATCAATAATGTCCTTTCTGTTTAGCCGGTCATTCCATTTTTGAGGATTAATCGCACCGACGGGGCATGCTTTTTGACAATTTTCACAATCATCACATTGGGAATCGGTAATCGGAACTCCAAATTCGAGGGGCATGTCAGTCAATATGCCTCCTAAAGCAACAGCGGAGCCGTATTCTGGAGTTACAAAAAGTGCAGATCGTCCAATCCAACCCAAACCGGATTTTGTTGCAATTGTTTTATACGGCAAGATGCTCAGCAATTTTTTCATGTCACATTCGTTTCTTTTCATTGTTAGTGCAAATGCATCATAGCCAAGATCTTTAATATATTCTTCACCTTTAAGTGAAATTTCAGTTAACTTATCAATTTGTGCATGAAAACAAGACCAATAAGATTCATAATCCTCTTCTTCGATGTAGGTCATTGCCTGTTTTGGAATCTTTAAAACAAGGCTTATTCCATTAGGCAAATCTATAAATTCATTAGCGAGGCCATTAACATCAGCAAATCCGACTTTGTTGGCTCCTAATTTTATAAGGTATTCTTGAAGATTACTCATCTCTGACATAGTATTTGATATGGTCAATAACTTATTTAAATTGTAATGTAATGGAATTTTGACTGTATAACTTATAAAGGATTAAGTGAAATATTAAATGTAGTGATTAGATGAAAGATATAGATGTGTTAATTGAAGCTTTGCCATACATTAAGAAGTTTCATGATAAGAAGATTTTGATTAAATATGGAGGACATGCAATGGTAGATGATGAAGCAAAGTCCTCTACAGCTCGTGATACTGTTCTGCTCAAATATGTTGGAATGAAACCTCTCATTGTACATGGAGGGGGTCCTGAAATTTCCAGATCAATGGATAAGCTAGGCAAGGAGCCTAAATTCATCAAGGGATTAAGGGTGACCGATGAGGAGACCATGGAAATTATCGAAATGGTATTGGTCGGTAAGATTTCAACTGAAATAGTATCCGAATTAATTAAACATGACGGTCAGGCAATAAGCTTGTCCGGAAAGGATTCAAGTTTGATATTTGCTCATAGAAAAGGAGCGCACAAGGTCAATGAGGAGCTTGTTGATTTGGGGCTTGTCGGTGAAGTCGACTGCGTGAATACCGATTTGCTTGACATGTTTTTGGATAACGATTACATTCCAGTGATTTCTCCTGTAGGTATTGCAGAAGACGGAACAAGTCTGAATCTGAATGCAGATACCGCAGCAGGTGAAGTTGCAAGTGCAATCGGCGCTGAAAAATTAATCATCTTAACTGATGTTCCGGGTGTTTTAAGAGACCCTGATGACCCTGATTCATTGATTCAAAAAATAAGGGTTAGCGAGATTCCTGATTTAATAGAAGACGGCATCATTTCCGGTGGAATGATTCCTAAAATCGAAACCTGTGTCAAAGCAATTGAAAATGGCGTCAAGTCATGCCACATTATTGATGGACGCAAAAAGCACTCTTTACTTTTGGAAATCTTCACTACTGAAGGTATTGGAACTATGATTTTTGAATAATCATAGTTATTTTTTTCTTTTTTTAATTATTTTATTGAACTTTAAACATATCTCTAAGTTCTCTTCTAAGCAATTTCCACCCGTTTACTCTTGGAAGCTCTTCAAGCGCAAATATTTTTTTTGGAACTTTATATCTGGATAAGTTCTCACGGGCATAACTAATTAAGCCTTCATCATCAGCTTCATCTTCCCAGACAACTGCCGCGACAGGAATTTCACCTCTGTGACAGTCATCGATACTAAAAATAGCTATCTCCTTAATTGCGGAGTATTTGATTAGGACTTCTTCGACTTCTGTAGGATAGATTTTCCATCCGCTCATCACAATCATGTCCTTTTTTCTGTCTGTAATGAATAAACGATTGTCTTCATCAAGATATCCGACATCTCCTGTCAAGAACCATCCGTCATCCAAAAAGGATGCTTTGGTCTTTTCTGCATTTCCCCAATATCCCTTAGCAACAGCAGGACCTCTAAGCGCTATTTCGCCTTGCTGGTATTGCGGCAAGGTCATTGACGGGTCATATTCATCCACAATTTTAACTTCTGAAAAGCAGATAGGATGTCCGACACTTTCAAATCTGTCCGCTTCCAAATAGTCTTCAGGCCTGATAACGGTTCCTGTTCCAATCACAATGGTTTCTGACAGGCCGTATGCGTTGATAATCGGTATTTGGTAGGTTTGGTGGAAATCTTTCCATATCTTTTTATGCAATGGTCCTCCGCCTGAAATAATTTCACGAACGGTTTTCAATTGTTTCCTGGCGTCTATTGTAGTCAATGTATGGATTACCGGTGGCATTCCGCTTAAGACAGTAACCTTTTCATTTTCACACAACTCCAGATATTCATCCAAATCGAACTGTTCCATCATGATATAATAAGCTGCGGCCCTTAACGCGGATATTCCCCAGGAAAGGCCGACATGTGCCATAGGGTAGATTCCCAAAAACACATCGTCCTGCTTCAATGTCAGGACATCGCATTCATTATGGATTGCTGTGAAGTAGTTTCCATGTGTAAGCATTGCGCCTTTAGGTTTACCTGTTGTTCCGGAAGTGTATTGCAATTGACATAAATCATCCCAGTCAGTATTTTCAGCCTCTAAAACTTTGCTGTCTTTAAAATCTGCAATATTTTTGGGAATGTAAGTTTTGATGTCAATGATATCTCCTGCTTCTTCATCGGTAATCATCAGTTTTGCCTGTGAGTCGCTGACAATGTATTCAAGTTCCGAAGCGGTGAAAACCCTATTGGTTGGGATGGCTATTGCTCCGATTCTCCATATTGCAAAGAGTGAAAACAAATATTCTTCAGAATTCTTCAAATAAATTAGAACTCTGTCTCCTTTTTCTATTCCTAAATCTTTTAATTGTCTTCCGATTTCGGAAACTATTGATAGTATTTCACCGGAATTGTATTTGTCTCCGGTTGTCGGATTATATAATACGTTCTTATTTAAACGTTTTGAATTCGCATCTAAAAAAGTAGTAATATTTAACATTAAATTAACTCCTTGACAATAGCTTTTGTAACTTCCATTGTTGATGAATCTCCACCCAGATCGGGGGTTCTTATTCTGCAGTCGGCAATTACCTTTTCAACGGCATTCTTGATATCGTTTGAAATTTCCCATTCGCCTAAGTAATCAAGCATCATTGAGGCGGACAGTATCATTGAACAGGGGTTTGCAATATTCTTGCCGGCAATATCCGGTGCAGACCCATGGACAGGTTCGAACAATCCGTTGTGATCTCCGATATTTCCGGATGGTGCAAGTCCAAGACCGCCTACCAGACCGGCGCTTTCATCGGAAAGTATGTCTCCAAACAGATTGCTTGAAACAATGACCTCAAAGTTTTGAGGTTGTGTGATAAGATACATCGCCATTGCATCCACATAATAGTCCTCTGCGGCGATTTGGGGATATTGTTTGGATACATTGTAAAAGCTTTCTTTAAAAACTCCGTCGGTTTTTTTAAGAACGTTGCTTTTGTGAACGCATGTAACTTTATTTTGCCCTCTCTTAATACATAAATTGAAGGCTGCTTTTGAAATTCTTTCGGAAGCCTTTTGGGTAATGTGCCTTTCAGCAATCATTTTTTTGCTGTCGCCATACTCAACCTGTGAATAGAGCCCTTCTGTATTTTCCCTAACTATTACAAAGTCAATGTCGTCGCAAATGCAGTCAACGCCTTTATAGGATTTTATTGGCCTAATATTTGCATAAACATTAAGTTCTTTTCTCAAGTTAATAATTGGGCTTGGCTGGCCAGGTGTTGATGTAGATGCTCCGAATAGTACTGCATCGCTGTCATTAGCTATTTTGATTGTTTCTTCAGGTAATGTTGTTCCGTTTTTGTTAAAACACTCGAAACCAGCTTCTCCGTATTCAAAACTAAATTCCAAATCTAAATTATCGAGCAAATATTCGCATGCTTCCATTACTTCCTTGCCTATTCCGTCTCCGCTTATGATTGCAATGTTATACATTATTCTCCCTTGAATAAAATATTGTTCGTATATTTATAATATTGATGTTATTGTATTTAAGTTAATTTTAAAATTTTGTTCGTATACTATCGAAATACTTTTATATAACCAAAGTTATAATTATATTTAATTACAAAAATAATTGTAGATTTTCATTGTTAAATTCGTGAGGGGTTAAAATGGAAAGAAGTATTGATGAATTAATTGAACTATTAAACGACAAAGACGATTTTGTTGTCCAGGATGTTGCTGGAGAATTAGAATTAAGGGCAGATGAATCATTAGACCCTTTAATAGATGCTTTATCTAATAGGAAAAAACAAATCAGATTAAATGCTGCTACAATATTGGGCGCAATTGGCGATCCAAAAGCGATTTGTCCTTTAATCGAAACATTAAGGGATAATAACAAATTAGTTAGAAGGGAAGCATCTACCTCATTGTCACGTATGGGAGAACCTGCAGTCGATCCGTTAATCAAAACTTTAGATGATGAAGATTGGAAAGTAAGAGGGGCAGCTGCATGGGCACTCGGAAATTTAGGTGATGAAAAGGCTATTCCTGCTCTTGAAAACTTGCTTGATGATGAAAGTGGTTTTGTAAAAGCGGGTGCGCAAAGCGCAATAGCTTCCATTAAGAAATAATTTTTATTTCTTAAACTTCTTTTTTTAATAATCAAATTTCATTATTTTGAATATTTTATTAATTCTTTTAGTTTTTATGTTCATTTTTCTAAACATTGTTCAATAATTTTTAATTTTTTCTATCTTTTTTCAGAATTTTTTATAGTCGGAAGATGTTTTCCAACACATTTATATACTTGTTCTGTTAAAGTATAATACGGAAGTTACTTTCCGACTAAATAATTATTATAAAATGGAGGTTTAAAATTGTGCGGAATAGCTGGATTGGTTTATAAAGATAAAGAATTACATAATATTGGAGATGACATGACAAACATGCTTCACCAACTGCAACACAGGGGCCCTGACTCAGCGGGCTACTCTATTTACGGTGGAACAGGTTTGGCAGAAGATGAATATATCTTAAAAATTCAAGTAAAAGAAAGTGAAAAATTACTCGAGAAAGTAAAAGATGTAATCAATTTTCAGACTCCAATCAAAAAAGACGCCATTTTACCTTCCGTAGGGGATTCATTTATTTACAAATGTAAAATATCTTTAGATGAGTTTTGCCAGCTTAAACCTCTAATTACAAAAATAGACACAATTGATGACGTAATAGTAATTAATGGAAGTCATGACTTTGAAATGATAAAGGATGTCGGATCCGTGCTTGACATAGCCGACAGGTATGATGTGAGGTCCGTTAAAGGGACACATGCAATCGGCCACACCCGTTTTTCAACTGAAAGCGGTGTGGACAGATACCATGCACATCCTTTCCAGACTTACATCGTTCGTGACATTTCAGTTGTTCACAATGGACAGATTACAAATTACTGGAAAGTAAGAGACCCTCTTGAGAGAAAAGGCCACACATTTGAAACATTCAATGATACAGAATGTCTGGTGCACTACATTGCAGATAAGCTAGCTACCGGCTACACATTGGAAGAGGCGTTGGAGCAATCCGTTGAAGATATGGATGGTCCGTTCTCATACATTATTGGAACACCTCAAGGAATAGGAATTGCAAAAGACAAACTTGGCCTAAGGCCGGGGGTTATGGCTGAAACAGATGAAGTGTTTGCAATAGCATCTGAAGAGGTATCTCTAAGAGAAGTGGTCGACACACACCATGTAGAGCAAATCTCTCCTGGTGAAGTAATGGTATATGAAATTTAGGTGATTTTATGGATGTAAAAGAGATTGATGCAGAAAATTTAACCCCTCGTGAAATAAATTCAATGGTTAAAGAATCTGCGGAGGAATATGATAAAATCATTATTAGGAATCCCAATGCAAAACATTACCTTGCTGCAGGAGTTACAGATGATGTGGAAATAGAATTTGACGGTTCTGTGGGATATTTTGCAGGATGCATGTGTGACAGGCCAAAAATCAAAATCAACGGTAATGCAGGTTGGTTTGTTGGAGATAACCTGACCGGAGGGGAAGTTGTTGTTGAAGGATCAGCCGGTGACGGTGCAGGCCAAGGAATCTATGATGGTTATGTTGTTGTAAAGGAATCAGTCGGTTCAAGAACCGGTGAAATCATGAAAAACGGTACAATAATCATCGGAGGAAACTCCGGATTCATGACAGGAATTTTCATGATGGGAGGACGCATTATCATCTTAGGTGATGTTGGAGATGATGTTGCCGAATCCATTATTCGTGGAGTAATTTACGTCAGGGGTAAAGTGAAAAGCTTAGGATACAACGCTAAATTTGAAGAGATGACCTTCAAAGATTCTCTAGAAATTGAAGAGGCATTAAGCAAATTTGATATTGATGTTGAAGATTATTCAGGATTTAAGAAAATAGTTCCAAAAAGTACAAGGCCATTCTATGGTCACTAGGAGTGTTAAGTATGCCATATAGAGTTGAAAGAAATCCGGATTTATGTAAAAAAAATTTTGGAAGACCGGGATGTTGCTGGTATTTATGTGATGACAGGGATGAAAAAATCTGCGGAAGATGTTTTTCATGCTTTAACAATTGCCCTCATGGAGTTTATGAAATCATTCAGGGTGACCCTTATCCACTCAATCAGGAAAAATGTGTAGGTTGCAGGATTTGTCTTGAAATGTGCCCAAATAGAGCAATTGAAGTAAATGCAATTCCGGAAGATGCAAGACAAGGATGGGGATTCCCGGACATTGTGGAAATTGTAAGGCAATCACAGACTGCATCATATAAACTCAGAAGTACTGGAGCTTTAAGGCGCATTCCTGACTTTGATGACTTGGTTGTAATTCCAGCTCAGGTATCAAGGCCGCCTATTGACAAATACAGGGAGCCTTGCGGAACTGATGTCGTTTTGGGAGATAGATTTGCGGAAAATCCCCTTAAGCTTGAAACTCCAATCATGATTGGAGCAATGTCTTTTGGAGCTTTGTCAAAAGAAGCTAAAATGGCATTGGCTGTGGGATCATCTCTTGCAGGAACAGTAACCAATACTGGTGAGGGAGGAATGCTTCCTGAAGAGAGGGAATTGGCTGATAAGTTGATTGCACAGTATGCATCCGGCCGTTTTGGTGTATCTGCCGATTATCTTAAAAAAGGAGATGCAATTGAAATCAAAATAGGTCAGGGGGCAAAATCAGGAATGGGAGGACACTTGCTTGGTGAGAAAGTAACGGCTGAAGTGTCAAAAATCAGAAACATTCCTGAAGGTTCAGATGCACTTTCTCCAGCAAGGCACATGGATATTGTAGGGCCTGAAGACTTAAGTATGAAAATATCACAATTACGTGAAATTACCGATTGGAAAGTACCGATTATGGTTAAATTTGCTTCCGGTAAAGTTGCTTCCGATGTAAAAATCGCAGCAAAAGGAGGGGCAGATATAATCGTAGTGGACGGTATGCAGGGAGGAACTGGAGCTGGTCCTGAAGTAATTATGGAACACTCCGGTATTCCATCTCTTGCATCAATCGTTGAAGCGGATCTTGCATTAAAGGAAATTGGTTTAAGAGACCAAGTAAGCCTTGTTGCTGCGGGTGGTGTTCGTTCAGGTGCAGATTTAGCTAAAGCTATTGCATTGGGTGCAGATGCAGTATACATTGCAACGGCTGCTTTAATCTCAATCGGATGTAGGGTTTGTCAAATGTGTTATACAGGAACATGCAGAAAAGGTATTGCTACACAGGACTTGTCCCTCAGGCACAGGCTTGATTATAAAGAGATGGGTAAGAATGTAGCCAACTACATCAACACAATGACTGATGAGGCCTGTATGCTGGTTCAGCAGGCAGGTAATACTCACATTACAAAACTTGAAAAAGAGAATTTAAGGTCTTTAACTTTGGAAGCATCAGCTCTAACAGGCGTTCCTATGGCTGGTGTAGGCAGAATTTAGAGATTTTACACTCTTAACTATTCTTTTTTTATGAAAAAATATTTAAGTATTCTTTAAGTTATTATTATTTATGGAAATGAAAAGGATTAGCAGATATGTCATTTATATAATTTCATTATTCGTCATATCTTTGGGGGCGGCCATATCAATCAAAGCCAATTTGGGGACAGCCCCTTTGATTTGCATTCCATATGTTTCAAGCGTGATATCACATTTGAGCGTTGGAACGGTTTCTTTTATTTTTAGCATTATATTGATTGCTTTGCAGGTTCTTATCTTAAGAGGCGACTTTGAAAGAAGGCAGTATCTGCAGATTGTCATGGGAACAATTTTTTCAGCCTTCATAGACATTGCATTGATGCTGGTTAGCTTTTTGAATCCTCAAGACTACATGAGTCAAATGTTATTGTTACTAATCAGTTGTGTGGTGGTTGCTTTTGGTGTTTTACTGGAAATTCAAACAGAGGTTGTATATCTGCCTCCAGATGGGTTGATTGTAGCTATTTCTAAATCATTAAACAAGGAATTTGGAAAAGTAAAACCTTATGTGGATTCATCACTTGTTATTATTGCAGCCATACTATCTGTGGTGTTTCTGGGTTATCTTGTAGGTGTTCGTGAAGGAACAATAATATCTGCCCTAATCATAGGGCCAATCGTCAGAATTCTTAAAAAGTATTTGGATTCCTACATTTTAAAATTAATAGAATGAATTCATTCATTTGCAGATTCCTTTCTGCTGAAGAAAATTGAAAATCCTAAAACGGCAATTGTGATAATTAAATAAATTGTTATTTCAAAGGTGTTCGCATTTGAGAACAATTGCACAATTCCGAATAGCCAAAGCACAAATAAAACGATTGGAGCAATGTATCTAATTATTAGTTTCCATGTTCTGCCTACCTTTATTGTTGAATGTTCGTTTAAAACTGGTATAATGTTATCCAACCCATAAATCCATCCAAAGATTATCGCTTGGATTGGAATTAGAAGTATGACTCCAAACTGATTTACAAAGGAATCAATTATTCCAACTATGTAGCTGCTGATTCCGGTGGTCAATATTAGAGAGAATGTGCAGCCAATAATACATAGGATTGTAGTTGTTTTTCGTCTGGACCATCCCAGTTTGTCATGTGTTGAACTCAGCATCGGTTCAAATAGCCCGAGTGCGGAGGTAACTCCTGCAAAAAGAATTGCCAAGAACAGCATTGGTGCTAAAATACGTCCAATCGGACCCATGATATTGAATATCATTGGAAATACGATGAATATTAAACCTGTACCTTCTGTAACTAATTGTATAAGGGGTGTTCCGCTGGTATAAGTCATGAATCCTAAAATTGAAAAGACTCCAAATGCAGTGCATATCTCAAAAATGGAATTTGTAGCAACCACTATCAATACATTATCAGTTAATTTAGCATTTTCAGGCAAGTAACTTGCATATGTAAGCGCTAAAGCTTCCCCTACGCTTAATGAGAATATTATCTGGCCGAATGCAGCTAGCCAAATGTTTACATCTAAAAGCATTTCCCATTTTGGATTAAGCAATGCATTAATTCCGATATATGCTCCAGGCAATGTCAATGCATAGACGATAATAATTCCCATTATGACGAACAACAAGGGGATAAGAATTTTGGAAGCCTTACCGATTCCTTTATCCACATCCTTATTGGATATGAACCATAGGATTGCCCATGTGATGATGACTCCAATTGTAGTCGGTATCAATAAAAAGCTAGCGTCACTTAAATTGGAACTGCCACCAACAGTATTTACGAAGTAGTTTGCAGCATCTGTTCCCCAATTAAAAGTAAAGCTGCTAAGCAAGTAAACTAAATCCCAACTTAGAATAACCATATAATAAATTGTCACGATAAATGTGAATAAAACTAAAATCCAAGCAATTATCTCTAATTTTGGATTTATTGTTTTCATGATTTCCGTAAACGATTTCTTAAAGAAAAAGCCGATACCGTATTCCAGAATCAAAAACGGAATTCCCATTAAGGCTATTGCTACGAGATAAGGTATAAAGAATGACCCCCCTCCATTTGTGTATACTACATAACTGAAACGCCATATATTTCCCAATCCAACAGCAACGCCAATCATTGCAAATAGAAATGATAATGTTGAATCCCATTGTTCTTGCTGTGCCATAATTCATAATTTATTATTGAAATTATATAATTGTTTTATTGTTTGTATGCTTTTGTTTACGTTTTTCAATTTCTATATATTGTTGGCGCCCGCAACATTTAAATAAATTTTTCCACTAAAAGATTTCTAGTGGTTATATGAAAATCGTTGTATTGAAAGGAAGTCCAAATATCAATGGGTCATCGAATATGCTTGCAGATGGATTCATTAAAGGCGCTCAAGAAGCCGGGCACGATATTGTTGAAATCGATGCTGCACATGCTGACATTTCCCCATGCATTGGCTGTATCCATTGTGGATATGAAGGCGAATGCAGCTTAAGCGATGATATGGATGAAATTAGGGGGAGGATATTGGATGCGGACATGATGGCTTTCGTTACTCCATTGTATTATTATGGAATGTCCGCTCAGCTTAAGACCTTGATTGACAGGTTTTGTTCTAGAAACTTCTCGATTCAGCAGAAGCATATGAAATCTGTTCTTTTAACTGTGGCATATAATGCTGATGATTGGACATTTGATGCTCTGGAGGCTCATTACGATACTTTGGTCAGATATTTGAATCTGAATGATTGCGGTAGAGTATTGGGTTATGGTTGCGGAACTCCGAGCATGACTCAACATTCATCATATCCTCAAAAGGCTTATGAGTTAGGAAAAAGTTTGCAATAGCTATTTTAAAACAATTGTTTTGTCAATCATTTCAATTAATACTTTATTTATCGGATTCTTAAAGGATAGGGGATGTTCTTTCGGGTAATCCATGTTGAAGGGCAACACTTTAAAGCTGGACATGCACAAATCTGTAGTTCTAAGTCCGAAAAAGGATTTATATTCTCCATCAAAGATTTTCATGATAAGTCCTGTGTCTTCTGTTCGTTCATGTCCGGATATTCCTTCTTCGGCATAAATTCTAAATTTTTTAACACAGTCGGCAGTGATTAATGCATATTCAACCAAATATTCATATTCATCTTCATCAAGGTCATATTCATCATATTCAATTATCTCATCGCATTCATCATCGGGAACATATAAATTTGAAGTACAATAAGCCAGGGAAATGTAAATCCCGTCAAAATCCAGAGATTTTGAAATTATGTCATAATATAAGTTGTCTAAAGGAATTGACTTGTACCGATCTCCTAAAATTTCCGGAACGGTATGGGTAAATCCGCCTTCTTCAATAGCTGTGCAGTAAAAGTGTTTTTCTCCCAAATATCCTGCTGTAGCGGCTTTTTCAATTGTCTCTTTGATGTCAATATTATCCGCGTGTTCTAATTTTTTAGCTATTTCAAGAGCTTCGCCATCGCTTATCAAAATCACACCCCTAAGTTTTCAAAAATCTCTTCAACGGTACTGGCCACTTTAAAAATTTCGCTCTGTTTATATAAAAAGCCCTTTTCACCCATTTCATCAATCATCTCAAGCATCTTATCATAAAAGCCATCGACATTAAACACGATTATTTCAGCATCGATTTGCTTTAGTTTTTTAAGGGTGATTATTTCAAAAAATTCATCCAGGGTTCCAATCCCTCCCGGAGATATGATGAATGCATCTGAATATTCGACAAATTTCTTTTTTCTCTCATCCATTGAGTTGACATAAATGAATTCGCTACATTCTCCACATAATGGTTCAAAATTATTAATCCATTCCGGAGCTATTCCGATAGATTCCCCATCATTGTCATGAACGCCATGAGCACATGCACCCATCATTCCAGTGTCTCCGCCACCAAAAACAAGGGCATGGCCTTTCTGAGCTATCTTGCAACCTAATTCATAGGCTGCATCAGTATAAATCTTATCTATTTTAGTACTACCGGATCCATAAAGACAAATTTTCATGAAGTCAACTCCTAAATATCGGGTGTCTGCTCGGCAAGACATAAATGGCAGATTGCATCAACATTATCTTTTTGATTCTCTTTAACAGGACAATAGAATACTCCATTTCTATTTTCCACTTTTAAACTTCCTGGAAACTCACTTCCCACAGGGTGTATCGGCTCTTCTAAGATAAATGTTGTGTATAATGATGTGATTACATAAATTAATGGAAACTTGCCCTTCTCCATATTGTCTGCTTCCTCTTTTTCAAAGGTTCTCTCAAGCATCGGGAAGGATTCGTCAAAGGCTTCTTTGTCAATGTTTGCGTCATGATGATAATCTTCCTTCATCAAAACTTCCTTCATGCGCATGATAAAGTATTTGATATAGATTTCCAGGTATTTGTCACGATAACTGGCATGAACGAATTCCCCGTCTTTTCTCATATATGCTGTGGCCATCATCAAATCATACACGGATATTGTGCCGGCATATTTCTTAAGGATATCCATCAGTTCCTCTTTTGTAATCTTTTCTTTATGGGATAATTCTTTCAGTTCAACCAATATGTATTCACTTTCCATGATTTTATTATAAAATTCAATAAATAAATACTTTTAACATAAAATCCTAAATAGATTATGAGGTAATGAAATGTCCGAGAATTTTATGGAGATTAAAAAAGAAGATATTGAAAATGTCGAAAATGCATTGAAAGTCAATTCAGACTATAAATTAAACAATACTAAATTTAACATCAAATCATTTGAAAAAAGCCAAGATATTTCTTTAATTCAATTTGTTGCAAATGTTGAAAACGAGCTGGTTTTCCAGACTAAAGAAGAAAACGGCAAATATTATATTTCAGATACTTTTGGCTTGTTTATGGATAACATTATTAATGGAAATGTTTCAAGGGATGTTTTCCAATCAGTAAGCGGTTATTTCCATGAAGTTGTCGAAGATAGTGAAAACGATTTTGCCGATGAAAAAGAGGAATTGATTAATTTTTTACTTTTAACTGAAGAATACGATGAGGAACAACTCAAAATCGATTTGGATCCAGATAAGATTCGCAAAGATTATCGGGAGGATTATGATAGGATTTACGGTGACAATTCATTGAACAGGGTTCAAAAAAGTCTGGCTTTAAAGGAATTATTGCACATGTCCATCTGCCAGGTCGTAAATGACATCGATCTGTTTTTCACAAGGCCTTATGATTTGACTCCCGAAGAAAATGCTGAAAAGAACAGGCAGGAAGCAAAGGCTTTGGAAAATGAAGTGCAGCTAGGGTAATGTATAAGTAATATTAATTCAATAATTATTATTATAGAAATATTAGTGAACTGATTATATGATCAACATTACTAAAAACGAAGAGGTTGTTTTAGACCAAATCAAAATATTTAACATGGAATATCCCAATGGAATTCCAGTTAATGTTTTAAGAAAGGATTTGGGTTTTCATGAATATGATTTAGTTCAAATTTTAGAAGAGCTTCAGGATAAAGATTTAATAGTCTTCAAAGACAATAAAGCAAGCCTATCCGAAAGCGAAAAGGAAATCAATACTGTCAATTCAAGAAAAGATATTGAAGAGTTAGAACTAAACATGAAAGAAAAGGAATCCTATAAATTAATCCAAGAACTTGTCGACGATAAGAATTTAATCTCTAAATACACTCTTGAAGGCCATTTGCTTTACGGCGATTTAAAACTGACTAATTTCAGAATGTACCATATCATATTATCTCTTCAGAATAAAGGACTTCTGAAATCCATTGAAAAAGACGACGGCGAATATTATCTTCTTGTTGGATAATATTTTTTACTTTTTTTTTAATATTGAAGTATTATCTTTTTATATTTTAATCATAATCTTTATATAATTTAAATTTCATAACTATATTCAATAATTGATATTGATGTGTATTTTTATGATGAGAATAAGTATGTCCTTACCAAAAAAACTATTGGCAGATTTTGATGAAGTATTAAAAGAAAGGGGATACCAATCACGTTCAAAAGGAATTCGTGATGCACTTCAAGATTACATTGTAAGGTATCAATGGATGAATTCAATGGAAGGGCAAAGGATTGGTATTATAACAATTATCTATGACCACCATTATACAGGTGTAATGGAAAACCTTGCAGAAATTCAACACAGTTTCAGAAACGAAATCAACACCAGTATGCACATCCACATGACAGACAAATATTGCATGGAAATTGTTGTTGTTAATGGGGATATTGCTGAAATTCGTGATTTAACCGAAAGGATCATGAGACTCAAAGGTGTTGAGCATGTAAAACTCACAAGTACTGCTAATGGAGAAGATTTCAACGAACCTGGTCACTCACACGACCACACACACCATCACTAAATCTTCTTTTTCTTTTTTTTATGAAATTCAAAACCACCCCGTATCATTCTGATTTGTTAAGGGATAAAGACAGGTTATCCGCTTTTTTTGAAGCGATTAATGAATATGGCGGAAATAATGAATTGGCTTATGACCTTGGATGTGGAAGCGGCATCTTATCCTATTTTCTAAGCTCTTATTTCAAGGAGATTATAGCTATTGAAATGGATGGGAAAGCCTGTTCATGCGCTCAAGACAACTTGTCCGGTTTTGACAACATTGAAGTTGTCAACTGCGATGTCCTGGAATATGACTTTACAAGAAAAGCCGACCTGATTGTTTGTGAAATGCTGGATACCGCATTGATTGATGAAGAGGAGGTTCCTGTCCTGAACTTTGTGAAAGGTTTCCTCAAAGAGGATGGTGCAATCATACCTCAAGCAGTAATCAACACTGTGGAGCTTGCCAATTTGGAAAGGCATTACGTTCACTGGGATGAAGGCGTTAATTATGAATCATTTTCAAAACCTATAGTATACTCGGAATTTAATTTTTTAGATGAAATCACACCTGAATTTGAAGAGGATTTGTCTTTAAAAGCGAATAGGGAAGGCATTATCAATGGATTGAAAATAACAACCTACACAAAACTCAATGAGAATATAATTGTCGGGCCCTTGCCGATGTTGAATCCACCATTATTAATCCCATTAGATGAAAGATTTGTAAAAGAAAATGATTTAATAAATGTAAAACTAAAATATATAATGGGAAAAGGGATTGAAAGTATTAAAACTGATTATCTCTAAAAGGTGGTAGCTTGTCTTTTGAAGCTGAGTTGAATGATTTTTTAAGCGGTTTTAATAAATTAATCGTATTGGGTGTCGGCAATGAGCTTAAAAGTGATGACGGTGTCGGACCTTTCATTATTAACAAATTGCTTGATGAAAACATTGAAAATGATAATTTGATGTTTATTAATGCTGAAACAGTCCCTGAAAATTTCACAGGCAAAATCAGAAAAGAAAACCCAAGCCATGTAGTCATTGTCGATGCATGCTTGATGGGAGCTGATCCTGGGCAAATCAAAATAGTTGATAAGGATGACTTTATAAATATCGGAATCTCAACTCATTCAATGTCTTTGTCTTATTTTGTGAAATATTTGCAGCAGGATAACGATTTTGAAATCATATTTGTTGGAATAGAACCTGAAACAATGGATTGGGGTGAAAATCCAACAGCCAGTGTTGAAAAAACAGCTAATGAATTTATAGAAATTTTAAAAGGGATTGTATTATGAAAATTTTATTTATCGGTTCAAGATTATATGATGATATTGATTGGTATGTCAGAAGCAAAAACATTGAAAGTGTTTTAACTGAATCTAATGAAGATGCAATTAATTTAGATTTGCCTGACCAAGTATTCATTGTTCCTCGTGGGATGGATGGTCCAAAGCAAGTTGCATTGATGCAGAATGTCGACGCAATTGTTCCATTAATAGGTATTGACCCTCCATTGATAGATGTGGCCCACATGAAAGAGGAGGTTGAAGAGGAATATGGAATTCCAGTTATTGCCGCAGGAGTAAGGGCAGTGGAACTAACCTCCAATAAAATTAAAACTAAAGCTTTTTATCGAGAAATTGGTGTTGCAACACCTAGTTATCAAATCTTAAATGATCCCGATGAATTGGAATTGGATTTCCCAGTCGTCTTAAAACAGGGTGAAGGCCAAGGCGGAAAGGATATCAAAATAGCGAAATCAATTGATGATGTCAATGAATATTTCGATGAATTCGACCAGGCGTTATGTGAAGAGTTCATTGAAGGGTCTGAAATTTCCATTGAGGTTCTAGGATTTAATGGCGAATATGTTGCATTGCCTCCAATCTATAAAGGGGAAACCACTTTAGAGGGAACACACCCATTAAATAAGGTTAAAACAGGTCCTTGCATGGTTGAGGGTTTGGATAATAATCTGGTTCAGCATACTGCATATAAGGTGGCTCGCAATTTGGATTCAGACGGTATTTTTGAAATGGATTTCATGTATTCCGCAAAAAAAGATCAGCTATATGCAATTGAAGTAAATACCCGTCCAAATGGTACAAGATATTTAACAACTGCCACCTGTGGCGTAAACTCTTTATGTGAACTGGTTGATATGGCAATTGGGGAGTTCAGCTTATCCAATATTTCAGATAAACTGGAATATCATTATTCAACTGAAATTCCAATTGGAAATTATGAAGGGCCGGCTCCAAACGAACCTCTAAAATCTTTTGAAGCTAATGATTTTGTCGTACATGGTCCAAAAGGCTATCAAAGGATTACGGCAAGAGCTAACTCAAAAGAAGAGCTTGAAAATTTAATTGACAAATTAATATAATCTGTGTTATAACTTATAATTAAAATTATATACTACTATTAATAGATATCTTATTAGTTTAAAAGATTTATTGTGTGGTAAGATGAATAATACAGATATGTTAATTCTTTTTTTAATAACATTATGTGCTACCATATTCTTCACATGGTATGTTAAAAGAATATTGCTTAAAGCAAGGATTGCAGATAATCCTATAGTAAGTGAACATAGACATAAGAGTGGCACTCCAACAATGGGGGGTATAGCATTCTTATTTACAATTTCATTATTAATTGCTTTATATTATCAGAATACGCCTATTTTAATCGTCTGCTTTATAATGCTTGCAGGAGGGATTGTGGGTTTAGTGGATGATTTGATTGGCCTGAAAGTTAAGGAAGTTCAAAAAATCGTTGTTAACATTTCAGATGAAGTAATTGCACTTGGAAGATTGGATGTTGAACCTGGAGAAGAAGTGCGTGTGGCCACTCCAAAAGCGAAAGCTGAAGTTGATGATTTGCTTAAGGCAGGTAAAGTTGAGGTAGTTGGTGAGGTTCCAATCAAAACAGAACCGGAAGAACTTGAAAAAATCATTTGTCAAATAGTTTTAGGATTATTTTTAGGTCTGACAGGTGTTGTTACTACAATTGGCGGTTTTCAATTAGGTCTGTTGGCCATTCCTGTAGTTGTAATAGCTATTTTAGGTTGTATCAATTCAGTTAATCTCATTGATGGTATGGATGGCCTTGCGGCGGGTATTGTCGGTATTGCATCCATGGCATGTTGTGTTTATGGTTACTTGTTTGGACCTGCAACAATCATTCCGCCATTTTTAATACTTGTTGGCTTATGCTTAGGATTTTTGGTATTCAACAAACATCCGGCATCAATATTTATGGGGGATACCGGATCATTCGTATTGGGAACAGGTTATGCGGCAGCGGTACTTGTATGTGATCTTCCTTACTTTGGCGTGCTTGCATTGGGCGTCCCTATTGTTTCAGTAATCGTTAGCTTGCTTCACAGGGCACACATTATTAAATTACCGGTAGAACCGCTACATCACACATTAAATCATTATGGCATGTCAGAAAAAAAGATTGTATTTAGTTATTGGGGAATTACAGTAGTTTTATGTATAATAGGCATTCTTGCTAATATGTTTATATTCTAATTCTCTATTTTTATTTTTTGAGGAGATATATTATGGAAATTCAAGAATTAGTTAATACTTTGGAAGGAAGACTCGTTGGAAATGATGAATATTTTTCTATTGATGGATTTACAGGAAAGTTCACATCTTTAAATGATGCGCATACGGGAGATATTGTAGTAAGAGATTGGGTTGATGAGAAGGGGGTTGTAATTGCATTTAAAAAGAATATTGCATGCCTCATCACCAAAACTCCTAGAAATTGCGCTGTTGAAATGGCTCAAAAGCTTGGTTTTCCTTTAATAATCACTGATAAAATCGAATTGGCTAAATTGCATATGGGTTCTGATGAGGAAGATAAATTTTCCCTGGATTTGACAAAAATTCAGAATTTGGTTGATGCTGTTGACGGACAGCTTGTTGGAAATGACGAATATTTCTCCATTGATGGATTCACCGGTAGATTTACATTTCTGAATGATGCCCATACCGGAGATATCGTAATAAGGCATTGGATTAACGATAAGGGAGTCGAAATTGCATTCAATAAGAATATAGCTTGTCTGATTACTCAAACTCCAAAGGATTGTGCTGTTGAAATGGCTCAGAAGCTTGGTTTTCCTTTGATTATCACCGATAAGATTGAACTTGCAAATGCTGTTGCACTTTCAAATACTATAGATAAGTACTCTAAAAACTCAACAAACATTGTAATAACAGGCACTAATGGAAAATCAACCACTTCCCATTTAATCTATCATATTTTAGACAATGCAGGTTACCATACACTTACAAATACCGACAGCGAATCAGAATTCAACACATTAATCGATCCGATGGTTTCCAAATTGATTTCCGATAAAGTCAGGGAATGTGGGGAGCTGGACTATCTGGTAATTGAAGTGTCTGAAGTCCAGGGATGGCTTGGAAAACTGATGAAGAATCATGCAGCATTGATGAGTGAGGCCATCAGGCCAAAAGTAGCCGTCATAACCAACATTGCAATGGATCATATAGGTCTTGTAAACTCTATTGAAGAGGTTTATGATGAGATTTCTGCTGTTCCAAAAGCTATTGGCAGTGGTGTTTGCGTTTTAAATCATGATGATGAATTGGTAATGAAATTAGAAGCTGAAAATCCTTTCTATACATCCATGTCCAAGTTGGATGAGGAGAATGCAGTCTATTTTGAAAACGGTGAAATCATCTACAATGATAAGGTTATCTTAACAAGCGATGAATTGCCGTTTACAGGCAGCCATTTCATACAGAACATCCTGTCTGCTATTGGCGCATGCATTTCATTAGGATTACAAATTGACACAATCACCAGAGGAGTAAAATCTTATAAGGCTTTAAATAGGCGTTTTGCAAAGTTAAATGACGAGCCATTGATTTATGATGATTTTGCACATAATCCCGACGGCATTAAGGCAACAATTTCCGAGACTCTCAAATTGCTTCCAAACGGTCAGAAATTATATGTTGTCTGTGCTATTAGGGGCTCAAGAGGTGTTGAGATTAATCAATTAAATGTTGAAGCCCTTGTCGAGTCAATGAATGATGATATTGAGCTGTTCCTATCCTCAAGTAATGATGTTGTTAATAATTTGAATTTCGTTGAAGAGGATGAGAGAGAAGTATTTTTCAATACTTTGAATAAAAATGATGTCGAGTATGTTCATTTTGATAATTTAGAGGATTGCTTGAAAGAAGTCTACAGCAAGGCCGGCAAAAAGGACATTATTTTATTGTTGGGTGCTCAGGGAATGGACCCTGCCGAGTCACTTTTACAAAATATATTATAACTTTAAATATCATATTAATTAATATAATAAATGTATAAATTATATTCTTAATCTAAGAATATTGTTATTAAGAGGATAAATCATGTTTATAAAGATTAGAAGAGACACATTAATAATTTTATTATTGGCATTTATTTTGATTCTTTGTGGTCGTTTAATCACATATGTCGCATTTGCTTCTTCTGATGAAATTAATAATGGGATTCCTATTTCTGGCGTAATTATTAAAGGCAATGATATTGTCCCTGTTGAAACCATTAGGGGAAATGTTATGCAGGCTGGTTTTAGGGACGGTAGTGTAATATATGGAGATATTCTAAAAACTTCCAAAAGGGAAGTTTCACTGCAAGATGCGATTCAGACGGCACAGGAATTTGCAACACGGTCAACGGTGCCCGGTACATCTGTTCAACCTATTACTGCTGCAGATGTTCAGGTAGATAAAAATACGGGTGTTGTTACAGTTACAGTTATTGAGGACTTTTCGTCTGTTGAATTAGAAAATAAATCAAATACTGCAGGTGGATAAATTGAATAAATTAAAGGTTTCACTTGTATTTTTTGTAATATTGCTGATGACAATGAGCAGCGTAGCCGCTACCTGTAACATTGTTGTTATTACAGATCCTTCTGGTAATGACCCTAATGGTGCGGCTGCTGGAAGTATGTCTTTTGCAGACAATATGTTCCAGTCAACTTTCCTGCTTTCTAGAAACAACCACTTTGCTGTGCTCTCAGGGGGTACAGGTAGTTCAGATACTAGGCTTGAATCTATCGTTGATGCAGTTGCCAGTTTGGAAAATAATGCTTCTGCAGCCTCTGCAGCTTCAATTGCTTCCCAATATAAGGGAGCTCGTCTTTTGGTAGGTGGTGCAAGTATTGGCGCTGCAATTGGAGGATCCTTCAATGCTTATGTAATCACTGTGGATGATGCAAGCAATGAGATTAAGGTAACTCCGTATAACAGTGGAGTGGCCACTTTGCAGCCTGGTCAGAAAGGAGCTATTATTCACTTGAGGAATACTGCTGGAAATCCGTTATATGGTACTGCAGATTCTGTCAGAAAAGAAACTGCGATGAATATTGGAAAAATGATTAGGGACGGTTATCCTGCAACCACCATTCTTTCAGAGGCTATGGGTGAAGTGGCAAGAGATTCTGGTGAGAAATACGGTGGGGGTGGAGTAAACCTCGTATCAGGCATTTCAACTTCAGACATGTTTACTCCTAAAGAGATGAATGCCAGCGGTTATCCAATGGATGAAGAGTATTCTAAAGTTTGTGATGATTGTGGATGGGCATTAGGTTATCCTGCTGCCGAGGCATATGATAAATGTCCTGTTTGCGGTGGACAAATCAGAACAGTCTACGCTTATGAAGCATTAGGGGATGCGCTTACAGTTAGTTCAAATGCGGTCAGCGTATCTGTCTATGGAAGTGATAGGCCCGGTTTAGCCGCTACCACTAAAGAGATTGTAGAAGCATCCGTAGCTAAATACGGATATGATGCATCTGCCATTGCAGGTTCTATCAATAAAGGCATTAACAATGGTCTTTTAATGGGTGTGGATCATGTAGAACCTAAAGATATTAATGTAAAACAAGGTTCTAAAGCTGTGGGAGTTTATTACAAAGCACTTCCTGGTGATAGGTCTTCACCGACATGGGATTTGCCGATTGATGGAAATATCTTAACCATTTTGGGCAGTATCCAGACTGCTGTAGGTATTATATTAATTCTGCTGGTGGTCTTTAGAAGCAGATTGCTGAAGTCTTTCCAAGACAGGTGATAACTCACCTTTTTATTTTTTATGGGGATTAACATGGCATTAATTTTAATTAGAGGAGAAAACAATTCAAAATTACTCAATGCTATTTCAGATATGGAACGTCATGGCAATTTGAATATAGTATCACAGCCTAGGGTAATAGATTCTGATTTTGCCGATTCATTAGTTGAGAATATTCTAAATTCAAAGCTTAGAACCAAATCCAGTGTTGCCACAGCATTTTTTGTAAAAGAGGATCCTACTTTAAGCATCATGCAAATTAAAAAAATCCATCCTCCTGCACATGTTGTGGTTGTCAGTGATGAATACGATGATTATGATAAGCTTGAAGACACGCTAGATGATGCAAGGCCTTTTCAAGGATATCATTCACATAAAGCAAAGAATGATGGTTTAATTGATTATTCGATTAAAGGTGAAAAAAGATATATTAAAAATGAAAAATTAAACAGCTATATGAAATAGCTATTTTCTTTTTATTTTCATTACATTTCCAAGTGTGCGTTCTCCTGAAGAACTGTTTATGAACTGATTCAAGTCAACATTGTTCGCTTCTTCGAGAAGTTTAATGTTCAATGTCTTTTCTAGTTTTCTTGTTAATTTTGTATCAGGAGTCATCTTTCCGGTTTCAAGTCTGGTTATGACTGAAACCCTTTCATTGATTTTCTTGCCTAAATCTTCACGGGACCAATTTTTGGATTCCCTTGCTTTTCTAATCTCCAATTCAAAGTTTTCAATCAGTTCTTCGGTCGGCTCATCATTTCTAGAATAATTTCTTTTTCTTGTATTCTTTTGTGGTTTTCCTTTTTGCTGTTGCCTGAACTTTGGTTTAGGAGGCGCTTTTTGTATTGTTCCAAGTTTTGAACATTCTTTACAAACGACCATCACTGATCCTTCGATTTTCGCTCTTATTGGATTGTTTTCGGGTACCGGTTTACCACAAATTTCGCATTCCATATTAATCCGTTTCCTTAATTCTTGTTATAATTATATATATTAGCATTATCTTATTAAATTTTTGTTAGTATGTACTAAAATGAATACCTTTAAATACTTTAAAGTTACAAATTGTTATTAAAGTAACATGATTATGAAAAATTTATTCGCTAACTGGAGATGATTCACATGAATGATTTTGACGATTTGGAAAATTCTTCAAAAGAAGAGTTAATTGAAAAAGTAATAATTCTTCAAGACGAAATTGAGATATTGAGAGAAGATAAATCCAAAACTAAAAGTAACTTAATGTGGAAAGTTAGGAAATTAGAGAAAGATAAAGTCTTGATTGAAAATGAAAAGATCAGACTTGAAAGAGAAACTAAATCATTACGTTCAGAAGTAGACAGATTTAGATCTCCACCTTTAGTGTTAGCTACTATTACCGAAGTTTTAGATGATAATAGAATGACTGTAAAAAGTAGTACAGGACCTAGTTTTCTTGTTAATTACTCAAAATTCTTAGATGAAAAATTATTGGTACCCGGTTCAAGGGTCGCATTAAATCAACAGACTTTCGGCATTGTTGAAATATTGCCATCAGAAAAGGATGCAAACGTTTCAGGAATGGAGATTGAAACTAAGCCTGATATAACTTACGATCAGATCGGTGGTTTGGAAGAGCAGATTATTGAAGTTAAGGAAACCGTTGAATTGCCTTTAACCGAGCCTGAACTCTTCGAAAAAGTAGGTATTGAACCACCTAAAGGAATATTATTGTATGGTCCGCCTGGAACAGGTAAGACATTGCTTGCAAAGGCTGTAGCCAATGAAACCAATGCCACTTTCATTAAGATTGTAGCATCAGAGTTTGTCAAGAAATATATCGGTGAGGGTGCAAGGCTTGTTCGTGAAGTGTTCGAACTTGCTAAGGAAAAGGCTCCTGCAATCATATTCATTGACGAGCTTGATGCAGTTGCCGCTAAAAGACTTAAAAGTTCAACCAGCGGTGATAGGGAAGTTCAAAGGACTTTAATGCAGCTGCTCGCAGAACTCGATGGATTCGAATCCAGAGGAGACATCGGAATCATCGGCGCAACCAACAGACCGGATATTTTAGACCCTGCACTATTGCGTCCAGGTCGTTTCGACAGATTTATTGAGGTTCCTCTTCCTAATGTTGATGGCAGACGTGAAATTCTTAAAATCCATACCAAAAACATGTCTTTGGATGAAGAGGTCAGCATTGACCTGCTTGCAGATATAACAGATGAGCTGTCCGGTGCTGATTTGAAGGCGGTATGTACTGAAGCCGGTATGTTTGCAATTCGTGAAAAACGTGATAAGATTACTGTAGCAGACTTTATGGATGCTATTGATAAAGTAATGAGCAAAACCAAAGAGGACGAATTGTTCAAAACAGAAGCTGGCGTAATGTTTGGTTAATATAATAGCAGAAATAAGCCTATGATGAACCCTATGAGCTCTGATATGTGATGAATGATGGGCGAGCTGAGGCTTATTTTTCAATCTTTTTTTCTAAAACTTTATTTAAAAGTAAATTCTAATAGTTAATTATGTTGTTTAATAAAAATGATAATAAAGCTAATGAAAGAATTCTTTATAAAACAAAGCCCAACATGCTTTTAGGTTGTAAACAAGCTATTTACGGCGTGATTTTATTAGGCATTGTTTTATTTGTTTCACCGATGGTAATCCAATTCATCGGGGAGATGCAGGTTTATTTAATTTCTCAAATTAAGCTTCCTTTAACCAGATACACTGCTATAGCTTTATTTGTAGTCATTCTTATTATCGTATTATATATTATATGGCAGCTTATCAGTTGGCATTCTATTGAATATACCTTAACTGATTCAAGAATAATTATTAAGTCAGGCGTATTGTCAACTAAAAAGACCTACATGCCTTATGCAACAATTCAAGACGTCAACACTTCTCAAAATATTCTGGCCAGATTATTTAATGTGGGGTCCGTATCCGTTTTCAGCGCATATGATAACAATGAGATGGAGCTGAAGAACATTTCAAATCCTTCAGAAGCCGAGGAAATTATTTTCTCAAAGATCGTCAATCCAAGAAGCTTTCCTCAACAGCCAAGATACATTGACCAATATCAAACATCCCAAGGCAGGGATTACCTTGATGATGACGAATATTTGGGAAGAAATGAATTCTATGACGAATTCGAGCCAATAACTCCTATAACCCATGAGAGGAATGTCTCCCAAAGAAGGGAATATGAATATTTTCCCGAAGATTATTCCGCTGAAGAGGATTATAGAAAGTATGACTATGAACCCTATGACGACAGATTCAATAATAATGTCAATAGGATTGTAGATGATCTCCAATCAGATTATTCCAATGATGGCTATTATAATAAATCCGGCGGCGATTATTCTTATGGCAACGATGATTATTATGAAAATATTGAAGCTCAGGATTATTATAATGGAGATGCCAATGAAGCGTCAAGAAATCATTCGGGAGATGTAGATGAATCTAGTGAAAAGGTCATTAGAAGACATTTTGATAAGTTTAGGAAATAACTTTATTTTTTCAATTTGATTTTAGGTGAATCTATGGAATTATTATGCATTCAATCACAAGAGCATCCTGAATTACCCCTTGCCGAGTTAAAGGCAGTAATGGAATGTGAAGGCATCAGCGCTGATGTTGAAGTAATAACGGAGGGCTTGGTGATTCTAAGGAATATTTCCGAAAAGGACCTATGCCCCTATTATGAAATCCTAACAAGAAGATTGGGCTACACTCATGAAGTTCATGAGCTTATTAAAAGGACCAGCGTAGATGACTTTGAAGGTGATGTCTCCTCTATTGATTGGTCAGGATATATTAATGAAACCTTTGCCGTTCGTGTAAAAAGATTCAATGCTGAAATCGATACTGTTGGTTATGAAAGAAGGGCAGGCTCATTAATTCTGAACAATTGCGATGATATTAAAGTCAATCTAACAAAACCGAAATCTTTAGTTCGAATTGTCGCATTTAAAAATGATTTATTTATATCTATTGAAAGAATAAAGTTAAATAAAAAACATTTTGAGGACAGCAAACCTCACAAAAGACCTTTTTTCTATCCGGGTTCTATGAATCCAAAATTGGCTCGATGCATGGTAAACCTATCAAGGGTTAAGGAAGGCCAGTTGTTGTTGGATCCATTTTGTGGAACTGGCGGAATCCTAATTGAAGCAGGATTGATAGGATGTAAGGTTGTAGGTTCTGATATCTACTGGAAGATGAAAAACGGGACATCAATCAATTTGGATTATTATGGAATAACCGATTATAGAACTTTCAATCTTGATGTCCGTGAACTTAAGATGTATGAAAAGGTAGCCAGTGTTGTTACAGACCCGCCATATGGAATATCCACTTCAACAGGCGATATTGAAGGTGAGGATATTTTCAAGGAATTTTTTAAAGCAATATATGATAATATGCATGATGATGCTTATTTATGTATGGCAAGTCCTCATTACGTGGATTTGAAACCAATGGCCGATGAAGTTGGCTTTGAAATCATCGAGCAATACGGAATTAAAATGCATAGAAGTTTGACCAGAATAATTTCTGTAATTCGTAAAAAATTGGATTAATATAGTTACCTTTATATACTAGTTATTTTTTTCCTTTTTAGAAAGCTATAAAACTTCCTACTTTTGTTTTATTTTATTATTTTGGCTAATTATTTTTTTTATTTGATTTTTTCAAATTTTATTTAAATTATTTTTTAAATCAATTTATAAATTATTTATTTTATAAAATAAGAATATATATTGATTATTACACTATAAAATATAATTTATGTTATTATTTTTATTTTATATTATATTTTGCAATATTTTTTAATTAATTTTGTTAATAAAATTTGTCTGTCTATAAGATGTGCTATGTGTTTTATGGCGATGACCTAAGTATTATTGTAAAGTACAATTTTTACTATGATGGTTGCTTTTCCGCATATAGCTATACATTTGTGAGTACTTGAATTTTCTCAAGTATGATGTTGGTTTTGTAGATGTGGTGAATTAGTACAATATAATTTGTTACAAATTTAGTGTATACTCGTCTATATTTTTAGCGTACTTCATAATATTCATTGACTTATTATGATCTGCTATGTGTTCAATTCTGTTTGATCCTGGCAGATGCTACTGCTATTGGGATTCGATTAAGCCATGCAAGTCGAACGAGTTTAGACTCGTGG
>NZ_JBGUIH010000036.1:0-11265 GCF_045112895.1 Methanobrevibacter sp. | reverse complement strand
TTGTGAGTAAGGTTGTTCCGTCTATGTCTGTTTCTGCTGGGGATATTTGTGTTGGTGATGTTGCAAAGGTCATTGTTGAATTGCCTTCTGATGCTTCTGGTAATGTAACAGTAAATGTTGACGGTAAAGAGATTACAGCAGTGCCTGTAACTAATGGTAATATTGACATATTTTTATCTGATTTAAGTAGTGGAAATCATTCAATTGAAGTTACATATTCCGGTGATGATAGATATGCTTCTGAATCTGCCGATAGTTCTATTGCTGTTGAGAAAAAAGCTACACATATTAAAGCAGCTAATTTCAATCGTCTTGCAACTGATTACTATGCTGGTGAAAGAGGTGCAAACCATATTGGTTACTTATTAGATCAAAATAACAATCCAGTAATCAATAGATTAGTCCATATCAAAGTTAATGGAAAAGTGTATGATGTCAAAACAAATAAGAAAGGTGCATTTAAACTACAAATAAACTTGAATACGGCAAAGGTATATGCATATAAGATTACTTTTAAGGGTGATGATTCATATACAGCATCATCAAAATCAATAAAATTGAAAGTGACTAAAAAATCGACTTCAATAAAAGCATCTAGTAAAGTATTCAAAGCTAGAACAAAAACTAAAACAATTAAGATTACCTTAAAAACAGTTAAAAACAAATACAATGGTAAAATTTACCTTAAAAAAGGTAAAAAGATAACTTTAAAAGTTAAAGGTAAGACCTATACTGCAAAAACAAATGCTAAAGGTGTCGCTAAATTTACCATAAAATTAACTAAAAAGGGTAAATATTCCGCTACAATCAAATTTTCAGGCGATAAAACCTATAAGGCATCCAGCAAAAAAATTAAAATAAAAATTAAATGAAGAGATTAAATTCTCTTTTTCTTTTTTTATTCAAAATTAATGAAATGTCTAATGATTTTGTCTTATTTTTAAAAAAACGTAATACTTTCATATATTTATTTAATAGACAAGTAATATTTTAGTTAAATATATTACTACGCGATTTTTATATTTATTATTATAACTAAAATTTTAAAGGAGGTTAATTTTGATAAATAAAAAATCGATTTCCTTGTTGATATTGATATGTATATTGGTAATTTCTATATCTGGAGCATCCGCTTGTGATGGGGATAACGTCACTATAAGTGTTGCAGATGAAAATACTGAAATAATAAATGCCGATATTGATGATGGAAATTTGGAATTGGATGACAGTGATGATGATGTGTTGAGTTATCAGAGTTCTTCTTCAGATTCATTGATAAAACTTGATGAAGAGGATATTGCTATTGCGGAATCATCCCTTCCAACTACTGTGGATTCAATGTATCTGTCTGAAAATGGTGTTGTTTCCGGTGGCGCTAAGTTAATTAGTGTAAATCCATGGACAACTAATGCTAACCTTGATTATACAATCCCCAATGATGTTGAAGAGATTAAATCCGCACTTGTTATTGTGAATTCTTATTCCGGCAGTGGTGATTCTGATACTTATGCATTGCATTCTGATGTTACTTTAACAGCTGATTCAACTGTAGCTTTAGGTTCTGAAGATTTAACTTTCTCAGGTAATCAAGCGAATGACCCTGTGGTTTATGTGATTAACGACCACACTACTAAACAGTATTCTGATTATCAGTATATTTATAATATAACTAATAATATTTCTACTTTAAATGCCGGAAGTTCTCTTAGAATCGATGTTAATAATTCTAGGTATGGCAGTTATAATTTTGATGGCAGAATTAAAATGGTTACTTTGTTCTTGGCTTATGATGATGGTGATAATGATAACATTACTTATTGGTTGGATGTCGGTCAATCCTGGACTAAATCATTGAAATATGAAAGCATAGCTACTAGTTCATATGAGGGTAAAGACGACAATCTTACTTTAGAAACTATTGCATTATCTTCCAATTATGCTCAAGAATATTGCTTAAATGGAAATGAATTGGCCCATCCTACTGAGATTTATAAAGGTAATTATTATATTAATGCATATTGGAATTCTGAAAATCATAATCTAACCGATTATTTCAACATTGGTGATGATACTGAGATTTCTTATAGTGCTGATTCAGGAGGTTGGGGTTCTTATAAAACAAATATTTTATTATTAACCGCAACTGAAAAAGAATCGCCCAAAACAATCATTGATGCAAATGACTTTGTCATGACTTATAAGGACGGCAGCAAGTTGGCCGTAAGGTTAACTGATTCTCAAAATAACCCGATTTCCAATGTTATTATTAATGTAAACAACACTCTTGGTGTTTACAAGTATAGAACTGATGCTAATGGTATTGCAAATGTACCGGTTAGCTTGAAACCTGGAGAATATAGTTTCATCATCGCTTATAACGGTGATGCTATCAATTCAGCCGCTAATACTACTGTTTCTGTAACTGTAAATAAAATTAAGACTATTTTAACTGCTGAAGATGTAACCGTACCGTATAAGGAAAATAAAAACTGCACTATTGCATTGACTGATATTGATGGCAACCCAATTTCCGGGGTCACTCTCAGCGTTTATAATGGTGCCAGAACTTTAAAATATCGCACCGACAGTGATGGTATTGCAAATGTTCCTATTTCATTAAAAATTGGCGAATATACATTCACAACCACATTTAATGGCAATAACATTTATGAAGCATCAAATACCACAAACACAGTCATTGTTAGCAAAGCCACTGTTAACATGGAAGGGGATAATATTTCTGTAATGTATAATGACGGATCAAACATGTCAGTCAGATTAACTGATGTAAATGGAAATCCTATATCCGGCCTAACAGTCAAATTTGACAATGGCGTAACTGCTTACAGATACCGTACTGATGCCAATGGGGTTGCAAGTGCCCCTATTAAGTTAAAAATAGGCAATTACACATTAAAAATTAGTTTTGCAGGCAACAGCATTTATGAAGCGACCAACATTACCAGAACATTAACAGTCAATAAATTCGTTCCTAATTTGGATGCTTCCGATGTTAGCATTTCTTATAAAAATGGTAATCTGACAGCTAGATTGACAGGTATCGATGGTAATGCTATTGTTGGTGCTACAATCAAATTCACCAATGGTGCAAGCACTTACAGATACCGTACAGACAGTAACGGTGTAGCAACCGCTCCTATTAACTTAAAACCGGGAGAATACAATTACACAATCAGTTATGATGGAAACTCAATATATGCTGCAACTAGCACAGCCGCAACTGTTGTTGTAAACAAGGCCGACGTTGTTTTAACTGCTGATGATATTAACATGACTTTCAAAGACGGCACCAATTACACAGCAAAATTAACTGATGTTAACGGAAATGCGATTGCCGGAGTCATCGTTAAACTCAACAACACAGTAAAGGTTTATAAATACAAAACAGATGCTGAGGGCATGATTCATGTGCCTATTAACCTAAGATTAGGTGAATATGCATTTACCGCTTTCATCGAAGGCAGTGATGTTTACAACCCATGCAATGTAACAAGCACGGTTGTCATAACAAGATGAAAATTTTTTTTAAATGGGCTTATTTAAGCCTACTTCTTTTTATTTTAATTATATTTACATGTCTTATTTTTTTAACAGTAATTAATTTTTTACTTTGGCAATAGGAAAAATAATGGCATATTTTTTTGCATATGGATTGTCTGTACAAAAAGAGTATTTTTTTTTAATCGAAATTTTCATTTTGTGGCTGGTTTTTTAATTAAAAACATTATTGTTGCCTACATGGCATGTAATTGAATTTATTGCCGTAAGTATTAAAAATAACAATAAAAGTAATATTCAATTATGATTATATATTAGAAAAGTAATATAATATTATGGTTATATATAATTTTTGTTGTTATTGTTTTAGGTAGCACTGTTTTTCATTAAATAACGGTGTTATTTTATTTATAACCGACATGTAATTAAGGAGGAAAATATATTCATGAAATTAAGTAAGGTATCATTTGTCATTATGGTGCTTTTAATAGTCTTATTGTCTATTTCAACGATTAATGCGGAAGAAATAGATGATTCCATAAGCGATTTAAGCACAAGTAATGATGATATTGATTTAAATAATGATGAAATAGTTTCTTTAAGTGTGGCGAACGATGAAGAAATTTTGGACTACTCCAATCAGGATAAGGAGTTCTATATTAACTTCGATGAAGAGGATATTACTATAGCTCCTGGTGAATCTGTAGATATCCAAGGGGATATTTGCTTTAATGGTGGTAGTTCAAAAGTACAAAGAGGCGGTTTTGATGTAGGCTATTATGTTGATGATTTATATAATGGTGATGCATCAATAAGTAGTAATGGTCATTTGTCTTTCAGTAAAAACCTTAATTTGGCTGAAAGGTCTACACCATATAAGATTAACTTCGCCCCTAATGATAGTCCTGAGTACTGGGATGAATTCTGTCCAGATGCCGAAGGCGAAGTGGCTGCTTCCTGGGTTTTTGTAACTGTACAAACTCCAGTTATTGAAGATCCAACTGTAATATATGTAGATTCCAGCTATGCTGGTTCTGATTCTGACGGTAGCTTAGCAAAACCATATGCTAAAATCAATGATGGTGTTGGTGCTGTAACAGCTGATAAAAAAACAGTTCACGTAGCTGACGGTACATATAACGGTGAAGGCACTATAACTATCAATAAAAATATGGATATTATCGGTGAAAGCAGTGGTGTAATTGTTAACAATGCCATTTTCAAATACACTGCTGATTTGACTGCAACATTGGTTAACTTAACAATTAATGGTGCAAATTCCGCTACTACCGCTGCAATCGACATTGCTAAAAAGGCCATCGCTTTGAATGTAACTAATGTTACCATTAATAATTGGGTTGTTGAAGGTTCCAATTCTGTTATTCTATCAAAATCAACAAGCCCTGTTGTTTTGGATAATGTAAATGTTTTAAATACAAAAGGTACCGCAGAAAGTGGAACTGCCGCTTCCAGTGTGATTTTTGCATCAACTACCACTGGTGGACTTACCATTAAGAATTCATGCATTAACAATACCCAATTCTTAGGAACCACCAATTCCAATGGTGTAGTAAAATGTGTTGGATCAACAGTCAATATGGATAATGTAACCATATTCAATACTACTGGACGTTCATCCGGTTTGTTCCATCTCGGTACAAATGGTGCTGTTGTCAAGGTAGATAATTCTAAAATCTTAGGCAATAACATTCAAGGTTCATCATCCGGAACAACTGCAGCCAATGGTGTAATGTTTTATGCGGCCGGAGGCAGTTCAGCTAAAGCTAACATTACTGTTGAAAACAGCATTATTAAAGATAATATTGTTAAAAACCATTTGGCCTATACAAGTTATGGAATTGTGACTTTGAATTATAATGCTATAACCGGCAATACACAATCCAGAATGATTTATTCTTCAAAAACAGGAGATGTGTTCAATGCAGATTATAACTGGTGGGGAAGCAACACTAACCCTGACCCTTCAAAAATCGATAATAACATTATAATGAACGTAACTTATGATGAAAGCACTGCTATTGTCGGTAGTGACGTATTAATTACTGCTGACTTTACTAACTGTAATTCTAGTGGAGTTATAACTCCATTGCCTAAAAATATTGGAAATTTAATTGATGTAAACTTTAATGATGAAGTAACTGCTACTATTGACAATGGTATTGCAACTGCAAGCATTCCTGTCACTAGTAGGGTAATGACTGTTGACATTACAGCTGATGATGAAGCACAACAACTCACCATAAACTCTTTCTCACCTATAATCTATGTGGACTGCACATATGATGACGATGATTCCGATGGTAGTGAGGATAGGCCATATAAAACAATTAAGGATGGTATAGCTGCTGCTATTGACGGTCAAACTGTTTATATAGCTAATGGTGAATATAATGAAGGTTCCATATCTGTTGCTAATAAAAACATTAATATTACTGGTGACACCAAAGATCAGGTTATTGTAACAAAATCTACATTTGCAATCAGCGGTACTGCTAATGTCAATGTATCTAATTTAACTATCAAAGATTCAACTTCTACTGTATTTACTGTTTCAAACAATGCTAATCTTAATATAGATAATGTTAATTTCTTTGATATTAATGCTCAATATAGTTATAATTCCGGTGCTATTCTTAGAAATACTGCTACTGGAACTGTAAACATGAAAAATACATTGATTAACAATGCTAGGGCTCCTGAATCTTCATCAGTTATTTGGTTCCAGCCTTCTGCTTCTACATTATATTTAGATAATGTAACTATTACTAATTCAGCTGCAGGATTTGCTTTATATTACTATGGCAATCCTCTTCCTAGTGTCGCTGTAAATAATTCAAGAATTGTTGATAATAGATTATTAACAGGAGGCGGTAATAGAGGTTATGTTGTTAGTGGTAATGCAGTGACTATTGAAAATTCTGTAATAAAAAATAATACTGGAAGATCATTTATAACAGGTTCAAATTCAAGAGTTAACTATAATGTAATTTGTGACAATGAGTTTACGGAAGGCATTTCTTTACCATCCGGCAGTAATTTTGATTACAACTGGTGGGGTAGCAATGCTGCACCTAAATCAACTATCAATAATCCTGTTGTCATGACTACATCTTTCACTCCGGCTACTGTCAATTCCGGTGAAAACGTTACAGTTACTGCTGATTTCACTAACTATAATGCTAGTGGAACAGTAACTCCATTAAGCAAAAATGTCCCTGACATTGAAGTCAATTTCAACAATGTCGTGACAAAAACTACAAATAATGGAATAGCTTCAGCAAGCGTTAAAGTAACTGAAAAGAAAAATGTCGTTTCTGTCATTTCAAGCGATGAAGTGCAGAATCTTACTGTAACTATAAAGGTAATTCCTGCTGGTCAAGTTGTTCCAACAATACCATTAATTGACAGCGGTGTCGTTTCTGGTGGAGTTGATTTATATTCCGTAAATCCATGGACTACCAGTGGTTCATTAACATATACAATTCCGGAATCCATGAGTAATCTTAATTCTGCATATATAATTGTAAATGATTATTCAGGTTCTGGCGGTAATAATTATGCTCTTTATTCTAATATTACTTTAGAAATAGACGGTTCTACAATACCTATAGCATTTGAAGCTTTAAACCTCAGCATTGCTACTGGTGGCGATGAAAACGTATATAGCGTTGACAATCATGCAAATAAACAATACAGTGATTATCAGATAATTTATGATATTTCAGATGAGTTAACTGATTTGAATGCTGGGGATTCATTTAAGGTGAATGTAGCAAATTCACAATACCCTGGCAAACAATTCGATGGAAAAATTAAAGAGATTACTTTATTGTTCACATATGATGATGGGGATAATGATAACCTAACCTATTGGTGTCATGCTGGCCAGTTATGGGGATCTGGTGAAACAACTTTCACAATCAACACAAGGGGTTATAATGGAAAAACCGATAATGTTTCATTCAGAACAATTGACTTGTCATCCTCTGCTGGAACAATAAGCATTAATAATAATCAAATAACTCCTGCTTCAACTGGAGGTAACTATTATCACTTCAACACCTTTGAAAACATTAGTTCAGTATTCAACAAAGGTTCCAACACCGTTTATAAAGCAGTGCCTGGTGGCGCTTCTTACAAAACAAGTGTTGCTTTATTGGTTGCCAGTGAAAAAGAACCTCTTCCTGATGTTGCAGTAGATAGTGTTTCAACTCTCAATAATAATATTATTTTCCCAGGTCTCAACAATACATTGACTATTAAAGTAAATAATAATGAAGTCAATGCAATTGAGAATGTTCGTGTTGAGTTATATTCTAATGAGAGTGATGAATTAATAGGCAGTTATTCATTTGATTCATTGGCATCAGGCACTTCTACAATTTCATTAGTTGATCCTACTATTAGACCAATTACTGAAAATACAGTGCTTCCTGCTGCTAACAACAATAAAGTTAGTTATACTGCTAAATTGTACTATTACAACAATTTAGTTTCTCAAAAGGTCATAACTCCATCAGTCGTGTACAACGGTTATTTAAATAGGACCTATGCATTTAACGGCAGCGGCAATATAATTAATAGAATCTATTCTGCAACCGGTGACGTAATTATTTCACCTCAAAGCGATTCACAATATAAGAGTGTTGGAGTATTGGGCAGAACTGAAACCTGGAACATCGAAACTCCTGAAGGTGCAGTCATAAGCAAAGTGTTCGTATACTTCCCATACAACTGGGATACATCTTATTTCCCTAATGGTTGGACAGTATCATTCAATAATCATGTAATAACCAACGATTACATTTCTCATGTAACCGATAAATCCAATTTAGGTTATCGTGGTTCTGAAGTGGAATACGGTCTTGTCGTATATGATGTAACAGACTACTATAAAGCTAATCAGGAAAACGTATTTGACTTATCACTTGGTGGACAAACAGCTTTATATCCAAGTACTCTTGTCGTATTGTATAACACTACTGGAAGCAGAACTATAAAAGATGTCTACTTCACTGATACCTGTGATGTATTATATCCAAATTACAATATGGTAGGATATGATTATGCAATGAAAATGAATATTCCATTCAATAATATTAATGTGGATAATTTATTAAGTGCAAATTGGTATTCATTCAGTGGTTCATCAAGCGGTAATGTTGATTTGAAATTCAATGACAACATTAAATCTTCAGCATTTGCCGGTTGGACTGCTAACGATGCAAAAGCTTATGTGCTCAACGTAACTGACGATATCCAATCCAACAATGATGTATGGTTCATCACCAAAACAACCTCTTCAACAACAGTCGGATTAGAACAAATCTTAGTCGTTGAAAGGAAAAATATCGTTCCATGGGATGTGGTTTATGTAAATTACACAGGTGGAAATGATGATAACTATGGTGACAATTGGAATGAAGCAGTTAAAACACTTGAGCAAGGTTTAAACCGTGTAAAAGCTGGCGGAACAATTTATGTAACATCTGATGATGTGATATATCTTAATGCTTCTACAAGCGCAAACGGTATTACTATCAACAAGGATGTTTCAATCATCGGATATGAACAGGCAACAATTCATGGAAAGAATAGCGGTAGAATTTTCAACATTGCAAATGCAAAAGTCAATTTAACCAATTTAACACTAACCAAAGCTACCCGTAGTTCCGGTGGTGCAATGACCGTAAGTGGTTCTACTTTAATCATAGATAACTGTACTTTCTCAAACAATAATGCAGGTACCGGATACAGTGATGTTGGTGGAGCTATTAATACAGCATCATCTTATGTAACTATTAAAAATTCAGTATTTGATTCCAATGCTGCCGGAGGAAAAGGTGGTGCAATAAATGCTGAAAATAACAGGGAATTAATCATTGACAATTGTACATTTACAAATAACCAAGTTTTATACTCATATGATACTTGGAGATATGGTAGTGCAATTGCTGGTGCGGGTACTGTAACAATTAGTCAATCAGTATTCACCAACAATAATAAGGCTAATGGTAGATCTGTTAATATGGTTGGTAGCGGTACTTTAACAATCACTGATTCAATATTATTGGATGGATCACAAAGTGTACAAAAATATAATAGCGGCGCTACTTTAAATGTTGATAATAACTGGTGGGGTAACACCAATGAAAATAAAGACAGTTCCCCAAGCGCATTAGGCTATACTGTTGCTACCGTAAACACTTATTTAATTTTAAATGCATCTGCTGATGATTATGATTTATTCGTTGGCGATGAGGCTATTGTCACTGTTAGTTTGAATAATTTATATTCCGATGGTCAAGTAAGCGTTTATGATCATGCTTTACCTGCTATTAACTTAACAATTGCTGCTGTCAATGGTACTGCCGATAAGGATTCTGTTGTTCTTGTGGATGGTGTTGCAAATGTAGTCTACACTGCTGGAACTGTTGGTAATGGGTCTTTAACTGCAGATTATAATGGTATTTCTACTACTGTTAACTTTGAAATTAATGAGATGCCTCCTGCTGCTGCTGAAGCTACTTTGAAATCTGAATATACTTCTATTCCTAGCATTTATGCAGGTGTTGTCAATAATTTAACTTTAACTGTTGCCAATACTGGTAGTGCTGGCGAAGATGTTGTTATTAAAGTTTTAATTGGTGACGAGTTAGTTGGTAATGTTACTATTGCCGATTACGCTGCTGGTGAGACTTATAACTTTAATTTCATTGATGAGACTATCAGGCCTATTACTGAAAATACAGCTATCGGCAATAATAATGAGAATGTTACCTACACAGTTGTTGTTGAAGACGCTAATGGTGTGATTAACAGTACTGATTTCTCATTTGTTGTATTGTATAATGGTAATTTAGGTAAGGATTATGAATATCCTAGTGCTGATCCTACTGTTAGGGAATTCACTGCATCTGATGTGATTGTTTTAACTAATGGTACTTATAGTGCTGGTGCTGCGACTAACAGGACTGATGTTTATAATGTTGCTTTAGATGGCAGTGTTAGTGAAGCATTGTTATATGTTTCATATAATTGGGATAAGGCTGCAGGTGGAGACTTTAATACCTGGAATGCAACTTTCAATAATCAAGCAATTGTTCCTGTTGCTAGTTATCGTGATCAAGGTAACTTAGGTAAATACGGTGCTTATGGTTATGGTTTAGTTGTTTATAATGTCACAAGTCTTGTAGCTGACGGTGAAAACACCTTTGCACTTGAGAAAGTTAAAGGTAATGCTGCTGTCTATCCAAGTTCATTGATTGTTTTAGTTGACGATCCAAGCAGTCTTGTTGAGAAAACTGTTTACATTGTTGAAGAGGCTGATTTATTAGCTAAAACCAATAATAAGAATTTAGAGGCTAGTTTCACTACTTTATTCGATACTATTGATGGTAATGCTACTTTGTATGTATTTGCTGCTGGTGCTCAAGCTGGTGAAGGTAACTTGATTATCAATGATGATGTTAAATCTGATGTTTGGTCTGGAACCAGTAGTACATTCGATATTTATGAGACTGATGTTGCTGCAGGCAATATCTCTGTCAAATTCGAAGCAACAGGCAGTACTATTTTAGGATTACATCAAATGGTTGTTGTTGAAAATGCAGTTGAATTGCCTACTGCTGAGACTACTTTGAAATCCGAGTATACTTCTGTTCCTAGCATTTATGCTGGCGTTCCTAACAATTTAACTTTAACTGTTGCTAATAATGGTGTTGC
>NZ_JBGUIH010000035.1:0-17812 GCF_045112895.1 Methanobrevibacter sp. | reverse complement strand
AACTTACAATAAACCCCCTCTCTTTTTCTTTTTTTTTGAAAAATATTTTTTACACCACTACATTTAAATACTTACACTTGCATATACAAGAGTATAATTGCATATGCAAGAGTGAGGCAAAGCATGGAAAAGAACAAGAATATTGAAATGATTACAGGAGACCCAAAAAAGGCGATTAATAAATTATCCCTACCCATAATAGCCAGTATGTTTTTAATCTTTGCAAACAACATTATCGACAGCATATGGGTTGCAGGGCTCGGTGCAGAACCGCTAGCCGCACTTGGATATATAACACCATTATTTATGATTATTGTCGGATTCGGAAATGGGCTAGGAGCCGGTGGCAACTCCCTTATATCAAGATATATCGGAGCAGAAGACAAGGCATCAGCAAACAATGCGGCAATACACAATCTTATCCTAAGCATTATCGTATCGGTTGTAATCTCAATAATTTTTGTAATTCTGATGGAGCCAATGCTAAACATGATGGGAGCAAGCAGCGTGATAAGCTACGCTACAGACTACGGATTCATCATATTTTCATGTACTTTCGCACTCTTAATACCTCCGATAGTGGGCGGAGCATTCAGAGCGGAAGGAGATATCAAACGCGCTACCGTACCAATAGCTGTTGCGGCAATCATCAACATGATTTTAGATCCGATATTCATCTACACCTTAGGAATGGGAATAAAGGGAGCCGCATGTGCAACAGTGCTGGGGCCACTTATAAGTTTAGGAGTGATGTTCTACTGGATTTTTGTCAAAAAGGATACCTACCTCTCATATAACTTCAAGGATTTCCATCAGGACCTTAAAATGTATAAGGATATTTTAGTTGTCGGTATTCCTGCAAGCTTGGAGCAATTGGTATTGTCAGTACTGACAATATTTATCAACTATATGCTCACAATCGTGTCCGGACCTGTAGCGGTGGCCGTCTATACTGCAGGCTGGAGAATAGTAAATATAGGAATGCTTCCGGCGATAGGGGTCGGAACAGCAGCAATATCAGTGGCCGGAGTCGCATATGGCGCCCGCAAATATGAAAACTTAAGAGTTACCGCAAGATATGCCGTGAAAGTTGCATTGATAGCTTCAATTATCGTGTGCATAATTTTAAATGTATTCGCAAACCAGATTGCATTCATATTTTCATATTCGGAAAGCAGCGCACAGTTGGAGCCATTGATCGCTAGCTTCATACAGCTGATGTGTCTATTCATCTTATATGTTCCATTCGGTGCCAGTGCAGGTAACGTTTTCCAAGGCGTCGGGAAAGGGACAATATCATTCATATTGACTGCATTCAGGGAATTCATACTCGTGCTGATTTTTGCATACCTTCTGGGATTTACCTTCAACATGGGAGAATTCGGAATCTATTGCGGAATGCTTTTGGGAGGGGGAATCGGTTCTCTGATATGTTATGCATGCATTGAACTCTACATCAACAAACTGATAAGGAGTCAGAGCCATGAAGTTTGATGACAACACCCCTACAGCACCGTTTATCTCCATAATTTATAGAGAGCATGCAAAATACATCAATGATAATGTTAAAGAAGATGATTTGAGCTTTGGACTTCATCCACTATTAATCAACATATACAGACAGGAAGGAATCAGCCAAGAACAGCTGGCTCAAAATTTTCATTTAAACGAAAGTACAATTACAAGAAACCTTAAAAAGCTTGAAGACAAGGGATTTATCGAAAGAATACCCGACAAAAGAAAAAAGATAATTAAAATAACAACTAAAGGCAAGAATACCGCCCAAAAGGTAATGGACTTTGATAAAAGATGGGATGAACAGCTCAATTTGACAGATGAAGAGTATGAAAATTTCATAAAAACACTTAAAAAAATTAGCGAGGAGTTAATATGAACCAAACAATCGAAGACTTAAAGACAAGAAGAAGCATACGCAAATTCAAAGATGAACAAATATCAGACGAAGATTTAAAAACAATTCTAGAGACCGGGACATATGCCCCAACAGGTCGTGGTGCGCAGTCCCCAAAAATCGTTGTAATTCAGGACGAAGAGAAGATTAAGGAATTGTCAGCCTGGAACAGAAGCTTTTTCCCGGTACCCGTACCGGAAGATTTGGATCCCTTTTATGGTGCAAAGACCCTCCTGATTGTACTGGCAAACAGTGAATTTCCAACATATGTCGAAGATGGGTCCAGCGTATTGGCAGTCTTGGTTAATGCCGCACATGCAGTTGGTGTCGGGTCCTGCTGGATTCACAGAGCTCGCGACGAATTTGCATCCGAAAAAGGAAAGGCATTGCTTAAAGAATGGGGAATTCCCGAAACTTATGAAGGAATCGGCCATGTAGTACTTGGATACCCTGACATGGAAGCGCCAGAGCCATTACCAAGAAAAGAAGATTATATCCACTACGTGGGTTAAATTATTAAATTAAAAAAAGAAATTAAAGATGAGTTAAAACACTCATCTACATTTTTTCAGGTGCTGCAACACCTAAAATATCTAAAGCGTTTTTAATGGTTGTTTTGGCCCTATCAACTAAAATGAGTCTTGTATCTTCAAATTCAGAGCCGATGACCTGTTCTGATTTGTAGAACTTATTGAATGAACCGGCCAAATCATGGCAATATTGTGTGATATTGTGAACTCTCTGTTTGTTAGCACAATCCTCAACAACTTGCGGGAATTTAGCTATTTGCCTTACAAGATCTTGTTCCGCTTCATTAGGGCTCCATTCATCACTGACACTTAAGGAAGTGATGTCCTTGCCTGATTTTGCAAGAAGTTTACATGCTCTTGCATGAGCATATTGAATTGAAGCGCAGCCTCTCTCAAAGCTCAATGCCTCATCCCATTTGAATGTCAAGTGCTTTTCAGGAGACAGTTTGGCAATGAAAAACCTTATGGCTCCAACACCGATTTCCTCAGCCATCGGTGCAATTTCCTCTTCTGTCAAGTCAGGGTTCCTGGACCTGATTTCATAGTGTGCCCTTCGGACAGCCTCATCAATCAATTCATCAACAGATACGAATTTGCCTCTTCTGGTTGACATTGAACCTTCAGGAAGTGTAATGAATTCATAAAATATTACTTCAGGAGCCTTTTGTCTAAATATCTCTTCAAAAATGACTTTGATTTGTTTAGCAGCCAACTTATGGTCTGAACCTAAAATGTCAAGTACTGTATCGCCTAAAGTAGCTTTGTATTTGTGATAAGCCAAGTCGCGAGTAGAATAAAGTGATGTTCCGTTGGACCTTCTAAGGACAAATTCCTTATCGATGTTGAAGTCTGTCAAATCAATGTATAGAACTTCATCTTCACGAGTGAAACCTTCTCTTTGGATGTAATTTACAAGGTCATCCACTTCTCCGCTTCTTACGAACTGACCTTCCCATACGAAGTCATCGTGAGTAATATTCATCCTTGAAAGTGATTCCTTCATTCCTGAAATGCATTTGGAAACAACATCTTCAAAGACTTTATTTAACTCCTCATCATCGCCTTCCTCATATTTTTGGATTAATTCGTCGACTTTGGCATTCAATGCCTCATCCTCTTCAACGGCCTTATTTGCGTCAAAGTATAGTTTTCCGATTTTGTGGTCAATCTTATCCCCTTCATAATCATCAATGTTGAAGCCGCATTCTGTTATGCCGCATACGATAATGGCTATTTGCCTTCCCATGTCATTCACATAATATTGGGTTACGACATCTCTACCGGCCAACTTCAATAATCTTGCAAGGGAATCTCCAAAAACAGAGTTTCTGATGTGACCAATGTGCAATGGTCCATTAGGATTTGCTGAAGTGTGTTCCAGGATAATCTTTTCGCCGTATGCTGGAAGCTGACCATAATTTTCATCGACCTTTTCCAATAACAATTTAGAGAATTTGTCATAATCAATGAAGAAATTGACATACGGTCCGAAATTCTGAACTTTAGTAAATATTTCCGGAACTTCAATCTTTTCAACCAAATCCTTTGCAACTTCCGGAGGGGAAGTTCTTAACTTTCTAGTAAGTGCAAATGCAATGGTACTGGCCAAGTCCCCCAATTCCGGATTCGGTGGAAATTCCAGCTTAAAATTCCTGTCTATTTCTTCATCATATTGATCCAATGCCTTATTGATGGCATCAATAGCTTGTTTTTCAATTTCAAAATACATTAACTCACCTATAATAATTATAACCCTCTTAACCAAAGGGAAAGATAACCTATTTTTGGAATTACGACTAGATTATCTCCATATGTTACAACCTTTTCCTTGATTTGGCTTGATTTGACATAATATGGATCTGGAGAATCATTATTGTCCCCTTTAATTACATACATCGTAGTTCCGTTAATATCTGTAATATTTATAATTCTATGAATCACCGGCTGGTCAAACCATGCTGCATCATAAACAACCACATCACCAATCTGAACATCATCCGGATTGAACTCATTTATGCCTAGGAAATTTGCCTTTTCTACCAAAACAATATCTCCCCTATAAAATGCGGGCTCCATACTTCCTGAAACAACCACATTCAAATGTTGAGCTGCAATCAATACAATGACTAAGATAATGACATATGATGCAACTTCCTTCCAATCTACCATATTATTACCTTCTTCTTTTCTTAAATGCAGCTTCAAGACCTAATTCAATGGCATCAACGGTCTTTTGAATGTCTGCCATACTATGTGCATTTGAAATAAAATTACATTCAAATTGAGATGGAGGAATGAATATGCCTTCCTTCAATAATGTTTTGAAGTATCTTAAGAATTGCTTTTTGTCGGATTTCTGCGCATCAGCATAGTTGCAGACCGGTGCAGGATTGAAATAAATCTGAAACATTGAAGCGAGTCCGACCGGCTGAACATTATACTCCTGCTCTTCAATGATGGATTTGACACTGTCCCTAAGGAAGTTTCCTTTTCTTTCAAGCTCCTTGTAGAATGCATCATCCAATTGAGTCAAAGTGGATATTCCCGCTTGAACTGAAATAGGATTGCCTGAAAAAGTACCTGCCTGATAAACCGGACCGTTTGGAGCAATCAATTCCATGATTTCCCTTTTGCCACAAAATGCTCCCATAGGAAGTCCGCCGCCAACAATTTTACCGAGTGTTGTCAAATCAGGAGTGACACCATAATATTGCTGAGCTCCACCACGGGAAGCCCTGAATCCGGTAATGACCTCATCGAATATTAGAACAATGCCGTTCTCTTCAGTAATTTTTCTGATAAATTCCAAAAATCCTGGCTTTGGCTCAATGCAGCCGACATTGCCCATTACAACTTCCATGATGATACATGCAATGTTTTGGCCTTCCTTTTCAATTAACTCGGTCAAGGCTTCTTCATCATTGAATGGAACGGATAAAGTATTTTTAGTGGTGTCTTTTGGAATGCCCGGGCTGTCAGGTAAAGTTGCAGCACCAGATCCTCCCTTGACTAACACATAATCATGCGCTCCATGATAGGCTCCTTCAAATTTGACTATTTTATCCCTGCCAGTGAAACCACGTGCCAATCTGATTGCACTCATTGTAGCCTCAGTACCGCTATTACAGAACCTTACCATTTCAGCAGAGGGAATCCTGTCAACTACCTCTTTTGCAAGAACAGTTTCATTTTCAGTCGGAGCTCCATAAGCGCTGCCAATAGTCAATTGATTGGAAACCTCCCTTACAACTTTAGGGTCGGCATGCCCCAAAATCAATGGACCATAAGCTAAACAATGGTCGATATAAGTTTTTCCATCTACATCAGTGATTTTAGAACCGCCAGCACTTTTAACGAAAAATGGGTAAGGTTTAAAAGCACGCACAGGAGAATTTACTCCGCCGGGAAAATAATTTTTAGATTCATTGAACAATTCTTCAGAATACATTTTATCACGCTATAAATGTTGGATTAATGAATTTACACAAGCTACAGCAATAGGTGTTCCACCTTTTGGCCCTTCAACGATAATATTTGGGATTTCTGAATTATGCAGAGCTTCTTTTGAATCTGCGGCTCCTACAAATCCAACAGGAACTCCTACAATAGCTTTAAGATTCATTTCACCTTTTTTGTATAAATCCATAGCTTCAAAAACAGCTGTTGGAGCATTGCCTGAAACTACAATTCCTTCAAAGTCATTTTGAGCTGCATAACGCATGGCGGCAGCCGCCCTTGTAATTTGATGCTCTTTAGCTATTTTTATAACTTCTTCGTTTTTAATATAACACTCAACTTCCCCTTCATATCTGGTAATGCCATATTTAACCATGTTGATATCAGTTAAAATGGTTTCTTTATTTTTAAGGGATGCCATAGCTGCATCTACAAAATCATCACTCATCTTAACTAATTTTGCATATTCAGGATCGGCAGTTGAGTGAACAATTCTCTCAACGATGTCTCTTTCTATAGGTTTTAAGTCTTTGACATCATCACCAATAAGGCCACGGATAATTTCTCTACTTTTATTCGCAATATCCAAACCTTGTTTAGTTGATGCACCCATGAACATTTTGTCTGTCATATTATAACTATTGGTAAATATGTAAGTTAAATATTTTGTTATATTTAATAAAAAAATTGTAAAATCTAGTTTTCACTAGCTGAAAGGCCTGCCAAGAAACCGGTTGAAAATGCAATTTTCAGGTTATATCCTCCGGTAGGCCCATGCAGATCCAGGACTTCACCTGCAAAGTAAAGGTTTGGTGTTAATGTTGACTCCATTGTCTTTGGGTTAACATTAGCCAAATCGACACCGCCAATTGTAACTTTCGCCAAATCCTTATTAAAACCTATGATTTCAAAGGAAAATCTTTTTAAGTTTTCAATCAGCCGATTTTTGCTTTTCTTATCAATTCTTGAAAGCTGGGTTTCACCTTCAATCGCAAGTTCATCCAAAAAGAAATCGATGAACCCTCCAGTTAAGAATAGCTTCAAATAATTTTTGATCATTGTCTTTCCCTTGGATTGGAAATCTATTGTAAATTTTTTTTGCAGTTCTTCACGTGTGAATGCAGGACATAAATCAATTGCTATTTCAAAGTCAACATCCGGTTCATTATCCAATAGATTATAGCTTAAACTTTGAGATATGATATTGCTTAAATTGATGATTCCCGGACCGGTAAGGCCAACATGTGAAAAAAGAACATTGCCCTGAACCTTTGATTTATTATAACTTATGATGACATCATATAATGTTATTCCTGCAATGCCTGAAAGATCTTTTTTAGTAATCAAAGGCACCAGACCGTATTTGATGTCAGTCAAGGGCTGTGAAGTCAGACAGTAGTTTCCAATACTGCACCCCGTTTGAGGATATGTTACTCCACCAGTAGCGATTATGATTTTGTCTACTGTAATCTCATCATTGATGATGAAATTTTCTACAATAGATTTTACCTCAAAGTCGTATCTCACATCAACATCCTCAAGATATCCCAATAGGATTTCTAAAACATCACTTGATCTCTCAGTTTCGGGAAAAATTCTGTTGTCATCCTCTTCAATGAATCCCAATCCTTTGTCTTCAAAAAGGGATAGTAGTTTTTCATTTGTCAATGTGTAAAAGGAGTGTTTCAAAAAGTTTTTTTGAGGATAAATATTCAATAGCTTCTTTATTGGCTTTAGGTTGGTAATATTGCATCTTCCACCACCGGTCATCAGGAGCTTGCGCCCTGGTGAAGGGTTCTTTTCAAGCAATATTACTCTTGAGGAATTCCAGCTTGCGACAATTGCCGCCATGATTCCTGCCGGCCCGCCACCAACAACAGCTATATCATATTCTTCCATATTATCTTAAAAAAAAAGAAATTAAGGGGTTAATCTGTGTCTGTCTCTTGGGAAGAGTACACATTCACGGATGTTTTCAGCACCGGTAAGCACCATAGTCAGCCTGTCGGCACCAAGACCCCATCCTGCATGAGGAGGCATACCATATTCAAATGCCTTGAGATAGCTTCCAAATCCGCCAGGGTTCAATCCTCTTTCTTCGATTTGTTTTACGAGCAAATCATATTGGTGAACACGGGTTGCACCGGAAGACAGCTCAAGGTTGTTGTACATCAAATCGAATGCATGAGAGTATTTTTCATCACCCTCAACCGGCATTACATAGAACGGCTTGATTTCAGTCGGCCATCTGGTCAGGAAGTAGAATCCACCCATAGCATCGCCCAATGCCTTTTCGGCTTCACGGGACAGGTCTTCTCCCCATTGCATTTCAACATCACGGGAGTTTACGATGTCAACCGCTTCGTCATAGGTTACAACCGGGAAATCACCTGCAGGAACTTCCAATTCATGACCTAAAACGTCCAATTCCTTAGCACAGTTTTCATTGACATCCTTCAATACCTGAATGAGCATGTCATTCAAAATTTTCATTACATCTTCATCATCGGCAAATGAAACTTCAGCATCGATTGATACCGCTTCGTTCAAGTGTCTTAGGGTATCGTGCTCTTCCGCCCTGAAAATCTGGCCGATTTCAAATACCTTATCCATTCCAGCCCCCATCATCATCTGCTTGTATAATTGAGGGGATTGGCCTAAGAATGCTTCTTTTTCAAAGTAAGTGATTGGGAATAATTCTGTTCCTCCTTCGGTAGCGGATGCTACGAGTTTAGGAGTGTTGATTTCATAAAATCCATTATCATAGAAGAAATCCCTGATGGTATGGAACATTTGACCTTTAATTTTAAAAATTGCTGAAACGTTTTCCTTTCTGATATCCAGGAATCTTGAATCTAATCTTGTATCGATTCCAGCCTGAACCTTTTCTGTCGGATCCATTGGCAAAGGCTGGTTGGCTAAGTTCAATACTCTGATTTCCTTAGGAATGATTTCAACACCATTTGGTGCCTTTGGAGCTTCCTGTACTGCACCTTTAATGGCGACAACGGATTCTTTTCTGAATTTTCTTAAATCTTCTAATATTTCTGCTTCTACTTTTTTACTTGGAGCTGTAATTTGAACTCTGCCTGTTACATCCCTGATGATTACAAAGATGATACCGCCCAAATCACGGATTTCATGCACCCAACCCATGATTGTGACATCGCTTCCTGCAATTTCAGGAATGGCATCTTTTGCATAGTGAGTTCTTCTCCAATCATTTAATAAACCTTGCAAATTATTCACCTCGGTTATAAAAATAAAAATAATGATAAACTTTCATTATAGTTTTAATATTGGTTTTAATGTTTAATAAACGTATGCGAAATAAAAGTTTTTTAAAAAAAATTTAAAAAAAAAGAAAAATAAAGAACTCTAATTAAAGAGTAATTTATTAAATTAATTTAGTATCGATTTGACCGGTAAATGCATTAACAGTAATTTCTGCAACTTTTGTGTTTGTATCATCCATTACAAAAAATACATAACAGTCAGGTATCTCATCATGAGCTGTTTCATCGATTGTGAATTGTGGACCTAAATCTAAATTATTATTTACTTCTTCTTTAGCTAAATCTTGACACTCATCAAAAGACATCTCTTGTTGAGCATTTTGATCCATATTGTCAGCGCCCATATTATCATCAGAAGAAGCCATACCATTATCATCAAATGATGCGCCTAAAGAATTATCATTATCCATATTGTCCTCATCATCTAAAAGGGTTGTGCTTGCATCATCATTTTCGCTGCCCGCCTCTTCACTTTCACCAGACAATAAATTGTTTAGGTCTTCCTGATTTGAAATATCTGAAACATAATCTCCAGATTCCTCATCTGACAATTCTTCATCTGCTGATGCATCCTCATCAATAGGCTCATCAAGATTTTCATTATAATTATCCACTACAACCAAAACATTCTCCTGTAAAATGGCCTGATTGAATATTGTAGTATCTACATCCGCAAGAAGAAGCAATATCAAATTAAAGTCTTGCTTTACATTCATCTGTTTATTAACGACACCTACGCCAGAAGGTTTTTGACTTTTATGATTATTACTGAATATGATGCTGTTTGCAATTTCGGCTGTGAGTTCACCGTCTTTAGTACCTACTGAAAGACCTTCGTTACCATTAGTAACTAATATATTAATAGTTTTACCTTTTTTAAAAGCAACAGATTGTGGAGGTTGATTATCAATAGGAATTATTTTGGATTTTTTAGTATTTTTTAAAAAATCAATCATGGACTCATTATCCTTAAATGTATTGATTTTAATTCCATATTTGCTGTCTTTATAAATACCGTCGCCTACTTTAACGAAGTCAGAATCTGAAGGTACAGAAACAGTAATACCATCAAAAGTTTCTTCTTTCATAGATGAATCATTACTCATTACTGTTGCACCGGCAATCCCAACAGAAATGATTCCAATTATAACTATAAGAAATAAAATATGATTATCTATCTTCATTAAATCACCAAAAATATTAGTGTTGTTAATATATGTATTTCATATTATATATAATATTATAAAAAGATAATAACTCATAAAAAATATATGCTTATAATTAGATAAACATAACTAAATAGTGAATAAATTGATAAATAAATTAAAGGTGTAATTAAAAATGGTAGAATGTCCAAAATGTGGAAATGAAGTTGAAGACAGTAATTTTTGTGACAAATGCGGTGAAAAAATCGAAAAAGCAAAAACTTGTCCTAATTGTGATTTTGAATTAGGAGAAGAAAGCGTATTTTGCCCAAATTGTGGAACAAAAGTTAAAGACGACTCATCCGAAGAAGAAACCGAAAAAGAAGAACCTCAAGAAGAAGTTGCGGAAGAAAAAGAAGCAACTACCAAAGAAGAAACCGAGAAAGAAGAAAAAAAAGAAATAGTTGCAAACTGTCCATATTGCAATACTGGAATTGATGAACCAGACATTGATTTTTGTCCTGAGTGTGGAAAACCTATTAAAGTTGATAAGCAATCATTTGAGGGTATAAAACTTACAATTCAACCTAAAAAGATATTAATATTTTCAATTTTAGCAATTATATGCTCATCAATCCTTGCACTACTTTTATCCTTCATTTTTGGAATGGTAACCACCGTAGATTTGTATCCATTAGGATTCTTGATAAGTTTACTTATAGTTGTAGGGATATTTGGATCATTTAAAGATTTAATAAATGGTGGCCTTTTAGGAATTATCACAGGCTTCGTTTTAGGATTGTTATCTACATTGATTGTTGAATTTTCTTGCGGATACGCTTTCAGTTATCAAATGTTTTCAGGATACTCCGCAATAGTTTTAACCATTTTTGGAGCAATAGTTGGAGTAATTTCAACAAAATACTTAAGAAAACACATTTTAAAATATCTTGATGTTGAAAATACATTTAATTAATATCTAACTATTTTAAATCTTTCTTTATCAAATAGTTACGGGTGGAATTGTAGCTCCTACTCCAATTCATCCCCATTTTTAATTTAAATCCATCTTATCTTAATCTTGTTTTAAATGAATTTGCATGTGCAAAGAATCCCTCGTATTCGGCAATCGGAACTGAAGTTTTGGACAGCTCTTCAAGTCCCTCTTTGGTAATCCTTTGAACTGTAGGCTTTTTGATGAACGCCTCGGTTGAAAGACCTGAATACATCTTTGCCCCTCCGCCGGTAGGCAAAACATGGTTTGTTCCAGATCCATAATCTCCAGCCGCAACAGGTGAGTAAGCGCCTAAAAATATTGAACCTGCATTGTTTATTTGTGATAACACCACATCATCGTCTTTAGTGGATATGATTAAATGTTCAGGAGCGTATTCATTTGTAACATGAATCGTTTCCTCAAATGTGTCAGTGATAATGATCTTTCCGCTTTTGGACAATGATTCCTCAATTATTTCACGTCTCGGAGCTACTTCGGTTTGTTCCTTAACAAATTCATCAGTTTTTATTGCCAGTTCTTCGCTGTCAGTCACCAAAAAGCATGATGCATTTGGATCATGCTCGGCCTGTGCCAATATATCGGTTGCTAAAAATTCAGGATTGGCGGTTTCATCTGCGAGAATTAAAACTTCAGACGGACCTGCCGGAAACTCAATGTCTACCTGGCCATAGACCAGTTTTTTGGCTGCAGTAACGAATATGTTTCCAGGTCCGACAATCTTTTCGACACGTGGAATTGACTCTGTCCCATACGCAAGTCCGGCTATCGCCTGAGCTCCTCCGACCTTATAGATTTCATCAGCGCCGGCAATATCTGCTGCAACCAGAATCGCGTCAAGAATCTTGCCGTCCTTTTGAGGCGGTGTAACGCAAACGACCTTTTCGACGCCTGCAATCTTGGCAGGTATTACAGTCATCAGTATTGATGAAGGGTAAGCCGCTCTTCCACCTGGGATGTAACATCCTGCAGAGTTGATTGGCCTTACAATCTGGCCTGCAACAATGCCGGGATTTACTTCAATTTCCCATTCAGACGGTATTTGCTTTTTATGAAATTTTTCAATGTTTGAAGCTGCCTGCTTTAATGCAGTGAGCAACTCATCATCCAGTGTATCATAAGCCTCTCTGATTTCATCTTCAGAAACCTTCAGATTTTCTATTGTAACACCATCGAATTTTTCAGTATATTCCCTAATAGCATGGTCTTTGTTTACACGGACATTTTCCAAAATTTCAGAAACAGTGCCTAAAACATTGTTGACATCCTGTTCTGAACGCTTAATGGTTTCGGCCAAATCGATTTGGGAGTATTTCAGTATCTCCATTGTAACACTACCTTAGAATAGCACCGGTATCGGCTGAGTGCACTAACTTTTGATATATCGCCAGCCATCCGGTAACATCACTTTCAGGGTGTTTGACCTCTTTCAATCTGGCTTCGATTTCCTCATCAGTAAGTTCAACGTTGATGAATCTGTTTTCAATGTCTATCTCAATGATGTCACCGTTTTGAATTGCGGCTATCGGACCGTCTTCCATTGCTTCAGGGGATACATGTCCTATGCAAGGCCCTCTGGTTCCGCCGGAGAACCTTCCGTCTGTTATCAATCCCACATCCTTGATGTTCATTCCAGCAAGAGCGGAAGTCGGATTCAACATTTCGCGCATTCCAGGACCTCCTTTCGGTCCTTCATACCTTATTACAACAATGTCTCCCTCTTCGATTTCATGATCAAAGATTGCTTTTGTGACTTCCTCTTCTGAGTCATACACTTTTGCAGGCCCTTTGAGATGCATCAGGTGGTCTGCAACTGCACCTTTCTTGACGACACTGCCGTTAGGGGCAAGGTTTCCCTTAAGTATTGCAATACCACCGTCCTCATGGACAGGATTGTCCAAAGTATGAATGACGTCGGTGTTCTTGTTTTCGACATTTTTAAGGTTTTCTTTTATAGTTTTGCCTGTAACAGTCAATTGATCTGTATCAATCTTGTCACCTAATGTCTTAAGCACAGCTTGGATACCTCCAGCCAGGTGCAAGTCCATCATTGAGTCTTCACCTGCCGGAGAAATCAATGCGATATGAGGAACTTTCCTTGAGATTTCATCGAACAGTTCCAAATCCACGCTGATGCCTTCCACTTCACTTGCCAAAGCGGGAATATGCAATGCAGTATTTGAAGATCCGCCCAATGCCATGTCGACCGCAATCGCATTGTTGAATGCTTCCTGAGTTAAAATATCAGATGGCTTGATGTCCTCTTCGACGAGTTTAACTATTTGTTTGCCTGATTCATATGCAATCTGGTTGTTTTCTTCAGTAAGCGCATGGGTTGTTGCACATGTCGGAAGTGACAAACCCAAAGTTTCTGTAATGCATGCCATGGTATTTGCAGTGAAGAGTCCTGAACAGCTTCCAGCACCAGGACAGGCACATTTTTCAAGCTCATGGACTTCCTCTTCGGTCATTGTTCCTGCAGAATAGGAACCTACCGCTTCAAATACTGTAATCAAATCAGCAGGCTTGCCCTTGTATGAACCGGCCGCCATCGGCCCACCGGTAACGACGATTGACGGAACGTTTACCCTTGAAGCACCCATTATCATTCCCGGAACCACCTTGTCGCAGCTTGGAATCAGTACCAGTCCGTCGAATGCATGGCCTTTTGTCATGCTTTCAACTGTCGCCGCAATGATTTCCCTTGAAGGCAGGGAATATTTCATGCCTTCATGGTTCATGCTTATTCCGTCACAGATTGCCATTGTATCGAATTCAAATGGTATGCCTCCGGCGGCAATAATTCCTTCCTTTACGAATTCAACCAGATCTTTTAAATGAATATGACCTGGCACAATGTCTGTAAAACTGTTTGCTATACCAATAAATGGTTTTTTAAAATCCTCATCATCAAGCCCACATGCACGCAATAGTGACCTGTGTGGCGCTCTTTGAATACCTTTTTTTACACTATCACTTTTCATTTAATCACACTAATTTAATCAAATCAGTACTATATATCTCATTCATAACTTTTAAAATATTGGAATTTGGTCAAGATTATGAAATTTGATTGAAGTAATGTAGATAAACAGAATTACTTTTTGAAAAGTAGTGTTGATTAGTTAATTTATTAAAAAATAAGTCTCATTAAATAATAGTTTTATAGAAAAAATGCCTAATTTTAAATGATTAATTTCATTTAATGAAAGTTGATTTTTTTGTAAAAAATAAAAAATATGGGAAAATAAAATTTTCCCATTAAACGTGTTTAACTTTTCCTTTTTAATGACAAACCAGCAACTGCGAGTAATGACAAGAGTGCCATTACGATTGGGTTACCTGTAGGATGCATAGTTGGAGGAACCGGAACAACAGGAGGTTCAGGCTCGGTTTCGTTTTCCGGAGGAGCAACAACTTCCACTTCAGCATCATCAAAGTTATTGGTATAGTCGATTTCGTAAGTGTCACATTCAGTGTATGCTTTAACGACAAATTTACCGGCAACTAATGCTTTAGTGTCAAGTAAAAGAGTTACTTCTTCACCAGGAGCTAGATCTCCAATGGTCCAAATTCCAGTATCTGGGTCATAGGTACCTTTGGATGGTTTAAATCCTAAAAGTTTGAGTTCATCAGGTACAGTCACATATGCACGAGAATTGACCGCAGTGTCAGGTCCTTGGTTTACGACAGTAATTGTCCAAACTACTTTATCGCCAACATTGACTTTAGCAACATCCGGTTCGACAGTGATAACCAAGTCAACTTCAGGAGAAACAGTAGTTGAATTATTACCTTTGTTGTTGGTTTCATTTGGATCGTATGTATCAGAAGTAACGTCTACAATGTTAATAATAGTCTTATTGGTAGCTGCAACTAAAGTTACGATATTCAATGTAGCGGATTTGCCACAAGCAAGGTCGCCCACTTTCCAGATACCAGTATTAGAGTCATAAGCTCCATTGGAATCATCGCTGACATAAATTAATCCGGAAGGTAATTTGTCAGTGACAATGGTATTGACTGCAGTATCCCTACCATTGTTTGTAACAACGATTGTCCAATTGATTTTGTCGCCTTTGTGAGGAGTTGAATTAGATACGGATTTATTAACCACTAAATCAGCCTCAGCTTCGACATTGACAGAGCTATTATCTTTATTATTACTTTCATCAGGATCGTGAGTATCGGATGTAACATTTACAGGGTTTGTAATATTAACATTTGATTCTGTTATAATGGTTACAATGTGTAAGGTTACAGATGCTCCACTAGCAAGGTCGCCTACATTCCAAACACCGGTTTCAGGGTCATATGCTCCATTGGAATCATCGGAATCATATTCCACACCAGCAGGCAATTTATCGACAACAACAGCGTTTACGGCATCGTTAGGTCCGTGGTTAACTACGGTTATGTCCCAGTTTACAGGATCTCCATAATAACATTTAGCGCCTTCCTGATCGTTTGTTTTGATTACTTCTAAATCAGCTTCAGGAGGAACAGTAGTGCTGTTGGTTCCATTGTTATTGGATTCGTCAGGATCGTAAGTGTCAGAAGTGGTATTGACATTATTGACAATAGTAGCATCAGTGACATTAATGAGTGTTTCGATGATTAAAGTAGCAGATTCACCGCTGGCAAGGTCACCGACAGTCCAAGTATTGTCAGCGAAATTGCCACCACTAACATTAACAACATCCAAGCCACTAGGGATAACATCTTCAACAACAACATTCACAGCAGTGTCCGGACCGTTATTGGTAACAACAATAGTCCAACTTACCAAGTCTCCTTTATGAGCAGTATCATTAGAAACAAGTTTAACAATACTTAAATCAGATTCAGGCGGAATAACAACAACATCAGAGTCATTATTGTTATTCATATTAGGATCATAAGTCTCACTGGAAACATTAGCCTCATTAACAAGGGACATGTTTGTAGCATTCACAATAGTTCTGATAACTACAAGTTCCACTTGATCTACAGTCATATTACCGATAGTCCATGTCTTACCGTCAGCAGACAATTCACCGGCAGTAATGTTAACAACACCATTGTAAATCAGTTCATCAGGTAAAACATCATCAAGAACCGCATTAACAGCAGTATCAGGACCATGGTTAACAACGACAATAATCCAATCAACAACATCACCTTTATGAGCAGTACCATTAAGTGCAGCCTTAATAACTTCTAAGTCAGCTTCTGGAGGAATAACAACAAAATCGGAATCATTATTGTTACTCATATCCGGATCATAAGTCTCACTTGAAGCATTAGCACTATTAACAATAGTCATGTTGGTGGTATTCACAATAGTTCTGATACGTAAATATGCGCGTTGATCGACAGTCATGTTGCCGATAGCCCAGGTCTTACCGTCAGCAGACAATTCACCAGCATTAATTTCTAAAACGCCGCTGAAAATCAATTCATCAGGTAAAACATCATCAAGAACCGCATTAACAGCAGTATCAGGACCATGATTAACAACAATAATAAACCAATCAACGATTTCACCATTATGAGCAGACTCGTTGAGTGCACCTTTGATGACCTCTAAATCAGCTTCAGGAGGAACAGTTGTATTGTTAGTTCCATTGTTATTGGTCTCATTAGGATCATAGGTATCGGAAGTAACATTCACATTATTAACAATAGTAGCATTAGTAGCGTTAACAACAGTTCTAATAACTAAAACTTTAGAATCACCACTAGCAATCTCATCAATAAACCAAACATTATCCTCAAACCTGCCCGCATGACCAAGATTAATCACTTCAGGATTAATTAACTCATCAGGAATGACATCGGTTACAGTAACATTAACTGCAACGTTAGGACCATTGTTAGTAACAGTAATAGTCCAAGTAATCACATCACCGAAACGAGCAGTAGCATTAGACACAGTCTTATTAACCTCTAAATCAGCTTCAGGAGGAATGGTAGTATTATTAGTACCATTATTATTAGTCTCATTAGAATCATAAGTAGTGGAATTCACAGTAACATTATTAACAATAGTAGTATTAGTAGCATTCACTTTAGTAGAAATAACCAAAGCAACCACTTGACCTTTAGTCAAATTACCAATTGTCCAAACATTATTAGCGAAATTACCTTGATCCACACTAACAACAGACACATCAACTAACTCAGAAGGAATAATATCATCTACCCAAGCATCAACAGCTGTATTAGGACCATTATTTTTAACAGTAATAGTCCAAGTAATCACATCACCATAATGAGCAGTAGCATTAGACACAGTCTTATTAACCTCTAAATCTGCAACAGGATTAATATTTGTAGTGTTATTACCCGGAGTATCATTAGTAACATTAGACCTAGCAGTCACATTATTCTGAATAGTACCATTAGTTAAAGTCTTAAACCAAACAGTGAAAGTAGCATTAGCACCTTTAGCAAGATCCTTACCATAAACAAAGGTA
>NZ_JBGUIH010000034.1:0-5699 GCF_045112895.1 Methanobrevibacter sp. | reverse complement strand
TTACTGTTTTGTTAAAGAACTTCACGTTTTTGCCGTGACAACGAGTGCATATATTACCAACTTTTTTTTTCTTTGCAATACCTTTTTAGTGATTTTTTGTTAAATATTGAATATTAGTTCAAATTTTAAACATTTTCCTTAAATATAAAAAGTGTTTACTGCGATAATACGCAAGATTACCGCTTAACTCTGCGGTTTTAATCAATAGATTTTTAGGTGTATCCATATCATCAAAACAAATATCTTTACTGCTTACCAAATATTTGCGCTTCTTCAATACATTCATTCCTTAAAGGACAGTCTATGGAATGATCATTTATTATCCCAACACTTTGCATAAACGCATAACATACTGAAGGAGTTGTATACGTAAATCCTTTCTTCTTCAGTTCTGAACTTAGCTCTGATGCGAATTTTGGAATATCTATCAAATTAGTTCCTCCAAGTATCATCTTATCATTGGTGAAAGACCAACAAAACTTAGAGAAATCCTCGCCATTTTCTTCCATTTTTATAAAAGCTTTTGCATTATTGATCAGAGCTTTTAATTTCTGTTTATTCTTACTCAAACCTTTGAAAGAACTATCTGAATCGCTTTCTCTTTCCATTTCGCTCTCAACAATTGAATCAATATCATCAGCTGTTAAGTTGCACATTTCTCTTGGATCAAAGTTATGAAATTTCTCTCTGTATAAACCCCTAGCCTCAATCACTGATAATTGTGCTGCATCAATATCAAATTCTTTTGTTTTTTTATTTTCTCTCCCTTTGAATCCACCTGCAGCAACACATTGTAAGCACAACCTTTCAAACAATTCTATTGAATCAATTATAGGGTGCCCCCACTCTAGATTATGATATTCATGAAGAATAGGATTTTTTTCTGCCCATTTACAACCTACTGACATGTTTACCTCGTTTTATAGCATCATTCAATTAACTACAATCCTTATTTATTCTTTCCTAACAAATAGCTTAAACTTGTATCGAACATCAACTCCAAATCCTAAACATTCGGATGTTAAACCGTCCTTGATCTTTTCACTCGACAGATCCAAAAATAACAATTTATCTGTAAACAACATTTCCAAAATATTCAACCAATTCTCATTATAACAATGTCATACCACATTTTTTTATTCTTCCTTCAAATTTCTATTCTCAATACAAATATGGCCGAATGATATCAAATCATTCGGCCATATAATCTAAATATCCCATTCAAGAAAACAATTCACTAGTCTGACGATGATGAATACGCAATTCTAATAATCAATTCTAATATTTTTACGTATATATACACAACTGTCACTAGTATACTCATTGAACAATACCATTCATATGATTTTGGCAATCCTCTCTGAATACCATCTTCAACCAAAAACAAATCCAAAACTAAGCTCATAGCACCGAATACAATAAGTAAAATGCAAACACCTATGCCTAATAAACCACCTTTTGTCCAAGAAAACAGACCTTCATAGACAGATTGCATAAAGAAAGATGAAACCAAGCCAAGGATTACATAAACAAAAGCACCAGCTACAGCAAACTTAAATATAGAAAGAAATTTTTCATTAACCTTTATAAGACCTGTCCTGTAACATACTACAGTAGCTACCAACAACGCTAAAGTTCCTAGCAATGCGTTAAAAGCTACACCAGGTAGCAGAGTTTCTGCATAGAGAACAACCCCAGACAAAAAACACCCTTCAGCAACAGCATAAGGAACAGCAATATAAGGTGCGGTATTTGGTTTAATTGACATAACAAGAACCAAAATAAAACCAACAATAGCTGAAACTGACGACAACATTACTGATGAACCAACATCAAGAACGTTCACCAGAGCCATTGCAATTATTGCAGTAATTGCAACCAGCATAATCAATTTGTTAGAGAAACCAGACATTGTCATGGTTTCTCTATTGTTATCACTAAAGTCATAATCCCTTGCTGCATCCAGCGTTTGCGATGTTAACACTGGAGAACCGCTTTTCGATATTAAATTAAAAGCCATCTGTAAGCCTCCTTCCTAAAATACAAATTCAATAATATCAAAATCCTCTTTTTTGACAAGATAAAATCTAAAACCGCCGAGCACACATACACCAAGCAAAAACATAATACATATGTATAGGCATGATTAACAGACTAAACGGATTAATTTTTGGTTTAAATAACTATTATGTGATAGAATTCATGTTAATTTTATTATTAAACTATGGTTACTGTTAACATATCAATTGGATTAAAAAATGCCTAATAAGTATGATATAAAAACATTTCAGGGGTTGATTTTTACATTACAAGATTATTGGTCGAGACAAGGTTGTGTCATTGCTCAACCTTTTGACATGGAAGTAGGTGCAGGAACCTCACATCCAATGACTTTCCTGAGAGCCATTGGACCAGAGCCTCACCGTTGCGCTTATGTGCAACCATCAAGAAGACCAACTGATGGAAGATATGGTGAAAATCCGAACAGACTGCAACACTATTATCAGTTTCAAGTTGTTTTAAAACCCTCTCCAGAAAACATCCAAGAATTGTATTTAAATTCATTAAAAGAGTTAGGCTTTGATCCAACGATCCATGATATCCGCTTTGTAGAAGATAACTGGGAAAATCCAACATTAGGTGCATGGGGTCTTGGTTGGGAAATATGGTTAAACGGAATGGAAGTAAGTCAGTTCACTTATTTCCAACAAGTTGGTGGCTTAGAATGCTTCCCTGTTACCGGAGAAATCACTTATGGGTTGGAACGTCTCGCAATGTATATACAGGGCGTTAACAGCATCTACGATTTAATTTGGACTCACGGACCAGATGGAGATGTTACATACGGAGATATATTCCATCAAAATGAAGTTGAGCAATCAACTTACAACTTCGAACACGCGGATGTTGATTTTCTATTTAAATGGTTTGATCAAAATGAAAAAGAGTGTAACTATTTGTTAAATTTAGAAAATAAACTTCCTCTCCCTGCATATGAAAGAATATTAAAAGCTGCTCATGCTTTTAATCTGCTTGATGCAAGACATGCAATATCTGTAACAGAAAGACAGCGATACATTTTAAGAATCAGAACGTTATCTAAAGCAGTTGCTGAAGCTTATTATGCAGCACGCGAGAAATTAGGTTTTCCTATGTGTAAAAACAACAGCAAGGAGTAGTAAGGTTATACCTTTAAATGTTTAACCACTAACAAGTTATGACAGATAAAAATTTATTAATCGAATTAGGTACAGAGGAATTACCTCCAAAAGCATTAAAAAAATTAGCAGAAGCTTTTGCTAATAGTTTTGAAAAGGATCTACAAATCAATTCTATTAGTTACAACAAGGTAGAATGGTTTGCTACTCCAAGAAGATTGGCTGTAATCATAAAAAATGCAGCTACCAAGCAACTTGATAAAATTATAGAAAAGAAAGGTCCTTCACTGTCAGCCGCTTATATTAACGGTAAACCAACACCTGCTGCAGAAGGTTGGGCCAAGTCAAACGGAATTACTGTGGAGCAAGCTGACACTCTAAAAACAGAAAAAGGTGAATGGTTAGTATACAAAGCTAATATTCCAGGAAAGAACACATCAGAACTTATACCAGAATTCACAAGCAATGCCATTAAAAGTTTACCAATTCCTAAGCTAATGCATTGGGGTGATACCAAATATGAGTTCGTACGTCCAATACACACTGTATGTATTTTGTTTGGAGAACAGTTAATTCACGCAAATATTCTAGGTGTAGAATCTTCAACAACGATTCGCGGCCATAGATACATGGGTTCACCAGAAATAACTCTTTCTAGCGCAGATGAATACGTTGACGTACTACGTAAGAATTATGTTATTGCTGACTATAATGAACGTAGAAACATAATCAAATCAAGTATCATTAACGAGGCTAATAAACTAAACGGTACTGCAGATTTAGATGAATCATTGATTGATGAAGTTACATCTCTCGTAGAATGGCCGTGCTTATTGACAGCGACTTTTGAAGAAAAGTTTTTGAAAGTTCCATCTGAAGCTTTAGTTTACACCATGAAGGGAGATCAAAAATATTTTCCTGTTTACAACAAAGAAGGAAAGTTATTGCCTAACTTCATATTTATTTCAAACATTGAATCAAAAGATCCTTCTCAAGTTATAAAAGGTAACGAACGAGTAGTTCGGCCTAGATTGTCAGACGCTGAATTTTTCTTTAACACTGATAAAAAAATAAAATTAATTAATCGTTTAGAAAGTTTGGATTCTGTTCTATTCCAAAAACAATTAGGAACTTTAAAGGAGCGGTCGGAAAGAATTTCCAAATTAGCTTCTTACATAGCAACTAAAATCGAAGGTGATGCTGATTTATCTGCTAGAGCTGGTTTACTTTCAAAATGTGACCTCATGACAAATATGGTAATGGAATTTACTGATACGCAAGGTGTAATGGGAATGCATTACGCACGTCACGATGGAGAGAACGAAAAAGTTGCGATTGCGTTGTTTGAACAATACTTACCAAGATTTGCAGGCGATCAGTTACCAACCAATGATGTTTCTTACTCTGTAAGCTTGGCAGATAAATTTGATACCCTAGTTGGTATTTTTGGCATAAATATGCCACCAAAGGGTGACAAGGATCCATTTGGTTTGAGAAGAGCATCTATTGGAGTAATCAGAATTATTGTAGAAAAGGAATTAAAACTTGATCTACTGGATTTGATTAATTATTCTAAAAAACTGTACGGAGATAAATTAATCAATACAAATGTAACCTCCGATGTCTTTGAATATATTCTAGGTAGATTTAAAGCTCACTATCAAGATCAAGAAATAAGAACTGATGTAATCTTAGCGGTACTGGCAAGAAAACCATCAGAACCTTATGATTTCCACAAAAGAGTTGTTGCTGTTAACTCGTTCTTATCATCCTCTGCAGCACCATCATTGGTAGCAGCAAACAAACGAGTTTCAAATATATTAACAAAATTAACAACTGAAATACCTAATAATATAAATTCAAATATCTTGAAAGAATCTCAAGAAAAATCCCTTGCAGAGTGTATTATTAGTTTGAAATCGGAGCTAAAAGAGTATTTTGATAACAAGGATTACGGAACAATTCTCTCAAAATTATCCTCATTGAAAGAACCAATCGATGATTTCTTTAATAATGTACGAGTAATGGATGATGATGAACAAACAAAGATAAATCGTTTAGCAATACTATCAAATCTCAGAAATTTATTCTTAAATGTAGCGGATATTTCTCTATTGCAAATGTAATAATTATATTGCTATTAATAATAAGTGTGCCTACATGGCACACTTTTATGAAACCTCTTTATTTAACAACAAAAGAACATACTGTAACTATTATTAATAGCTATACACCAAGCTCCATTTTTCTATTATCTCATAATTTTTTTCAAATTGAAAGTCAATAAGTTGCATATTTACTAATTGAAATAGCCACTCCATAGACTCGCACTAATAATATCAGTCACAATTTAATTCACTGCTTAAAAAATACGAAATAACTCAGATAGTTATGTTTAGGCATTGCAATAGATTCAGGGTCTACGCATGAACGAAACGTGATTTATGAATCTTAACTAAAAAATATTTATTGAGCCAAATTTGACTCTGAAAAGAAATGATCGGAAATCATTTCCGACAATTTACAAATTTTTCAAAAAAG
>NZ_JBGUIH010000033.1:0-48417 GCF_045112895.1 Methanobrevibacter sp. | reverse complement strand
CCTCGAAGGAACCGGTGCAAAAGTAATCTGCGCATTCTGTAACATCTCAAACTCACACCTCTCAAACATCCCAGAAGAAATCGACTGTGACTGTTTGATTGCAGGTGACGACAAAGAAGCAAAAGAAACCGCAGCAGAAATAATTGACAAAATACCAGGAATCAAAACAATCGATACAGGTATCCTAGAAAAAGCAAGAATTATCGAAAAGATCACTCCATTACTTATTGGATTGAACATCAAATACAAATCCCATTACGGCGGTTTAAGAATTACAGGAATCCCTGCACTCGACAAAGACTAATTTGATGATATTTGTTAATGAATTAGATAGAATAGTTTATTATTAGATATTTTATCTATTTCATTTTGAAATTTAAGTTAAAAATTTAAGTTAATTAAGGTGAAAAATATGATAATGGTTTTAGCAAAGGCTATTCCAAATGATGACTCTGCAAAAGAAAAAGTTATTGAATTCGCACAAGATTTAATAGCTAAATCCAAAGCAGAGGACGGAAATGTAGATTATAATCTATTTGAAAATACAGGTGACGGTTCATTAATGTTTGTTGAACAATGGGAATCCAAAGAAATTTTAGGAGCACACTTGCAAACCGAACATTTCCTTAATTTCGGCGCTAACATTGATGGATTACTTGCTGATGAACTTGAAATAAACGTTTTTGACGCAGAACCTACTGATTTATAAATTCATTGGTTAATGTTTTAACCAATTTCTTTTTTTTAATTTTTTCTAGTAATACTTAATATTTTGTTATTTATTAAATACTTTTATTAATAAACAAGTCTATATTTATAGTATTAAATATTTATTGAGGAGTCCAAAAATGCATGAATTATCAATGGCTCAAGGTATTATTAATGCAGTTTTAGATACTGCCAATGAAAATGATGCAACTGAGGTTACTGAAGTTACTGTTGAAGTTGGTAGGTTAGCTATGATTAATCCTGAACAGTTACAATTCATTTTAGGTGTTTTAGTTGAGAATACGATAATGGATGATGCGGAAATTAAATTTGAGGAGATTCCTGCTGAAATTCAATGTTATGACTGTGATTTTAATGGAGAGGCTATTCTAGATGATAAAGACCACTATGCGCCTTTGGTAAAATGTCCAAAATGCGATAGTCTTAATGTAGAAACTTTAAACGGTAAGGATATTGTTGTTAAAAATATTGTTATTGAAAAGCCTGATGATGCTTAATTAATGGAGGAGAAAATATGCACCAAGTAGCTGACGTAGAAGTAGCAAAAAACATTATGGATGCTAATAAAAAATTAGCTCACAAAAATTTACATAAACTAGAAGATAACGGAATATTTTGTGTTGATTTTGTCGGAGCAATCGGTTCCGGTAAAACAACTTTAGTGGAAGAAATCATTGACAACACCGATTACAAAATCGGGGTTCTGGCAGGAGATGTCATCTCAAAATTTGATGCAGGACGTATTGAAAAGCATAATGTTCCTGTCGTTGGATTAAACACCGGTAAAGAATGCCATTTAGATGCACATTTAGTAGGCCATGGCCTTGAAGATTTGCCATTAGACGATTTGGATATGGTCATAATCGAAAATGTCGGAAATCTAATCTGTCCGGTTGACTTTGAACTCGGTTCCCACTTAAGAATCGTGGTTGTAAGCGTGACCGAAGGTGACGATACCGTAGAGAAACATCCAATCATTTTCCAAACTTCAGACGTGGTTGTAATCAACAAGGTAGACCTGGCTGATGCTGTTGGTGCCGATGCCGATAAGATGGTTGCCGATGCACAAAAATTAAACCCTAATGTCAAAGTCATTAAGTCCAGCTTGAAAGAAGGCTGCGGATTAGATGAGATTATTGCTGCTATTGAAGAAGCAATGAATAATTAGATTTCTAATGGTGGTTTCATGAAGGTATGGATAGATATTTCAAATGCGCCTCATGTGAGGTTCTTTAAAGATGTAATCAAGTATCTGGAAGCCGAAGGTGAGGATGTAATCGTTACAGCAAGGCAGTTTGGTGATATCCATAAACTAATGGAAATGTATGACATTGATTTCATATCCGTGGGAAAGCATGGCGTAAGCCTATATGATAAACTGAAGGAAAGCACTTCAAGAGTATACAATCTTGTGGATGTTATACATGATGAAAAGGTGGATGTTGCCCTTAGCAAGCATTCCATTGAACTTCCTAGAATCTCATTCGGTTTAGGAATTCCAAGTTTGTACGTTTTAGACAATGAACATGCGCTTGCTGCCAACAAATTGACTCTTCCTTTATGTGACAGAATCATTACACCTAAAATCATTGACATGTGGAAACTAATGAAGTTTGGAGCGGATCCAAATACAATCATTTCCTATGACGGAACCTCCGAATTGATGCATTTTAAAAGTTTTGTATATAATGATAATGTCTTTGATGATTTGAATCTGGAACTGAATCATCCAAAGACTATCCTGATGAGGCCTGAACCTTCACTTGCATCTTACTTGGATGCGGACTGCAGAAAATCAGTTCTATCTCCTATTGTCGATGAGCTGAAGAATGTTGCAAATATCTTAATCCTTCCAAGATTTAGGGAACAGGCCGAGATATTTGAAGGAATCGAAAACGTTTCAATCCTGAAGCCGCCTGTCGATACTTCAAGCATAATCAAAAAATGCGACCTTGTAATAGGTGCCGGCGGAACAATGAACAGGGAAGCCGCAATCTTGCAGACTCCTGTCATTTCATGTTATCCTGGTGAAACATTATCCGTCGATCAGTACTACATCAATAATGGATTAATGTACAGGTCTCATGATACCGATGAAATCATCCATAAGGCTTTGGAGTTTATAGTGCATCCCCACCAGAAGATTGATGTGAAAACTGATGACTTGTTCCAGATTATTATAGATAACTTATATGATTTGGCCAAGAATGGCAAATAGTTATTTATAGTAATAATTTCATATACTAATATGTACTTAATTTTTTGGGCTGGTAGCTCAGATGGTAGATCGTCGCCTTGGCATGGCGGAGGCCCCGGGTTCAAATCCCGGTCAGTCCATTTTATATTTTTTAAATAAAAGAGAATTGTGATTGAAATATGTTGTTGATTGCTCAAAACCATTTACAATTAATTTTAGAAGTTGGGTTAATGCTGTTTGTTACATTAGTGTTTTGTCTTAACTTGATTCCTTTGTCCCTTAGTGTAGTGACCTTTTTATCCTTGTTTTTAATGGGAGGTTTCACACTTCTCTTCGGAGCCGATATTGCACTTCTCGTGATATCTTCAAGTCAAGCGGAATTCACTCACCCATTCGGACCATTAGCGTTACTTGGGGCCGTAACTGCTCTTGCTGCCCTGAAAGTGATGAAGGAATCGGGAGTCGATATAAGGCCTCTTAGGAGATTTGTAATACTGTTCCTTGCTGGTATTACAGTATTCGGCGGTTTGATGCACAGGTCCTTCTTACTGTTATGGATATTAGGATTGTTCTTAGGATATTTGATAATCTCAAAATCATTCAGGGAAAAATCCGTATTTACCTTAAGAAGAATCTTAATGTTTTTAGGTGTAGCAGGCGTGGGTTTTGTCCTTCTTGAAGTTATAGCTCGTGTAACTGGTATGACAATCTTTTCACCTCTTTTAAGATTTGGTAGGATTGAGCAGTACTCCCTATCAAGTATTAAAACGGTATTGAATAATATTCAGATAATTGGGCATAATGCAAAGGCATCTTATTGGGGTGCTGAAGGAACGGCATTTGCCGAAGGTTACATTACTCTTCCAATGCAGTTTGTGCTCTTCTTTGGTTTGCCTTTCCCAATGTTTTTCGGAGTATTGGTTAACCAAAAGGATACAATCGATTATATGCTTCCAGGTATCTTCGGTTGGGGATTCGACTTTGGTATTTTAGGCCTTATCGGATTGATGGTCTTTGTGCTTGGAACAGTCCTGATCGGATTTAAGATATTGAACATATACAGAGAAAAAAGAGAGAAGAACAATAAGAAATACCTGGGAAGAGAAGTCTTGCTGACCGGCGCTTTGGCGGCATTCTGTGCTCAGGCAATAATTGGAATGTTCCTGTTCAACAGGTCCATCAACGGTATGGCATTGCTGACGTTCATATTCGTAGGCGCATTGATATTGGCCAATGTGGTTACACTCAAATCAAGATCATAAGAGGTAGTTTTATGAAAGCTTTAGTTTTACTTGGATGTCCTGAAACTCCATCACAGACTCCAATGGCAGTTTATGTATTCGACAAATTGACACAGATGGGTTATGACACTACAATTGCGGCTAATCCTGCAGCATCAAAACTGGTGAGAATATCAGACCCTGAAGGATATTATAACCTCAAGCTTTTGGATTTGGAAAGGGCTTTAGGAGACATCAACGAAGGGGATTATGATTTATTGGTAGGTTTCGTTCACAAGGATGCAGCGGCATCATTTTTCGTAACATTCGAGCAGATCTTGCAATGCAAATCATTGGCATTGGTATTTTCAAGAGATGGCGATGAAGTAGCTGAATTTGTCAGCATGATTGAAGAGAGCGGAAGCAACGCTAAAATTGCTGCCGTTAGGGCTTTCCATAATCCTTCACCGATTAAAGTTAAATTCGACAAAGCAATTAAGGAGTTTGAATAAATGTCATTCTGTTTAGATACTTACCTTCAACAATCCGATAATTATGAAATCCATGCGGCAAGGGCCGGCTTTAAGGACTGTGCAATGATTATTAGATTTAAGGCCGATGATATTGTTTATATAAAGCCCGGCGATGAGGTTTTAGGTGTAAGGGTCATTGGCATTCCGCCAATTCCAATTGGATTTGACCATGAAAAGGGAACTGTTTTTTTACCTTACACAAAGCCATGCCATGGGACTTCAGTTGTTGAACTTCCAATCGATGAAGAAGAGATTGAAAAAATCAGAAAACTGGATACCGGTAATAAAAAATGAAATCAACTGTTGTAGGCAGCTTTCCAGCCAGTGAAAGCTCTCCATCTAATTTTAAAGATAAACTGCTAAATTCCTTTGGAGCATATGACCCATTTAAGGAAGCAATTAGAAGCAGCGTCATCGCTCAGCTTGATGCTGGAGTGGATATTATCTCCGATGGTCAGGTCAGGGGAGATATGGTTTCCATTTTTACAAAATACATTCCCGGAATGAAAATCGAGGATGGAAATACTTTCATTGTGGGCAAAATCAGAAATCCAACTCAGGAAATTTCAATCAAGGATCTGCAATATGCAAAAAAGGTAATGGCAGACTATTATGGCGGCAAGATTCCTGAAGGCAAAGGCATAAAGGGAATAATCACAGGTCCAAATACCATTGTCCATTCTTCAAGAATCCAGTCTTTCTACAAAAGCAAGGAGGATGCCATAATCGACTTGGCCCATAGCCTAAAGTGCGAAGTTGATGCAATCGCCAAGAAGGTCGAGCCTGTTTATATCCAGGTTGATGAGCCATTCTTGTCAACAGGGATGGTTGACATGAAAGTGGCCAGGGAAGCCATCGCAATCATTAAGGATGGATTGGAAGTTCCTTTGGGAATGCACGTTTGCGGTCTTTTGAATGATGCATTTAAGGACATAGTCACTTTTGACATAGATATTCTGGACATGGAATTTGCAGGAAACAATGTCAATCTTGGCGTTCTGGAGGAAAATGCCTATATGCTCAAGGACAAGAAGGTCGGCTTCGGCTGCGTCGATTCATCAGTAAATGAGGTCGATGACATTGCAGATGTGGAAGACTTGGTTTGCAAGGCCATTGAAATCGTCGGAAAGGAAAATCTTATTTTGGATCCTGATTGCGGTCTTAGACGAGCTCCAAAAGATGTTGCCTTTGAAAAATTAAGGTTAATGAATGAGATTAAAGATAAATACTCCTAGATATCATGAATTTCGGATTTTCATTTGTCGGATTGATATTTCTGATAATGCTGTTTGTACCGAATGTCCTCTGGTCCAGATTCCCGCCTGAAGGATATGGGGAATTATCTAAAAACGAGAATAAATTTTTGCTTATTTTAGAGAGAATCGGAGAAGTTTTGGTAACTTGCCTTGCTTTATTTACTGGTATAAAGTTCGGATGGTCTTTAATATTGGCTGTGGCTTTTATCCTCATGATTTTATATGAGGTCTATTGGCTTAGGTATTTCACAGGCAATCATACTCTGAATGATATGTATTCAAGTTTCTTGGATGTTCCGCTTCCCGGCGCCACATTGCCCGTTTTATCAGCTTTGTTATTGGGAATATATGCAAATAACATTTTTTTAGTAATTTCAGCACTGATTTTGGCAATAGGCCATATCGGAATTCATTACAATCATAAAAAAGAACTTTAAATTTTTTTCCTAAATTTTATATACTTGTAGCGACAAGTAATATTGACAAAAATTAAGGTGGTTTAATGGATATTTTGATATGGGTATTTTTAGCGGTAATATTCGCGATATTTGAACTGATAACCACAGCTTTCGTTTTAGTGTGGTTTGCAGTCGGCTCAATTGTTGCAGCTATCTTAAACTATCTGGGCTTTGATGTTTATGTCCAATTCATTGCATTTGTAATTGTATCTTTGATGTTGATTCTTTCCACAAGGAAATTTGCAGACAGGATAACTCCCGAACCCAGCAAAAAAACCACTGCCGATAGGCTGATAGGCAAACACGGAAAAATTATTCGCAAACTCGATGACAACAAGTACATTGTCAATATCAACGGGGAAGAATGGTCTGCCAATGGAGAGGGGGACATGGATGTTAATGATAAGGTTGAAATACTTGGAATAGACAGCATTAAGCTAATCATTAAAAAAATAGATTAAGGGGTAATGAAAATGATATTGTATATTTTAATTTTAATTGTTTTAATTATAATAGGTTTAAAATCCGTTAAAATATTAAGGCCTTATGAAAAGGGTGTTGTAGAAAGATTAGGGAAGTATAATCGTACTGTCGGAAGCGGTGTTGCTATTCTAATACCTTTCATAGAAAAGATTGTCAAAGTCGACCTAAGGGAACAGGTGGTAGACGTTCCGCCTCAGGAGGTCATTACAAAAGACAATACAGTAGTTGTTGTGGATTGCGTAATCTTTTATGAGGTCGTCGATGCATTCAATGCGACTTATAATGTAGTCAATTTCTATCAGGCAATTACAAAATTGGCGCAAACCAACTTAAGAAATATTGTTGGGGACCTGGAGCTTGATGAGACTTTGACTTCCCGTGAAATGATCAATGCGGAATTGAGAGAAGTATTGGATGTTGCAACTGACAAATGGGGAAGCAAGGTCGTCCGTGTTGAGATACAAAAAATCGAACCTCCTCAAGACATTGTCGATGCAATGAGCAAACAGATGAAAGCTGAAAGGTATAAGAGAGCATCCATTTTGGAAGCTGAAGGTTATAAGCAATCTGAAATTAAAAAATCCGAAGGTGACAAGCAAGCGGCAATTCTTGAAGCTGAAGGTCAAGCGGAATCTCTTTTAAGAATCGCTGAAGCAGATAAGAAAGCAGCCATATTAAGGGCTGAAGGTGAAGCGGCCGCAATCGAAAAGGTCTATAATGCAATTCATGAAGGAAATCCTGATGATGGCCTGATTGCTGTTAAATACTTGGAATCCCTGGAAAAAATTGCTGACGGCAATGCATCAAAAATATTCCTGCCTTTGGATACCAGCGGCGTTTTGGGATCTGTTGCAGGAATTGCAGAACTATTTAAGGAAGATAAAAGAGAATAACTTTCTTTTTTCTTTTTTTTATCTATAGGTTGTGGTATTATCAAATCCAGTTATGAATGTGCAGCCTGCATCTTAAGGCAGGTCAAGGAAGTAATTGACTTGTCATGCAGCGATGAAAAGTTAAAATTCGAATTGATGAGTGATTGCATAAACATTATGGCAAAAGACTTCAGAGACTCACAGCCTAACGGATTGGCAACAGTAGTTAATCAATATGTTAAAGAGAAAACAGGATGTGAAGACCCTTATTCTAAACAGAAAGAGGTCAGCAGTGAAATTGCTTTGTCACTAATGCCGAAAGTAAAGGAAATCCTAAAAGCAGATGATGGCTTGGAAACCTATGTGAAGGCAGCAATTGTTGGAAATATCTTGGATTTCGGAGCTTATGATGTTAATACTGATTTTAAAGCACTGATTACCAATAATCTAAATGAAAATCTAAGCATAAATGATATTGAAGAATTTGAAAATGCATTGAACAGTCACGATGAAGTGTTGTATCTGGTTGATAATGCAGGTGAAATCGTATTTGACAGATTGCTGATTGAAAAGATGAAGGAATATGATGTCAATGTGGTTGTTGCGGTAATCAGCAGTCCGATTGTTAATGATGCATGTATGAAGGAAGCGGTCGATGCTGGTTTGGATGAATTGGCATATATCATTACAATGGGATGTGATTCGGGCGGAATCGTAGAGGAAATGTTTTCAGATGATTTCAGGAAGGTCTTTGATGAAAGTAGATTCATAGTTTCAAAAGGAATGGCAAACTATGAGGGACTGACTGAGATGGATTTGGACGGCAAGGATGTCTTTTCCCTGCTATGTAGCAAATGCAGTCCTATTTCCAGAAATTTGGCTATTGAAGTCGGTTCGTTTGTGCTTAAAAAATTATAATCAGATATAAAACATTATTTCAATCAAAAAGCTATTTTTTTAATCCTGTTTCATTAATTGCCTTTTCACCCAGTTCTTTTGATTCATCACTCAATACGGCAAATATGATGCTGATAGGGTAATCAGGATTATCGTAAATGAAATCACTGCAGGATTGAATTGCTATTTGCCATGCCTGTTCTTTTGGATATCCGTATATTCCTGATGAAATTAATGGAAAAGCGATTGAACAGCAGTCATTCTCTTTTGCCAGAATCAAGGATTGCTTGTATGCATTGTAAAGCAGTTCCGATTCGTTGCTGTTGCCGCCTTGCCAAATGGGGCCGACTGCATGAATGACATATTTTGCTGGAAGATTAAAACCTGGGGTAATTACGGCATTGCCGGTTTTACAATGACCTATATCGTTGCATGCATTTGCAAGCTTTGTTGCTCCGGCTTTGCGAAATATCGCTCCACAAACTCCACCACCTTGTCTAAGTTGGCTGTTTGCAGCATTTACGATTGCATCAGTTCTTAAATCTGTTATGTCAATTTGTTTAATCCCTATATTGCTTTCCATTTAAATCAATCTCATTTTGGCTATTGCATTACTTGCGCTTTTTCTTAGGTGCGGGAAGTTCTTCATACATTGCTTCGAAAAGCTCTCCTAGAAAATCCCTGTCTTCCACATCATCAACGAGGATCATTTCCTTAGCGCCTTCATACGGCAATTCCATATCCGCATCAGGCATCATCTCCCTTGCCGCCTTTACAGGCTTTACAAGGAAGCGGTTGTCGTAGATGCCTCCGATAATCTTGCCTCGATAGTATATGATGTATTCCCCCATCATTTTGCGGTGGGATATGTCCTCCAAATCTGATAGCTGCTCCAATATATATTCTAGATACTCTTTGTCTGATGCCATTAAGACCTACCTGTATTTCTAGTTGTACTGCCTAAATTACATGCAACATTCGTTTGCAGCCTGATTATGTAGTTTCGAGGTCCCTTTTTTGCTGATTATCTCATCGATTCCTGAGTTCTTTATCATTCTGAAGCATATAGGACAAGGTTCAGCATCTTCTATTTCCACCCAAGCACCATCATCATACTTTTCTCCAGCAAGATAAATTGTTGAGCCGAGCATTTCATTCCTGCTTGCACTGATCATGGCATTCTGTTCGGCATGTACTGAAAAACAGTCATTATAGTTTCCTGAGTTGGATGGAAGGTTCATCCTTTTACAGTTTCCCCTATCGCAACAGTTTTCATCTCCCCTTGGATTACCGTTATAGCCTGTACTGATTATCTCATCGTTGTTTACTATCACGGCTCCGTATCTCCTTTTCAAACATGTGCTTCTTTTTGATACTGCTAGGGCAATTGCAAGATAATATTCGGTTTTGCTCATACGGTTTGCGTTATTTTCATTCATTGATTTCTCATCTGCCATATCTTCTGTCTCCTTCCCTTTAAAAAAAGCTATTTAAGAATTAAGTTAAATCTTGATAATTCATATTTCAATGAATTGTTCCATATTATACTATTGATGTTAATATTAATTAAATTGAATGCAATGTTTTAGCTTTTTGTGAATGGTGAAAAATATAAATCCTAAAATAATCAAATCTCTTAAAGAGAAATTGCATTAAAAATCAATTTTTAAAAATAGCTATGAGGTATTGAAATGGGTGAACTGTCTAAACTGCCGAATATAGGCAAAGTGCTGGAAGAGCAATTAAATGATGTGGGAATAAGCACTGTCGATGAATTGATTGATATCGGCAGCAGGGAAGCATGGCTAAAGATTAGGGATGTAGACGAAAGCGCATGCGTAAACAGGTTGATGGCATTGGAAGGAGCCATACAGAACATTCGCTGGCATGACCTGTCTGATGGGGATAAAAAAAATTTAAGAAATTTCTATAATTTGCAAACCAAAAATAGTAATCTTTGAATAGGTTTTGAATAATTTCTTGTAAGATATACATTTCAAACGTCATTAATCGAGATATAATGTTTATTATTTGTGTTTACATATTCTGTAAACATTGCTTTAAACTTGTAAAATTACAATTACACTTCAATATTCTTATATACATTGCAAAAACATTTAAAAATATTTTATTAATTTTTAAGTTTTTAATAAAAAATGATGAACTTAAATAAGTCCATCTATAATTATTTAATTATATCTTCAAAATTTACACCATCTGGAACACGAATATCAATTAATTTACCATCTTCAACATAAACAAATGCATTTTGAGAAGGTGTTGAAAATTTATAAGAGATACCTGTTTTTCCAGCTATTTCGGTATTATTTTTCAAATCTTCAAAATCAGTTGCTGAAACTACAATATCATCTAATGATAATTCAGTCCCTTCTGGATTTTCATTTAAAACACTAATCCAAATAAGATTACCATTTTCATCTTCATAAATACCAGTTTCGCCTTTATATCCCATGCTCAAATAGTTGTCTGCAAAATTATTTCCTTCGGCTTCTTTATAGCCATCTGGAAGATTAAATTCTATTCCATTTACATTAACACCATTGTCAAACCATCCAGCACTAACAATACTTGATGATAAAACAATCATGATTAAAACTAATGAAATAACTAAAACTTTTTTAATATCCATTATTTACCCCCTTTTAATTGGTAATAAAAAATTTATAAAAGAACATATTTATAAATAACGACCCTATTTGTGGTGCAAAGAAAAATATTTATTAAGTTTTGAATAATTGCTTGCAAAATATACGTTTCAAACACTGCTTATTTTTCCTTATTTTGTCCAATAAAACACTTCAGAATCCTTCTTCAAAAAAAGTTCCGGGGACACTATTTTAACTCCTAAAATATGGTGTGGTTTTCCTCAAAAACCATACAATTTAAAACCATTCTAGCCTTCTTTTAACTGATTTTTGAGGACATGAATTTTTCATTGAAAAATGAGGGTGTTTTCCTCACTCAACGATATTCATGTTTGAAGTTTTTGTCATATAGCTTGGATGCATTAAAGTCCCCAGGGTCTAGGACATCTCCCACCACAATCATTGCAGTCTTTGTTATATTGGCATCTTTTACTTTGTCTGCAATATCCGCAAGGGTTCCTCTGATTATTTGCTGGTCCGGCCAGGTTGCCTTTTTGACGACTGCCACAGGAGTGGTTTCCTCATAGCCTTCAAGCAATTCATCGACCACCTTGTCGATCATACCTATTCCCAAAAAGATGCACATTGTCGCATGATGCTTAGAAAAGCTGGCAATGCTTTCCCCTCTAGGTTTAGGAGTTCTTCCTTCAGGGCGTGTGATGATGACGCTTTGTGAGATTTCGGGCAATGTCAGTTCTGCTTCAAGAACGCTTGCTGTACCGAACAATGAGCTTACGCCGGGAATGATTTCATATTCTATGTCATGCTTTTTGAGCTCACGGATCTGCTCTGCAATCGCTCCGTAAATTGAAGGATCGCCAGTGTGTACACGGGCAACCAATTTACCTTCGTTGACTGCTTCAGTAATTATGGCATCAGTCTCATCCAAATTCAGGTATGCGCTGTTGTGAATCTCACAGCCTTCTTTTGCAGGGCATAAAACATCTTTGTTAACAAGTGAACCTGCATAAATGATCACGTCAGCCTCTTCGATGACTTTTCTTCCTTTAACGGTAATCAAGTCAGGGTCTCCAGGACCTGCACCAATGAATATAACTTTTCCTTTCATGATTAATTCTTTAGTTCAAATATTATTTAATAATTATGTATGAAAATTGACTTTTAATCAGAGAAAACTTTATTAATTTCAAAGATAATTAAAAAATATGGACAGTAAAGGTTTCATTTCAGTTGAATACATATTTTCATTGTTTATAGTCTTTATTATTGCTTGCAGCATATTATTTTATAGCGAATCAACAATTATTTCAAGTTTCAATATTGAAGACGGCATACAACATCGATTGATTCTGGATGGTGTGGCAAATGCAATCGGACAGGTGAATTCAAACGGCGAAGGATTTTCAAAATACATTGAAATGCCTTCGGATAAGGGGTATTTTGAAATTACGGTCGAAAGGTCCAAACTGACAATAGAATATGACGGCAAAAAGGGGGAAACGTTACTTCCGCTTTTGAATATCGATAAAAAATATAAATTGCTTAGCGGCAGAAGCTATTGCATTTCAAAAGATGATGAGGGAAAAATCGTGATAACATGATGGATAGTAAAGGTCAGATGTCAGCGGAGCTCTTGTTCCTTTTCGGCTCGCTGATAATCGTTTTAATGGTTTCGATGGTGTTCATTGCAGGCGAAAATGAGCTGAACATTGCGATGAACGCCGCTCGAAGCGGTGCGATTGAAGGTTCGGCCGCATCATCTAGTGGAATCTATCCAAGCGATACATATTGGGACTATTCGAATTCCAAGACAGGTCTCTTGCATCCATATTCCGTTGAAATAGTAAACGTTTCATACTCTGAAATGGGAAATGACGTAAACTACGGTAAAAAGAGAATCCAGTTCAAGGTCTATGCAAAAATCTCAGACAGATTCAAAAATAAGGAGCTGGTTTCGATTGGTGATAGGATCAATTACAATTTAAGAAAATCGGTTGCCGTCAGCTTCAATACGACCCAGGCAACAAATAAGCTGTACAATCCTGTCTTTTCACCACATTATGTTTTCACTACCGCCAATGTTAAATGGGTTTAACTATAGAAGTATAATCATGACAAGGTATGAAAAAGGAAAGGAAGTTTTGGAAGGCATCCAAGAAAGGCCTTTGGATGAAATATTCGGTGCCATTGATGACATTGCGCCGGATATGGCAAGATTTGTCGTTGAGTTTCCATACTCAGAGATTTACACACGTCCCGAAGTCGATTTGAAGACACGTGAGTTGTGTACCGTTGCGGCACTGACAGTCTTGGGAACAATTCCCCAGCTCAAGGACCATATCGGTGCGGCTTTGAATGTCGGAAACACCCCTACCGAAATCGTTGAAATCATAATGCAGATGAGCGCATATGCAGGCTTTCCAAAGGCAATCAATGGAATAGTGGCTGCAAAGGAAGTTTTTAATGAAAAGGATTTGCTCTAGTGGGGGATTGAAATAACAGAAGATACATTTGAGGCGATAGCTTCCAAACTGCAGGATGAATTGGCAGACATTATCATTAACAATGTTGAAGTGAATGACTATCTGCTGGTAATGTACAAGTACATTTTCATAAGTGAGATGAAAGTTCCTTTGCAGGAGGATTTGGGTGTTCAAATCAGTGATGATTCATTCATTTTGTATATCATTCCAGATGATTTGGAATTGAGTCTTTTAAGGAAGCTGGATGATGTCTTCGATAGGTTCAAGGCTACTTTCATGCCGAACCCTTATAATTTGATTAAATTGAAATTTAGCTTGTGTGATTAGATGTACAGTGATGAAGAAAAGCAGCAGTTGATGGATGACTTAAAGGAAATGGAAACCTTCAAAGCCGATGTAGGTGATGAAGGAAAGATTCTGCAGGAAGATTTGAAAAGCTATTTCATAAATGGCGTTGGCGATAAGGAAGATTTAATTTTTAGAATCGAACTCTATTTCTATGCATTTAAGCTTTTCTGCAGAAAAAAGGTCGTAATAGATAGGAATCAATTCACCGTATTTCTAAACGATTCGCTCCTTGACTGGCATCTGGTCAATCTGGTGATGCAGGATCTGACGGATTTTGAACTTGAAATCGAGGCGGTTAAAGAAAACAAGGATGTCCTGATTGATTTGAACTTCACGCTCCATTACTAGATTCTGAAAATCTTTCGGGCATTGTTTGTGGTAACCTCATCAACGGTCTCCACATCAACATTCTTTATCTCAGCTATTTTGTAAACCGCATTGACGACATTTGCAGGCTCGTTCCTGTCCTCTTTTGTCATGGCCAGGTATGGGCTGTCGGTTTCTGTTAGAATATAGTCCAAATCTATTTTTTTGATTAAGTCCTGATGCTGCTGTGAATAGCAGAGCATTGTGGAAAAGCTCATATAGGCATTTCCCATATTCTTTATCCTTTTTGCAGTTTTCAGGCTTCCGCCGTAGCAGTGGAAAACAAAATATGGAATGTCCTCATAATCCGCAACGATATTGACCGCTTTTTTCTCGCAGTCCCTCACATGCATTACGATAGGCTTTTTATATTCATTTGCAAGCCTTAAAAAGCCTGTGAAAATTTCCTCCTGCCTTTCGCGCAATGCCTTATCGGTAACATAAAAATAGTCCATTCCGACTTCGCCGATGGCAACAATTTCGTCGAGATGTTTGGCAATGTTTTCGTGTGCGATTTTTATTTCATCTTCTGTGGCGTTCTGTGAGCTTACAGGGTGAAATCCAAAAGTAGGATAGATAAAGCCTTCATAATCCTTTGAAAGCTGCAGCACTTTCATGTTGCTGTCATTGCTGAAGCCTGAAACGATGACATTATCCAACTTGTCTTCAGCCCTTTTGATGACTTCTTCACGGTCGTCATCAAAGTCTTCAAAATCAATATGGCAATGTGTATCTATCATTTAAGTCCCAAACCTTCTGTCTCTTGCTTGATAAGACCTGATGGCTCTTATGAAATCAACTTTTCTAAGTTCAGGCCATAATGTTTCACAGAAGTACAGTTCGGAATATGATGATTGCCAAAGCAGGAACCCGCTTAAGCGCTCTTCCCCGCTGGTTCTGATGATTAGGTTAGGGTCGTCAAGCCCTCCGGTATAGAGGTTTTTGCTTACGAGCTCTTCATCCACATCATCAATTGTAATCTTTCCATCCTGCACGTCCTGAATAATCTTTTTGAATGAATCAATGATTTCCAAACGCCCATCATATCCAATAGCTAAATTAAGTAATCGTTTATTGTAATGTGCAGTTGCCTCTTCCGCATCCTTGATTGCTTCCTTTACGTTATCCGGAAGCAATTCGGTTCTTCCCACTACCTTTACCCTCACTTCGTTTTTGTGTATCCTTTCATCGTCAACTAGTTTCTTGAAGTTAATGACAAAAAGTTTCATCAGACCGTCAACTTCATGCTGTGACCTGTTGAAGTTCTCTGTTGAGAAAGCGTAGGCGGTAATGATTTCTATTCCAAGTTCAATGCTCCAATCCAGAACCTTCTCTAGGGTATCAACGCCGACTTCATGCCCCTTTAAAACGTCCACATTTCCTTGAAGCTTGGAATATCTTCTGTTCCCATCCATGATTAGGGCCACATGCTTCGGCATCTTTTCGGGAACCAAATCCCTTGAAATGTACCATTCATATATTCTGTAAAGTATATTTTCCGCCATTCAAATCACTTTTCAAGTTGATCCAAGTCATTGGCTAGGGTCAGGCTTCTGACATAACCTTCGATGCTTTGGTCTCTGCTTGTATCGATGTATATCTTGTCCATGCCGAAGGTTACGGCACCGTAACTTGGCCAGGAGTTCAGTAAAACGAGTGTTCTGAAAATGATGTTCCCGACCCTTCCGTTTGGTGCAATGATAATGTTGCAGTTATCGTTAATTGCTTTTTCAACTAATATATAATAATTCTTGACTTCTTCGGAAGTGTTTTCCTCAATGAGCTTTGTCAATCTTTTGCTTTCGGTTATTGATTTGGATACCTCTTCGCCCCTTCCGAAATCATCTTCCCTTCCTTCTGCAAGAATCGCTATTTTTGGCTTTTTTCCAAGCATTTTCAAAAAGTCTATACAGTGCTCGACGATTCTGAATCTGTCCTCAACAGTCTCGCCCTCATCGATTCCAACGGGGGTTAACAAAAACTCGTATTCGTCTCCGTTGATGTATGTTGCTCTTGAGATGTCGGGATAGTTTTCCTTCAGTTCTCTCATGATGTTGGACGCTGGAAGTGAACCGCGGACTACACCATGAATTTTCTCATCTAAAACTGCCTTGACTAAGTCTTCATCACGATATATTAGTTTTAAATTTGTTTTTGGGTGTTTTTCTTTAAAAATATGACAGGCCTGTATAATATTTTCGTTTTCACCAACACCAATAGCTATTGTTTTCATTAGTTAATAGTTTGTATTTTCATATATAAATTAATTTTTCTATTTTGTCAATGATATTTTGAAAAAAATGGTTGAATGGGTTCATCTTTTGATAAACTTTTCAAATGGCATAGGCATTTTGTTGGGCTTTCTTGATAATTAATATAGTTTCAACGGCAAATATTAACATATGAATTTTTCTCAAATCGATTTGGACCAGACCCACATCCGCCTGACAACAGATTTGGATAGCCATAATCTGAAAAGCCATATCCTTTCAATCAGGAGAGACTTGAAAAGATATATCCTGAAAAATGAGGACTTTTTATTATCACTGGATCCCATTAAGGCAGATGAGGACCTGCCATTGATTGTCAGTAAAATGATTGAATCATCGAAGATTGCCGATGTCGGGCCGATGGCCTGCGTTGCCGGAACGATTTCAGAGATGTCCTTGGATTATCTCATCAGCAATGGTTCAAGATATTCTATTGTTGAAAACGGCGGAGACATTGCATTGATAAACGATGAGGATGTCTTGTGCGGAATCTATTCGAACAATCAGGTTTTGGGAAATGACATTGCCTTCAGAATCAAGGCCCGCAAAAGCCCGCTTGGAATCTGCACCTCTTCCGGAAAGATTGGCCATTCCATCAGCTTCGGCGTGGCCGACAGCGTTACCGTCATTTCAAAATCGTCATCTGTTGGCGATGGGCTTGCAACAAGAATCGCCAATGAAGTGAATGGCGAGACAAGTGAGGATAAGGTTTCCAACGCTTTGGAGTGCTGTGAGGATTATAGGGAATTTTTTGAGGGGGTCCTGATTATTTCGCAAAGTCATGTCGGAACGGTCGGCAGGCTTCCCAAGATTGTCGAGACAAATGAATTCGATGTCAGGATATCAAATCATTGACGAACCTCATGACGAAATCATATTTCTGATTAAGTATTACTATTTTAATTAATCGCACCTTTCAGATTTTCACATCCATGGCTGAAATCTTACAATGTATCCGGCCAAATCTATATCTGCACAGCCAATTTTTGAATTATTATGTTGAAATCACCATGTTTTTAAATAATTTAGTTAAATGAAGTTTATTTTTATAAACTTTAAACTAAAATTTCAGAATTTGCTTATAAAATCATGTCAAGTAAACTAATTTTGAATGCAATATTTAAATATGATTAGTTATTAAATATTACTTTATAGAAAAGGGGAGTTAATTTTTAACTAACTGAAATTAGTTAATAATGGGTTAGATATCTATGTATAAGGACGAAATGATACAATTACATCAATTTTTGGTATATGTTTTAAAATTTTTGGCTGAAGATGATCAAATCAGAAACGATTGCAGTGAGTATATAACACTAAAGATAAGCCCACACCATATTCATAAGACAAAAGCGGAACATAAGCATGCTATTTTTGTTCTATGCAAAATTATCTCTCAAGTAATGGCAGAAAAAGATGAAAATGCCATTCCTGAAAATGTTCGCAATTCACTTTCAGACCTTGTGACAAGATCCGAAAGCGAAATCAATGCGGATTAATTTCCCACCACTTTTTTTTAATTTATTAATATACCATACGTTATTCTTTTTTTTAATCAGTTTTTATAGTCTTTAATTTCGCTAAAAAGCAAAGAGTTAAAAAGCTATATGTACAATTAGTTATTATTTAAAATTAAATTTAGTCTGAGTGATATTTTTGAAATCATTTGAATTTTTATCTAAAAAGAGAGAGGAAAAACCTAGAGATTGCGGTCTTACAATGGTTTTGGACAAGGGTTTAGGCCTTGAAATGGCAGATAGCCTAATGGACATTTCAGGAGAATATGTCGATTATCTGAAATTCGGTTGGGGAACCTCAATCGTGCATGAACAGGACATAATAAAGGCAAAGGTCGAAATGTATAAGGACCATGACATAACCCCTTATACAGGAGGAACACTGTTTGAACTGGCTTACAAAGCAGATAAACTAGAAAAGTTTTTTAAAGAAGCCCATGAATTAGGTTTTCCAGCTATTGAAATATCAGATGGTTCAACCAATATTGTTCATGAGGATAAGCTGAACTGCATTAAAAGAGCTAGTGATGAAGGTTTTGAAGTATTATCCGAAGTCGGAAAAAAGGACCCTACTCTAGATAGGGAACTGTCATTGGATGAAAGGATTTCCCAGATGCAGGATGAGTTGGATGCCGGTTCATCACTGATTATTGTTGAAGCTCGCGAAGGCGGAAAGAACATTGGAATCTTTGACAAGTCAGGCAATGCAAAGGAAGATGAAATAGATGTCATTGTAGATGAAATCGACAACAAAAAGATTCTATGGGAAGCTCCAAACAAAGACCAGCAGGTATTCTTTATCTTGAAATTTGGCAACACCGTTAATTTGGGGAATATCTCAAGTGACGATATAACCTCTCTTGAAACCCTAAGAAGGGGTTTGAGGGGAGACACATTAGGAAAAATTTAAGGAAGTATTCAATTGACTATTAATCGAAGCATTGATGAAATCAATGAAAAAATCAGCAACGGCGAAGCCAACATCTACACGGCCGAAGAGTTCAAAAAGCTAATCAAAAGGGATGACGCTCCAGGTTTCGATGAAGTTGACGTAGTGACCTGCGGCACATGTGGAGTCATGAGCGGAACTGCCGCAATCCTGAACTTTATAGTTTCCGAACCGGGAGAGTTCATAAGAGCCAGTGAGGTATATCTAAATGGAGTTCCAGCCTATGCAGGGCCATGTCCAAACGAGTGGCTGGGATCAGTCGATGTGATACTTCACGGAACCGCACATTCAATTCATGACGATAATTATGGAGGAGGATTCTTGCTTAAGGACTTGCTTGAAGGGCGTGAAATTGATGTAAGGGTTGAAAGTGCCGACGGAAAGACAATAGAGAATACGATAACAATGGAAGATGTCACAAGGGCACAGATAGTCGGAGCCCGTATGGCATTCAAGAATTATACCGCATTTACAAATCCGAACAGTGAAGAGGTTTCATCAATATTTGCGGCAATTCCACTTGAAGGTAACCTGAGGGGATTGACATTTTCAGGATGCGGAGACCTGAACCCTCTTCAGAATGACGTGCCTCAAAATGTGATTAAGGAAGGAAGCAAGGTTCTTGTGAACGGTGCTCAAGGCTACATATTGGGAAACGGAACAAGGTCAAGTGATGAAAAGCCGAACCTGATGCTGTCCGCTGATTTGACAAAAATGGACCCATATTATATTGGAGGATTCAAGACAGGCCAGGGCGGAGAGGTCTATGATACTGTAGCCATTCCAATACCTGTGCTGAATGAGGAAATCTACAATAACTTGCTTATAACTGACGATATGGTTGACATTCCGGTGACTGACATCAAGGGACGTCATTTGCCTTTGGACAGTACAGATTATGGCAAATTGTGGGATGATTATGACTTGAGGCCAAGATATGACGATTCAAAATGCTTAACCTGTGATAAATGTGCCGTAGAAGGAATTTGCCCGACAAACGCATTTACTAGGGGAAGATTAAACCTCACATATTGCTTTGGCTGTGGAATGTGCGCCAATTACTGTCGCCACCAATCATTTAAAATGAATACTGGAAGCGTTGATTTGACAATCAATGGAAAGGATGTCAATGTTCCAATAATTTGCCGCCAATCCGATAGATTGAGAGCTAACAAGCTATCATTGAAATTAAAGAAAATGATTGAAAACCAAGAGTTCAAACTATAGGTGAAAATATGCAGAAGATTACGGACTCACCGATTGAGTTTGCAGAAGACATAATCCATGACGTTAAAAACTCAAAAGAGGATGGAGTTTTAAAGTGTGTGCAGTGCGGAATGTGCACATCAACCTGCCCCGCAGCAAGGCATTCCGACTATAACCCAAGAGACATCATTGAAAGGGTCTTGGAGGGGGATTTGACAATCCTTGAAGACGATTGCATATGGAACTGCTTCTATTGCTATACCTGCCACAGCGTATGCCCTGTTGGAAACAGCGTCTGTGAAGTAAACCAGATTCTAAAGCAGTTTGCAATCAAAAACGGAATTGGATATGACAAGCTATATGAATATTTGGGATTTGCCGATTCATACTTTACAGCAGCCATTGGAGCAATACCCGAAATATTTTTCACAGACATTGACCGTGACGTTCCGGGATGGTGGCAGTTCAGGCAGAGTCTGGATGAAATAAGAAATGAGCTGGAGCTGGACCCTCCGTTGATGCCATCCAAGGAAGTAATTGATGAAGTAAGCAAGATATTGACAATAACAGGATTTAAGGACAAGATTGAAAAGATAAGGGAAACTCAGGAGGAAGACGAATGAAGGCAATTCCCGATAAAGACATCCTTTTGTTTAGAAGCTGCCTTGTCAGCGTAGAGTATCCCGGTGTTGAGGCATCAACAAAATTCGTATTCGATAAGCTGGGCATCGATTATGCAATTTCAGAAAAGCAAACCTGCTGCACAGGCCTCGGACATTACTCAGACGTATTTGACCAGATTGATACCACAGCAATTGGGGCCCGCAACTTTAAGATTGCCAAAGAAATCGGCAGGCCAAATCTTGTAATGATGTGTGCAACATGCTATGCAATCAATAAGAAGTCTGTAAAACTCCTGAATAAAAAGGATGACTTGAGAGATCACATCAACAAACTATTTGACGATAATGGATTATCACACTTGAAATATGGAAAGGATGACCTGAAACCGACAGAAAACATTTTCCATGTTGTAGACATTTTATATGGCAAAAAGGATGAAATCAAGGACCATATAAAATATGACTTAAGCGACTACACAATAGCGACCCATCACGGATGCCATTACTGCAAAGTTCACTATGAGGACACAATAGGTGGCGTAAGGGATCCGAATGTCATGGACGAGCTGATTGAGGAGTGCGGCTGCAGGACAATTGGGTGGTATGACCACAAGCGTACGACATGCGGCACGGGTTTCAGGCAGAGATATTCCAATCCCGAGCTATCATTCACGGCAACCGCTGATAAGATGAATGCAATCGAGGATGAGGATGTTGATATTCTGGTGCATTTGTGTCCGAATTGTCATATACAATTCGACAGGTATCAGCATTTGATTGGAGAACGTGAAGGAAGAAAATTCAGGGCAATACATCTCAATATTGCCCAGTTCATAGCATTGGCTATGGGCGGTGACTTGGATAGGGTCATCGGACAAAAGGCCCACACTGTTCCAATCGATTCGGTAATAAGGGAGTTAAAGGAGGTTTCTAAATGAGGGATGATTTGAAAGTTGGCGTTTTTTTATGCGAATGCGGAGGAAATATTGCGGATATTGTTAATCTGGATGAAGTGAGAGCATCGCTTGATGTGGAATTTGTTGGACAGTTTGAAAACTTATGTTCCCTAAACGGCCGTAAGCTGATTCGCGATGCGATATTTGACCATGATTTGGATAGGGTTGTCGTTGCGGCATGCTCACCGATAAGTCATGAAAAGACATTCCAGGATTATGTAAAGCCTCTAAACCCCTATCTGATGGACATGGCCAACATTCGCGAACAGTGTTCATGGGTACACTCAGACAAGGAAAAAGCCACACACAAAGCAATTACCCTAATCAACGCATCAATCGAAAAGGTAAAGCAATCGGATGCAGTGGACCCTATTTACTGCCAGACTCCTGATGAAGTGGCGGTAATAGGTGGGGGAATAGCCGGTATGAATGCGGCGCTGTCCCTTGCAAAGCAGGGAATAAAGGTTACTCTAATAGAGCAGTCCCCTTCAATCGGAGGGCACATGGCAAAAATAGGCAAGGTATTCTCACCGGTCAAGATTGCCGAAGAGTGCGGAATGTGTCTTCTAAACCCGATATTGAATGAACTTGTCTGGAACGAAAACATTGAGGTTTTGACAAATACAAAAGTCATTGAAGCTGAAAGGAGAGCGGGAACCTATAATCTGATTTTAGAGAAATCTCCTAGATATGTAGATACCGAAAAATGCATTGCGTGCGGAAAATGCGCTGAAGCATGTGAAGTGGAGGTTCCGAACGACTGGAATGACAATTTGTCAATGCGCAAGGCAATCTACAGGCCATTCGGACAGTCATATCCTGAAAGCTATGTCATTGACATGGACAATTGTGACAAATGCAGCAACTGCGTTAAGGCATGCAGCATGAAGGCAATCAAGCTTAGGGGAAAAAGCGAAAAGATACCTCTCCAGGTCGGTTCAATCATCGTTGCAACAGGACATAAGCTATTTGACATGGAGAAAAGGCCGGAATACGGATACACACGCTATGATGATGTTATAACTCAGTCTGAATTGGGCCGTATTACAGGTGTGAACGGACCGACTAAAGGCAAGCTTCTAAAGGCAAATGGTGAGGTTCCGAAGCGTGTCGTAATGATACAGTGTGTCGGTTCAAGGGACGAAAAGCCTGACGGACATAAGTATTGTTCAAAGATATGCTGCACCGTTGCCCTTAAGAATGCAAACATCATCAAGCATAAATACCCTGATACCGATGTTCTAATCTGCTATACTGATGTCAGGACTCCTGGCATGTTTGAAAAGTACTACAAGCACACTCAGGAAAATGAGGTCCGCTTCTTGAGGGGGCGTCCCGGAGAAGTGGTTAAGAAGGGAGACAATTTCATCGTAAGGACAGAAGACACATTGAAGGGGGAATTTGTTGAAATCGAAGCAGACATGGTTGTTCTTTCAACTGCAATGGAGCCGTCGGAGGGTACCAGGGAAATTGCCGAAATATTGAATGTGGGTACAACCGAAGACGGATTCATCAAGGAATCACATCCTAAAATCAAGCCTGTTGCTACAGATGTTCAGGGAATATTCGTTTGCGGAACAGCACATGATCCGAAAGACATCACGGATTCAATCATGCAGGCAACAGCGGCGGCCGCAAAGGTAAGCGAATACAACTATGGAGGTGTGGAAATAGAGCCTTTCATTGCAGAGATTGACAATGACAGATGCATACTTTGCGGTGAATGCATCTCAAGGTGCAAATACAAGTCCATGAGCATACAGAACGAAGAAGTCTATATTGACCCGATGAGCTGTACAGGATGTGGAAAATGCCTTATAGGATGCAATCAAAGGGCCATTACTGTAAACGGTAACATCGATGAGAAAATCATGTCTACAATTAAGGGAGTATTGTCCAAAAAGAAGGATGGCCAGCGCATGATTCTAGTGTTCTTGGACAATATCGGATACACTGCCGCCGACAATATTGGAGTGAACAGGCTATCGTATCCTGAGTCAATACATATCATTAAGGTCATTTCCGTAAATAGGGTTCGCCCAAGACATATCCGATATGCTCTTGATAATGGTGCCGATGGGGTATTCATCGGTGAGTTCCCTGGAGATTTGATGTATGATGAGGTCGAGCGCAAAATCCAAAGGGTAAAGGACAGAATCTCTGAAATGGGTGAAGACCCTGAAAGGGTTACATTCTCAAAGGTTTATATTCCATACTTCTCAGGACTTGCCCGCAAGTTTATAGAATTTGATAAAAAAATAGAAGAATTGGATGAAGCTGAATCATAGCTTCATTATAATTTTTTAAGGATTTCCAATCCCAAGTCTGTGCATTTGTATAATCTGCCTTTCCTTACTTCCTCATTTACGCAGATTACTAAACCTTTTTCCTTTAGGTCTGATAGTGCTGCTGACACTTGGCTTGTTTTTATATTATTCTCTTTAGCTATTTCTGAAGGCATCTTCAATTCATTGCCAATTGACTTTAGGGTGTTTGTCCTATAAGGAGAAATTTTGATGTAGCCAAGTATTTCAAAAAGTTCTTTCTCATCCATGATAATATTGTTTAATTTAAATTAAAAATCTTTATATACCTTTTATGTTCTTTTAGATTTTTTTAATAATAATTTAAACATAGTTGAACATTAAATGATTAAATGGAACTCATGAACCTATTTTTAATAGCGACAGGGTCCAAATCAATGATGGGGGCCTTTGAGTTTCCAGCTTCAGTATTATACACAATGAAACTCGCATCATCGCTTTTAATGAACTCTTTCAAGTCGATGTCCCTGAAGTCGTAGCTGTTCTTAAATCCAACGCCTCTTGCAACATCAACCAAATCAAGCACCTGTGCATAGGTATCCTGATTGCCTGTTGAGCCGTATGCCCCGTTGTCTATCACAATCCATGTTAGATTGCGAGGATTGTTTGCAAATACTGTCACAAGAGAGCCCATGTTCATTAGGAGTGAACCGTCCCCGTCAATCACAACGACATCCTCATCGGGTCTTGATAACGCCAAACCCAAGCCGATTGATGAGGCAAGGCCCATTGATCCGATCATGTAAAAGTTCCTGTCCCTGTCCTTTATGTCATATAGTTCTCTTGATGGAAATCCTATATTGCAAACGACAATCTCATCATCGATGCATTCCATTATGTCTTTGATAGCTTCCCTTCTTGCCATGTTATCACCAATATTTGATTTCTAATAATACGCTCACAGGCTTTCCCTCTTCGACAGATAAGTCCCATGCTTCCTTTATGTCTTCATAGGCCCCTTCAGGATTTCCAGGCTTGAAAAACTGAAAGTCCATCGCTTCAAGAATTCTAGGGGTTGACTCGCCCATCGGGACCTGTCCGCAAATAGTCTCTCCTTCGGTTCCCCTATGGCTCATTATCATAAGCAGTGGCATTTCGTATAATTCAGTTAGGGATTTCAATGCATTGATTGAGTTTCCAAGCCCTGAATTCTGCATTAGGATAGCCGGCTTCTTCCCCCCAAGATAAGCTCCGGCACATATTCCGATTCCCTCTTCTTCACGTGTTACCGGAACGTGAATTATCTCTTCATCATCATCAATCATGTTCAATAGCTTTGATAGGTTAACGCAAGGAACGCTTACGATAAAGTCGATTCCGGCATCTTTAAGCGCATCAAATATAGCTTCACTACTATCCATAGTCATCACTTCTTTGAAATATTGTTACATTATTATGTTGCTATTGCTATAAATAGATATTTAAATTAGAAAAATCCATCTAATCTTGAATATTTTGAATATTAATATTATATTTTCTTTTTAATTAATGTAAATTTTAATGTTATTGATTAGATTAATAGAAAGCTTTTTATTTAAATTAAAAGTAATATAAAATCATGTTTGATAAACTGCCGATTTCTTCTAAAACAGAAAGAATCTTAACAAAATCATTGGATGAGGACATTACTGTTGAGGAAGCAAACCATTTAATGAATATTAAGGGAGCGGAATTATTCCCCCTGCTAGCAGCTGCCGATTATCTAAGAGAAAAAATCGTTGGAAACAATGTAACATTCATTAATAACTGTAATATCAACTTTACAAATATCTGTAAGGTCAGATGTGGATTTTGTGCATTCGGAAAGGATGCAGATGACCCCGAGGCATATATCTTAAGCGACGAACAGATTTTGGAAAAAGCCCATCGCGCTGTAGGAAACGGCGCTCGCGAGTTCACATTGATGGGCGGTGTGCTTAAGGATGCAGACATCGATTATTATGTGCATCTGCTTACCTTATTGAAGGATGATTATCCTGATGTTTCAATACACGGATTTTCACCAACAATGGTCAGGGATGCATGTTTGGTTTCAGGAATTGATGTTGCGGAAGGTTTTGAAAGGCTTAAAAGCGCAGGCCTTGACACATTGCCTGGAACTGCAGCAGAAATATTGACTGACAGGTCTAGAGAGATAATATGTCCTGAAAAGGTAAGCGTAGCCGAATGGATTGATATTGTAAAGACTGCTCAGGAAGTTGGCATTCCAGGTTCTGCAACAATAATGTATGGTCATGTAGAAACTTTAGAGGAAAGGGTAGAACATATCGACATTATCAGACAAATCCAGCAGGATACTGGAGGATTTACAGAATTCATTCCAATGACATTTATGCATGAGTTTTCCCCAATCTTTCTGGAAGGCCAATCCGATTTGGGAGCTACAGGAACCCAGGATTTAAAATTATATGCTGTTTCAAGATTAATGCTTAGGGATTTAATCCCGAACATCCAGGTGTCATGGGTGAAAATGGGGTTCCGTTTTGCTCAGGTATCCCTTATGGCAGGAACCAATGATTTGGGCGGTACTTTAGGAGGAGATGAATTGTCTGAAGCTTCAGGAGCTCCCGATGGAGTTGAAGCATCAATTTCCACATTAAGTAGGATGGTTAGGGATTTGGGAAGAAACCCAATAGAGAGAAACTCCACCTATACGGAATTTTATCCAGTTGATGAATAAGTGATATCATGAAGAAATTTGTTGTTTTTGATGGTTTGGACGGATGCGGAAAGGATACGCAAGTGAGACTGTTGTCTGAAATGTATCAAAGCAAAGGGCGTGACGTTGTTGTAAGGTCACATCCATGCAACGACAATAAGTTCGGCCGCAAATCAAAGCAGGCCCTTCTGAAAAAGGGGAAGATAAACAAAATCAAAGCAACACTCTATTATGGTCTTGACGCGCTCAGATCAGTTCAAATGTACTGCTACAATAAAAAGACAGATGTTGTGATCTTTTCAAGATACACTATGGCTGTAGCCTATCTACCGGATGGAATCAACACTATCGTCTATAAGATTGTTTCATTTGTTCTTCCAAAATCAGACTGCATGTTCTTTTTGGATGTTTCTCCTGAAGAATCCTTAAGAAGAATCAAATCCCGTAATGAAGAGGAGGAGATGTTTGAGAATATCGATGACTTGAGGGAAGTTCGTTCAAAAACAAAGGTGGCCACATATGAATGGAACATTATCCCGGCAGATGACCCGCCTGAAGTAATTTCTCAAAAAGTAATCGATATCTGCTTGAAATCAGACCAGAAAGCTATTCAATAGAATCTTTTGACCATTGGTAGGCTATTCGTGGTGAGCCATCGGCAACATAGATTATTCCACATTTTTCAAATCCGTTTTTTTCAATCTGTTTTTGCATTATTTTATTGCTATGGTGAGTGTCAATTCTGATGTTGTCTGAAATGCTTTTGCAGTAGTCCATTGCACATCTGAAGATGCCATGTACCTTTCCATCGCTTGCAATTCTGTGCAAGGTCACATATGCTTTCTCGTTAAGCCATTCTCCTTTTTCAATATATTGGTAAGTCGGTTCCAATCCGTCAAAAAGGGCAAAAACGCCGTGAGGCATCTCATCATCACATATCAGATGGCAAGTTCCGTTGTTTATATCTTCTTTTATTAACTTTTCTGTAGGGTAGAAGTGTCCCCATTGGTTGGGATTTCCGGATGCAATCATATAGTCTTGAGCAACCCGATAAATGGTCATGATTTCGCTTAAATCATCGATAACCGCTTTTCTGATATGCATCATATTTCTCCTGATTATAGGACTTCCTTGATTCCGTCATTGGTGATGATCATTAGAGAATCAAGATTCTTTATAAAAAGTGAGGCTATTGGGTGGGTTTGGATGTCCTTGTGCATGAAAACAATCTCTTCATCTACAAAATCAATCCAATTTACATGATAAATAACGACGCCATTTACAATCAATCCCAAATAAGCCGGAACAAACCTGTCTTGGTTAATCTCTTCAAAATATTGGTTGTTTCTCAAAATTCCTCTTAAAACGTCATCCATATTATACACCTTTTCTTTCATAAACGAATTTTGGCACAGCTTTGTCAAAAGGATCGAAGGTTTCCCTGTTTTTGACTTCCATGCATTTCATGCTTACCTTTGAATGCAGTGAAGAAGGAAGTCTTAAAATCCTTTTCAGGTCTATTGTTACTTTTGCATCTATTGTTGCAAGATTGACGCGGGCCATGGCTTCAACAAAATTCTTGTAGCGTCTAGGGCCAATATCCCTTTTGAAGTAGCCCCAATCGTCATTTTCCAGATGGTGTCTTGAAGCAATAATGTCCTTCATCAGCTTTGGATTGATTCCATCAATCTTTTCATTTCCGACCAAGTGCTGGACATTGAACTTGACCTTATCGGTAAATATCTTTGAGTATCCTACAGGAATTGTGAAGTGTTCAAAGTTGAAGCTTTGATTTGAAACTTCTGAGTTTATGAATTGGGATTTTGGAACTTCAGCGCCTGCAACATATTTCAAAACTTCGGATCTCAGCTCGCTGTTTGCTGTCATCATCTCTTCATCCAGTATTCTGATGTGATATCCCCTGCCGGAATAGATCAGATGGATATTTTTTAAACCTAAATCGCTTTCTAATGTATCAATTAAAGAATTAACAATTTCTAAAGCTTCGCCAAGGCAGGTTTCACAAACCCCTTCGCATTGGCAGGACCTGATTGGAATATCCTTTGCATCAACGTCGAAGATGTATTCCGCCTTAAGCCAGTCTTCCCTTCTTCTTGGATTGTTGTAGAATGCCACGGAAATGTATGCTGCAAAGGGAGCCTTATATCTCAAGAATTTCTTCAAAGACTCAGGACCTCTGAATACCTTATACCTGTCGTTAGGTCCCTTACCGTTGTGGTCAAAACCGAATTCCCTTTTCTTTAAATCGGTAGAGATGAATTCCGGCAAGTCTTTGACTGACCATTCCTCACGGTAATATTGTCTTCGCTCTTTTAGGCTGGCTTTAGAAAACATGATTATAGGTTTATTTTTAAAGTATTTATTTATTCGGTAAGTGCACATTTGTGCAAAAATGTTTTCGCACACTTTTATTAATTATGATTGTTAAAGTATTCTCATGGAAGAGATAGTTGAAGTGATTGGAGTTGAACATTTGAAGGTAATCTTGTCAAGCCTCACGCCTGAAGAAATTGTAAGGCCGGCCTATGAAAACTGGCAGGCAGGCATCAGAACAGGCCATACTGTACTGAATTTGGAAACCGGCAAGGTTTACGGGCTTGGAATCGAATTGAATCAGCTTCCTCTGGCTGATGACATATACATTGAGTTGTTCACAATCGATTCATATGAAGAGCCAATCGATGAAGAGGAACTCTTCTCCGAAAAGGAATATGACGAGTTTTTGGATTTCAGCAGCAGCGAACCTTCAGAGTATATTCCCGATATCATAACAGAATTTTGTGAAATAAATGGAATAGATGAGGATATGCGCAAAATTGGATTGTTGGCTTATAATTTTGAAAAAGAGGAGCAAGCCAATTATAATATGTGGGAAACAGCTATTTTAAATAAGTATTATGATGCAATCTATGAAGGCCATAATCCATTCATGTTTTCACAGAACTCTTACTGATTACTCATTTTTTGCATTGTCCAGCTGGTATTTTTTGCGTCCATAGCAGGACAATGGGTTGTTTATGCCTTTGCAGGACTTGTCGGGATGGCATAGGGTAGGCAGGTGTATCTTGATTTTTTCACAGCTCATCGGTGTGTACCATTTTGTTTCGCCTTCGTGGTTGATGTCGACCCTGTCATGCATTCCAAAGCCCAGCTTTGAGATGATATTTATCTTTTCTTGGGGCTGGTCTTCAAACAGAGGTGGTGTACAGTTGTCTGCAGCATCGAAAATCAACGGCAGAATCTCATTTTCAGTAATTGACAAATCAGGATCCATATCAGAAACCTTCACTGTCTCATCTGATGCGAATATTCTTGGATATAAACGAGCATATGAAGCGAATGAAGTTAAAAGAAGCACAATTGCATCGTTACGTCCACCTGATGATACTCCTTCGACGGTTGCCTTGATGCATGGTGGAAACGCTTCCGGATTCAATTTTCCAGCTTGGACCGAACCATATATTCCTCCGCTTCCGGCATAATACTGGTTATATTTGCTGATTTCTTCTGGAATGAATTCTTTTAGCTCTTCACCAATCTTGATGATGGCCGGATGGATTTCAATCCTGGCTGACATTTCCTTGATTCTTGCAATGTATTCCTCGGTTTTCTGCATTATCAGTCTTGATAGGATTTGCTCTTTTACGCTTTCTCCGATTAGGATATTGTACATTCTGTCCGGGCTTCTGTCATGGAACTTTTCTGAAAACCTCTCTAAAAAGTCATCCTGCTGGAGTATGATGTCCCCGTCATCAATAAGCAAATCAGTCAATTTAAGCTTTTTTGTTGCTATTACGTCCTTTAGTGATTTCCATTCAATAGATCCATCTGTCTTTACTTCATCAAGCACTTCGTCTATAATTTCCGCTCTTGTCATTGGGGCTATCTTTGCAAGCCTTTCTAAGATAAGTGTTCCTTGTGATTCGACAAAGAGTCTTGTTTCACGTGACCCGAGATTGAATTGAATTGCTATGGCCTGGCACAATATATGGAATGTCACGACATCCTGCTGGAACAGGTCGCCGTTTGTCATGTATTCGAATTCAGATTGTCTGAAATTGGTGTTGTTCTTTTTCTCGATTGCCCATTGGATGCGCTTGATGGCCAGGTCATGGTAAGACTTCGGAATCAAGGTGTCATCGGAGATTCTTTGATTTGTTGTATGGGTACACAGGTCTATCAAGTATTCATCTTCCTCGAATATCTGATTTAAATCCCCATATTTTCTAATGATTCCTCTTCCTTCGTCGGATAATGGGTTTATATAAGAAACTTCAGACATGATTCTTAATTTTTCTTTTCTATTTTAAATAGATTGCTCATTTTTAAAATCAATATTTATTTCAATTCATCATATTATAACACTGTTAAAAATAATACTTTATAAATTAAGATTAACATAATTAAATAATGTCTAAAATAATAAAGGGGATTAGATAAATGTCAAAAATTTTCATTTCATGTGCATTGCCTTATGCAAACGGGCCATGTCATTTGGGACACATTCGTTCAACCTATCTGCCTGCAGATATCTATGCCAGATACAACAGGATGGTTGGAAACGACGTATTACTGGTTTGTGCAACAGATGAGCATGGAACTCCAATTGCAGTCAAGGCGGATAAGGAAAACAAGAAACCGATTGAAATTGCAAAAAGATATCATGATTTAATTGTAAAAGATGTAGAATCAATGAACATCTCTCTGGATAACTTTACAAGAACTACAGATGAGGCCCATTATGAAATAGCCAAAAATTTCTTTAAGGATTTATATGACAACGGATTTATCTACAGAGAGGATATCCAACAGTTATACTGTCCGAACTGTAATAAGTTCCTGCCTGACAGATATGTGGAAGGTTTATGTCCTGTCTGCGGTTCTGAAGCAAGGGGTGATCACTGTGAAAAATGCGGAAGAGCGCTTGATCCAACAGAACTCGACGAACCACAATGTATTACCTGCGGAACAACCCCTATAATTAAGGATACCTTCCAGTATGCATTCAAACTGTCAGAATTTGAAGATGACCTGAAGGAGTATATAGAAAACAATGAAAACCTTCCGGCAAATGTCAAGAATTACGCATCAACCTGGCTAAATGACGGACTGAATGACTGGATTTTAACAAGGGATATGGATTGGGGTATCCCAGTGCCTCTTGAAGAGGCCGAAGGCAAAGTATTATACGTTTGGATTGAAGCATTCTTAGGTTATATTTCTTCAGCATCACAATGGTCAGCACAATCCGGCCTTAAATGGGAGGAATACTGGAACGACTTTGTGGTTCATTTCATAGGCAAGGACATCATTTACCACCATTCAATCTTCTGGCCGGGCCTTTTAAAGGCATACGGTTGCAAATTGCCAGACATGATTTACGCAGGTGAATTCCTTTCACTTGAAGGTGAAAAGATGTCTACAAGCAAAAACTGGGTTATTTGGATTGCCGATTTTGTAAAGGACTATGACCCGGACCTATTAAGATACTTCTTGACAATCAACGCTCCATTGAACAGGGATTCAGACTTTTCATGGGATGATTTCCAAAGAAGAAACAATGATGAACTGGCGGATGTAATCGGAAACTTCCTGCATAGGACATTTACATTTACCCGCAAGTATTTTGACAGCCAAATCCCTGAATATGCAAATCCTTCCGCTGAAGATGAGGAATTCAAAAAGGCCATTGAAGAGTTGCCTGCAAAAGCTGGTGAATACATAGCCAACTTTGAATTTAGGGAAGGATTGCTTGAAATATTTAAGGTAGCCAAAAAAGGAAATAAATATTTCAATGACCAAGAGCCATGGAAGGCAGTTAAGGAAGATATGCAGAAAGCTGCAAATTGTCTCTATTTATCTAATCAGCTTGCAAAAACATTAGCTTTCACATTAAAACCATACTTGCCTACCAAAGCTGATGAAATTGCTAAAATATTGAATATCGATGACCTGTCCCAGTGGAAAGATGCGGCTGTATTCCTTCCATCAGGACACAAGATCAACAAGGCCAAACCTTTATTCAAAAAGATTGATGATGACGTGATTGAAGCCGAAAAGGCAAAATTGCAAGAAAACCTAAAAGAAAGCAGTGAGGATGAGAATATGAGTGATTTAATTAGTATTGATCAATTTGATGAAGTTGTAATTAAGATAGGACAAGTTTTAAAAGCCGAAAAAATAGAAAAATCAGACAAATTATTGAAATTGCAGGTAGACATCGGCGAAGACGAGCCAAGGCAGATTGTTGCAGGACTTGCAAAATTCTACTCTCCGGAAGAATTGGTTGACAGAAAGGTATGTGTCGTTGCCAACTTGCAGCCTGCAAAGCTGTTCGGAACCTTGTCTCAAGGCATGATTTTGGCAACAGGTGAAAGCGGTGCATTGTTATCCCCTGATGAAAACGGAAAAGTCGGTGAAAGAATTCAATAGATAGATTAAAATGCCAGAGTCTGCCCTAGTAAATAAAGCCGAGAACTACTTAATAGAAATTTCAAAGGATTCAATTGACATAGAATCTATTGAAAACTTTGAAAATTTCAAAAGCCTTTATTTTAAGCTAGATGACAGACTAAATGTTCTGCAAAACTTTAAGGATGATATGGATGCGCAAGGGTACACTACTCCTTTCATGTCCCTAAATAAATATGGCACAAAGTCCGTATCTGATGTTGCAATGGATGAAATCGGTGAAAACAGCCGCCAAAATCAAACATTCAGAAGGATAGCTAATGCCAAAAAGAATATTCTGGATAGGGTAAAGTCAGCTATTGACTCCCATAAGATTGCCATCGGAAACCTTGAACAGTTCGGATATGTAAAGTGCAATTCCTGCTATAAGAAATATTCAATGAGCGAATATAAGGAAATCGAAGGAAAATGCAGCTGTGGAAGCCAAGGTTTTACATTTAAGATAAGAAGAGAAGCAACTCACAGAATTGAGATTATTCCTCATTTGCCATTATCCGGTAACTATATGGTTTTGCGAAGTGAACTTGGAGTGTATGGAAGGGAATCCCTTAAACAGGTTTTAGGCATATTGAAACAAGAACGTAAAGGCGTCGTAAAATCAATTTCTCTAGTGGTTAGATTTAAGGATGAAAACAATAGGCTGGTTAGGAAAAGCATCACTCTTGACTCTGAATATGTGGACAACTATGAAGAGGAAGTCAGAAGGCGTTACGGTAAAAATGTAAGAATCGAGGGATTAAGATTCTATAGAACAAAACCGGCCATCATCGATGATAAGCATGCAAGAACGGCCTTGGCTATTGGCTATGTAAGATATTCCGAAGAGATAATTGATGCAATTAAGGATGACATTCTAAAGAGAAATCTAACTGATTTCAAAAGGATTAAAAAATACGATGAAGTCATTGCAGAATTCGAAAACCAGACTCCCGATTTCATTGATGAATATGATTTGGATGCTATTGATGGCTGGAGACAGTCAAAGATTGAAGAAAAATTCAAAAGCCTGAATTACTATGATAAGTTTGGAAACATGAAAAGGTCTCTCAGCAGGGACTTGAAAAAGAGGGACAGCATATATAAAAACGTATTGAAAAACATTGCAACAACACTTATCATTTGGGATATATTCAGATATTATCTGACAACATCCAATAATGCGCGCAAAATAGATGTCGGTCCATTTCCATATATTAGGGTTGAGCTGGATAGGGAACAGAGAAAAGTGTTCCAAACAACCTATTCGAAAGTAATTGAAATCTTGAACAGATTTACAGACATTAAGATTATTCCAGTGCCTGAAATGGACTTGCTGCTTTATGAGAAATTCAAATTTGAAAAGGAAATTAGGAATTCGAACATTAAGTTCAATCATGTTGCATTGGGTGTTGCTTTGATTAATGAGAATTCAGACATTCCTCTTGAAGCCATTTGCAATGCCTTCAACATCAACAAATCAAGAGTCAATGAGGAAAACGATAATATCGACAGCATCAGAAATCCGAAAAGTGCCAAGTCTGAGAAATTCCTGGAATTGCTTAATAAACAGTGATTATATGGATGAGAATGTAAAAACATTTCATATAACGAAGCCATTGACCACTCCACGTATTGTGGAGCTGATTGATGAGTATCCCAATCTGAAGGTAATCACATGCTCTCCCAGCGTCTACAAGAGGACTTCAGGCAAGTATATCAATGCCTTGAAGGGGGTCAACATTGAAGTCAAAAAGCAATATAACTGGGGTGCAAAGTCAAAAAGCCATGGTGAGGAATTTAAGGTTTTGAAATTGTCCAACAAAGGATTGAAACCAAAAGAAATTGCCGATAAGCTAGACATTTCCCTCAATAGGGTTTATTATTTGCTAAACAAAAGCAAAGCCAGTTTTGACAATAGAAAGAGAAAACATAATCATGGGACCGTTAAACGTCTTAAAAAGGAAGGCCTATCTGCAAAAGAAATATCTTTGGAATTGGATATTCCTCTTAGGAGTGTTTATTATATCCTAAATAAAAAATAATTACTTTTTTTAATAATGAATGCCAAATAATTTATTATGATATTTTTACCGCAACTTCCGTTATATGCTATAGCTCTAATCTGTGGTTTGCTATCTTTTTTTGTAACTAGATTGTCTATGCCAAGGATTATTAGAAAACTTGAAGCAGCTGATATTGTTGGAAAGGACATTCATAAATCCTGGAGGCCTGTTGTCGCTGAGATGGGCGGTTTCGGTATTCTTTTTGGATTTATAATTGGAATGTTTTCTGGAATATATATTCATGATTTGCTGGCATTTGAATTGGCGATTGTTCTTGTAGTAATATTACTTGTCGGAATTATTGGAATCGTTGATGATCTGCTTGCATTATCTTCAAAAGAAAAGTTTTTCTTGCTGTTTTTAGCGGGTCTTCCATTAATGTGGGCAGCGCCGCCTAATGTCGGATGGTTATATTTGATTTCAATTCCAATTGCACTTTCAATCGGTTCCAATTTAACAAATATGCTTGCGGGATTAAATGGAATCGAATCAGGACTGGGTATTATTTCAATGGCATCATTGACAATCGCCTGTTTGATTTTGGGAAAATATGATGTAACAATCATTTCCATGAGCATGCTCGGTGCATTGATTGCATTCCTATATTATAATAGGTATCCTGCTAAGATTTTCCCGGGAGATACAGGAACACTGATTATTGGGGCGGCTATCGTATGTATTGCATTTATCGGAAGGGTAAAGTTAATTGCATTTATAATTTTAATGCCAAACATCATTGATGCTGCTTTAAAATTCTATTCAGCAGGTTTTATGAATCGCCAACAACAAAAGCCAACCCAAATAAACGACGAAGGTAAACTGGTAAGGCCTGAAACTGGATTTAAATCTTTAATCAGATTGATTTTAAGAAAACCTATTGCTGAGAAAGATGCCGTTAAGATTATCTGGGCAATAGGATTGGTATTTGGTTTGCTTGGTATTGCCATAGCATTAATCATGCCGGGCATGCTTGAAAACCAAACATTGATGAACTTCTTGCAGATTAAGGAAATGCTTTATCATATATAGGTGGGACAATGAGGCCATATGTAATATTGAATGCGGCAATGACATTGGATGGCAAAATCGCAACCGCTACAGGTTCTTCAAACATTTCTGGAAAAAAGGATTTGGAAAGGGTCCATGAGCTTAGAAAAGAATGTGATGGAATAATGGTTGGAATCGGAACAGTGCTTGCAGATGATCCAAGATTGACAGTCCATAAAATCGATGCAAAGCCGGAGGACAATCCCATACGGGTTGTAGTTGACAGCAAATGCAGAACCCCAATCGATGCCAGAATTACAAACGGCGATGCAAAAACAATCATTGCATGTGCCAATGAATATAAAGATGAATTCAAGCAATCCGAAAAGTATGAAACATTCAAAAATCGAGGTGTCAAGTTTTTCTTCTCAGGAGATGAAAGGGTTGACCTTGTTGCGTTGATGAGCTATTTGCATGAGGAAGGTATTGATAAGCTGATGATTGAAGGTGGTTCAACCTTAAACTTTTCAATGATTAAGGCAGGCCTTATTGACGAGATAAGCATTTGTGTGGCTCCGATGATTGTCGGCGGGGCAAATGCAAAGACTTTCTTCGATGGTGAAGGATTTGACACAATGGATGAGGCAGTTAGATTGGAATTGATTGACTCATATTCTTTGGATAAAGACTTGATTTTAAAATATAATGTTTTAAATGACTAAAATAACCCGCTGAAACCCACAGTTTTACAGACACAATATCTGCAAAGAGACTTTTCGTCATGTATATATTTCATGCGGCCTTTGCAGTAGTAATCCCCATTGAAATGGTATACGTCATCCTTTTTGTCTTCACTGTATGGATGGAGAGGTCTTTTGGCTATCAATGCAAGGTATAGTGAAACATATTCAGTGAACCGCTTGTTTTCATCGTCGCCTGCAGAATATCTGTCAAAATAAAATCCGATATCCGAACGTATGCCTTTTATAAGGTCATCATCGATTTCAAAATCATCTGAAATATCTATGCTATAGATTTCATCATATACGCCGGAGTTATATTTTGCTAGCTTTTTAGTTAAGGGATCCCTATATCTCTCATCTGTAACCTTGTTTTTCAGATAATCGATAGGGTAATCCTTTAGATTTTTACGTATGATTTTCAAAAGTTTTGACGCTTTCATAGGATTCCTTTTGTTTTTAGAAGTTCACGGGGATTGTCAACGATGGCTTTCATAGCTTCATCGTGGGTCAATCCAGCCCCTAATGCGATTTCATATGATTTTTCGAAGGTTATGATGTTGTCCGGTGAGTGGGTATCTGTGTTCACCAATAGTTTGTTTCCGACTTCGCGGGTAACATTGGCGACATGGCCGTTTCCAAGGCAATGCCCTTGGCGGGCTGAAATCTCTAGGTAAATATCATTCTCTTTTGCAAGTTCTGCTTCCTCAACAGTTATTAAGCCAGGATGGCCTAAAATATCAATATTTTCAGATTCAACTGCGGCCCTGTTTGTTCCAGGGGTTACAGGTTCATTCAATGTTTCACCGTGAACCACTACAATTTTTGCGCCCAATTCCTTTGCTCTTGCAGCTATTCCATCAATTGATTCAACTGGAGCATGAGTCACTTCGGCACCCAATACGACAGTAATGTCCCAATTCGCATTGATGTCATCAATTGCATCTTGGATGGCTGGAATGGTATCAACATTTGACCAATCCACATGGTCTGTAATGGCTATAGCTTCATGATTCAATTTTAAAGCTCTTCTTGCAAGTTCAGAAGGCAGTAATTCCCCATCACTAAATAAACTGTGCATATGTAAATCGATTCTTTTGTTCAAAATATAACCTCTTTGTATTAAATATAATATTTTATATAATACATACAATATAAATTTATATAACTTAAAATATTTATGAGGTTATTAAAATGAAAGCAAAAGCAGTAAAGATGGCTGATGGCGTTTACTGGGTGGGTGTTATCCACTGGCACAGTAGAACTTTCCATGGATATGGAATCCCAGGTACTACCTACAATGCTTATTTAGTATTTGGTGAGGAAAAAACTGTATTGATTGACAATGTCTACAGGGGAATGTTTGAACAGTTCGATGCAAGGGTAAAGGATGCATTCGAACAGGAAGGAAAGGAATTTAAAATAGACGTGTTTGTTCAAAACCATTCTGAAATGGACCACTCAACATTTTTAAGGGAAACTATTGCCAAATACAATCCTGATGCTGAAATATATGCATCAGCCAATTGTATCAAGTTCTTGGAAGCTCAATACCACAATTTCTCCGATTTGGAAATCAATGCTGTTGCAACTGGCGATGAACTGGATATCGGTGGCAGAACCCTAAAATTCATCTCAGCACCGATGCTTCACTGGCCGGACAGCATGTTTACATTGCTCGCTGAAGAGGGAATCCTGTTCTCAAATGATGCATTCGGTCAGCATGTGGCCCACTCCAAAAGATTCGATGAAGACTATGGCACAGAATACCTGCTAAGGGAAGCGCAAAAGTACTATGCAAACCTAGTGACCTTAGGCTCTCCGATGCTCAGAATGAAATTGAATGAGCTTACCGAAACCGGTTTGATTAATGAAATCAAAATGATTGCACCATGCCACGGTCAAATCTGGAAAAACCCAGGCCCAATCGTTGAAAAATACACAGAATGGGGATCCGGTGTCTGCAAAGACAAGATTACTGTTATCTTTGATACCATGCACCACTCAACCGAAAAGCTCGCTTACCAGATAGCTGAAGGTATCATGAGTGAATGTGTGGAAGTCAGAATGTACTTCATGCAGGAAGACGGTCCTGATGATGTGATTACAGACATTTTGGACTCTAAAGCCATTGCATTGGGCGCTCCTACAATGATGAACAAGCCGTTCCCAAGAATAGGCAACATGATGTACTGGCTGGATTGTGTCAACTTCAAAGGAACAGGAAGCGAAAAGAACGCTTTGATATTCTCATCCAAAGGATGGGGTGGAGGAGCTATTGCAAAACTTCAAAGAGATTTGGAGGAAGCGGGCTTCACCGTAACCGATACCTTGGATGTACTGTTTGTACCTGATGAAGATGTTTTAGAAGAAGCATTCGAAAAAGGTGCGGAACTCGCTCGTTCCATTAAAGAATAGATTTTTCTATTCTTATTACTTTTTTTTTTAAATTTTTCAATTGTTGTTAATAACAGCATTTAAATAATATACATTAATCATATAACATATAAGAGGTTATTTAAATGTCTGATTTAGTGATTTATTTTTCAAGAGCTGGTGAAAACTACTTCGGCGGAGAGCTGAAGAACATTGAAAAGGGAAACACCGAAGTCATTGCCGAATATATCAGGGAATTTGCAGGAGCGGAATTATTCAAAGTGGAGCCTGTAGTCGAATATCCTGCCGATTACATGAAATGCATTGATGTTGCAAAAAAGGAACAGCAATCCGATGCAAGGCCTGAAATAAAGGAGGCATTAAATGACATTTCAGATTATGATACCATTTTCATAGGTTTTCCGAACTGGTGGGGAACCCTTCCAATGCCTATGTTTACACAATTGGAGCAGCTTGACTTTGCAGGAAAGACAGTTAAACCGTTTGTGACCCATGAAGGATCAGGATTTGGCTCAGCGGAAAAGGACATAAAAAAGCTATGTGAAGGTGCTGAAGTAAAAAGAGGTTTATCGGTTCCGGGTGCGGATGTTTATGATGCAAAGGACATTGTCAAGTTATGGATTGAAGAATAGGAAAATCATTTTGAAAAATTTTAATTAGACAAAAAACTAATTGATTATCATGACTAATTCAGTTTTTGTACCCGGCCACATCACTGGCTTTTTCAATATTGAAGACCACAAAGTTAGTTTAAAAAAGGGTTCTTGTGGTGCGGGATTTCTGCTTTCCAAAGGTGTTAAGACCACAATATCTCCTGCCGATGAGTTGACAATCGATGTTAATCAGGGGGATTCTACAGTAATTGATGAGGTTTTGTCAATTTTAGACATTGAAACAGATTTTAAGATTACTCAAGACATTCAGCTTCCGATTGGCGCAGGTTTTGGAACGTCTGCAGCATCGGCATTCAGCTTAACATTAGCCTTAAACGAATTTTTAGATTTAGGATATTCTAAAGAGCTTTGCGGTCAGGTTGCACACATGGCCGAAGTTAACTTGGGTGCAGGATTAGGGGATGTCACAGCACAGACAGGCCATGGCCTGGTGTTCAGAACCCAGCCGGGCGCTCCTGGGATAGGTGAAATCGAATCATTTGATTATGATGTCCATATTGCATGGAAAACATTTGGCGGAATTGAAACATCAACCATTATTCAAGACCAACATCACAAAAAGGTCATTTCAGATTCAGGGATAAAATATTGGCAATGCTTTAAGGAAAGTCCCGGTTTGGAAAACTTTTTGGACTTTTCAAATAAATTTGCCCATGAGACAGGATTGATGTCTGGCGAAGTGAAGGAACTGGTCGATTATTTTAATTCTTTGGATGATATTTTAGGCAGTTCAATGGCAATGCTTGGAAATACGGCATTTGCTTTTGCATATGATGAGGATGCATTCAAAACTTTAAACATTGAAGACTTGCATATGGATAAACTCAACAATGTAGGGATAGTTCATGATTAAATTAGGTTATGATGTAAAAAATTATCGCCAGGATCTGCTTGAGTTGGTTGAATCTGGCGATACTGTAATTGAATTGGGCTGTCATGTCGGAGGCACCACCAGATTGTTTCCAGATGATTGCAATGTGGTTGCTGTTGACAACTCACCGGAAGCGATTGATGAAATGGCAAAATTAGACGTTAGTTTTATTTCAGGTGATGTTCGCAGGCATGAAGTTATAGCCGAAGTGTTTAAGATTACCCAATCATGTGATGTCCTTGCAATTGATCTGGGCGGAGGATATCATCCGGATACTGTTTTTAAGGTTTTTTATATTTGGTCATCCACATTCAAGCCAAGACATACTGTAATCAGGAATCGTGGAATTTTGGAGTTTTACAACTCTGCAGTTGGAAGCGATGAGGAAATCATTAGTGATGAAGGTTATCTTGGAACCTATCACGATTCTGGCATTCCTCCATTAATTAAGGAATTTGACTTGTGGACTCCCAAACTGAAAAAATAGTTAAGTTTAAATTTATTGTTTGCTTATAAATCTTTTAAATATTTATTTCATTTGTAAGATTGTTTCGTATCTAAATAATTATCTTTTCTATATTTTTGCAATATTATAATTTTTATAAATTTATTTTTTTTAAAATCTTAAAAAAGATGTCAAAATCTGTACAATTAATATTTATATATCAGTTTCACGAAAAATATAATTCATAAGTATAGCGAGGTTAAATAATGATAGGTAAAAAGATTCGTTTAGAAAGAATCATTAACAGAAATACTGGAAGAACTGTAATTGCACCGATGGATCATGGTGTATCAAGCGGACCTATTCCTGGAATAATTGATATGGATGAAACTGTCGAAGAAATCTCTCAAGGGGGAGCAGATGCAATATTAATGCACAAGGGAATCGTAAAGCAAGGGCACCGTGGTTACGGTAAGGATATTGGGCTTATCGTTCACTTGTCAGCAAGTACATCACTTGCACCGGACCCAAACAATAAGGTAACCGTAACAACTGTCGAAAAGGCAATTCAGCTTGGAGCAGATGCAGTATCAATCCACGTAAACCTTGGAAGTGAAACCGAAAGCCAGATGCTACAGGAATTGGGTGAAATCGCAGAAACCTGTGACTACTGGGGAATGCCCCTTCTTGCAATGATGTACCCAAGAGGTCAAAAGGTAGAAAACGAGCATGATGTGGAATTCGTAAAGCATGCTGCACGTGTTGGATCTGAACTTGGAGTTGATATCGTAAAAACAAACTACACAGGAGATCCTGATTCATTTAAGGAAGTTGTTGAAGGAGCAATCGTGCCGGTAGTAATTGCAGGCGGTCCTAAAATAGATACTGATGAAGAGTTATTGCAAATGGTAAAGGAATCCCTTGAAGTTGGTGGAGCAGGCGTTGCATTTGGACGTAACTTGTTCCAGGCAGAAAACCCAGGAAAGATTACAAGGGCAATCTCAGAAATTGTCCATCATGACGCTGAAGTAGATGAAGCTTTAAAATTCTTAGAATAGGTGATTGAATGCAAAACAAATTCGCTTGGATTAGTACTCCTGACGAAGTGTGGGAAGACAAAAAGGAAATGATTACCACAGCATTGGAATCAGGAATTGACCATGTTCTGGATTTGGATGACATAGAGCAAATCAGAAAACTTGGCAATGTAAAGATAATTGCAAATACTGATGATGCGGATATCTATTTGGTAGGTATCAACGGTGAAGGAGATGGCTTTTTAGATTTGAAGGATGATTTTGCAGATTCTGTTGATATTGCAAATGCGAAAAAAGCAAAAAGCGAAGGAAAAACAGTATGTGCATATATTGTAATCACCGATAAGGCACATGAACAATTGGCTGTCAAATTGGGTTCAATTGTAGATTATATTATTCTTGTTGGAACAGATTGGACAATTATCCCACTTGAAAACATTATTGCAGATTTACAAAAGGAGGATGTTGGAATAATTGCCGCCGTACGTGATTTGGATGGTGCTAAAGTCGCTTTAGAAACATTGGAGCATGGAACCGATGGAGTAATTTTCGAAGCGAATGACTTTAATAACACCAAAAAGATAGCGGAAGAGGTTGTAAAGGCATCCCAAACAAAATATGAGTTGAAGATAGCTACTGTAACAAATGTCAAACCTCTAGGATCAGGTGACAGGGTCTGTGTCGATACAACAGACATGATGAAGCCTGGAGAGGGAATGCTTATTGGATCATATTCAAAATCCATGTTTTTAGTACATTCAGAATCTTTAGAAAGCGAATATGTTGCTTCCCGTCCATTCAGAGTAAATGCCGGTCCAGTCCAGGCATATGTGATGGTTCCGGGAAACAAAACAAGATACCTATCAGAACTTGTTGCAGGAGACGAAGTGTTAATCGTAAACACTCAAGGTGAAACAAGAACTGCTTATGTCGGAAGAAGCAAGATTGAGAGAAGGCCTTTGATATTGATTGAAGCAGAATATGAAGGCCAGATTATCAGAACACTTCTTCAGAATGCCGAAACAATAAGAATAGTAGATGAAAATGATAATCCTTTATCAGTAGCTGATGTAAAGGCAGGCGACAAAGTCAAAGTTTACATTGAGTCTAATGCACGCCACTTTGGAATAGCTATTGATGAGACTATTATTGAACAGTGAGGTTATATCATGTCACAGGTAAGAGCATTCCTAGCTATTGATTTGGATGACGATTTAAAGCCTAAGATACATAAGATTATCAAAGAATTTAAGAAGACAGATGCAAGAATCAAATATGTGGAGCTAGCCAATCTGCACTTGACATTAAAGTTCTTTGGAGAGATTGACACCAACGGTTTGGAACTGCTCGAAGAGAAAATCGCGAATGTCGTATCTGATTTCAAACCTTTTGATATCAAGATTAGAAGCTGCGGCGCTTTTCCAAACAACAATCATATAAAGGTCATCTGGATTGGAATAGAGGATGATTCAGCTATAAGGGAATTGCATGACAAGCTGGACAAGGAATTTACACTGTTAGGATTTGATAAGGACAAGAAATTCTCAACACATCTGACTATCGGCCGCATGAAGGCAGCTAAAAATAAGGATAAGGTAAAATCCACAATTGAAGAATTGGGTGATGTTGAAATTGGCGAGATGAAAGTAACAAAAATTTCTCTTAAAAAATCAACCCTAAAACCATCCGGACCGGTTTATGAGGATTTAAAAGTATTTGAATTGTGATTTCATGGATTATGAGTTAATACTGAATGATATAAAACCTACTCTTGATGAGAAAAATGAAATTGATGAAGTTTCATCAAATCTAATGAATTTCTTACAGGAATCCTGTGATGAAAATGGCATCGATGCAAAGGTTGCTTTGGTCGGTTCAGTCGCAAAGGATACTGCACTAAAGGGAAAATCAGACATTGATATTTTCATTGCCTTTCCATTGGATACCGACAAGCAATATTTAAAGGAAGTAGGTTTAGATCTTGCTCATGAATGCTGTAGGAAATTTGAAAGCACTCCAGAACACCATTTTGCTTCACATCCTTATGTTACAACTCATATTAATGGATTTGAGGTTGATATCGTACCGTGTTATGCGATTAATGATGGAACTGAGCTTAAGTCAGCTGTTGACAGGACCATTCTTCACACCCGCTATGTAAAGGCTAATTTAAGTGAAGATCAAATCGATGAGGTTCTGCTTTTAAAAAGATTCATGTCAATGACAGGCACATATGGCTCTGAGTTCAAAGTAGGTGGATTTGCAGGCTATTTATGTGAATTATTGATTATCCATTATGGAACATTTGAGAATACTTTAAATAATGCCCTCAACTGGAAGTATGGTGAAACCATTGATTTGGAAAATTATGGGACATCCGGATTATTCAATGATCCGTTAATAGTCATTGACCCAACCGATATGAACAGAAATGTCGGTGCTGCCTTAAGATTGGACAAGATGGCAGAATTTATCCAGTCAGCACGCAATTACATATTCTCTGATAACAAAAATGATTATTTTTATCCATTAAAAAGGAATTTGGATAAACAGGAGTTATTAAACGAGTTCAATTCCAGAAATGGTGATTTAATCACAATATGCTTTGATATTCCGGATATCCCTTTAGATACTCTACACCCTCAGCTTAGAAAAACGACAGAAGCTCTTGAACGAAAATTGAATGATGAGGAATTCAATGTATTCAAGGCAGATTATTGGAGTGATGAACGTGAATCTGCAGTTATCCTATTGGAGCTTGCTTCTTCAGAGTTAAATGATGTTAAAGTCAATGTCGGTCCAAAAGTTTTCATTAATCAGGCCTGTGAAAACTTCGCAGCAAAATATGGCCGTGAAAATTGCTATGTTCAAGGGGACTTTCTGGTGCACTCCCAAAAAAGGGAATTCAACAATGCGAAGGATTTAGTTGAACATATCCTAACTCCGGAACATATAGGACTTATCAAAGTTGGAAAAAACCTCAAAAAAACAATTATTAATACTTATAGATTCATTAACCTCGATGAATTGGATAATGATGATTATTTGGAATTTTTAGACGATTTTATAAATCCAGGACAATATATTGTAAGGTGAACTAATGGCACAAAACAAAACTGAAGAAATTGATTTGATTGTAAACCATCCTAAAAAGGCTATAAATAAGTTGGCATTGCCTATCATTATCAGCAACTTATTCATGACTCTAAACAATATTATCGATGGTATTTGGGTTGCGGGATTAGGTCCGGAGCCTCTTGCGGCAGTCGGTTTTGTTACACCGTTGTTCTTTGCATTTGTAGGAATTGCAAATGGTTTGGGAGCCGGTTCAAATAGTCTGATAGCCAGATGCATTGGCGCCGAGAGGTATCATGATGCCGGAAACAGCGCAATTCATTCAATAATGCTATGCTTTATTGTAACGGTCATTTCAACAATCTTGATTTTGGTCATCTTAAAGCCACTTCTCCTGATGATGGGTGCTGTTGAGGTAATAGACTATGCTTTGGCATATGGATATATCGTTTTGGGAAGCATCTTTTCACTGTTCATTCCGGCAATGCTGGCCGCAATATTCAGATCCCAGGGAGAAATCAGGAGGGCTTCATATCCTCTAATGCTTACAGCCATAATCAACATGATATTGGATCCGATTTTTATTTATGTTATAGGATGGGGCATTACCGGTGCGGCAGTAGCAACAGTTCTTGCAGCAACACTTGCAATGCTTCCTATGCTTTATTGGATGTTCTATAAAAAGGATAGCTTCCTGGAAATCAGATTAAGTGAATATAAGAGGGATTTATCAATTTATAAGGAAATCCTTGTTGTCGGTATTCCGGCAAGTTTGGAGCAATTCATTCTCTCATTTGTATCCATCCTAATGAACTATTGGCTGACCTTATTGTCAGGAACCATAGCGGTAGCCGCTTATACTGCAACTTGGAGACTGATTTCAATAGGAATATCACCTTTAATCGGTATTGGTGTAGCCGCATTGACAGTCGGCGGTGCGGCTTATGGAGCTCGTAATTTTGATAATCTGAAAACAGCTCTGTTTTATGGAGTTAAATTAGGATTGATATCTTCTGTAATCATATGTTCATTTTTCTTCATATTTGCTGAGCCTCTGTCATTCATTTTCTCATACTCTGCAAGCAGTGCCGTATTGTCTGCAAGGGTTGTTGAAGCCTTAAGGATTCTATGTTTCTTCATATTGTTCATGCCATTCGGTATATTGGCAGGTAACATTTTCCAGTCTATGGGAAAGGGGACAATGTCCCTAATTCTGACAATACTTAGAACATTTATCCTGGAAGTGCTGTTTGCGGGATTGTTTGCATTCGTATTTGATTTGGCCGATATAGGTATTTATATGGGCATTGTATGCGGCATGTCAATAGGGTCCATTATTGGATTTGCTTATGTAAACTACTATCTGAACAAGCACAGAAGCTATTTCAAATAGTGTCTAAATAACTTTTTATCAACTATTTTTTTTACTAGTGTGAGGATTGGGGAAAATTTAATGGTCTTTTGGCATGTTTTGACTAAATTTTTCATTGATTTGTATAACTTCTATTTTTTAATATAAATTTTTCATGTAAAAATTATATGTTAAAGAATTTTATTTGTTTTTATTAAACATTTTTTGATAAATTTAGAAAAATATTGAAAAATAACTATAAAAATTAAAGATATTGTCTATTTTGTGGATAATTATTTTTCAAAAACTTTATAATGTTCTTTTTAGATAATATTAATTATGTCAGAGATTAGTAAAATCACGGCCGATGTTGATGTTCAAGAGTTTTATGATGAGTATGTTGATTTTGAAAAAATCTCTAGATTATGCATCGAAGAGCAGGAAATGCTAGGATATAACTGGAATTATCCTCCATTTGATTTCGATGTCGACGATGTATGGAATACATATAATAAACTTAAGATAATTGCTTTTAAGATTGACTTTTCGCCCGAAGAGCTCGAACACACTTTCTCAGATCAAGAGCTGGAATTTGTTTTGAAACGCTTTGAAAGGCTTAAGGTTAAGTTAATGAATGAAATTTACGCACAAGAAAGTGAGGATGCTTTAGGATTATATTTAGGCAAATGTAACCTGTGCATGAGATGTACAAGGGAATTCGGAGCTCCTTGCAAAATGCCTTTCAAAATGAGATATTCAATAGAATCTTTAGGTGGAGAAGTGGATAGGGCCATCGAGGAAATCTTCGGATATGAAATTCTTTATGCTCATGATGGTAAACTGCCGGAATACTTGATATTCGTCGGCGGCTTATTGTATGATAAAAAATAGGTGATAAAAATGAAGGTAAGTGTTATTGGAGGAACCGGACCACAAGGACTTGGAATTGCTGAAAGATTAGCTATTGCTGGTGTTGAAGTAATTGTAGGTTCAAGAAAAGAAGAAAAGGCATTGGACGTAGTTGCAAAAGCAAAAGAAGACTTAGCAGACTATGACTTAAACATGGTAGGTATGGCTAACGAAGATGCAGCAAAAGAAGGAGATGTATTAATCCTAACCGTACCATTAGCAGCACAAAAACCTACCGTCGAAGGAATCAAAGAATTCTGTACAGACAAAATAGTCATGGACGCAACCGTACCGTTAGAAACAGCAATCGGCGGAAAACCATTCAGATTCGTAGACCTAATGGAAGGATCAGCAGCTGAAAGAACCGCAAAAATCCTCGAAGGAACCGGTGCAAAAGTAATCTGCGCATTCTGTAACATCTCAA